>JAIDQZ010000099.1 GCA_029062005.1 Muribaculaceae bacterium | reverse complement strand
CCTTGAAAAAATCCGCTGATTTTTTTCAGGATAAAATAAACAAAAGAATCCTGAAAATCAATGACTTTCAGGATTCTTTTGGAATTTGTATTTGCTATGAGTGGTCCCACTTGGGCTTGAACCAAGGACTCCCTGATTATGAGTAGGTGGATGGCGTGATTTTCTATGAAACTGTGTGATTCTTTATAAAACTTGTTTAGTCTGAATATCAGATATTTGCAAGGGTGAAAAGATTTTTGTAACTTTGCGTGAGACCTCTTTAAAATATGGAGTTGTGTTCAAAATGTGTTCAAATTCCACTTTTGAACATCACTCCCTGATTATTTTGATGGGTCTAACGAATACTTGAACACAAATTTGAACACATCAAAATGAAAGGCTCTTTTCAGTGATGAATCACGAAGATTCGCAGGCGCAACAATACGTATTATTCTTGCACCTGATAACAGGTATAAATTCGGACACGGTAACCCTGTGCCCTTGACAGTGTGTGTAACTCATCAAAGACAGCGCCGTTACTTTTCGACAGGTGTCAAAGTCTCAACAGTCAAGGAATACGAGGCTCTGTTCTCCAAGTCAAATGCTGCAATTAAGGCGCGTAAAAATTTGCGAAAATCATTTGATCATATATGTGCTAAAGCTGATAAGTTGATAACACTTAATAGATTCTCGGTTGCTGACCTGAAAACTCATATTGAGAAGTCTGAGGGTAAGGTAACGGAAAAGACTCTCAAAGCAGATGATACTTTTTCTTATTGGGCTACGCTCGGAGCGTCAAAAGAAAAAGTAAAGACTCGTGCGATGTATTCCTCAGCTCTTGACTGGTTTAAATTATTCAGAAAAGATAAGCCGATATTGCTCGGTGCAGTTGATACCGCTATAATCACACGATTTTCAAAATGGTTGGATGAGCAGAAAGCCCGTAATGGTACCGACCAACCACTTTCACTTGATACGAGAATGGTTATTCTTCGTGCAACTCGCGCAGTGTTCAATCAAGCTTTTAAGGACGGTCACACGATGACGGTGCCAAATTTTAAAGGACTTATTCATGTTGGCAATCGTCGACGACTGAATGCTTTGACAGTTGAGGAGATTCTGAGACTGTGGGAGTATTGGTTGGCTGCCCCTGACAAGCAATCAAAATATGCACGTGCTGTTGGGCGGTGGTTGCTTCTTTATTGTCTCAACGGAATGAATACTATTGATATGGCAAAACTTGTTTGGACAGAGAAGGCATCGCCTAAGCAGAAGTACCCGCAATTTACCTTTATCCGCTCGAAGATTGACCGAGCTAATAAACCGATTGGTAAGCAACTCGATGAAACATCAGTGCCGATTATTTCTCAGCTTCGTCAGTTACTTGATGTATATGCTTCGTCATACGTTTCGGAAGAACTTGTTTTTCCGGACATATTTCTAAATGCAGCCACCGATGAGCAGAGAGCCATTCGTGTTCACGACTATAACCGCAGGATTTCAAAGAATATTAAAGATGTTTGCGAACTGCTCGGAATACAAAGCGTAACTCCACAGTACGCCCGCAATTCTTTCATATCAGCATTGGCTCATCATGGGGTGATGACAGCTTATATTGATTATGCCGTTGGTCACGCCACATCTGAAGTGTCGGCTCTCCTTGCCGGTTACATCTCAAATGTAACTCTGGCGATGATGCAAGCGTTCAACGAAAAAATCTTCATTGTTCCTCCAATCCAATGAGACTACGCTAATTTTATAGCTTGGTTATATTAAAATACCGAAGTTTGGCATGTGCAAATTTGCCGATTTACCGAAGTTAACACACCTTGAAAATTCCGAAATACCGAAGTTTGCAGTGTATAAATTTACCTAAATACCGAAGTTTGCTTATCTTTGCACCATAAAATCAAGACGATAATGGATATATCTGTGTTACTTGAAATATTACGAGACCAACAGGAAGAGTTGGTTACGCTTCGTTCTCAGAGCTTTTGCAAGCGTAAGGAAGAAGATTTGATAAAGCTTGATAGTAAAAAGGCTCAAGTGGTTATCGGAGTGCGTCGTAGTGGAAAATCAACATTGTGTTTCAATGTTCTAAATAGAGCGCAGGTAAAATTCGCTTATGTGAATTTTGACGATGAGCGTTTGATTCGTTTGTCCGCAGATGATTTAAATGATGTCCTAAAATGCTTGTATCAGATTTATGGAGACTTTACTCACTTATTTCTCGATGAGGCTCAGAACATAGAAGGATGGCATCTATTTGTCAATAGATTGCTCCGACAGGGTATAAAGGTGATTATTACAGGTAGCAATGCGAAACTACTTAGTAGCGAGCTTTCAACGTATCTCACCGGACGTTATAATGAAATAGAATTATATCCGTTTTCGTTCGGTGAGTTTTGCGAAATGGAGAAAGTGGAGACCACGAATCTATCTACAAAAACGGATGCCTTACTTCGCCGTGCATTTGACAGGTATATGGAGGTTGGTGGCTTTCCTGAGATAATCAGCGGTGAAGAAATCGCTGATGAATACGTAGACACACTGGTGTCGAATATTCTGGAAAGAGATATTGTGCAACGTTTTAAGGTAAGATACAAAGACACCTTTAAGTCATTATCCAATCATCTGATGAATAATGCTCCATGCGAAATTGTTTATGCAGCATTGCAAAAGATTTTTAATTTCAAGAACGATAAAACGGTAGAGAATTATGTAGGTTATCTCTATCAGGCCTATCTTCTGAAACAGTTGCGCAAATATTCACCTAAGAGTAGCGAGCGGATTCGTAACGCTAAATGCTATCCCATAGACGTATCTCTTATGAATGCAAGGAAGGATGCATTTGCAAAAGACAATTTGGGGTGGAGACTCGAAGCCTTAGTTTATCTGGCATTATGCAGAAGATATAGAACCGGTCATGACATCTATTATCACAAAACAGATTCATACGAAGTCGATTTTGTGGTATGCCATCGAGCAACGGTTGTTGAACTTGTGCAGGTATCTTACGATATATCTTCTGAAAAAACACTCAATCGAGAGACCTCTGCTTTGGCGAAAGCCGGTATATTGCTCAACTGCCATAAACTGACCCTTGTAACAGCTTATGAAGAACGTGAGATAGATGCGCCAGGGCATACTATTAATGTGTGCCCGGCATACAAATGGCTACTCAATTAACATCATCAGAAGTAGGTAAATAAGTTTATAAACTGAATCTGATATTATAATAGAGGGGAAAGATTGTATATTCAACTATTCTTTTCCCTATCTCGTTGAAGCTCAATTAAGCTTCTCCGTCAGGGCTGGCCGTTTTTCGTGCAATTCCGAAGTTGAGGATTTAAGTAACTTTGCACCGAAAAACGCCATCTGCCGAGGCTCAATCTTCCACAAAGAGAAAAGGTGACTCGGTTGGTTCGCCCTAATAATCACAGTATAGACATAAACGCGTGAGCTATTGAAGTGGAGACGCAGGCGTAACCTCGATGGCTCTGGCTTTATTGCCGTTATTGATGTAACCCAATACGTTATCTAATTAATAATCATGATAATCTTACTCAGTGTGATAGCGCGGAGTAAGTTAGCCGGTAATGTATTCCAAGGTAGGCACACAACGACTCGGCGCCACATGGAATATGGTTCGTCGGGAGTGTGTGCCGTTAAATAATGATTAATTTGCTTGTAGTCTGAACTCGCGGGGCGTAACTCCGACTTGCTTCTTAAAGAAGCGTAGGAAATGCTGAGGGTGCTGAAATCCAAGTTGCGCTGAGATACTTTTTGTTGTCAACTCGGGGGACAGTATCAGTTGCTTAGCTTTTGATGCCATTTTCAATTGGATATATTCCTGCGCTGTTTTGCCAGTCTCAGCTTTAACAAGATCACCAAAATAGTTAGGCGATAGGCAAACTTTCTCTGCGAAATATTTCACGGTCGGTATGCCGTATTTTTCAGCTTGGCCATTGTTGAGATATGCGTCAAGCAGTTTTTCAAATCGGCTGATAACGGAGATATTTATTTCTCCGCGTGTTATGAATTGTCGTTCGTAATATCTCAGACAATAGTTGAGCAAAATCTCAATATTTGAAACGATAAGGGGCTTAGAGAACTTATCTATGGAATGTTGCAATTCGCGTTGTATCTCCTCCATATATCGGGAAATAGTTGCACATTCTTCCTCAGATAGAATCAGGGCTTCATTTGAGGCGTAAGAAAAGAATGAATAATTATTGATCCCTTTTTCAAGATTTGTTCGAGCAAGAAGTTCGGGACTAAATAGTAAACCTATTGCCTCAGGGATTATCCCTTCATCAGTTCGCTCAATCTCAACAGTCTGTCCCGGGGCAAAGCTAATCACAGTATTACCATCAAAATCATACTTTGTCTTGCCATAGTTTATGGTGCAACCGGTTGTCTTTTTAAGAAAAAGAGCATAGAAGCCATAGCGCATGATATGATGCACCTTGTGGTTGTTTTCGGAATTGAAATTTACAATAGCCACCAACGGATGTCGGGTATCAAAACAGAAGAACCGGTTGAAATTTTCTATCGTATCTGCTTCAAAGACTTCCATATTAAGAGATGTTTATTTACTCTGCAAAGTTAGCAAAATTTTGCGAGGGGGTAAAGTCAAGGACAAAACATCAGAATTTCGGGTAATTGTAAAGGTAATTTGGGTATTGTATTGACTATCTGAAATTAAGATTCTGTAATCGGGGTAATTATATGCGTAACTAAGGTATCCACAAATGTCGGCTGAGATTGTTAATATTGCAAACGAAATAGAAATAAGATATGAAAACAATAAAATTTTCAGACGATACCGAACTTTGCTCCCTGGGTCAAGGCACATGGAATATGGGGCGGAATCCTCTCAAACGCAAGCAGGAGACCGAGGCGCTGCTTACAGGCATTGACCTCGGGATGACAATGGTTGACACTGCTGAAATGTATGCCAACGAAGAATTTGTTGGTAAAGCTATTGAGGGCATCCGTGACAAGGTATTCCTTGTCAGTAAGGTACTTCCCGAAAATGCAAGTGTTGAGGGAACTATCCGTGCTTGCGAAAACAGTCTGCGCAAGCTCCGTACTGACAGACTCGACCTCTATCTGCTTCACTGGAAAGGTTCGCACCCGTTTGAGGACACCATCGAGGCAATGACCCGTCTGCAACGTGACGGTAAGATACTCCGCTGGGGTGTAAGCAATATAGATGTTCCCGATATGGAAAAAATCGTGGCGATGCCCGACGGAGCAGCTTGTGAGGCAAATCAAGTGCTCTATAATCTTGGAGAGCGCGGTGTGGAATTTGACCTCATACCTTGGTCTCAAAGTTACCAAATGCCTATTATTGCATATTCACCTATTGCTGAGGGACAGCTGTTAAGAAATCCGGTTCTTTTGAAAATAGCAGAAAAACACGATGTATCTCCGGCGCAGATTGCATTGGCTTGGACTATCAGACTTGAAGGTGTGATGGCTATTCCGAAAGCCTCGTCATCGGCTCATGTGATAGATAATTTCAAAGCACTCGACATTACTCTTTATGAAGAAGACCTCCGAGCACTTGATGCGACTTTTCCCCCTCCCACAAAGCGAATCCCGCTTGCCGGATGGTAATTTACTATAACAAAAATTATTAAACATAGATATATATGACACAGACAAATCTCACCTACGAACAGTATCTCCCCACCAAAGTGCTCTTCGGAGCCGGACAGCTCAATAACCTGAGCAAGCAGAATCTCCCCGGCAAGAAAGCCCTTATCGTTATTTCAAACGGTAAGTCAACCCGCGCTAACGGTTATCTTGACCGTACTGAGCAGCAACTCCATTTAGCTGGAGTTGAAACATCGGTGTACGACAGTGTGTCTCCCAATCCTACGATCAAGAATGTGACCGAAGGCGCTGAAGCAGCCCGAAAATTCGGTGCTGATTTTCTCGTAGCACTCGGAGGCGGCAGTGTGATGGATTGCACTAAAGGTATAGCAATGCTCGCCCCCAATGAGGGAGAATTATGGGATTATGTACCTGCCGGTGTTGGTACAGGTAAGGGTAAACCGCTCGCAAACGCCCCACTTCCTCTTATCGCTATCACCACGACAGCAGGTACAGGCTCAGAAGTGGACTACTCCGGTGTAATCACCAACGAGGAAACCAATGAAAAAGGGTTTATCAGCGACCTCCGTCTTTTCCCGATAATCTCAGTCGTTGACCCTGAATTAATGTTGTCAGTACCGGCTAAATATACCGCTTATCAGGGCTTCGATGCACTGTTTCATAGCGTGGAATGTTACATATCCAAAGGAGCAAACCTTGACAGCGATATGAGGGCACGTGAGGCTATCAGAAATGTAGCAGAGTTCCTTCCGAGAGCCGTGGCTGACGGCAACGACATTGAGGCTCGAACAAGAGTAGCATTTGCAAACACTCTTTCAGGAGAGGTGATGACAATAAGCATGACCACCAGTGAGCATTCTATGGAACACGCTCTCTCAGCCTACCATCCCTCACTTCCTCATGGTGCAGGTCTCATCATGATAAGCAAGGCTTATTTCAGCCACTTCATTAAAAATCACGCTTGTGATGACCGATTCATTGACATGGCGCGATTGATGGGACGTCCGCTTGCTGACCGTCCTGAGGAGTTCATCGACGCGTTGGTAGACTTGCAGAAAGCCTGTGGTGTAGCTGACCTGAAAATGTCGGATTATGGCATAACACCCGATGAGTTCGCAACGTTTGCCCAAAATGCGAGAGAAGTCATGGGTATGCTGTTCACGTTCGATCGCATAGACCTCACTCCGGAGGATGTGGTTTCCATCTATACAGAATCATACAAATAAGTAAGTTATGAAAATCATTGTAATAAATGCAAGTCCCCGTAAAAACGGCAATAGTGCCAAGATGCTCGACAGCTGGACAGACGGATATAAGTCGGTCTATCCCGATGCCGAAGTAGAGCGGGTTGACTTATATACGTTAAAATATACCGGGTGTCGGAGTTGCTTCTCCTGCAAGCGTAAAAACGGTCCGTTTTACGGTACTTGTCCCATCAAGGATGATATTCACGACCTTGTCGCTGAAGTATACGACGCTGACGCAATCGCTATAGCCTCGCCGACATATTTTGGTAACATAAACGGAATGCTTCACAGTTTTTTGGAACGTGCGATGTTCAGCAAAAACACGTATCACATGAACCACGAGTCACTTGCACCCAAGCCTGTACCCGTGACTATGATATATTCCTGTAACTGTACTCCGGAATTGGCTGAAAAGTTCCATTACCCCAATCATTGGGATGACCTTGAGGTGGAGATAGGTCATGTGTTCAAGCATCCCATAAGTCGTGTAGTGGGCTACAATACCTACCAGTTCAATAACTACGATGACTATGATGTGCAGATGTTCCGCGAGGAAGACAAACGTGCATGGCGTGACGAACATTTTGCCGATGACCAACGCAAGGCATTCGATACTGCTAAAGAGATCGCCCAAGCTAAAGTCTAATTGAACTATAGCTCAACATTAACAACTTCCGATAGGAAAAATAATTCTCTATCGGAAGTTTATTTTTATGCAGCGTCATCTGCGGGGATACCATCTTTCTTAGGAGAAAAGTCATCCCGGCGACACATTTATTTGGCTCGTCGAATAGGTGTGCCGTCATGACGCAGGTACTATTATCAATACTCCATCAATATCTGTAGCAAGTGTTAAGCTACTTTTGATATGGGCGGAGCTGATATTTCAAAGAAGTGCTACATTGACAATCGGGTACCGGATTGGCGCGTGTCGAGATCGTCGTATTGGGAGCGGTTGCCGACTTCCCATTCTCGGTTTTGGTCCTGGCTGCCGCCTCCGACATTGAAGCGTGAGATTGCGTTTGTAAGAACTTGCACAAATATTTGCGATAACTGCGGAGAAAGTTCTTGTTGTTTGGGTAGGAAATATCGGTCTTTCTTAATCTCTTCACGCATAGTTCGTCTGATATGCTGGATGATTTCTTCTGCATCTGCCCTTGTGAGATATTCTACAGCAAGATTAAGTAGGAACTCTTTCTTGTCGTCTTCTGAAATATGGCGAAATTCCATCTCGTCCTTATCATCCATCTTCATAGGCGGAATGGCATATCCACCCTTCATCTCAATTCTAAGGCAATATCCCCCATTCTTTTGCTTTGGAGTGTAAACGGCTTTAATCCTATCACGCAACTCTTTGAAAGTATGTCTTTTGAGATAAGTCATAAGTATCTCTTCGGAAAACATTGTAGCTGCTATAGTGTAGGCTACATCGTCCTTTTCTTACGGCTTTACATTCTCGTACCAAGCCAATTGCCGTTGAGTAATAGCTTTCTGATATGTAGAGCCATCTCTCATGCGTATATCCATTGTGACGCTATATTTTCTTGTACTAATGGCAATGGAGATCATATCCCGGTAAATATCAAGCGGTGAAGGCTTGCGCTCTTGTGTTGGCACTAAATCAATCAGCTCAGATAGTTTCATAATCTTGCTTCCGTCAAAGGCTATCTTTCCGGCATGGTCAACGAGACCATAACCTCTGACTTGTCCGTTCTTATCCTTCTGAAAATAGAAGTCTATGCCGAAACTCTTTTTGATGGTGAAGATAAGCTGTTGAAGTTGCTCCTGTCGCTCTTTACTCAACGGTTTACCGTTTTTATCAATGATTTTCTTTATGTCCGTATTGCTTTTGGTACGAATCGGCTTTTTCTTCTTGGACTTTGAGACTTCGGGACTATTGAGACTTTCCTTTAGCAATCTCAGAGTGTGTTTACTTTTTAATGTTGTTAACCATTAGATATGCTTAATCAGGAGTTTGATAGTCGCGAAATCAATCATCTCTTCAGCGGATTCATCGGTCTGCTCGTAATTTCTAACGAGCCTTCTGAATGCGTCCAGCCATGCAAATGTTCTTTCGACCACCCA
>JAIDQZ010000098.1:3975-4556 GCA_029062005.1 Muribaculaceae bacterium | reverse complement strand
AACCATTGGTTTGCCTATATATTCAGCAAAAAAAGAGCAAGAAAAATTTTGATAAAGTTTTCTTTCTATTATTTCATCAGCCAGACGTAATAGTTGATTCTCGAAGTCAACATCATCTCCATCATTCCATACTTCTTCAAACACACAATTAATGTTTACTTCCCTAATACCTAAAGAATATAGGTGTAACACGCTCTCCTTTATATATGGTATATCAGGAGAACTTATTGTAACCTTAGTGGCTCCATCAGGGAACTGATTAAGCCACAAAGGAATATTCTTTACTACATCGTTATAACTGCCACGCTCAGGAGATTCATTTTTCCAAACCCGATTCAAATCATGCTTACGTTGTGTTCCATCTATGGTTATTCCAATAGACAGATGTGAAGCATTCTTTCTGATGAATTGTTGAACTTTTTCAGAATGATAGTTTATCCCATTTGTTGAAAAAGAAAATCTGTACGAATTAAACCAGTGATGATTCAATCTGAACATCTCGGTTTTTATGTAATCACAAATCTGATCAATTAGATCTATTTCCAAAAATGGTTCTCCTCCGATAAAGTCCCATGTAACAG
>JAIDQZ010000098.1:0-3965 GCA_029062005.1 Muribaculaceae bacterium | reverse complement strand
ATGTAACAGATTCTTCAGGAAAATCGGTTTCATTTGTTAAAATATAGTCAATGGCTTTTTGTGCAACGTCAAAGGACATTCTCTCCTTATCGTTCTTTCCAACTAAATAACAATACTTGCATGCCAATTGGCAGTCTTTTGTGACAATAAAAGTGATACTTTTAGCAACACCTCCTTGCCATGGTGAGGGATTTTCCTTTATATTTATAGACATAATAAACTCGAATTCAGAGGATTCCTAAGAACTTTATTATAAATTAGTTTATATTCTTACGTTAACTAAACATACCATAAGAAAAACATCCTCCAACACATGTGCCCCAGCAATTTTTGCTACACTGCCCTCCACATGATGATGCGCATCCACTCGCACAGGAAGTCGAACAACCTCCTGAACAAGACCCTTCACATCCACCGTCACAGGATCCTTTACAGCCACCCTTACAGAACTGCTGACAAGTCGTTGTACATGCATCTTTACAACCTCCTGAACAAGATCCAGAACAGTTATTTGAACATTCGCTACAAGATCCAGTAGAAGATCCAGAGCAGGAGCCCTGACAACTGCCTGAACAGTTATTTCCACACGAAGATGCGCATACTTGAGTACACGACGATTGACCACACATATTTTTACATGTCGTTGTACAATATGCATCGCATCCTCCTGAGCAAGTTATTGAACAATATGCTTGACATAATGTAGTACACATCCCGCTACAATTACATTGAGCGAAAACTTTAGTATAAGAGAGAGGAGAAGATGCCGCTAAGACAGCTCCTAAAATAGGGAGAATTCTTTTCCCCGTCTTCTTGAAGAACTCTCGACGAGAGTGAAGCTCTTCATTATGATCGTTTTGCTCCATTTGAATTAGTATTCTTATTGTGGTATAAATAATAATCTAAGGTTAGCATCTCTAAATTAGAGATTTGGATGAATGGTCTTCCTATTGATAATTGTTAAATTAACGATTGGGTACCGAATGGTAAGCCAAACATTTGATAGATTCCGATTGCAATTGCCCCCCATTGCAGAATAGCTGGCTTAAATTTTTTATCTGTTTATTTGTGCGTTCCAAGTTTTATTTGTATATTTGCAGCAGGATAAGTATCTCTAATTTAGAGATTTGGATGAATGCCAAACAATAAAATCCCGAACTTCAAAGGAACGGGGTCATTTCTAAAGGCATTTTAGGATTATGGAATTTGCTTTGTCTACAACTGAGGTGTCAAGGCTAGCAAGATAAATTTGAGTGGTAGCCTCGCTGTCATGTCCCATGCCCTCGCTTATAACTGAAAGTGGGATGCCCTTCGATCTGGCAATAGAAGCCCAGCTGTGTCGGGCTACATAAAGTGTGAGGGGAATACCAATTCCAGCTTTCTCCGCTATTCGTTTCAGATTGTGATTGATGTTGTAGCCGACATTTCGGTATGTGGAACGTTCACTGAGCTCCGGGCTTTTGATTATGGGAAGAAGATAGTCGCTTGTGTTTTCCGGATACTTGTCCAATATCATTTGCATCTCCTTCGTCCACTCAATGATCAGCTGCTGGCCGGTTTTGCGCCGACGATAGGTGACATATCCATTTGCGAGGTCTGATTTACGAAGATATGCCATATCAATGAAACTCATTCCCCGGAGCATGAAGCTCATCATGAACATATCCCTCGCATAGTCGAGTGCGGGTATGAGGGAGAGGTCAAGAGCCTTGATCTTCCTTATTGCTGAGAGGGGTAAGGCACGTTTAACCGTCTTGTCAACTCCGGTGTATACATGCCTGAACGGATTACGGTTCTCTATTATCTCATCCTCTACTGCTCGGTTGTAGATTGCCCGAAGAATACGTGTGTAAAAGGATATTGTGTTGGGTGCCACACCTCTATGTTGATGCCATGCCTCGTATGCCTCCATTATCTCGGAATTAAGGCAGTCGAGCATCAAGTCCTCGTCCTTACGAAACTTCTTGAAGCTGTTAAGGGTAGAAATATATGTCTCGGCAGTCCTTATCTTGCCGTTCTGTTTCAACTTAATAATGTGGCTCTCCATGTAGTTGAACAGAGAATACTCATTTACATGGCGATTGAACTCGTCAATAACGTCATCGGCGGTATAGGATAGTCCGTCATTGTCAAGTTTGCGGACAATCTTGTTGAGCCGTTCCACATCCCACCGTATCCGTTCGCGGATTGATAGGATAACGGACTTGCGCTCACTCTTCTGGGTTGAAGTGACCATCGAACGGTTTTCATCCCATTCGTTTGGAAATACATGATAGTCGGAGAAAAGCTGTCGCTGCTTTCTCTCGTGAATAATCTGATAGAAAATTGTTCCCTCATGGTCTGCGACAGTCGAGGGCTTGAACTTTACTTTTATCGAAGCCATAATTGACAAGTACCAATTAATAATAATGTCCCTACATTTGTCAATCATAATTTAGAGACATATAATTAAAATTTATCTATCTGAATCTCAAATTATTGTATATCGATGATATTATACGGCAAGAACGTATATAACGATTCAGAAGTGCCTTATCGGAAGCAAGAACGCCCCTCTTCCTTTACCAGGGAGAGGGGCGACGCGTCAGGGGGGATTGGGTGGCGGTGAGGGAGCACTGGCGGAGGGCGGAGGCAGCCTCCGCGCATTTCTCGGCCCAACGGGCGGAGGCGGTGGGATCGGTGATCGACAGCCAGTCGTGCACGGCTTTGCACACCATGTATTCGTGGACCAGACGGGCAAGCAGATGAGCTGTGGTGTCGGGCAGACGCACATCATGCCGGAAGCGGATGGGATATACTTCGGGGGTCCAGATTTCGTTGGCGATGCGACCGAACACATTGCGGCGGCGCGTGAGCGGATACAGGATCTCCACTGCCGAGGCATGGGCCAATCCCAAGACACGGTTCACGTGGTCGATATTGCCCTCGGCGCAGATGTCGGTGAGCAGGTGAGCCTTTTCGGGCTCACCTGTCATGGTCTCGGTCCTGTGACCTTCAATGAATGCATAGTTGGCTATGTCGTAGAGCAGAAGGTCACGGCGGATACTGATACTTTTCATCATTCGGTGTCGGTGTTGAAGGTTGGACGCACGGGTCTCTGACGCTTGAACAGCGCGCGTCGGGCTGTCTCAAGTGCCTGCGCGGATAGCTTCACATAATCTTCGGCATCAGCCTTGTTGGTGATGAAGAACCAGTCGGCGATGGTCTTGTTCACGATGTACTGGTGCAGTCCGGCACCGAGATTGTCGGCCGATGCGAGATTATAGTTGCTCGGCATCTTCAGACTGATCCTGAGCTGTCCGTCGGCATCGATTGTGCTTTCCAGCAGGTTGTCGGTAGATGTCTCGCTCTCGTCGAGATATTCGGCGAGTTCGGTCTTCAGGCTTGCGAATGTGTTGCTTATCGAACGTCGGATCTGATACGAGTACTCATTGTCGTCGCTCACCTGCATCTGCGATGCGGCCTCATAGTTCTTGGTATTCTCAGCTTCGCGGGTGCGACCTGTGAGGAAGGTCTTGTTCTGGATATCGAATACGATTTCCCTGACTTCGAGAGTCACTGTCACTGTCTTTTTTGATTCAGCCATCTTTGAGTAATTTTGAATGTTGAATTTGGAATTTGGAATATTTTCTATCGGTAAGTTGGGCGGCGTGGCGGACGCTTGCACAGCACCTTGTGCTGCAGTTCGGAGAGCATCCGCGATGCTGCCGATGCATATTCAGGCGCCTTGCCACTATCGGCCAGCTGCATCCACCCGGCTATTACGGCATTCACGAAATACGCCTCCAGGCTTCCGGCCACAGACGGTATCATGGCCTCATCGAAAGCCTCCGAGAGATTGAGATCCATCCGGTAGGTATCCCCCTCCAGCCCCTCTTTCTCGATCAGGCGTCGTAAGACATGGCATACACTTTCGCGGCATTCGCGCCAGATAGCATGGAGCATACCCTCGTCGGCATCGGGGG
>JAIDQZ010000097.1 GCA_029062005.1 Muribaculaceae bacterium | reverse complement strand
GTTACCCAAAGCCTTCGCTGGCTTGGGCGCTTTTTGTCCTTTGGCTCAGTCACATACCTCGGTATGCTCCATCGCCAGAAGCCAAAAATCGATCCAATCCAGCGACCCCAGGGACTCTGAAATTTTATGAGATGGGGTCTAAGTGTCGCAAGCTTGGCTTAACCATATAAACATCAACTTGAGCTTGCGGAAGATGAATGGATTATTATGAATTCAGTAAAATCTTTTCTTGACAAGCTTCCTCCGTGGACACTGTCGGTGGTATGCTTTCTTGCCATATGCTGGCTTACACTGGCACCCCACCCTCTCGGCGACAATGACATCCCTCTTTTCCCAGGAGCCGACAAGATAGCGCACGCAATAATGTTCGGAGGCTTTACTTTATGCATTATAATTGACGGTCTGAGAAGAAAGGGGTGGCAGGTATTTCCTGACAACATCGAGATCATTTTTTATTCCCCCGACATTCCGAGTGGTGTCGGAATCATCACCGAAGTGCTGCAAGGTGAGATGAATGCCGGTCGCTCATTCGAATTATGGGATATGGTGGCAGATATAACCGGGGCGTTCTTCGTGGCAGTCTGCGCCTTTATGGTTGAATTCATGAAATACAGACGACACAAAAATGAGGAGGACCGCTGAGACCGCGATTCTCCTCAAGTAGATATGTAGATAAGTTATTTCTTCCGTGCGGACTGATCCGTCTTATTTCTTTTTCAGAATCGACCTGCCCTTTTCGATTGCCTGCTCGTTGAGCGGAATAAGCCTGTGATGGCGTTCGGGAAGTGATTTCTTCAATCCTTTCCTTACGTTTTCCATAGGAATCTTATATTCCATGGCTTCAAGCAGTGCTCCCATCACGATCATGTTGTAGGCTTTGGAATTGCCAAGCTCAAGGGCGGCATCCATGGCATCGATGGGATAGATGCTTATGTCGGTCCTTTCCGGATGCTTGTGTATGCCGTTGGTGTCATATATGAGTGTTCCGCCCTGCTTCACGCGAGGTCCGAATTTATCGAGACTCTGCTGATTGAGTGCAATGACGATATCGTAGGTGTCAAGCACCGGCGATGATATCTTCTCATCGCTGAGTATAACCGTAACATTGGCTGTGCCGCCACGCTGTTCGGGTCCATAGGAGGGCATCCATGTCACTTCCTTATCGTCCATAAGTCCGGAATAGGCAAGGATCTTGCCCATCGACAGCACGCCCTGTCCTCCGAAACCGGCAGCTATGATTTCTGTCTTCATGTCTTTCGATACTTACTGATTGGTTGCGTCTACGTCTTTCAGGTCGCCGAGAGGATATTTCTCAAACATATTCTGAGCCATCCATTCGTTTGCCTTTTCAGGACTCATCTTCCATCCGGAATTGCATGTGGACACCACCTCTACCACGCTTGTGCCTTTCTTTGCCATGGCGTTCCGGAATGCCTTCTTCAGGGCTGCCTTGGTCTTGCGGACATTGGCGGGAGTATGCACGCTCTGGCGGGTGACGAAGCAGGTGCCGTCAAGCTCCTTGAGCAGATTGGTTATCTCAAGCGGATATCCGTTAAGGTCGACACGGCGTCCGTAGGGGGATGTGGCGGTCTTTTGTCCAAGCAGTGTGGTAGGTGCCATCTGACCGCCTGTCATGCCGTATATTGCGTTGTTGACGAAGATCATCACGATGTTCTCGCCCCTGTTTGCGGCGTGGATAGTCTCTGCGGTGCCGATCGCCGACATGTCGCCGTCGCCTTGGTAGGTGAACACCACATTCTCGGGCCATAGACGGTTGACTGCAGTGGCGATGGCGGGGGCACGTCCGTGGGCTGCTTCAATCCAGTCGCAATCGATATAGTTGTAGGCAAACACCGCGCATCCTACGGGGGAGACTCCGACTGTGCGTTCCACTATGCCGAGTTCGGCGATTACCTCAGCCACAAGCTTATGTATCACGCCATGGCTGCAGCCGGGACAATAGTGCATGTTGACTTCATCAAGAAGTTCCGGAGCGCTGTAAACCTTGTTTTCAGGGCGGATTATATCTTTTATATCCATATTTCAGATAGGCAGGAGCCTTGATTATTTATTTTCTACTACCTTTTCCTTGAGTGCGGCGACAATCTCGGAGGGGCTGGGTATTATGCCGCCCATCCTGCCGAAATGCTTCACGGGGAGTGAATCGTGGACAGCGAGCCGCACGTCTTCTATCATCTGTCCGGCATTGAGTTCTACCACGAGGATTCCTTTCTTTCCTTCAGCAGCTTTCCGGATTGCCTCGGATGGGAATGGCCAGAGGGTAATGGGGCGTATGATGCCGACTTTTATGCCTTCCTGACCTGCGAGTTCCTTCGCCTTAGTGGAGATTCGTGCTACCGATCCAAAAGATATGATCAGATAGTCGGCATCTTCGGTGTCAATCTCTTCCCAGCGAGTCTCATTAGCCTCTATCTCACGGTATTTAGCCTGCAGCTGATCGTTGATTACTTCCATTTTCGCGGACTCAAGTTCAAGGGAAGTCACCACATTGCGTTTACGGCGACCCTCACGACCCGTAGCCGCCCATGGGCATTGCTGACGTATTTCCGCATCCGTGCGGCGCTTGCGCTGCTCCGGAAGCACCACTTTCTCCATCATCTGACCTACGATGCCATCGGCGAGGATCATCGCCGGATTCTGGTATTTGAATGCGAGGTCGAAACCGAGTCCTACGAAATCAGCCATTTCCTGCACTGTGGAGGGTGCGAGAACTATCAGATGATAGTCGCCGTGACCGCCTCCCTTTACAGCCTGAAAATAGTCTGCCTGCGAGGGCTGGATGGTGCCGAGTCCCGGACCTCCTCGCATCACGTTGAGGATGAGCGCTGGGAGTGATGATGCGGCTATATATGATATACCTTCCTGCTTCAGGCTGACACCCGGAGACGAGGATGATGTCATCACCGCCTTTCCTGTGGCGGCGCCGCCGTAGACCATATTGATGGCTGCGACTTCCGATTCCGCCTGAACCACTACCATGCCGGTGGTGTCCCAGGGCATGAGCGCCTCAAGAGTCTCAAGCACTTCCGACTGAGGGGTGATGGGATAGCCGAAATACCCGTCGCAACCGTAGCGGATAGCGGCATGGGCTATTGCCTCGTTGCCCTTCATGAGTCTTATCTCTTCCATATTGTATCAATCTAATTAGTTGGAGCTTAGGAGACGGGTGTCTCAGTCAATCTTCACGCGGTATACCTCGATGCAGGCGTCGGGGCAAACAAGAGCGCAGCTGCAGCATCCGATACATGCTTCCGGATTTGACATGTAGGCGAAATGGTAGCCACGGTCATTCACTTCATATGGCTGAAGCGACAGAGTGTCGGTCGGGCAGGCGACCACGCAGAGATTGCATCCTTTACACCGTTGCTCATTGACGGTGACGGCTCCTTGTATTTTTGCCATTTGTTTAGATCTGTGATTATGCTTTTATATATCTGTAATATGGCAAATGAATATTTGCTGATTATTACATCTACAAAGATAAGTAAAAATGCGTTAACATTTGCCACCTGTCAAGAATGTTTAACAAAATTTAATAATCAGCGCAATTGCGACAAAATGTGCATATGCCGTCTTTAATCAGTCAGAGATAAATACTTAAATAACGGGGGTATAAATGCCATGTTGCGCATTTCGGAATTTATTATTAATTTTGTCTTTTATCAAAAAGAATTACATGGACAACGATGATATTATATTGAAAGGGGTTGCTGCCAGGACCGGACTTTCCCTTAAGGGTGTGACGGCGGTGGTGAAACTTCTTGACGAGGGTGCCACGGTGCCATTTATAAGCCGTTACCGCAAGGAACTGACCGGGAGTATGGACGAAGTGGCTGTACGTGCGGTAGAAAGCGCTTTGAAGACGGAACGGGAACTGGCTTCACGCCGTGACTTCATTCGGAATGCGATATCGGAAGCAGGTGCGCTTGACTCCAAGATGGAAGAATCTATTGCGAAGGCATCCTCAATGACGGAACTGGAGGACATATATGCTCCATATAAACCCAAAAAGCGGACACGAGCCACAATCGCACGTGAAAAGGGTCTTGAACCGCTTGCAAAGATGATAATGACGGGCCGCCCGGAAAACTGTACTGAGTCTGCCGTGAGATTTGTCGGAAAAAACGGGGTTGTGGACACAGCGGATGCTCTTGCCGGCGCATCAGACATAATAGCTGAATGGGCATCGGAATCTCCCCGCCTGCGCAATATCACACGCAACCATTATCAACGGACAGCATCGATCACATGCACAGTGGCTAAGGGCAAGGAGGATGAACTCGAAAATTCTCCTTTCGCTCAGTATGGCGGCTTCTCACAGAGTGTGAGGAGAATGTCTTCACATCAGTATCTTGCCATGAGGCGTGCTGAGGCGGAAGGTCTTATAAAAATAAAATATGAGCTGCCTGAAAAAGGGAGGGAGCTGACAGACCGGCTCGTGGACAGTTTTGGTCCGCGCTATGCGTCGAAGGAGTGCTCGGATCTTATAGATTCCGCAGTTGAGGATGCTGCCAAGCGTCTTCTCTGCCCATCGGTGGAGAACGAAGTGTCGGCATCGCTTAAGGAAAATGCCGATAAGGTTGCCATCGACATATTCGCGGGTAATCTGCGTCAGCTTCTGCTCGGAGCACCATTAAAAGGGCACCGCATCCTTGCCATAGACCCCGGATACAGGACGGGATGCAAGGTGGTGGCGCTCGACACACAAGGGAATCTGCTCGATGACTCTGTGATCTATCCGGTGCCTCCCAGAAATGACTTCGAAGGGTCTTGCAGAATTGTGGAGAACATGATCAGGAAACACAATCTCGACACCGTTGCCATAGGAAACGGTACGGCTTCTCGCGAGACCGAGAAATTCGTGAAGGATAGTGGCCTGATAGGAGAGCGGTCGGTATATATAGTTAACGAGAACGGGGCATCGGTATATTCTGCATCCGATGTGGCACGAAAGGAATTTCCTGACAAAGACGTGACAGTGAGGGGAGCGGTCTCGATAGGGCGCCGGCTGATAGATCCGTTGGCGGAGCTGGTGAAGATAGACCCGAAGTCAATTGGAGTCGGACAGTATCAGCACGATGTGGATCAGGCAAAGCTGAAGGATATGTTAGACTATACTGTGATGAGCTGTGTGAATGCCGTAGGAGTGGACGTAAATACTGCCAGCGAGCAGCTGCTTTCCTATGTCTCGGGAATCGGCCCGGCACTTGCTAAGAATATTGTGACATATAGGGTTGCCAACGGTGATTTCCTTACCCGCAGGGAGTTGCGAAAGGTGCCACGTCTCGGAGACAAGGCTTTTGAACTGAGTGCAGGATTTCTTCGTATTCCGGGAGGCAAGGAGCCTCTTGACAATACCGGAATACATCCGGAAAGCTACGGATTAGTGAAGGAAATGGCAAAAAGTATCGGCAAGGATGTATCTGAACTTCCCGGAAAAGCAGCCCTTCTTGACAGCATTGACATCAAGGATCTCGCCGGCAGGGGCATGGGAGGACAGGAGACAATGACTGACATTATTGCCGAACTTAAGAAGCCAGGAAGGGATCCGCGTACAGACGATGACAATGAAGCGTTCACACCGGGTGTAGAGGATTTCGGGCATATCACCGAGGGAATGGTGCTTCCTGGTATCGTAAACAATATCACGGCTTTCGGTGCATTCGTGAATCTCGGTATAAAGGAAAATGGCCTTCTCCATATCTCCCGGATATCGAAAAGGCGCATATCTTCTGTAGGCGAAGTGCTGAAGCTGGGTCAGAGGATAGAGGTGAAGGTCATCGACATAGACCGATCCAGAAAGCGTATCGGACTTGAACTGATTCAGAATACAGAGCGCTAACCCGTTGGTTAAGCTGCCTTATGAGTTTTTAACTGCAAGGAGGCGTGCGAGGGTCTGCACTCCTGAAGTCGCCGGCTCCGGGATGACTGTAAGGTTAGGTATATCGGGGGTGGCTGCCGGGTTAGGGTCTATGTAGTAAATAGGCACTCCGCGCCTTACGCTGTAGATAAGACCGGCGGCGGGATATACCGCAAGGCTTGTGCCAATCACGCAGAATATGTCTGCTTCATGGACAAGCTCCATTGCTTTCTCGATGTTGGGCACTGCCTCCTGGAAGAAGACAATATGCGGGCGCATAAGATCTCCATTGGCACCTCGTGTCGCGGGTGTGGTGTCGAGATTGTCGGGGGTAAGGGTCTCTACATATTCCGGTTGGATTATGGAACGTATCTTCATTAGTTCGCCGTGCAGGTGGAGGATATTCTTTGATCCTGCCCGTTCGTGTAGGTCGTCTACATTCTGGGTTATGATGTAGACGTCATATTCCTTTTCCAGCTCGACGAGGGCGCGGTGCGCGGCATTTGGCTCAGCTTTCAGCAGATCATGGCGGCGCTGGTTGTAGAACTGATGCACGAGCTCCGGATTCCGGCGGAAGCCATCTGCGGAAGCAACGTCCATTACGGGGTAGTTTTCCCATAGACCGCCGGCATCGCGGAATGTCCTGATTCCGGACTCGGCACTTATTCCAGCCCCTGTGCTTATCACTAATTTCTTTTTTGCCATATTTCGTTGTGCGTTATTAGTTCTACGATAAGGGCCGGCTTATTTGCCGACCCTCGGTTTCTATTATTTCTCGCGCATGAAGATCTGTATTGGCGTGCCGTGGAAGTCCCACTTGGCGCGTATCTTGTTTTCAAGAAAACGGCGGTAAGGCTCCTTTACCCATTGCGGAAGATTGCAGAAGAACACGAATGTAGGTATGATCGAGTCCTTGAGCATCGTGACGTATTTTATTTTCACGAACTTGCCCTTGTTGCTTGGTGGGGGCGTTACTGCGATTTCCTCAAGCATATAAGTGTTTAGCTGAGAGGTCGGGATCACCCTGCGGCGGTTTTCGTAGACCTTGACAGCGGTTTCGAGGACGTTGAAGATACGCTGTTTTGTGAGTGCTGATGCGAAAATGATAGGAAAGTCGGTAAATGGAGCGAATTTGCCCCTTATAGCAGCTTCATACCGTTTCTGAGCCTCAAGACTGCGGTCTTCCACAAGATCCCACTTATTTACGCAGACCACAAGTCCCTTCTTGTTTTTCTGGATAAGCGAGAAGATATTGGCATCCTGACCCTCTATACCGCGTGTGGCGTCGATCATAAGTATGCAGACATCTGATGCCTCTATTGCGCGGATAGAACGTATGACAGAATAGTATTCGATATCTTCATTTACTTTCTGCTTCTTACGGATTCCGGCTGTGTCGACAAGATAGAAGTCAAAGCCGAACTTATTGTAACGGTGATAGATAGAGTCGCGTGTGGTGCCTGCGATATCTGTCACGATATGTCGTTCTTCTCCGATGAATGCGTTGATAAGCGACGATTTGCCGGCATTCGGTCTTCCTACGATGGCGAACTTTGCGATGTTTTCTTCCGTCTCATCCTTTTCAGGAGTATCCGGGAAATCCTTTATCACTTCGTCGAGCAGGTCGCCTGTACCGGCCCCATTGGCAGAGGAGACCTCTATGGGATCTCCAAGTCCGAGGGAATAGAATTCCGGCACGTTATATCTGGAATCACTCTTGTCTTCCTTATTTGCGACGAGGATAACGGGCTTTTTGCTTCTGCGCAGTATCGCCGCAACCTTGTCGTCGAGGTCGGTGACGCCTACGGAAGCATCCACTACGAACAGTATTACGTCAGCCTCCTCAATGGCGATATGCACCTGCTTGTTGATTTCTTCCTCGAAAACATCATCGGAATTGACCACCCAACCGCCGGTGTCGACGATCGAGAATTCCTGTCCGTCCCAGTCTACTTTGCCGTACTGCCTGTCGCGTGTGGTGCCGGAAGTATCGTCGACAATGGCGGCTCTTGTCTGCGTCAAACGGTTGAAGAGGGTCGATTTGCCCACATTCGGCCGTCCTACTATTGCTACTAATCTGCTCATATTATTTATAATTGGGAATTGAGAATTGAGAGTTTGGAATTGGTGCTTATTCAGTGATCAATCTTTAATATTCAATTTGCATATAGGTATTTCAAATTCAAAATTAAAGATTATTTTCAATTCTAAATCCTCAATTCTCAATTAAAAAATTATTCTATGTAACCGAACTGGCGGAGTTTATTTTCACGGTTGCGCCAGTCTTTCTCTACCTTTACGAATAGTTCGAGATATACCTTCTTGTCGAAGAATTTCTCTATATCCTGCCTTGCGGCGATTCCGACTTTCTTTATCTTCTCGCCACCTTTACCGATTATTATGCCTTTCTGGGTGTCACGCTCCACATAAATTACAGCCATGATATGGATCGAGTTCTCCTTTTCCTCAAATTTCTCGACGAGCACTTCTGCCGAATAGGGAATTTCCTTGTCATAGTTGAGCAGAAGCTTTTCCCTGATTATCTCTGTCACGAAGAAACGCATAGGCTTGTCGGTGAGGGCATCCTTGCCGAAGAAGGGGGGAGATGGGGGGAGGAGCTCGATGATACGAGCCTTAAGATTTTCAACATTGAAATTCTGCATAGCGCTTATTGGGAAGATCTCGGCGTTGGGCAGACGCTTCTTCCAGGCATCCACGAGGGCTTCAAGTTCCTCATTGTTTTTAAGCAGATCCACCTTATTTATGACGAGGAGTACCGGAACAGTCTCTTTCGCTACCCGGTCGAGGAAATCCTTATTTTTCTCCGGGTCTTCCACTACGTCTGTCACATAGAGAAGAATGTCGGCGTCGGTGAGGGCACCTTCAGAGAACTCAAGCATGGACTCCTGCAGTTTGTATTTCGGTTTCAGCACGCCCGGGGTATCGCTGAATACGATCTGGTATTCCGGAGTGTTGACGATGCCGGTGATACGATGTCTCGTGGTCTGTGCCTTTGATGTGATGATGGATATGCGCTCACCTACGAGATCGTTCATAAGAGTGGACTTGCCTACGTTAGGGTTTCCGACAATGTTGACGAATCCGGCTTTGTGAGTGCCTGTGTATTCGGATGCTGAGACGGGTGTATTCTCCATCTCGGGAGTGATTTTGATTTCTTCCATAATATTTTGTGTTTTTCAGTTAAAATTCAGTGAATGAGAAGGGAAGAAGAGAGGATATGGATGGGAAGACGAAGATTTGGTCCGCCCCATAAAGTATGACCTCAATTGGTCCGTGAAGATGTTCGTATTCAAGAAGAGCCTGACGGCATGCGCCACAAGGGGATATTGGACTTGCCTGAAAAGGAGCCTTATCCTCGTCGCCATTCGGCACAGAGCCAACGTTGCGGGCTGCTATTGCGATTTTTATCATAGCCATGCCGGGATTGAGGGCTGAGGCTTGCCAGCAAGCGTTGCGTTCCGCGCATATACCTGAAGGATATGCGGCATTTTCCTGATTTGATCCGCAGACGACAGATCCGTCAGCCATAAGGATGGCGGCACCTACATGGAAACGTGAATATGGCGCATAGCTTCGGTAGGTCATGCCCTTTGCTTTGCCGATCAGTTCCCGGTCGGCTGCCGAAAGTTCATCCGGATCTACCGATCTGTATGTTATTTCTATACTTTTTTCTTTCATGGTATGAAAAAATTATGATCACGTTGCTCTCTGCATACACGCCATGACCAAAGTCTGACTGCGTCAAAATAACGTGGATGACACGGCAACGTCTATAGTATTAACAATTTTTTTACAAATAGGTAAGGTTAACAATTGCAAAAATCACAAAAAAGTATTACCTTTGCAGTCAGAAAAGATGCCCGTTTTGCGTCTCACGAAGTGTGAACCAGTGATAACCAGCAAGAAACGCGGCCCGGATGCCTCTGTAGTTCAACGGATAGAATAGAAGTTTCCTAAACTTTAGATAGGGGTTCGATTCCCCTCGGAGGTACACTGCAGTCCGGATGGACATAGATCCGGAAGAAATACGGAGCGACCCGGTGTCGAAAGGCAACCGGGTCGCTCCGTATCATTGATACTCTTGGATACACTCTTGAGGAAATTTATCTTTCAGCACGCATGGGATTGGAGAGGAAGTCTTCGTAAGACAGGCGTATGCCGTCGGCAAGTTCTGTCCGGTAGGTCCATCCGAGTCCGGTTGCCTTGCTGACGTCGAGCAGCTTACGCGGTGTGCCGTTTGGACGGGTCGTGTCCCACAATATCTTGCCTTTGTAGCCTACGATTGAGGCAACAAGCTCGGTCAGTTCCTTAATCGTCAGTTCTTTTCCCGTTCCTGCATTGACAGTCTCATTGCCCGAATAGTTGTTCATAAGGAAAACACAAAGATTTGCGAGATCATCTACATACAGGAATTCGCGAAGTGGTGATCCGTCGCCCCAGCATGTCACCTCTGTCAGTCCGGCTTCCTTTGCTTCGTGGAAACGACGTATGAGTGCCGGAAGCACGTGCGAATGCTCGGGGTGATAGTTATCATTAGGTCCGTAAAGGTTGGTCGGCATCACAGATATGAAATCAGTACCATACTGGCGGTTCAGGTATTCGCAGTATTTGAGTCCGGAGATCTTTGCCAGAGCATACGCTTCGTTGGTTTTCTCAAGTTCCGATGTCAGCAGGCAAGACTCCTGCATCGGCTGCGGAGCCATTCGGGGGTAGATGCACGAAGAGCCTAAGAACTCCAGCTTTGTGCAGCCGTTTTTCCATGCGGCGTGTATTACGTTCATCTCCAGCATCATGTTGTCGTACATAAAGTCTGCCGGGTTGTCTGCATTGGCGATAATACCTCCTACCTTGGCAGCGGCGAGGAATACGTAGTCCGGTTTCTCCAGTGCGAAAAAGTCATTTACCGCCTGCTGGTCGATTAGATCCAGCTCCGCATGCGTGCGGGTTATGATATTGGTGTAACCCTGGCGGTTAAGTTCTCTCACGATAGCCGATCCTACCATTCCGCAGTGACCTGCCACATATATCTTGGAATCCTTCTTCATCGGTAGTTTGATTTACTTAACAATTCCTTTCTCAAGGTATTCCTCAAGGTTTAGCTTCACTTTTTCTCCGGCACGTTCTACAGCCACTTTTGCCATATCGGCATCGACCATTATGTTTACGAGTTGTTCGAACGAGGTTTTCTTTGCCGGATCCCAGCCTAACTTTTGCTTTGCCTTCGTAGGATCTCCCCAAAGGTTTACCACATCAGTGGGTCTGTAAAAGTCAGGAGATACCTCGATGACAACTTTTCCGGTAGCCTTGTCAATCCCTATTTCATTTTCTCCCTTGCCTTCAAACTCCAGCTCTATGCCAACCCGACGGAATGCATGGATACAGAATTCACGTACAGAATGCTGCTCTCCAGTGGCTATCACATAATCGTCAGGTTCAGGTTGCTGAAGAATGAGCCACATACACTCCACATAATCCTTTGCATAGCCCCAGTCGCGCAGGGAATCGAGATTTCCGAGATAGAGCTTTTCCTGTTTGCCCTGTGCGATACGGGCCGCAGCAAGTGTAATCTTGCGAGTCACGAAGGTTTCTCCACGCCGCTCGCTCTCATGATTGAACAGTATGCCTGAGCAAGCGAACATATTGTAAGCCTCGCGGTATTCCTTGACAATCCAGAACCCATATAGTTTTGCCACCGCATATGGACTGTAGGGATGGAAAGGAGTCTTTTCATTTTGCGGGACTTCTTCCACTTTCCCAAAGAGTTCTGAAGTGGAGGCCTGATAGAACCGGCAGGTTTCGGCAAGACCGCATTGCCTTATTCCTTCGAGCAGGCGAAGCACTCCTGTCGCGTCTACATTAGCAGTGTATTCAGGGGAATCGAAACTTACCTGGACATGACTTTGCGCCGCAAGGTTGTACACCTCTTGTGGACGGACATTATTGAGCACCTGGATTATCGACATTGAGTCGGTAAGATCGGCATAGTGAAGGTGAAACTGCGGGTGACCCTCCAGATGTGCGATTCTTTCGCGAAAATCCACCGACGAACGTCGTATGGTGCCGTGTACGTCATATCCTTTCTCGATGAGCAGCTCGGCAAGATAGGAGCCGTCCTGACCTGTGATTCCGGTGATTAATGCTGTTTTCATGTAGATATATAATTTTTTACAAAAATAGAGAAAAAATCCGGTTTTTCAAAAAATCAGTGATAGTTTAGACCCGTCTTATAAAAAATGGCGATTGCCGGGTCGGCTTTGGACGGGACCTTAGACCCCATCTCATAAAATTTCAAAACCGCCCCAGGGGCTCTGAAATTTTATGAGATGGGGTCTTAATACAGGCGGATTATTTGTATTCCGGAATTAGGTCGGGATGAAATGTTATGGATCGTGAGGCAGGCGATGAGGCGAGGAAATAGCCGAGTACGCGAGGTCCTGTGAACAAGGCGGGTCCGTTGCTGTCGTTCTGAAGAGCCTCAAGGTAATCGTGCATTTCCCTTGATATCTGTGTTACGGTGCAGGTCATCACGTCACCGTCGAAAAGCACCGTGTCATCGTCCTCTTCGTCTGTGTCCCTTCTTGATGTCATGGTGAAGAAAGTGGCTGTTCCGTCGGTAGCTCCACGGTCGTCCTGCTCCTGCCATGAATATATCTTTCCGTTTCGGTATAGTTTGATCCAATAGCATTGCTGATCCTCGTCAGGATTGTCGAGATATTGAGCCTGCAGGACAGCTACCTGATCATATGGCATATTGATCCAGTTGAATTCAAGACTGACAATCTCCGTGGGTGGATACATATGTGTCCGCGCCTCATATACGTTACCTCCTCTCTCTATGATGACCATGTAGTCATGGTTCGGTATTCCCGGAGTCGGATCTGTGAAGTAACCTTCATTGTCTGCGACAAGGTCGTATATGATGCCTGACGTGAGATCATGTATCCTGACTGTGGCATCGGTGAGACGCGTTCGGTCCATTGGCTCGTCCATTGGGGTTGTTAGGGTTATGGCTATATGTGAGCCCTCCGGTGTCAGTTCTGCTTCTATGACGGTCAGAGGCTCGATGTCATGATATTTCAGATCGAGGTCTTTCGAACATCCGGATATAAGTATAATGCATGCCACGAGGTGCATGACGCATGATTTATGGATGGAGGTATTATTACGTTTCATATAATGCTGATCAGGAAATCGGGATTAGAATTTCAGTGTGTAGGATATGGATGGGACAAGACCGTACATCGCCTGCTGCACTGCCTGTGTGCCGGATGGCTTTTCCGGATCGTCACGGAAATACACTATGTATGGATTGTATCGGCAATAGGCGTTATATATTCCAAAAGCCCATTCGTAGGTGAATTTCCTGTCTGCATGGGTATATGTGGCTGACAGGTCGAGACGATGTGTGGGAGGAGCCTTATAGGCGTTGCGGCTGGAGTAATAGTAGCAAGTTTCACCAGCGATTTCATATTTCACATCAGGTACCGTTAGCGGTTGTCCCGACAGGAATATCCATGAACCGGAAAGGTTCCATCTGTCGGTGAGACGGAAAATGGCTGTCACTGCAAGGTCATGCCGGCGGTCGTTGGATGCGTTATACCATCTGCCGTCGTTAATGCCGGGAATTTTTGTTTCTGTGTGTGATAGGGTATAGGCTATCCATCCGGTAAGGCGTCCGGTGTTTTTACGAAACATGATTTCTGCACCGTAGCTACGCCCTGCTCCTCCAAGAATAAGGCTTTCCAGAGCGATATCGGAGAAGGCTGTCTTCCCGTCCTTGTAGTCGTAAACATTCGAGATATCCCTATAATAAACTTCTGCAGACCAGTCGTACATGCCGTTTTCGGTCATTCCTGTATATCCTGCGGCATATTGTATCGCCCTTTCGGGTTTTATGTCTGCCGATGTGAGGGCATATCTGTCAAAAGGGAATGATGTTGTGGTGGATCGGATAGCATGGAGATTCTGCGAAGATGATCCCACTCCCGCCTTTATGTTGTGGAGATCTGAAATATTGAATTTCAGGTTTATTCTTGGCTCGACATCAAAGTATGTCTTGCCTTCGAATTGATTAGGTACACCGTATGATGACAGATATTCATGGAAGCGACTATCAGACAAGGCGGAAGAGACATTGAAGCGCAGTCCGCCTGTTATGTAAAGTCTCTCAGCAATCGAACCGGTATACTCGGACCATGCTGAGTTCTGCCACAAAGATCTTATTTCCCTTTCTTTTGTGGCATTGATCATCCATTCAGCAGACTTTACACCTAAAAGTTCGGAGCGGATACCAAATTCGATACTGTGGTGGTCGGAAATCTGCCAGCGAATTTTCTCATTGAGAGAATAATTGCGTATGTATGTCCACATTACCTGATCAAGGTCCATGATGTCCATTTCCATCTTGGGATTAAAATGAGTAATTGCTCCTGAGGTGATGAAGGAGAGGTTGCCGGAAGTCCTGGCTGTCCAGTTGACCGAGGCTCCGATGTTTCCCCAATACAGTCCCATAAGGTCGCTGATCGCCATATTGTCATGACTGATGAAGAATGATCCGTCTATGATATGTCCTGATCGGGGTATGTAGCGCAGTTTGGCGGTGATGTCATAGAAATTCATGATCGTGCTTCTGTATTTTGGCACGAGTTGCAGAAACGCGTCTACATAGGAACGCCTGGCAGTTACCGCGAATGACAATTTATCCTTCACTACCGGACCTTGTGCCATGATCTTGGCGGCGAGTATGCCGACAGTAAAGGATCCGTGATATGATTCCATGTCTCCCGGCATAAGGGATGTCTCAAGGACTGAAGACGTTGCGCCTCCGTACATAGGAGGTACCGGTCCCTTGAACAGAGTGGCGCTTCCAAGGGCATTGTCGTTGAATGTAGAGAATATTCCCATCACATGCGAGGGATTGTAGAGTGAGATGCCGTCGAGCAATACAAGATTCTGGTATGCGCTCCCTCCCCTTACCTCGAATCCTCCTCCTCCGTCACCTTCGCTCCGGACTCCGGGAAGTAGTGATATTGACTTTATGATGTCGTTCTCGCCTCCGAAAGAGGGGAGTTGAGACATGCGCACGAGTTCAAGTCGTTCGGCTCCTATACGGGTATTTTCAATGCGTTGCCGTGCTGAATTGCCGGTAACTGTAAGCTCATGCAGCTGCGTCTCAGATATAGTATCTGTGGACAATCCGGAAGCGAATGCGATTGTCGAATTTAACAGACATCCTAAAATAATACGAATCTTCAGCATATTTTGCGCTTTGAGAGTGCAAAATTACAAAATTCCTAATTATTTCACAACGATAACCCTGAAGCTTGAGGAGGGAGCAGACGGGAGAGATGTCCAGATGCGATAAAATCGTGTGCCGGAAGGTGTATCAGAAAAGGTGTGTCGATCATCGCTACTTCATCACACATGCGTGTGGCGATATCAAGTTCATGGGTGGAGAAAAGTATGCATTTGCCGCGGTCATGTGCAAGACGTGACAGGAGTGTGACGAGATCATAGCGCCCCGGCATGTCGAGGAAGGAGGTAGGCTCATCGAGCAAAATCACGGGGGTATCTTGTGCAAGTGCCCTTGCGATCATCACGCGTTGACACTCGCCATCGCTCATGGTGTCGAGAGTGCGTCCGGCGAATGATTCCATTCCCACCTCCGTAAGTGAGCGCATTACTATTTCCTCGTCTTGCTTCTGCATGCGTCCTATCCAGTTGGTATATGGCGCGCGCCCTATGGCAACTGCATCCACGCATTTCATAGAGGGAATTCTGGTGCGCTGGGTGGATACAAATGCGAGTTTGCGGGCTATTGCAGCTGGACCAATAGTCCTGATGTCTTTGCCATCGAGTACTATTGATCCGGTATAGTTCGGATTAAGCGCAGCAATAGCGCGTAGAAGCGTGGATTTTCCTGTGCCGTTACGTCCGATAAGGGAAGTGAGTGTAGCTTCCTTGAAAGAGGTCGTGACGTCACTTAGGAGATTTCGACACTTGAATCCTATGGATAAATCAATGAGCTTGATCATTTGGGAATAAATGTTTTATAATGCAGGCACGGCTGATAGGAAAATTGCGGCAGTCGTTTTTATTTCAATCTGATTACTATCATTATGACTATTGGGATACCAAGCAGTGCGGTAATCGAGTTTATGGGTAGGGTCAGTATTTTTGAGATTATGTCGCAGAGCAGGAGCACTGCAGATCCCGTTAGTATGGTACCAGGAATCAGGATGCGGTGGTCCGATGTGCGGAAGATCATACGGGTGACGTGAGGCATCGCCAATCCTATGAATCCGATCGGACCGCAGAAGGCTGTTACGGTTCCGGCAAGAAGGGTAGTGGACAGAAACAGGAGGGAGCGCGAGCGTTTGATGTCAAGTCCCATAGTCCGGGCATATTCTTCGCCGAAGAGCAGTAGATTCAGTGGCTTGATTGTAATTATGGCGAGGATAAAGCCGGCTGCCACAGCAGGGACAAGAATCCAAAGCTGGGCAGCAGTGACATCGCCAAGTGATCCCATCGTCCAGATGACGAATGCTTTGAGCGACTCGTCGCGGCTTAGGTACTGAAGTACCTGGACCACCGCGCTAATTCCTGAAGAGAACATCATTCCGAGTATCAGGATCACCATTATGTCTTTTATGCGTGATGCTACGGCTCCTACAATAAGGAGAACCAAGGCAGCACCTATCCATGCTGCGCCAGCAACTCCTATAGCTGATAATGTTGGTGATATACCGAATAAAGGCGCTCCGAGCAGGAACAGAGCGACACCGAGTGATGCACCGGAGCTGATGCCGAGCACGTATGGTCCTGCGAGAGGATTGCGGAACAAGGTCTGCATCTGCAGTCCGGATACCGAGACGGCTGCTCCTGTGAGAAGTGCTACCACAGCTTTTATCAGCCTTATGTTTATGACGATACGTGCAACTGCAGGCGGACAATTCCCACCTGTGAGAGCCTCGAATACCTGAACGAGAGGAATGGATGTGGATCCTACAGCGATATCGATCCCGAAAAGCAGGATGAGTATGAATGAGAAGGATATGAATAATGTAGTGTCTTTAATATGGAGATCCTGATTTTTAATCATCGTGGTAGTTTATCGGATGTAAGTTTTTTGTAATAGACCAGAGGCTCATTTGAGAGTTCTGGATGGAAGATGTGGATGAGATCTCCGAGTACAAGGTCGGGATTGGTGACCCCGGACTCAAAAAAGTCGTTGCCTCCGTTGGGATTGGAACGTAGCGTATTGTTGTATATGTTGCCATTGCTAAAAACGCGAGTATCCTCAAATCTGGGACATTTTGAAGCAAGTTCCGGTAAGGAAGTCACCCTGTCGACATTTAGCCAGAAATCAGCTTGTGTTGCGAGTGCGTACGCTTTTTCGAGATCTATCGGGAGTGAAGTGTTTCCAGTATCTTCAGCATAGATGTATTCTGCCCCTGCATCAGAGATAAGTCGAGCCATATAGCTTGAAGCGGAAGGCATGAACCAGGAATCGCCATAGGGCACATTGAGCATCACGGATGGCGCATCAATGGCAGTATCGGCAACTTTCTTTTTCAGGCTGTTGTATCTATCTGAAATTTCAGCGAATATCCTCTCTCCCTTTTGCCTTTCCCCAATAATTTCGGCGATGGGTACAATCCATTCCGTCTTCCCGAGAGGCGACTCCTCGACGTAGTCGCCGATATATATGAATGGAATACCAAGTTCACGCAGTTTTTTTTCCATGGAGCTTGCTCCGTTGACACCGTATAGGAGAACAATGTCGGGATCAGCTGCAAGGAGAGCCTCATAATCGAAATTCCCTTCATATCCTATATCGGCTATTTGGTCGCGTCGTTTTTGTATCTCTGGGTTTGTGATATAATTGATACCTGAAACCGCCACAATTCTGTCGGATGCTCCCAGCGCATCAAGCATTGCTATATGAGTGGAAGATGTGGTTGCGATCCTGTGCGCTTCTCCATCGAGTACCTGTCCGTTATAAGCAAGAGGTGCTTCGTCACCATTTCGGGCTATGAATAATCGGGATACGATGCTGTCGGCTCCTTGCCAGGGATTTGATACAGTCAGGAGAGTACTTTCCGAACCATCTTTTGCGTTTAAGGAAAAGCCGGAAGCTTCCGATGGATCGTATAGCGTCTTTGAGAAGTCTGCCAGATTGTCGGAATTAGAGCGGACGCAAGATAGAAGCAATGCGCAATACAGTATGCAAAATGCATAAATCAAGATAAAAAATTTAGAATCTTGAATTGAGAGATGGGATTTTCGAATCATATGGCAAAAATCTTTAATCTTCAGAATAAAATGGAGAGGAAAAATTCGGTGTTGAAGCCCGGCATCGGGCGAGAAAGCACAGAGAGGTATTCGGTATTGAATATATTGTTGAGGGCGAGTTTCATATGAAGTGCTACCGGTTTTATTTTAAGTGATTTTTCTATGGTGACGTTGGAGATGGTATATCCAGGGAGATCACCGGTTAGGGTGGAAGCATTGCTTGACATCGTGAAGCGCTCTGAGTAAAAGTACCATTTATAGTTTATACCCCATGATTTCCACGAAGTGCGTAATGATGCGGAAGCAGAATGGCGCGGGATGTAGGGCAGCTGCTTGCCGACAGACATGTCTGCCGCACTTGTCTTCTCTCCTACATTTATCGAAGGTGTCCATGAGTATGAGGCTTTTAAGCCAAATTTCCAGTCTTTGCGAAGTGTGAGCGAGGCGTCGCCATTAAGTTCGATGCCGTAGGCGTGTACGCTTTTTACATTACGTGGAGAAAAGAATCCCTTAGTGGTCGGGAGCCAGATTATCCAGTCATCTATTCGTGAGTCAAACCACGTGGCTGAGAGTCCGGAAGAGAAAATGCTATTTTGTGAAGCTTCAAAAGCAACTCCGGCATCGTATGTCCAGCCCCGCTCATCGCGCAGATCGGGATTTCCTCCCGGCATGAAGTAGAGGTCGTTAAGTGTCGGATAACGATAGTTTCGGCTTCCTGATGCTTTGATTGTAAGTCCTAAAAGTGTGTTGCCGGCATATGAGTTGATAGCTTTCCAGTCTGCAAAGATGGCGGGGATCGGTGCCGTGGCGTTATGCCCGTATGTCTCTTCGCGCACTGAAGCTGAAACGCCAACGCCGTCGATAGGTTGCCAGCGGGCCGTGAATGCGCCACTGAGTTCGAGACGCTTTTTATGATAGCCGATATCGGCTTCCGATCCTGCCCCTGTAATCTGGCGGTCGGTAGAGCGCACGTTGTGGTGATTGGCGGTGAATGTCGCTGTAAAGAGCCATCGGTCTGAGGGAAAGAAATTTGCGGTTGCGTTTCCGAAGAAGGTATTGACTATAGAGCGCGAGCGTGTCACTGTCGACCATACGTCTTGAGCCAATTCCCGACGGTTGTCGTAGCCCAGCCATGTATGTATATACCCTGTCTTTATATCAAGGTTCCACGTGGAACGTGAATGCCTCCATCCTAAAACACTGCGCAGTGTATTCTCGCGCTGTCGGTTGTCAATGCCCCGTTGCTCACTGTAATCTGTAGTCATCATAGGGATTTCACGATTGTAGGCAGTATACCATACGTTAACGTGAAACCTGTCTCCTTTCCTTGTGTCATAATATACTTCCTGCAGCAAATGGAAGTCTTTAAATGCTCCTGAACGGTTCTTTTCTTTTGGATGGTATTGTCCTATGATATTATGGTTGTCGTCGTAGATATTCTCCTTTTTGTCGCGATTGATATATGTATAGTCGTTGGCTGAAGATGAATATACGGCTCGCGTGGAGAATGCCCAATGGCGGTTACTATATGACACTTTTAGAAACTCGTCGAATGTCTTATATGAGCCGATACCTTGCACATAGTTGAAGCCGAGTCCCTTGTTGAAATCTGGAGCTGTGGAAAGTGACACGGCTCCTCCGAGTCCTCCACCAGATTCGTTGACAGAAGAGGTGCCATGAAGCAATGATGCCTTATCGACGAAGAATGATGGAATTGTGGAGAGGTCTGTCATGCCGAGCATCGGACTGTTGATTCTCATTCCGTTCCAGCTGACATTGGTATGTGAGGGTGATGTGCCTCTGAACGATACTGTGGAAAGGGTTGCGCGACCGGCGTTTTTTACAAAAACCGATGAATTGAATGTCAGTACGTCTGCCATCGACAGGGCTATGTTTTCCTTGAGCGCTATAGAGTCGAAAGTGGTCTTTTGCACACCGATTTCCTGCATCGGTCGGCGTGCGGTGATCACGAATTCGTCGAGGTTGACCACATCCTGCTGTGCGTCCGGCTGGAAAGAGGAATATGCAGTGGATGAAGATGCCATAACCGCCGCAGCAGCGGGTGATGTAGCCAGCACTGCTGCAGCGGTGTATGAATTTATGAAGGGGAATTTAATCTTCATTTTATGTACCAGCAGAAACTACCTGGAATCACACCGACGCTGAATTGGTCGGTAAGTTTTCCTTCCGGGGAGTAGCGGCGTACCAATCCGTTTTGTGTATAGTCAATGGCATCGGCTACATATATATCGTTTGAAACCGGTGATATGGTAAGTCCATAGAATGTGCCGTTGGATTTCAGGAATGATTCGGTCGGAAGGGCAGTGGCTTTTACATCCATTTTCCAGATATCACCGTTGATCCAATATAGGGTGTCTTTTTTTCCGTTAAGGCATAATTTGGAGCAGAAATCACCCAGCTTGAACTCAAATTTTTCCTCGATTGTGAATGTTTCCGCGTCGATTTTTACAAGTGTAGGTGCTTCATACTCGGGATGTGCTTCGTATCCGCCTCCATCGGTAAGAGCCCAAAGTTTTCCATTGCAGTCGAGAGTTATAGCCCTTGGTTGCACACCTACTTCGAGGGTTGCCACAACCTTGTCGGTGCGTGTGTCGATTTTAATGATATTATGCTGATAACTCCAGCAGTTACAGAAGATGTAGTCGCCATACTCTACCATTTGTTCGGTTGATCCTGATGCTGCTTCCATGCCAGGGACATCTATATAGCCGGTGACACTGTATGTGGAAGGATCAGCTATAGCTATGCGGTTGTCGTAGAGTTGTGTGATATAGGCTTTCCTGTCATTGACCTGGTGGAAGTAACGGGGGGAAGTGAGACCCGTGATTCTTCCTTTCTCCTTCAGGGTCAAAGGATCAACGGCAAACACTACATTTGAATTATTTACTACGATCCAACCTGTGGATCCGGCAATGGTCATGGATTGAGCGCCAACCCCGAGTTTCATGCCGTTGGCTTTACTGAAAGCTTCATTGACAATTGCCTTGGTTCCCGCGTTGTAGACGGAAAGTGAAGAATAACCAGTCGGGAATTGCCCCTCGTTTATGACAAAGAGCGTGCCTTCTCCCTCATTGGTGATTATATCTTCGAATGGCTTCTGCTCAATATCATCATCTTTAGAGCAGCCGACAAATAGGAGAGAGGATAAGACTGTCGCGAACGTAGCCGCGAGTGGAAGGAAAAATTTTCTCATAATTATTGTATATCAAATGAATACTCCCGTTCAAAGTGCACAATAAAGAGTGTATGTGTAGGATCTCGTTGGTTTGTGGGTAGGTTTTCTGACTTGTCCCATAGATCGTGGCGCCTTCTCAAGCTTAATAAACTCAATGACTTGTGTGCCTTGACTTAGGCATCCTGCAGGATGCCGGGATTTACAGCAGCGGGTACTGTTCCGGAATCACGCCGGATTCCCTTCCCGATTCGAGTGCAAAGTTAATGAAAAATTTTGAAAAATGATGCATCTTACAAATATTATATGCGATATCTACGCTCAACTACGCTGTAACGAGTTACGGTATTACATACGAAGAGTTGCCTGCTCCTGTATGTTATTGGATTTGGTGAATTGACGGATTATTGTTAATTTTGTAGATATAAATACGTTTAATATGGGAAAAGACCAGACAGTTCTGTTTCATTCTACTGTGTTCGGACCGATACATAGCCGTCGTCTCGGGGTGTCGTTGGGTATAAATCTGATGCCTGATGATGGAAAGGTGTGCAGTTTTGATTGTCTTTATTGCGAGGCAGGCTTTAATGCCCAGGGTAAAGGGAGTTCCGGACTACCGACTCGTGATCATGTAAACCGTCAGCTTGAGATCAAGCTAAAAGAGATGCATGAAAATGGTGACGCACTTGATGTGATAACGTTTTCCGGGAACGGAGAGCCTACTCTTCATCCTGATTTTCCGCATGTAATTGATGACGTACTTTCGTTGAGAGATAAATACTATCCAAATGCAAAGGTATCTGTATTGACAAACTCTACAATGATTTTCAATCCAGGGGTGGCTTCCGCATTAAAAAAAACCGACAACAATATACTGAAACTTGACTCAGCTATTGAAAGCACAATGCGTCTGATTGATAGACCTAATTCTAAGGGTTTCAACGTAGAAAAGCTGATCAATGGACTATGTGAATTTGAGGGTTCCGGTATTATCCAGACTATGATGCTTCGTGGAAGTCATGAGGGGGTGTCTGTAGACAATACTACCGACGAGGAAATAGAAGCCCTTATTAATGCATATAAGCAGATACGTCCTCGTGAGATCATGATATATAGTCTTGACAGGAGTACTCCGGAGGAGCTGCTTGTCAAAGTGGAAAAAGAAGAATTGACCGATATTGGCAAGAGAATTCATGAAGCGACAGGGATCAAAGTGCAGGTGAATTGATCCACTGTCATACATACTTGTATATGAATGATATAATTCTACCAAAGGGTGTCAGAAAAGAAGCTAAGGTAGCTTTGATAGGACCTGCCACCCGTATCAGACCTGAGATAGTGGATGGTCTTGTGAGGCTGTACGATGAGCAGGGATATGATATGCCGGGAAGCCAGCTTTTGGTCTATCCGTCGGCTCTCGATGTCAATGCCTGCGGTTCATACGCAGCTTCTCTTCCGCAGCGTGTTGCAGACTTCATAGATGCATGGAGCAGGGAAGATGTGGATCTGGTATTATGTGCCAGAGGGGGCTATGGCTGTGTGCATATGCTTGATTATCTCACTACGGATTTTATAGCATCCCATCCGAAGTGGCTTGTGGGATTTTCGGATGTATCGGTTTTGCACTCTTTGCTTTTTAAAAGTGGAATAGCTTCTATTCATGGAGGCATGGCAAAACAATTGGTTGAGAACACTGATTCCGGATTAGGAGTCTATAGGAATACACTCAAGAGTCTTGTCGAGTCCTCCAGGCCGCAGTCTTTTTATGAACTGCTGTCTCATCCATTTAATATACCCGGTGAGGGGAGAGGTATTCTTATCGGTGGTAATCTTGCTGTCTTGAACGGTCTTGGCGGTACGCCTTATGATCTACTTGCCGAAAGTCTGGTACGAGATGTGATAATTTTTATTGAGGATGTTTCTGAACCAATTTATGCAGTCGAAAGAATGCTTTATCGACTGTATCTTCAAGGAGTGCTTCATTCAGCCAAAGGAATCTTGATAGGTGATTTCACAGATTGGAAGCCCGATAAAAATTATGATAAGATGTACACTATGATTCATGAGCGATTTTTACAATGGGGGATTTCTTGTCCGGTTGTTTTTGATTTTCCGGTTGGTCATGGAGTTAAGAATGTGCCATTGGTGGAAGGGGCCTGCTACTCTCTCCGATCTTATCAAGATAAAGTGATTTTGAGATTGGAACAGTAAATTGTTGATTGATGGTTTTAAAATTCCTGCTTCCCTATAGGAACAGCTGTTTTTATTCAATTCTCAGAGCCTTAATTTTGTGAAGAATGTTTATAAATCACTGTAAGCTAAATATTAGTGTGTATTGCTTAGTCGTTAAGATTTGATGTGAAATAGAATCATTTGAGGTTTGTGAAATTAATTACAATGATTTTTAGATAAAAATTAAAGAAATTCGTGGGAATTTGTTATATTTGCGTTTTCGTGGGCATAATTCCGCGAAAGAAATTAGTATGATAGAATTCGCAGCACAGGGAGTAAGGATGCCGGATATCGACCTACGGAAAATCTCGGCATGGATAGAGATGGTGGCGGCTTCACATTCGCGTAGGGTAGGTAATCTGCATTATCTTTTTGTCGATGATGAGGAGATATTGGTTGCCAACCGGCAGTTTGTCAATCATGATTATTATACGGATATAATCACATTCGACTATTCACGCGGTGATCGTATTGGGGGAGACATCATGATCTCTCTGGAGACTGTGGAGAGTAATTCCGTGAAATTCGGTGTCACTTATTTCAGAGAACTTCTTAGGGTGATAATCCACGGTGTGCTTCATCTCGTCGGCATAAACGATAAAGGTCCAGGCGAGAGGGAGATAATGGAAATGGCTGAAAACGAAGCGTTGGAAATGTATTTTAGAGATGGGTTATATACTTATAATTCATAGTTAGTTGTCAATTTTTATATGCAATTTGAATACGATGTTATAGTAGTAGGTGCAGGTCATGCCGGATGTGAAGCGGCAGTGGCATCAGCCAGACTTGGATGCAGTACCCTTCTGATTACGGCAGATATGAATCGGGTGGCACAAATGTCATGCAATCCTGCCATTGGTGGGATAGCTAAAGGTCAGATAGTCAGAGAAATAGATGCTCTTGGCGGTATGACAGGTATTATCGCTGACCGTACTGCTATACAGTTTCGTATGCTAAATAGGAGCAAGGGTCCGGCCGTATGGTCACCGCGGGTGCAATCCGATCGTACCAGATTTATAGATGAATGGAGAAAAACTCTTGACGATACTGATAATCTGTATATGTTTCAGGACATGGTTGTCGGTCTTATGATTGAGGAAGAGGGGACAAAAAAGATGGTTTCTGGTGTGGAGACTGCTCTTGGTATAAAGTTCAGATCAAAAAAAGTGGTGTTGACGACTGGTACTTTCTTAAACGGACTCATGCACTTCGGACGAGTTCAAATAGAAGGTGGCAGGATTTCTGAAGCTGCTTCACATGGTGTATCAGATCAGTTGAAGGCTTTGGGTCTCAATGTAGGCAGAATGAAGACAGGCACCCCCGCCCGAATAGATGGAAGTACTATAGACTATGAAAATGTCATAGTTCAGTCAGGAGATGATGAAGTGCTCTCTGACGGGACTGTAATTCGAGATTTCCACAAATTTTCTTATCTGCCTAATGTAAAAAGGGAATTGACGCCTCGTGATTGCTATATTGTGCATACGAGTCCGGAGGTGCACAAGACGCTCCATGACAATCTTGCTGATTCTCCACTTTATAATGGTCAGATAAAAAGCATCGGACCAAGGTATTGTCCTTCGATAGAGACAAAGATTGTGACCTTTTCTGACAAAGAAAGCCATCAGCTTTTTCTTGAGCCGGAAGGGGAGACGACGCATGAATTTTATATCAATGGATTTTCAAGTTCACTCCCTTGGCAGGTTCAGATAGAAGCATTGACTAAGATACCTGCAATGCGCAATGTGCAATTCTATCGCCCCGGGTATGCCATAGAATATGATTTTTTTGACCCGACTCAGATGCGTCATACTTTGGAATCAAAACTTGTGGGAAATCTTTATCTTGCAGGGCAGGTGAATGGAACGACAGGATATGAAGAAGCTGCGGCCCAGGGTCTGATGGCAGGAATAAATGCAGCGAGAAGTGCGATGGAGCTTGAGCAGATAGTGCTCGGTCGAGATCAGGCATATATTGGTGTCTTGATAGATGATCTTGTCACAAAAGGTGTAGATGAGCCTTACCGTATGTTTACGAGCAGGGCGGAATTCAGAATATTGCTACGGCAGGATGATGCCGACATGCGTTTGACTCCGATAGGTCACTCGATCGGGCTTGCCGATGACTACCGCTATGAGAAAATGATGATGAAATATTCGGAGCGTGCCAAGCTGGTCGAATGGTGTGAGTGTACTTCGATACGCCCTACTGAAGAGTTGCAGGTCTTCCTTGAGAATGCAGGTACAGGAAGACTTAGCGGACGTGTCAGGATTGCGGATCTTCTGCGTAGGCCCCAGCTGAATTTTGAAAACCTGATTCCATTATTGCCGGTTCTTGCCCTTAGATGTCTTGACGTGGAGGATGATAGGAGAGCGGAGATTATTGAGTCTGCCGAAATACTGATAAAGTATCAAGGTTATATCGACAGGGAAAGAGAATCAGCAGAGAAAATGAGCAGACTTGAAAAAGTTCGTATCCCGGACGGCATGGACTATGAAGGTATCCTGGCGATTTCTACTGAAGGCAGGCAGAAGTTGTCGAAGATAAGGCCGGCAACTATAGGGCAGGCTTCACGTATACCCGGTGTTTCCCCCTCGGATATTAATGTGCTCATAGTAATGCTGAGAAATTAGTTGCCTCATGTACTTTTTAATTTTAATGACAGATGTGATATTTTCGTAAAAGTCTGGGGAGTGGTAGATTATGATAAAAATGTTTCACGTGAAACATTGAGTGCAACTTGCGAGAAGATTCACAAAAAGTTGCGTATTGATCGAGAATTTTGAATACTTAATAATAGCGTATAGAAATGGAAATTGAAGATTTGAAGGCGATCATCAGGGATGTGCCTGATTTTCCCTCGGTGGGAATCATGTTCAGAGATCTGACTACGATGATCAAGGATGGGGAGGCTCTCCGTGTAATGGGTGATGCTCTCGTGGAGCTTTATAAAGATAAAGGGGTGACCAAAGTTGTGGGGATAGAATCCCGAGGATTCATCGGAGGATCTATACTTGCAGACAGGCTCGGTGCCGGTTTTGTTCCGGCGCGTAAGCCTGGCAAGCTGCCGTCGGTGACGGTTAAAGCTTCTTATGCGAAAGAATATGGTGTGGACACGATTGAGTTGCATAGCGATGCCATAGGTCCTGATGACGTAGTCGTAATTCATGATGATCTTCTCGCTACCGGAGGCACTATGAATGCCTGTTGTCAGCTTGTAAAATCGATGAATCCGAAAAAAATGTATGTCAATTTCATTGTGGAACTGACGGATCTTCACGGTAGAGATGTCCTTCCAAAAGATGTTGAAGTGACCTCCTTGCTGAAATATTAAAAATTTAATGTGGTTAAAAGTCCCGATGAATACGTATTCATCGGGACTTTTAACCGATATCGATATATTGAGTGTTGATGGACATTCCCCCTAAAGAAAACGCCGATGAATACATCCGGAAAGACATGCTTGCCGGAGCCGGGCGGGATATTAATGAAGCCGGTGGATTCAATCTGGAGATAAGGTCAGACAGGACTCCCGATGACATCAGACATAACCGCCCCGGAGAAAAACTTCGAGAGAAAATCCTGTCGCTTCCCGATTCCCCGGGTGTTTATATGTATCTTGACAGCACAGGCACCGTGATTTATGTTGGGAAGGCAAAACGTCTGAAAAGAAGGGTGTCTTCATATTTCAACCGGCAGCATGACATACGGCGCACAAATCTTCTTGTGCGCTCCATAGTGGACATGCGCTTTATCGTAGTGCATACTGAAGAGGATGCCCTTCACCTGGAAAGTGCGATGATAAAGGAGTATCAACCTCGATATAATGTCTTGCTGAAGGACGACAAGTCGTATCCATGGATTGTGGTCACTAAAGAGGATTTCCCTCGTGTGTTCATGACCAGGGAGAAGGGACTCGGCGCAAAATATTACGGACCTTATTCCAATGTGCAGTCGGCGAAAGTGGTGCTTCAGCTTATACGCGATATATTCCCGTTGCGTAGCTGCCGGCACGTGCTTGATGAAAAGGGGATAGCGAGAGGAAAGTATTCGCTCTGCCTCGACTATCACATCAAAAAATGCGGTGGCCCCTGCAGGGGATTCATCAACAAGGACCAATATGAGGAATACGTGGCTCGTGTGAGGGCAATACTGAGAGGGGAGACGATAGAACTTGAAAAGTACCTTCTTGAAGAAATGGAGCGTCTGAGTTCGGAATGGAAATTCGAGCAGGCTCAGGAGGTGAAAGAGAAATACGAGGCGGTGAAACGTTACAATGCCAAGAGTGTTGTGGCGCGTACCGAGACAGCAGAGCTTGATATCTTCGGCTTTGTGGCGAGTGATGATGAAGATTCTGCGGTAGTCAACTTCATGCATCTGCATAACGGAGCCGTAATCCAGAGCATAAATCTTGAATATAAGAGATGTTCGGCGGCTTCTCGCGAGGAATTGCTTTCTATGGCGATTGCGGAAGTGGAAAGAAGATTTGAAAGAAAATTTTCCGAGATTATCGTGCCATTTTTACCCGATGTGGAGTTTGAAAACATCAAGTTCACGGTGCCGCAGCGTGGTGATATGAAGAAAGTGTTGGATGTGGCGGTAAAGAATGCGACGCAATATCTGAAAGATAAGGAGAAACAAGCCGAGGCACTTGATCCGGAACGTAGCGTCGATAAGTTGATGGAGACAATGAGGCGAGATTTCAGGCTTGAAACTCAGCCGCGGCATATAGAATGCTTCGATAATTCCAATATACAGGGCACAAATCCCGTAGCGAGCTGTGTCGTGTTCAGGAATGGAAAGCCATCAAAGAAAGATTACCGCCACTTCATCATAAAGACGGTGGTGGGTGCAGACGACTTCGCTTCAATGAAAGAAGTTTTGCACAGACGCTACACTCGCATGATGGCGGAAGGCGAAAAACTGCCGGACATGGTGGTGGTGGATGGTGGCAAAGGGCAGTTAAGCGCGGCAGTGGAAGCATTCGATGAAATGGGGATAAGGGGAGAAGTGGCGCTTGTCGGGATAGCTAAGCGACTTGAAGAGATATATTTCCCGGGAGATTCGCTTCCTCTTTACATTAACAAGACGAGTCCGAGTCTTCGTGTGATTCAGGCAATGCGTGACGAGGCTCACAGGTTTGGCATCACCCATCACAGGGATAGAAGATCTAAAGGACAGACTGTCAGCGAGCTTGACAGTATAAAAGGAATCGGACCAGCCTCCAAGACTGCTCTTATAAAGCAATTCAAGAGTGTGAAGAGGATAAGGGAGGCAAGTCTCGACGCTATAGCTGCAGTAGTAGGGAACGCCAAGGGTAAAATAATTTTTGAGCATTTTCATCCTGAAGCGTGATGTCATCGTATTCATGTCCAAGGTGTAATTTTTTAGGGATGGTAGTGGATAATTGAGAATTTATTATTAATTTTGCAAACTGGATGGAGGCACATGCCGGGAGTGAGACTACAGACAGAAATGATGACAATGGAGCCCATAATACCACCAGTGGACAGAGACGCCATAGAGAGAGAACTTACTCCCGAGCGTTTCCTTCGGCATACCAACAAAGGCGACAATCTACTCTATGTTGTCGATGCTCACAATTCGCCTGACACGATGCTTGAGATAGGTCGTCTCAGGGAAATGGCATTCCGCCAGGCTGGAGGGGGGACTGGCAAAGGCTATGACATCGATGAGTATGACACTATGCCGGTGCCGTGTCAGCAGCTGATAGTTTATGATCCTCAGGCGCGTGAGATATTGGGTGGATACCGGTTTATCACCGGAGATAAAATAGATATGTCGACAGGAGTGCCGAAAATAGCCACAGCGCATCTGTTTAATTTTTCCGACCGATTCCTTAAGGAAATACTTCCTGAGACTCTTGAACTTGGAAGGTCTTTTGTATCAGTTGGTTATCAAAGCAGCAAGGCGGGTACAAAGGCTCTTTTCGCCTTGGACAACCTATGGGACGGACTTGGGGCACTGACTGTGGTGTATCCTCATATCAAGTATCTGTTCGGAAAGGTCACCATGTATCCGGCTTTCGGGCGGGAGAATCTTGACCTTATTCTTGGTTTCCTTAATAAGCATTTCCCTGATACAGAGAATCTTGTGTGCCCTATAAAGCCATTGGCGTCGAATGCCATGAGTCCCGAAATTCAAGAGCGTCTTTCCGGTGGCAACTATAAGGAGGACTACCGGATCCTCAACAGGCTTATAAGGGAGCGTGGACTCAATATCCCTCCTCTTGTGAATGCCTATATGAGTCTGTCGCCGACCATGCGGATGTTTGGTACGGCTGTCAACGACGAATTCGGAGATGTCGAGGAGAGCGGTATTTTCCTTACTATATCAGAGATACTTCAGGAGAAGAAAGATCGGCATATAGAATCGTATAAATGTGAGATAGGGGGATAGTCAATATAGAAATCCGAAACAAAAAGATATGAAAAAAATAAACATCATGATGCTCGGAGGCGCGAGGCGAGTGTCAATGGCAGAATTGTTCAAGCGCAGTGGCGAGCGAATAGGACGGGAGGTGAACATCATCAGCTATGAGTTGATGGAGCAGGTCCCGATAGCCCTTGTCGGAAAAGTCGTGGTGGGATTAAGATGGAGTGATCCTAATGTGGTTTCGGATATTGTGAGAGTTGCAAAGGAATATGAAGTAGACATCATATTGCCGTTTGTGAGCGGAGCGATAGAGATCGCATCAAAAGTGAGGCCTCATCTTCCGGGTGTCTTTATACCGGTGGGGGATTTCGAGACAAGCCGGACTATGTTTGACAAGGTTGAGGCTGCCAAGGCTTTTGAAAAGGCTGGTATCCCGATTCCGAAGACTTATACCGCGCTTACCGCCAAGATGCCGGCGATAGCTAAACCCAGGAAGGGATCAGCATCGCGCGGGATAAAGATATTCTATACATTAGACGAGCTTATGCAGCTTGAGAACCTTAGTGACTATCTTGTTCAGGAGTATATTGAGAACAAGGATGAGTACACTGTAGACTGCTATGTGTCCCAGAAAGGAGAAATTCTGACGGTCGTGCCGCGCGTGCGTCTTGAGGTAATGGGCGGAGAGGTGACGCGCACCATCACATGCCGGAATACGGTTCTCGACAAACTGAGCCGTCGGGTGATAGAGACCTTCAAGCTCAGGGGACCGGTCACCCTTCAGTTCCTTCACGACCTGGATCGGAATCTTTATCTGCTTATGGAAGTGAATCCTCGTCTCGGAGGAGGCGTAGTATGCTCCATATATGCGGGCGCTCCCATCACCGACTACATCATAGACGAATCGCGGGGCATCACACTCCAGCCATGCGACGACTGGGCGTACAATACCCTCATGGCGAGATACCAGAAGGAGGCTATATTCTATGAATCATGATACCCTCAGTAATCTGGTGAATTGTCAGATATAGTCGGAGTGGTGATTTTTTCGCAAAAAAGTTGCAAATGTTACGTTAATTGTGTAACTTTGATTCCAAATAACGAAATGCCTGTGGTGAAACATAGGTGCACATAAATGTATATAATTGAAAGCCTGAAATTTAGTTAGTTTTTTATACACATGATCATGAAAAAATCTTTAGTTTATGTTTCATTGGGCGCAATGATCCTTGCCATGGGTTCATGCTCCAAGAAGGTGAGTGATTTCGCTTCCGAGTATTTCACTACCAATCCCACCCCGCTGGAGACAGTAGGAGAAACCGTACCCGCCACAATTTCCGGAACAGTGCCGGCAAAATTCATGCCGAAGAACGCTGTAGTCACAGTGACACCTGTGCTCGTGTGGGATGGTGGAGAGACAAGCAGCTCTCAGGTTACATTCCAGGGTGAGAATGCCCGCGCCAACGGTCAGGTGATCTCTTACAGCAACGGAGGTCCGGTGACTATCCCTTTCAATGTGAAGTATCAGCCTGAGATGGCAAACAGCGATCTTTATCTTGACTTCAAGGTCAACCAGGGAGGTAAGGACTATGAACTTCCCCGTGTAAAGGTAGGTTATGGTGTGATCGCTACATCAACGCTTACTGATGTGGCTGTTCTCGAACCCGCGCCTGCCACCAGCAACTTCGAGCGCATCATCAAGGAGGAATACAGCGCAGAGATAAAGTTCCTCATCAACCAGGCAAATATACGCGCAAATCAGGTGGACGCTCCCGATTATATCGATCTTAACAAGGAGCTTATCGCAGCCAATGATGCACCCAACAAGGAAATCGCAAATGTAAACGTTCACTCATATGCTTCTCCTGACGGCACAATGGAATTCAACACCCAGCTTGCCGAAAAGCGTGAGGTCAACACCGTTGACTACATGCGCAACCAGCTGAAGAAAGACAAGATCACAGAATTCGGCGAGCTTACTTCAGAGTTCACTCCCGAAGACTGGGAAGGTTTCAAGCAGCTCGTTGAGAAGAGCAACATCCAGGACAAGAACCTCATCCTTAGCGTTCTCAACATGTATAAGGATCCGGAACAGCGCGAACGTGAGATCCGCAATATGTCAGCCGTATTCAACGAACTCGCCGAGCAGATCCTTCCGCAGCTCCGCTACTCAAAGATCGTTGCTACTGTAAACGTGATCGGCAAGAGCGATGAAGAGCTTCTCACTATCGTTGAGTCAACCCCCAACCAGCTCAACATCGAGGAGATCCTTTATGCAGCTACACTCGTCAACGACGACAACCGCAAGGCTGCCATCTATGCAGCTGCCACACAGCTCTTCCCCAACGACTTCCGCACATGGAACGGTCTCGGCGCCACTCAGTTCAGCCTCGGCAATTATGATGCGGCATCAAAAGCCCTTGCACAGGCAAAGAAGCTCGCTCCCAACGACAAGTCTGTAGAATTCAACCAGGGTCTCATCGCACTTGCCAACAACAACCTCGGTCAGGCTAAGGACCTTATCGGCGGTGCAGCCGGCGTTCCCGAGGCTGCGGCAGCACTCGGCGTGCTTTATCTTAACGAGGGTCAGGTTTCAAACGCACTCAGCAACCTGAACGGTGTAAAGAACAATAATGCGGCTCTCGCACAGATCCTTTCAAAGGACTACAGCGCAGCCAAGAATACTCTTGCAGGCATCCAGAACCCCAATGCCAATACATATTATCTCGCTGCTATCGTAGGTGCACGCACCAACAACGAGAATATGGTATTGACAAATCTCCGCGAAGCGATCAAGCTCGACAACAGCATGCTCGCAAAGGCACAGAAGGATCTCGAATTCGCAAGCTACAATCTCGGCGGACTCTAATAAGATATGAAATGACGTCGATGATAACGATTGGCGCATGACAATATAATCCGACCTTAAGGGCGTGGGCCGTGACTGGCCCACGCCCTACCAATAGACTAAACTTTAATCGAAATGGTTTATAAGTACGACTATCTTGTGATCGGCTCCGGCGTAGCCGGCATGAGTCTTGCACTAAAAGTGGCATCTCCCGATCATCGCGTGGCGATAGTATGCAAGGCTGGCCTTGAAGAGGCAAATACATTCTTTGCCCAGGGCGGAGTGGCAAGTGTCACGAATCTTGAAGTGGATGATTTCGATAAGCACATCAACGATACAATGGTGGCTGGAGACTGGCTTTCAGACCGTGACGCCGTGGAGAAAGTAGTGAGGAATGCTCCGGAGCAGATCAGGGAACTGCTGAAATGGGGTGTTGACTTCGACAGGAAGGAAGACGGCACATTCGACCTTCACAGGGAGGGTGGACATTCGGAATTCAGGATCCTTCATCATGCCGACAATACCGGGGCTGCCATTCAGGAGTCACTTGTAGAGCGTATTAAGGAAAACCCTTACATTGATATTTTCGAGCATCATTTTGCCGTGGAGATCATCACGCAGCATCATCTCGGAAAGATAGTGACGCGCCGAACGCCTGACATAACGTGTTATGGTGCATATGTGCTTGATGAAAAGACTCAGAAAGTCGATACTTTTCTAGCAAAGATAACGGTGATGGCCACCGGGGGAGTCGGCGCCTGCTACACCACCACTACCAATCCCCTTATAGCTACCGGGGATGGAATCGCGATGGTCTATCGTGCCAAAGGCACTGTAAGTGATATGGAATTCATACAGTTCCATCCTACTGCACTCTATCACCCCGGCGACAGACCGAGTTTCCTGATCACTGAGGCTATGCGGGGCTATGGAGCAGTGCTGAAGAACCTTGACGGGAAAGAATTTATGCATAAATATGATCCGCGTCTCTCTCTCGCACCGCGTGACATAGTGGCGCGTGCAATAGACTCAGAGATGAAGCAGAATGGCACGGACCATGTGTATCTTGACGTGACTCATAAGGATCCGGAGGAAACGAAGAGGCACTTCCCAAACATATATGAGAAATGCCTGTCGTTGGGAATAGATATTACGAAAGACATGATCCCCGTGGCTCCTGCAGCGCATTATCTCTGTGGTGGAATAAAGGTCGATCTTGACGGGCAGTCGAGTATAGACCGTCTGTATGCAATAGGTGAATGTTCATGTACTGGATTACACGGAGGCAACCGCCTTGCCTCGAATTCCTTGATTGAAGCAGTGGTATATGCAGATGCTGCTGCAAGGCATTCTCTCGATAGGGTCGACGGCATCGACTTCAGGACGGATGTACCTGAATGGAACGACGAGGGCACTACCCATCCGGAAGAAATGGTGCTCATCACGCAGTCGGAAAAGGAGGTAAACCAGATCATGGGCTATTATGTAGGAATAGTCAGGAGCGATCTCCGGCTCGACCGTGCATGGAACCGTCTTGATATACTGTATCAGGAGACGGAGAGGCTGTTTAAGGAAAGCAAGCCGACAAGGGCGCTCTGCGAATTGCGCAATATTATAAACATCGGTTACCTGATTATGCGTCAGGCGAGGGAGCGGAAGGAAAGCCGCGGACTTCATTTCACCATCGACTATCCGCATCCGGACATCGCCCCCGAACATTCAACTCCCGGAAGGCGTTAAAGTTACTGAGATAAAAAATTGAAATAATTCCGTATGAAAAGGATCATATTGCCACTTGTGGCACTGACTGCGATATCACTTGGCGCAGGTGCAAAAAAAAGTCATGACATGGCGCTGCAGCGCAATCTCAAGACCTTCAATTCAATGGTAAAGGTACTTGAGGAAAACTATGTGGACTCCATCCGCATTGACGAGGCATTTAAGGCAGCCTCCAACGCGATGCTCAACACTGTAGATCCATATACGGAATATTATACTGCAGACGACCGCGACGCCCTCATGAAGATGACTACCGGGGAATACGCAGGTATAGGAAGCTATATAACGGAATATGACGGATATGTGTGCATCTCCCAGCCCATGGACGGGAGTCCGGCTGCCAAAGCGGGATTGATGCCGGGTGACAGGATCCTGAAGGTGGATACAGTGTCAACAAAAGGGGCAAAAAGCGAGAAGGTCTCAAAATTACTCAAGGGAACACCGGGCACTGATGTATATATTGAGGTCTTGCGTCCGTATGTGGCGGATTCCCTTAAGTCGTTTACGGTGACCAGAGAAAAGGTCATGGAGAGATCCGTTCCCTATTTTGGAATGGTGAGTCCGTCCACAGGTTTTATCCGACTGAACAGCTATATAATGAAATCTGCGGAAGAAATATCGGCTGCACTTGACTCACTGAAGAAGAATCCGGGATTCTCAAATCTGATACTCGACCTTCGCGGCAACGGGGGCGGACTTGTGGAGAGCGCGATCGATATACTCGGCAACTTCCTGCCGAAAGGCACTCAGGTGCTTCGTACGAGCGGTAATGGCAAGGAGAGGGTGTATAAGACCACCCGGAATCCTGAATTTCCGGATATGCCTATGGCAGTGCTTACCGACGGTGGCACCGCTTCCGCGGCGGAGATAACCGCCGGTGCGCTGCAGGATCTTGACAGGGCGGTGCTGATAGGAAACCGCAGTTTTGGTAAAGGTCTGGTCCAGACCACATTCCCGTTGCCACATGATGCCCTTCTCAAGGTGACGGTATCCAAATATTATATTCCTTCCGGGCGTCTGATACAGGCACTTGACTATTCGCGTAGAAATCCTGACGGCAGCGTGGCGCGTACGCCGGATTCTCTGACGAATGTATATTACACTTCACGTGGCAGGGAAGTGCGCGATGGAGGTGGTCTTCAACCTGATTCCGTAGTTAAAAACAACATTTATTCGGATATTCTCTATAACCTTGTGACGAAAAACAAGATATTCGACTACGCTAACAAATACCGTGCGACCCATCCCGGGTCCATATCCCTCGACAGCTTCGGCATTACAGATGAAGAATATGCCGATTTTACGGAATTCGTGCTTGGAAGCGGCATGAAATATGACACATCCTTTGATGCACTTCTAAAAGAGATCCGTAAGCAGGCTGACGAACAGGGATACATGACAGAAGGCAATGACTCCACTATTTCGGCTCTGGAGAAATCGCTTGGCAGCGATCTGGCACGTGATCTTCAGTTCAAAAAAGATGAAATAAAGGATTATATTGCCGAGGAAATAGCGACGCGATATTACGGCGACGGCGGACGAGTGGCTGTGGAAATCGTGACCGATCCTGTAGTCAAGGCTGCCATAGGGATACTTGAATCCCCCGCTTATGAAGCGATCCTGAAAGGAAATTCGAAGACAGAAAAAGCAAAGGGTAAATGAGCCGCATGATGACGCTTGGCGAGGCATCCTCGCTTTTCGCCACGGAGGCACGGGTCAAAGCCTTGAAGAGACTTGTCGGCGACCGGAAGACCTCAAGAGCATCGCTGACAGGGCTGAAAGGTTCGTCAGCTGCATTGCTTCTCGGCAAACTGTCAGACTGTAAGAGACCTATGGTGATAGTCGCCGATGATGCCGACAGTGCCGGATATCTATACCATGATCTTTCGAGAGTGGCGCAATCAGAAGTTGGCTTTTTCCCATCCGGCTACAAGCGACATATCAAATACGGGCGTATAGACGCCCCTCAGCAGATATTGCGTGCCGAGACTCTTGACGGCTGGCGCCACGGTCGCCTGGGCTGTGTGGTGACTTACCCGGATGCGCTTGCAGAGCGCGTGCCCGTCAGAAAGGAACTTGAAGACAACACCCTTCATCTTTCCACGACCCGGAAAGCTGATATAGGGAAAGTGGAAGAGCGGCTTGAGGAACTTGGATTCACTCATGTCGATTATGTCTATGAACCGGGTCAATTTGCACGCAGAGGCTCCATACTCGACGTTTTCTCCTATTCCAATGAACTTCCCTATAGAATTGATTTTTTCGATGACGAGATAGACTCCATACGAACTTTTAACGTAGAGACCCAGCTATCGGAGCAGAGACTCGGAGAAGTATCCGTCATTCCTTCTTCAGCCGCAGAGGGCAAGGGTGAGCACGGAGTGTCGCTTCTTGAATTCATAGGCAAGGAGACCGTGCTGTTTGTGGCGGATACCGCCACTCTTACGGCAACAGTCCGCGACATCGCGTCGCAGCAGTATTCCGAGTCAGCGGCGATTGCCGAAGAAGGGGATCCGGATGCAATGCAGAAGGTTGTGGATCCGGACGATTTCGTGTCGCGATTGTCAGAATTCAGGATTTTTGAGTTCGGAATGGCGGCAAGAAGCTCTGGCGCGGATGCCGTCATGAGATTTGACACGTCTCCACAGGCGCTCTATCATAAGAATTTCGATATCATATCGGAATCGTTCACGCATATGATAGCAGATGGCTACAGGCTGCTCATACTCAGTGATTCTGCCTATCAGGGAGAGAGGCTGAAGGAGATATTCGCCGACAGGGGAGACCGAATAGACTTCACTCCCGTTTCAGAGACGATCCATGCCGGATTCGTGGATCATGAAACCAGGATATGCTTCTTCACAGACCATCAGATCTTCGACAGGTTTCATAAATACAGCCTGAAGTCTGACAAGGCGAGGAGCGGGAAGCTGGCACTATCGCTGAAGGAACTCAACCAGATAGAAGTGGGTGACTATATAGTGCATATCGACCACGGCATAGGAAAATTCGCAGGACTTATCAAGACGGATACCAATGGGAGTCCACAGGAAATGATCAAACTCCTGTATCAGAATGACGACATGATTCTCGTGTCGATACATTCGCTCCATAAATTGTCGAAATACCGCGGCAAGGAGGGTGTGCCTCCTAAAATCAACAAGCTCGGCTCAGGCGCCTGGAACCGTATCAAGGACCGGACAAAGAGCAAGATGAAAGATATCGCCCGCGATCTCATAAAGCTCTATGCCGCACGCCGTGAAGAGAAAGGCTATGCCTATTCTCCGGATTCCTATCTTCAGCATGAACTGGAGGCAAGTTTTATCTATGAGGACACCCCCGACCAGCTTAAAGCCACGCAGGCGATAAAGGCAGACATGGAAAGCGCACGTCCGATGGACAGGCTCGTGTGTGGCGACGTAGGTTTCGGAAAGACCGAGCTTGCAATCCGAGCCGCATTCAAGGCCGCCACGGATTCGAAGCAGACGGCTGTGCTCGTGCCGACGACGGTGCTCGCCATGCAGCATTACCGCACTTTCTCACAGCGGCTGAAGGATCTGCCCGTAAGGGTTGAGTTTATATCCAGGGCAAAGAAGCCTAAGGAAGTCAAGCAGATACTTGCCGATCTTGAGGCAGGGAAGGTGGACATTCTCATAGGTACGCACAAACTGATAGGCAAAGCTGTCAAATTTAAGGATTTAGGATTGCTTATCGTAGATGAGGAGCAGAAATTCGGGGTGGCGGTGAAGGAGAAGCTGAAGCAGATGAAGGTCAATGTAGACACGCTGACCATGAGCGCCACGCCTATACCCCGCACTCTCCAGTTCTCCCTCATGGGAGCGAGAGATCTAAGTTCGCTCAATACGCCGCCTGCCAACCGACATCCGGTGGTGACTACCGTCGCCACTCTTGATGACGACATGGTAAAAGAGGCTGTCAATTTCGAGCTTTCGCGCAATGGGCAGCTGTTTGTCATATCCAACCGCATAGAGAACCTGAATGTGCTTGAAAACATGCTGCACCGTCTTGTGCCTGACGCGCGGGTCGTGAAGGCACATGGGCAAATGTCTCCGGAGCAATTGGAAAAGGCGATACTCGACTTTGCCGCCCACGACTATGATATATTGCTTTCCACAACTATCGTGGAGAACGGAGTCGACATGCCCAATGTCAACACCATCATCGTCAACAACGCCCATCATTTCGGACTGTCTGAGCTTCACCAGCTACGCGGGCGTGTGGGCAGAAGCGACAGAAAGGCTTTCTGCTATTTCATGGTTCCCCCGGGTGCTCCCCTGACCCCTGTCGCCCGCAGGAGACTTCAGGCTATAGAGAGCTTCAGCGACCTCGGGAGCGGCATACACATCGCCATGCAGGATCTCGACATACGTGGAGCCGGAAATCTTCTGGGTGCCGAGCAGTCAGGCTTCATCGCCGATCTCGGCTATGAGACATACCAGAAGATATTGAAGGAATCCGTACTTGAACTGAAGACGGAGGAATTTGCCGATACCTTCGCCGACACTGCAAAGCCCGGAGAGGAGGAATTTGTGGCTGACTGCGCCATAGAGAGCGATCTGGAATTGAGGTTGCCGCCGTCGTACGTGCCTCAGGAAAGTGAGCGCATATCACTCTATCAGGAACTTGACAATATGGAAAATGCAGGGCAGATAGAGGAGTTCAGGGCGCAGTTGAAAGATCGTTTCGGCGCGATACCTGCTACAACGGAGGAGCTGATCAAGGTGGTGCCCTTGCGAATCGCTGCAAAACGCCTTGGAATCGAGCGCCTGACGCTCAAGGGGGGCAAGATGTATATTTACTTTGTGGGGGAAGAAAACGCGGCTTATTATGCCTCTACGGCGTTTGGAAGAATGCTGGCGTGGCTTCAGCTTGATCCTAAACGCACGAAGCTCAGGGATATCAACGGTAAGCGGTCGTTTCTCATCTCGGATGTCCCCACGGTCTCCGAAGCTCTGTCAATACTTGAGACAATACGCACCTTACCGCCGCTTTGACATATATCTGGCCGAAAGAATGACTGGCAGTCGCTGTAATTACGATTTTCCGAGATACTAATTTTTAAACCTTCTAAACATCAACTTGAGCTTGCGATAGTTGAGTTATTGATTCAGGAGGGAACTTTTTCTGTGCTCGATGATCGTCTTCATGTTCTTTTGTGCCCACTCGGTGAGTTCAAGAATTATCGGCACAAGCGACCTCCCTGTATCGGAGAGAGAATATTCGACACGAGGCGGGACTTCCTGATATAATTGGCGGATGATGAGTCCGTCCGCTTCCAGGGTGCGCAGGGTATTGGACAGTACTCTTGAGGAAATGTCGGGTATCTTCCTTCCTAATTCATTGTAGCGGATAGGCTCGTTCTCACTAAGCACAAGTATCACGAGGAGGGCCCATTTGTTGCCGAAACGCGCCACGACATTTCTTACGGGACATATCTCGATAATAGAGTTCAGGAGTTCTTTCTTTCTCATTCTCAGTATTCTTTTCAGACGCAAAGTTAGTTTATTATCGTCATATTTCCAAATAAGTGGCTGCAAGTATTTTTTTTGTAAAAAAATCACCTCCGCAAGTGATTGACAATCACTAAAAGCGATAAAAAGGTTACTAACGATACAAAATATAACCACTTGACAATCAATGTAATATTTGTTATCTTTGCATTGACAAAATGTTTATAACCATCAAATAACAAGTACGATTATGACAAGTATCATCAACAATGCCGTAAAGCATACCGCACAGGCTTATCTCTGTGCCGAAGCAGAGAATGGAGCACCCTCAGGAGCATGTGGATCAGCCTGCGGCGCAGGTGACGAAAAACCGGAATCCAAACCGGCTGCATGCGGCTCAGCCTGTGGCGCAGGAGAAAAGTAATCCGGTATCTTTAATAACGACTCCGATATGATCACTCGCTGATATGTGTCGGGGCCGTTGGCTTTTTTAATAGAAATCCATGGAATACTTCGCTTTTCAATGGCACATAACAGACAGCTGTGACCAACGCTGCGAGCATTGCTACATCTTTTCAGAGGGTCATCCGCATATCATAGAAATGACGCTTGAGAAGGCGGAGGAGGTCATCGGGCAATGCGTGGGAATGTGCCGAAAGATGGCGCGCCTGCCGTATTTCTATATCACAGGCGGCGATCCAATTCTTCACCGTAATTTCTGGGACATTCTCGCTTTGCTTAAAGAGCAGGATATTCCATTTGCTATACTTGGCAATCCGTTTCATCTTACGGATGAAGTATGCCGCAGGCTTAAGGAAATGGGGTGTCAGAAATATCAGCTTTCCATTGACGGAATGCGGGATACCCATGACTCTATACGTAAGCGGGGCTCGTTTGATACAACTGTTGCGAAAATAGATGTCCTTAAAAGAAACGGTATCCGAGTCGCAATAATGACAACCGTGTCAGGAACTAACATAAATGAAATTCCAGACATCGTCGATCTCGTGGTGGAAAAGGGTGTGAATGTATTCGCGTTCGGACGTTACTGCCCGACCTCGGAGGAGAAGTCAACTCATATATCGCCAACTGAGTATCATGATTTCCTTGAAAGGATATGGAGAAAATTTGAGCAATTTAAGGATAGCGGTACGATCTTTAACCTCAAAGATCATCTCTGGACCCTCTTCCTTTATGAGAAAGGGCTATTTAAAATTCCTGAAGACAGTGATCCTGATTCAATATATGACGGATGTCACTGCGGAGACTGCCATTTCACTATCCAGCCCGATGGAAATGTGATGGCTTGCCGGCGGTTTGAAAGCGTGGTGGGCAACCTTTTCCAGAAACCTGTTCATGAATTATGGACAGGCAGCGAAATGGAGGCGTACAGACAGTATGACAAGTTTGAGAAATGCTCCAAGTGCGAGCTGTTGAGGTTCTGCCGGGGTTGTCCTGCCGTGGCATACGGTTATCATCGTTCGTTTTATTCACCTGATCCCCAATGTTGGAAAGAAGTATGAAAGCTGTGGTGCTGAGCAAACCTTGCAGGGCTGAGGATATGAAGCCTGCCGTGATTCCTGTGCCGGATGTGAAACCGGGATGGGTGCTGATAAAGGTAAAGGCATTCGGCATCAATCATTCCGAGGTGCTTTTGCGTCAGTTTGAGGTGGCGCAGCCGTATATAAACAAACCGATTGTTCCGGGAATCGAGTGTGTGGGAGAGGTGGTCGATCCCTCTGACAGCGGTATGAGGAAAGGACAACGTGTAATCGCGCTCATGGGAGGAATGGGGCGAAGTTTCAACGGCAGTTATGCCGAATATGCTCTTCTTCCATTGCGAATTGTCTTTTCTGTAGACAGCAATATGGACTGGACGGAGCTTGCGGCGATTCCCGAGACTTTCTATACAGCCTACGGCTCTCTTGTCACATCGCTTCAACTTTCAGTAGAAGATGTGTTGCTGATCCGTGGCGGTACCTCCACAGTGGGTCTTGCGGCGCTTCAGCTTGCAAAAGCTATTGGCGCAAAGGTTGTGGCTACGACGCGGAGTGAAAGGAAAGCCGGGATGCTCAGGGTGTATGGCGCGGACGATGTAGTCTTGGAGGGAGAGGGATTTATGAAAAGATTTCTTGAGAAATATCCCGGTGGGGCAACAAAAGTGCTTGAGTTGATAGGAGCCTCGACAATAAGGGAATCTTTGAAACTCACCGCTCTTCATGGCATGGTATGTCATACCGGGTTGCTTGGCGGTGTGTTTGGACTGAATGATTTTGATCCGATAAAGGAGATCCCTTCAGGGGTGTATCTGACCGGATTTTACAGTAACTATCCTGCCCAGCCACAGATCACCGACATGATGCGGCTGATCGATAAGGGCAATATCCATCCTATTATTGCAAGGCAATTCACACTCGAACAAATAGGTGAAGCCCATCTGCTTGCGGAGCAAAGAGGTCAGATAGGAAAAATCGTAGTGACTGTCTGATTCCTGAAATAGACAAAAAGTAATCAGGCATATGCCATCTGCCGAGTTCAATTATCTCTAAGGGAGAATCGGATACGGGAATATAGTATAGGCTGTGAGACATCAGCCTTTTCGAGGTATAGACGGTGTAGAAGGGAGTTGTCGACTGATGTCTGCTTCATTATCCTTATTTCCATTCCATATGATGCCTCGTGGAGGAAGGAAAGCTCAAGGCGGTTGACAATGTTTTCATCGTAAGTCTTCATGTCAAACTGATTGAGAAGCAGATCGATGTAGCGTACAGTATTGACATGACGGTAGAAATCAATGTCGCAGTATTTGAAGCGGTAGATTGGTTCGCTGCCGTCGGGTTCGATACGGACGTGCTTTTCCTGCATCGGTATGGGACATTTGCGGTCGGATATCCACTCCGGCTTGAAGTTGAGTCCTGACAGTCCGGCATTGCTGCGGTCGGAGGTGTTGAGAACCATCCATATGGAGCGTGCATAACCAAGAGTGTTGCCGTCAGCATCTGAAATGGAAAAGGCTCGACGGGAAAAGTGTCGGTTCCAGTCCTCTACCCAGGTGGTGATGCTGTAGTCGGTGTTCTCTTTAGGATAACGACTCATCTCGATTGTAAGCCTGGACAGCACCCATCCCATGTCAGGTGAAGGCATTGACGGATTGCCTATATCGAGGATATTGGCGTGCTCGGTTGCCACATCTATTAGTTTCTGAGATAAGAGAGGCAGAGACATCTCCTGCTGTGCGTTGCATTCTGCCGCCGAGAGATAGAACGAACGTGTTATAATGCTTTCTTTGCCGGTATTTTCCATGATTTTGAGTAATTGTCTGCAAAGTTACTGAAAAAATTTCGATGCTGAAAATTGTTATAGCAATATACGTATGAATGAAAAAGAAGCTTGCTTATAAAAAGCCGCGGTAAATATCTATGAAGATAAGGATCAAGAATATGGTTTGTCGTCATTGTGTGGCGAAAGTGGCAGAGGTCACATCCTGTATTCCGGAGCTTGACCTGCTCGGGGTAGAATTAGGGTCGGTGACTGTTGAGGGTAATCCTGATGATAAGGTCATTGACTGTCTTGACAGGGAGCTTAGAAAGGAAGGTTTTGAGGTGATTCGTTCAAGAGAGGAGGCTATCGTTTCCGAGATCAAGGCTAAGCTTCTGGAACTGTCGCGTGAAGGTGACGGCATGCACGCCGATATTGTCACCATACTTCAGGACTCGCTGTGTATGTCCTACCGCAATCTGTCGCGGATATTCGCCTCGACAGAAGGACGCACCATAGAAAACTATTTTACTGCCTTACGCATAGAGAGAATAAAGGAGCTTCTTCTCGACGGGCAGATACCGCTGAGTGAGATAGCATTCGTCACAGGCTTTTCTTCGGTGCCTCACCTCAGCACCCGGTTCAAGCAGGCTACGGGAATGACACCTACGCGGTTTCGGGAAATCGGGATCCGCACATCTCTGTCAGACATATAACGGATTGGCAGAAATATGTAAGAAAATTGTGGCAAGCGGGTATTAACTTTGCATCAGAATATTTTAAACCCCACAACCCCACAACCCCACAACTCAACAACTCATGAACTTCCTTGATTCCCTTCTGTATATGCTCAACGAGATGTCTCCTTACATCCTGTTGGGATTCCTTATTGCGGGACTGCTGCATGCTTTTGTCTCCCGTGAGACTTTTGCCCGTCATCTTTCCGGCAGTTCGCTCGGCACTGTAGTTAAGGCAGCCCTTATCGGGGTTCCGTTGCCTCTTTGTTCCTGCGGGGTGCTTCCTACCGCTATCGCCATGCGCAGAAACGGGGCATCGAGGGCAGCCTCATCCGCATTTCTCATTTCGACACCGCAGACAGGTGTGGACTCTATAGCCGCCACATGGTCGCTTCTCGGTCCTGCGTTTGCCGTGATGCGTCCTGTCGCGGCGCTTGTCACAGCTGTTTTCGGCGGAGCGGCAGTAGGTGCTACGGAGCGTGGCACTGATAAATCCGGCGGTAACGGGTTCGCTCCTGATGCTGTAGATGAAGTGCCTGACACATTTGTTGGAAAACTCATGGCTTCCTTACGCTACGGTTTCATTGATCTTGTGGGCAGCATCGGGCTCTGGCTGACGGTCGGACTTGTCATAGCCGCGCTCATCACTGTCTATGTCCCCGCAGATTTCTTCGCAGTTCTCGGTAATAAACCGATCGTGTCGATGATTATAGCCCTCATAGTGGCTGTGCCTATGTATGTATGTGCCACAGGATCTATTCCGATCGCCCTTTCGCTTATATTGAAGGGACTTTCACCGGGCACTGCATTTGTTCTCCTCATGGCTGGTCCGGCGGCTAATTTCGCTTCTTTTACTCTGATTTCTCGTGAGATGGGCAGGCGTGCCGCCATTGTCTATCTTGGATCTATCATTGCCGGAGCGATGGCTATGGGGCTGGCAATCGATTATCTGTTGCCGTCGCATTGGTTTGCCATCGGTCATGATGCGGCGATGCATGGTGCATGCTGCCATGAGTTCAGCACTTTCTCCACAATATGCTCGGCAATTCTTGCCGCTTTGCTGATTTTCTCGCTTATCCGTAGATTCTATAATCCTAAAACCAATACTTATACAGACATGACACAGGAATACATCATCACCGGGATGAACTGTCCCCACTGCCAGAACGCAGTAAAGAAGGCTATCGCGGCTGTAGCGGGTGTAGACACAGTGGAAGTGGACCTTCACGCAGGCATCGCTACCGTAGACGGCAACGTCGACCACATTGCTGTGATCGACGCGGTGCATGCAGCGGGCTTCGAAGCCCGCAGGAAGTGAATTATTTCACCGATATCTTTAGGGTTGCGGCAGTGTGACCATCCCTGCACATATTGATGAGGTATATGCCTTTTGTCAAATCAGGAATGGTTCCCCTGCCGTCATTTATTGCAACAGTGCAGATTGTTCTTCCCGCGAGGTCAGCCACCAGCACCTCATATTTGTCGGAAGAACATTCCGTGAAAATGGTACCCTTCTCATAGCGCAGTCCCGGAGCAGTAGTGATCATCATTTCCGGGTTGGAATTGACGGCATCCTGCCTGCTGATCACAGGGCGTACCGACATTCCGTAATGTCTTCCAGCGGCGACTGTCCGTGCGTCAGAATTCTGGAAAGTCAGGGCAACGGCTGAAGGGATGTCATTCAGGGATTCGGGTTCCGATGTCGCCGACCAGTAGTTTCCGGAAATGACCGCCTGGGTTATCCCGTTTCCGGGACAATCGCTTGCAGTCAGGAATATTTGGCTGCCGTTAGGTGCGGATATCCGTAGTCCCGGCAGTCCGGACAGATGACCGTCATAATGGCTGATGAATTCAGTGGAGCAAAATTCAAGCAGTTCCTCGTATTCCTCCCGGGTAGGCATTCTCCATGGTTTACCCCACCGGAAGCGTGCTACATCGTATTGTGTGGCGGAAATGTTGTTGCCCAAATCTATGGCGGAGTATGTCGTGCTTCCGTTTCCGTCAGGATCTTCCTCCTCATAGAAACTGTAGTTCTGCCAATTGAAAGTATCGCGGGTTTCGTTCTCACCCCAGGCGAAATAAGATCCGGGTGTACTCGGAGATTCGGCATCAACGTTACATGTAGCCCAAAGTGTTCCGCTTGGCAGTCCGAGGTCTACAGCTTCGTGCCCCTCCACGATAATGTGAGCATCGTTTGCATCAGCGGATCCGAAGTCCTGTGCACCACAAGTCATCCCAAAACCCAATAGCAGTAAGCTAAAAAATCTTTTCATATTTATGTGCTTTTAAAAACAAGCGCTAAATTAATAAAACAAATTACATTCAACAAAAAAGATTGTGCGGAATTTGATATCAGTACCAAAATTCCGCACAATTCAGATAATTTCCGCACAATTGGCTATGAATTCATAGCAATCTAATTATATCATCCATTACCTTAGCTCCTAACTTCTGACCAAAAATCATCTGACAAATATAACCGCGGCGTGAAGATATGGCTCCTTTGGATCTTCCTATTAAGATAGATAATTCAGTAGGAGTAATTCCGCATCGTATCAAAAGTGCCATATGATAAGCATCTTCCTTTAGTCTATCACCAGCAAGCAGATATAGTCTTGACTTAAACTCCGGTGATATGTTTAGGACTAACCCCTCAATATCTTTCCATAGTTCATCAGTGTCATTGATACGTTTTTCTAATTTTATATGTTCCTGTAACCGTATGTAAACAAATGAATCTATGATAGCTTCCGGTACACCTTTCTTAGACTGACCGCTTTTTTGCAACGTTAGAAGCTCTTCTTTCAATCTGGAGCGTAATTTATTTTTCTCCAACTCTTCTTCCGATAGTTTTTCCAATTCGTTTTTGTCTTGAAGCAATCTATCATTTTCGTTGTGTTTAATAGGTGATTCATGATTCCATATTTTTTTGCTGCACGAATCCTGAGTTGGCAATTTATTTGGTTCATTATCCTGTTTTTCTGAATAAAGCACATTCTTTAATAAGGATATATCTTCAAGAGCCCTATGATATTGAAGAAGTATGTGTAACCTTCTATTTCGTTGGTACATCAACACAATTAAAAGCACAACAATTACAATGATAGAAGTTCCTGCAATGTGCATATATCTTTTCATGTTTTCTTCTGCTTTTTTTCGCTCCCTTTCATGTTTTTGGTAATTATAGTATGAGGTTTGCAGGGAGACTTGTTGCGCATCATGCCGATCAAGATATTTTTCCAACACTTCTTTATAATCAAGAGTGTATGACAGCAGTGAATCCGGTGTAGAGAAATCTCTTAGTTCAGGACTGAGAAGAAAAGAATAACCATTCTTTTTGTAGTCGATATTGTGACTATTGATAAGCTTGGTAGCATAGATATATGCAGAATCCCGGATTCCTGCTTCAAGATATATTTGGCAAGCATATGCATAAATCAAATCTTGTCGTTTTTCCGGGACATGTCTTACCACTGTCCGGATCAGATCAAGAGCATTTTTCACGTTCCCACTATATAATTCATTGCCGGCTATATACATATTGGTGATAGTAGTGTCATTCGGTGAAACATTTCTTGCAATATTCTTTGCTAAGTGAAAACATGAGTCAGCACTTTTGAACTCTTTGGCATGCATATAGATAGCTCCTAAAAGTATAATATCGTTCATGTGTTTTATTGAATCAGAATCGGCACATCGCAATAATAAGGCATCTTTAAGATATCTGGCAGCCTCATTGTAAAGCCGAAGAGAATTAAGAATCCGTCCGGTTTGACTAAGGACCGTAGCCCGAAATCCCTTATCAGCATTATCAGGTAACGCATCAAGCGCATCCTGAAAATATTTAAGTGCTGTTGGGGCATCTCCTAGATCACTATATACCCTGCCTCCGTAATATAATGCCTCGGGATAGTATTCGCTTTGTTTATGCCTGGAGTAGTAATTTATAATTCTTAGTATTGCGCTATCCGATGTATGTCTCACATATGCCTTGTCATTAGCTTTTATTTGCAATAGGGTATAAAAATATTTATCGTTATTTTTAAGAGAATTTATGTCAATACTGTCAAGTTTAACCAACATCAATTCTGGTGAATTGGATACATTTTCATAAATATCATGAAGACGAGTATCGGTTGGATCGCTTGTGCAACCAAAAATGATAACCAAAATAAAACTAAGTAAGGAAAACGAAAATTTCATTCGCTATTTGATTAAAATTTAACAATCAGATTACAAAATTACTGAAATTTGCATTATTCGCAAAGTGTTTTCAAGTTTTGAATTAAATCTTTGAAAAAATTCTGTTGACTTTATAATCCCATAATTTTTATCATTCTGGATTGTCTGTTTAGACTGGTTTATTAGATATGGTCTGATGCGTAAGGCATAAGAAAATTGAGATGAGGAAAGCGTAAAAAATACTCCCGGCTTCTTTTCGGAGCCGGGAGCATTTTTTCATAGTATCGGTTTTAATTAAGGTATATATTTT
>JAIDQZ010000096.1 GCA_029062005.1 Muribaculaceae bacterium | reverse complement strand
GTTCGCTAGCTCAACTGAATAGAGCATCTGACTACGGATCAGAAGGTTACAGGTTTGAATCCTGTGCGAATCACAAAAGGCTGTCGTAAGACAGCCTTTTCTTGTATAATTAACTACATGTGTCAAGGGAATATTATGAATTTATTAGGAACCGTATTCGTTGGCTTGCTTGACAAGGTTGTGGTATTTTATGAAGTTTTTATAGAAGAGTAGAGCTGTTGCTGCTCCAAAACAAAATCAACAATCATTACCGGGCATTCATGATAGCTTTATTGCTTGCTTTCATGATCTTGCGTGCTTAGAGTTTGCTTTGATCCGAATAATATATCTTCTTTTAAGCGTTTCTGATATGATTTGAAACTGTCGAATTGGAGGTAAGTCAAAAGTATCATGCTGCAAAGCTCAAACCATGCTTTCCATGAAGATGGATTCAAAGCTATATCCCATACGCATAATGCTATTAGGATTAGCCCGATTGTCATAAAGACACATGAGATGTTGCGTTGAACTCGATTGTTGATTTTCATAAAAAAAATTTGCAAGATTACCCTGCAAATTTAAGTATAATTTTTATTATGTACAAATTCAGTGAGTTATTTTCTGAATGTTGGTGTTTAAACTTATTTTTAAAAGATCTGATTCATGATGTTATCCATCTTTGCCTTAATCCTGTCGTTGGCAAGGTTGCCGATGCTGCCGAGGTGGGTATGATTTACTCCACGATGTGGTTTATATGTGCCGTTCTGGACTTCCATTCCTATTTTCTTGTATGCGTCTCTGAACGGGACCCCTTCAAGCACCAGACGGTTTACGTCTTCTACTGTAAAGATATAATCATATCTGCTGTCGTCGAGTATATTGTCTTTAATCCGGATTTCTCCGAGCATGTAAGTAGCCATATCAAGACATTCAATCAGCTCGGTTGAAGCCGGGAAAAGTATATCTTTCATCAGCTGAAGGTCACGGTTATAACCAAGTGGAAGATTGGCTGTCAGCAGAGCAATCTCGTTCTGAATAGACTGGAGCCTGTTGCATTTTCCCCTCATTATCTCAAAGACATCGGGATTCTTCTTATGTGGCATGATGCTCGACCCGGTAGTCAATTCATCAGGGAAGGATACAAATCCGAAGTTATTGCACATCCACATGCAGACATCCATTGCGAGATGCCCTAACGTGGAGGCTACGGCTCCTATAGCAGAGGCTACAGCCCTTTCAGTCTTTCCTCGGCTCATCTGTGCTGCGACAACGTTATAATGAGGATTGACAAAATTCAGGAGTTCTGTAGTCATTTCCCTGTCAAGCGGGAAGGAGCTTCCATAGCCTGCTGCCGATCCGAGAGGATTCTGATTTGCAATGTTGTATGCAGCGGTAATCATCTGCATGTCGTCGGTAAACGATTCCGCATACGCTCCAAACCAGAGACCAAAAGAAGAAGGCATGGCAACCTGAAGGTGTGTGTAGCCCGGCATAAGTTTGTCTTTGTGTTTTTCGGAGAGATCTATCAAGCGGTCGAAAAGATGCTTGATACTCTCTGAGATGTGTTTAAGTTCATCGCGGAAGAAAAGTTTGAGGTCGACGAGCACCTGATCGTTGCGGGATCTTCCTGAATGGATCTTTTTCCCTACATCACCAAGTCTTGAGGTCAGCAGGAACTCGACCTGTGAGTGAACATCTTCCACACCTTCCTCAATAGTGAATTCTCCGCGCTCTATTTCTTCATATATTTCCCGGAGGGCAGGAAGCAAAAGGTCAAGCTCCTCTTTGGTAAGAAGACCGATTGATTCAAGCATAGTGATGTGCGCCATTGAACCCTCGACATCATATTTTGCGAGCCTGAGATCAAGCTCTCTGTCCTGACCTACTGTAAATTTTTCTATTGCTTTGTCGGGCTCGAAGCCTTTATTCCATAATTTCATATTGTTGAAAGGGAGTTAATGTCATTATAATGAGAAATAAATTCAGGATCCTATTTTTAATGACTTGATAAGTTTTATATATGTATGTATCGCATCATCGATCTCGGAAAGACAGATGAATTCATCGGCGGAGTGGGAGCGGGAAGATTCTCCGGGTCCCATTTTTAACGATGGAATATCATGCATAAGTGCCATATCTGATGTGGTGGGAGAGATGAACGGAATTTTTCCGAGAGAGACAGCTCCGGTGACGAGTTGGTGGCCACTATCTATAACGGAAGCATGCACCCGGGTCGATCTTGGTGTGAGTTCACTCCATTTTACACAATTCCTAAGTAATTCCACTGTTTCCTCATTACTGTAAGCATCTGTAGTGCGGATATCGGCTACATATGTGCATGTGTCGGGCACGACATTATGTTGTGTTCCGCATTGCATCATAGTCACATTGACCTTTATGGGACCGAGAATATCACTTGTTTTTTCCGGTGCGAAGTTTCTAAGTGATTCGATGTCTTCAATTGCCCGGTAAAGAGCATTGATTCCTTCGTTTCGTGCAGCGTGTCCAGCCTTACCTTTGGCGATACAGTCCAAAACCAAGAGTCCACGTTCTGCGACAGCCGGCTGCATGCCGGTAGGCTCACCGATAAGAGCCATCTGTGGATATCTGTCGATTTCCTTGAGATACGGAAGAAAAGCCCTCATGCCGTGTTCTCCCATTACTTCCTCAGCAGCTGTGATGGCAAGAAGTAAATTGACAGGAAGTGTCTCATCATCCTTTAGAGCGAGAAATGCCATAGCAAGAGCAATTCCGGCTCCTCCGGCATCATTGCTACCGAGTCCGTATAGCTTGTCCCCGTCGATATCCGGACTGAAAGGATCCCGAGTATATGAGGCGGCAGGTTTTACGGTGTCATGATGCGAATTAAGCATCAGAATCGGTTTTGAAGGATCGAAGTTTGAAGAGAAGACACACACATTATTGTGAAGTCTTTTCACAACTCCTGCCTCATTATCAATGAGCCATTTCTGCCATAAGTCGGCTGTAGCGGCTTCATCTCTTGAAAAGGATGGAGTCGCTATCAACTGTCTTAGATGAGATATATAGTCAGGCTTCATGAAATTCAGGTGAGTCTAATGATGGTTCCTGTATTGGAATTAAGTGCTTCCGCTTTGCATATGCGTACCTCTGAGACACCTTTGGAAGCGGAATCGAGGGCATTGGTCAGCTTTGGGATCATACCTTTCACGATGGTTCCGTTTTCCTTGAGTTCCTTGAAACTTTTTTCTGTTATTAATGGTATCACTGAAGCATCGTCATCCACATCTGCAAGCACACCTGATTTTTCAAAACAATAAGAGAGAACAGTAGGAGCTATTCTGGAACATCCTATGGCAATGGCAGCTGCTACAGAGTCGGCATTGCAATTTAGAAGGGTTCCATTTCCGTCATGACATATGGCGCAGACCACAGGTGTGATATCTTCTTTCAGAAGAATACGGATAAGTCTGTCGTTTACATCTTTAGAATCAATATCACCGACGAATCCATAGTCAATAGGTTTTGCCGGACGTCGGGAAGCCTTGATGATATTTCCATCAGCTCCTGAAAATCCGAGTGCATTGCAGCCGGCAGCCTGAAGCATTGAGACAATTCGTTTATTGATGAGTCCTGCGTAAGTCATGGTGACAATGTCTAGTGTAGGACGGTCAGTGACTCGTCTGCCCTCTATCATTGTGGTCTCTATGCCCATAAGCTTGCTTAGCCGTGTAGCTTCCTTTCCCCCTCCATGAACAAGAACCTTTGGACCTTCAAGATTAGAGAAAATGCCTACGAACTCAACAAGAGCGGCAGGATCGTCTATTACGTTCCCACCGATCTTTACCACATTAATTTTTTTGATATCCATATGCTCAAAGGCTTTCGAGAAGACGCTTTATCACGACTTGTGCAGAGATCTCCCTGTTGGCAGCTTCCGGAATCACTATACTTCTGTCCGATTCTATTACATCATCGGTCACAATCATGTTTCTTCTTACTGGAAGACAATGCATGAAGTAGGCATTGTCAGTCAACGCCATTTTTCCCGCATCCACGGTCCAGTCTCTGTCTGTCGACAATACTTTTCCGTAGTTCGGATCTGCATATGCCGACCAGTTTTTAGCATAGATGAAATCTGCTCCTTCAAAAGCCTTTCGCTGGTCATACTCGATTTTTGCTCCTCTTGTAAAAGCCGGGTCAAGCTCATAACCATGAGGATGTGTGATTACAAAGTCATATCCTGCCGCAATCATCCATTCAGCAAATGAATTTGGTACAGCCTGGGGAAGCGCTTTCGGATGTGGCGCCCAAGTCATCACTACTTTGGGTCGTTCCTTTGTCTTGTATTCCTCGATAGTGATGAGGTCAGCGAAACTTTGAAGGGGATGTCTTGTGGCTGCCTCCATACTGAAGACTGGTTTGCCCGAATACTTTATAAACTGAGAAATTACTTTTTCCTCATAATCATCCTTCTTGTTTGTAAGTCCGGCAAATGAGCGGACACCGATGATATCGCAATAGCAGCCCATTACGGGAATTGCCTCAAGAAGATGCTCGGCTTTATCTCCGTCCATGATCACGCCGCGTTCTGTCTCAAGTTTCCAGGCGCCTTGATTTACATCGAGTACGATCACGTTCATTCCAAGGTTCATTGCAGCCTTCTGCGTTGACAGTCTTGTCCTGAGAGAAGAATTGAAGAATATCATGAGCAGTGTCTTGTTTCTGCCGAGACCTGTAAAGGCGAATCTATCCTTTTTGATGAGGGCTGCTTCGGCAAGAGCCTTGTCAAGAGCTCCTATATCTTCTACGCATGTGAATTTTTTCATTGTCTGCATCTGTGTTATGGTTCTGCAATTGCTTTTTTTAGTTCCGAAAGAAATATATCTGCATCTTTTTTAGATAGATTGAGTGCCGGTAAAATCCTTACTGTCATTTTTCCGGCACCTCCTGTGAAAATATGGTGGTCGAAAAGCAATTTTTTACGGAGATCGCTTCCTGTGAATCCATCTACTTCAAAACCAATCATAAGTCCTCTTCCACGCACGTCACTTATCTTTGGCATTTTTTTCAATTCCTCGATAAGATACTGTCCGACTGAAGCAGCGTTGTCGATAAGTTTTTCATCTTCGATTATATCAAGTACTGCAATTGCAGCGGCACAGGCAAGATGGTTTCCCCCGAAAGTAGTACCGAGCATACCTTTCTTCGCTTCGATTTCCGAGGATATCAGGACAGCTCCCATAGGGAAACCATTGGCAATTCCTTTTGCGCAGGTGATGATATCGGGTTTGACATTGTGGTGCTGGTGTGCAAAGAATTTTCCTGATCTGCCATAGCCAGACTGAATTTCATCCAATATGAGGAGCGTGCCGGTTTTCTTACACTCTTCGGCAAGCTGCTGCATGAATTCTGTCGATGGTTCATGTATTCCGGCAACTCCTTGAATGCCTTCAATGATAGCCGCTGCGTACTCCTTTGTGGACAGAGCGTCTTTCATTGCTTTTAAATCATTCAATGCTACGAAATCCACATTGCTCGTTTTATTAAAAGGAGCCTGGATAGCAGGGTTATCGGTAGCGGCGACGGCTCCGGACGTACGACCATGGAATGCATTGTTGAAAGCGAGAATCTTTCTTCTTCCTGTGGAAAAAGATGCGAGTTTCATAGCGTTTTCATTCGCCTCCGCTCCTGAGTTGCAGAGAAAAAGGGCGTAATCGTCATATTCTGAAATTTTCCCGAGCCTGTCGGCAAGTCGTTCCTGTAGGGAATTGATCACGGAATTGGAATAGAAACCAAGTTCTGCTACCTGTCTTGCGACTGCATCCACATAGTGTGGATGGGCGTGTCCGACAGATATTACGGCGTGTCCGCCATAGAGGTCGAGGTATTCTGTTCCGTCTTCCGTGAAGACATGGTTGCCTATGCCCTTCACCGGTTCGATATCATATAGGGAATATACGTCAAAAAGTTTCATCGTTTAGAATGCTGAAGGTTTAAGGTGTAGACCGGTTCTTTGATCCATACCGAGCATTATGTTCATGTTTTGCACAGCCTGTCCTGAAGCTCCTTTTAGAAGATTGTCGATAGCACACGTCACAAGAACTTTGTTTCCATGTTTTTCTACATGAAGGATAGCCTTGTTGGTGTTGACAGCCTGTTTTAAATCTATTGGTTTCCCGCTTACTATAGTGAAAGGAGCATCTTTATAGAAATTGGAGTATAGCGCCGAAACTTCATCTTCTGTCAGGGGGCAGTCGAGTGTGGTAACAGCGAATATGCCTCGTGCGAAATCTCCACGCATGGGCACAAAGTTGATTGCAGCAGAATGATCTGGCTGTAGTTTATTCAGGGATGCGTTAATCTCAATCAGATGTTGGTGGGTAAACGGTTTATACACCGAAATGTTATCGTTTCTCCAGCTGAAATGAGTGGTCGCGCCAGGTTTTACTCCGGCTCCTGTTGAACCTGTAAGAGCTGTAATATTGATTTCACCGTGTTCCGGCAGCAGATGAGCCTTGGCAAGAGGAAGCAGCGACAGCTGCAAGGCGGTGGCAAAACATCCGGGATTGGCTATGGAATCTGCATTAGCGATTTTTTCAAGTTGAAGTTCCGGCAGCCCATATACATATCCATTGCTTTCATCCCTGAAATCCTGTGCAAGATCTATAACTTTCAGCGAACCGGGTCTTTCGTTTTCTTCCCAGAATTTTTTGCTTTGCCCATGTGCTGAGCAAAGAAAGAGGATATCTATGTCTTCAAGAGGATGAGCATCTGAAAAGACTATGTCAGTTTCTCCAAGAAGTCCCTGATGCACGTCAGTAATCGGTTTACCGGCATTGCTTGTAGAGTGCACGAACTCTATGCTCACCTCCGGATGGTTGATGAGCAGGCGGAGAAGTTCGCCGGCAGTATAGCCGGCACCTCCGATAATACCTATCTTCTTCACTCTGACTTTCCGTTTTTAACCTGATTGTTGTGGTATATCTTCATTTGGTTGCCGAGAATCTTAGTGAAGCCTTTCACGTCATCGGCAGTCCATGCCTTGTTGACTTCACCGTATTCGCCGAAGTCCGTCTTCATCAGGTCAAAAGGAGAATTGACACCCACAAGCGTATATGAATAGGGGCGTAGTGTAAGTTCGACAGTGCCGGTCACGTTACGCTGAGAGCTTTCAAGCATTTTCTCGATGTCTCGCATTACAGGTTCAAGATACTGGGCTTCGTGAAGAAACATGCCATACCAAGTTCCGACCTGATCTTTCCAGTATTGCTGCCATTTTGTGAGGGTGTGCTTTTCAAGCATCTTATGGGCAGCTATAATTAGTATTGGTCCTGCAGCCTCGAAGCCGACTCTGCCCTTGATGCCGATTATGGTATCTCCGATATGCATATCCCTTCCGATTCCGAAACGTGAGCCTATGCGTTCGACTTCCCGAATCGCCTCGATCTTATCAGAATATTCCTTACCGTTTACAGCAGAGATTTCACCTTCCTTAAATGATATTGTAAGTTTTTCAGGTTCGGTTGATGTCACCTGCGAAGGGTATGCGTGTTCCGGTAGAGTCTGTTCGGAGTGCAATGTTTCCTTACCTCCGATTGAAGTTCCCCAAAGTCCTTTGTTGATAGAATATTCCATCTTCTTGAAGTCGGCATCATAGCCATGCTTCTTAAGATAGTCGATTTCATATTCACGTGTGAGAGTTAGATCTCTGGTTGGGGTAATGATCTCTATTTCTGGGGCGAGGATCTGGAAAGTAAGGTCAAAACGAACCTGATCGTTACCGGCTCCTGTAGATCCGTGGGCTATTGCATCCACGCAAAGCTTCTTTGCATACTCTATTGTTGCGATAGCCTGAAAAATTCTTTCTGAACTGACCGAGATCGGGTATGTGCCGTTGCGGAGCACGTTTCCAGCCACCATATATTTAATGCTCTTGTAGTAATAGTCTTTTGTTACATCAAGAGTGGCATGAGAAGCTGCACCGAGACGTTTGGAGCGGTCCGCGATTTCTTCAAGTTCTTTTTCGGAGAAACCTCCGGTATTGGCTATGGCGGTATGCACCTCGTAACCAAGTTCTTCAGAGAGATATTTTACAGCGAAAGAGGTATCAAGACCTCCTGAGAAAGCGAGAAGAACTTTCTTCTTATCTTTATTTTGTGTCATAATAATTTGATTTCTATTCGTGAAACTATAGTCTATGCCTTTAAGTTAGCACCCGGGTCGTATAGGAATCATACCGAAACCTTTCGGACACACGAACCGTGTGTCCCGGTGGGGAGCTACTTTTTAAGGTGGAGAAGACGTTTGATTCTGTTTCTTACCTTTATCATGTAAGGATTCGCTCTTTTGTCAGCGGGAAGAGGTTGCTTTGGGTCGAAAAGCATACCCGTGCATAGGCACATACGTCGGTTGTTTCGCTGAAGGATGTCATAATTCTTACACCCCTGGCATCCTTGCCAGAATTCTTCATCGTCAGTCAATTCCGAGAATGTCACTGGTTTATAGCCCATTCTGGAATTGAGCTTCATGACCGGAAGCGATGTGGTGATAGAGAAAAGTTTCGCGAACGGAAAGCGAAGTCGAGCCAGCTCGAAGGTTTTCGTCTTGATGGCGCCGGCAAGGCCAAGATGACGGTATTCTGGATCGACAATCAGTCCGGACGTCGCAACGAAATCTCCATGTCCCCAGCTTTCGATGTAGCTGAACCCGACGAGCTTGTCGCCATGAAGAGCAACCACGCTTTTACCGCTCGTTATCTTTTGGGCGATATATTCGGGAGTTCTCTTGGCGATACCTGTGCCGCGCTGTAGCGCTGACTCATAGATCAGCTTTACTATCAGCTCGGCATATTTTGCATCTTCGGGAGAAGCAAACTTAACTGTGATACCGTTGATTTGCATTTTGTTGAGATGTTACCGAAAAATTGTTAAAATACAATGTCTGCCCGTCGCGCAAGCCAAGACTCTCCGTACGCCTTGACCGTTTTTCTGTTTGAGTAGGGCAAACAATTTGCAAAGTTACAAAAAATATTCGGATAAATCACTTAATTATGAATTTTTAAATAAAAAAGCACGCTTAAAAATACCATTACGCTTCTTATTTGAATTTTAGTAAATGTGTCAAAGGTAATAAATTTTTATATTTCGTCAAAAATCACTAAATTTGCAATTTACACAGTTGCATATTATTCCGTATTGACCATAGTTGATATTGAAAACATCATAAGGCTTGCGGAAGTGTAGCTGTTGAAACAAGTCGTAACTTTTAGAATTTGATATCTCTGAGACTTAGGGATGATTTAATAATAAATTATGAAGAAGGAAATTAGGATTGATGTAACAAAGCAGACAGAAGAAGAATTAGCTCTCGCTAAAGAGCACGCGCAACTCATATTCAGATTCAATCACACTGTGCCTGAAACTGCTGAATATGAAGAGTTGATGCATAAGATTTTCCCGACAATCGGGGTGAATAGCCGCGTATCTACACCATTGACGGCGATAAGACCTCATTGTGTAAAGATAGGTAAAAATGTTGTGGTAATGCCAGGATGCCTTATGATGTCGGCAGGTGGAATTACTATCGATGACGGAGCGATGATAGCTGCCAACGTCCAGCTGATCTCTAATAACCACGACCTATACGAGCGCCAGATAATTACCTGCAAGCCCGTCCATATAGGAAAAAACGCATGGATTGGTGCTGGGGCAACTATACTCCCCGGAGTGACTGTCGGGGATAATGCCGTGGTTGGAGCTGCCAGCGTTGTTACCAAGGATGTCGCGCCTGACACAATCGTTGCAGGCAATCCGGCTAAACTGATAAAAATGATTCCTCCAAAGTCAGAAAGCTCCGGTAAAATTGATGATGAGATAATCCAACTTGGTCTCGATAGTTGCGGAGACTGATAGCTATGTAGTTCAGTGGTTATATATCAATCCCTTTTTGATTATTGTGTTGTAATCGCATCATGAGCAAGTTTTATCCCCATGTAAATATGGTGAAAAATGTTGATTACAGGCAAAAGAAAAACATGAAGTCTGCTAAAATCAAAATACAGATAAAAAGAATTGCCCTTGTATTTTTTGCATTTATGTTTGTGATGGTAGCATTTACTATATATGCAAATGTAAAAGTGGAAAGGACAGTCAAAGACCGTATTTATACCTATGTAGATTCTATTCCATACCGTAAGGTAGCGTTATTGCTTGGTACCAGCCCGCTTGACAGACATGGACTGCCAAATACCTATTTCACCAATCGCATAAATACTGCATCAGAAATGTATCATGCCGGAAAGGTAGATTTCATCATAGCAAGCGGCGACAACCATATCAAGGAGTATGATGAGCCGACGGCTATGCGCGACTCCCTCATGGCGCATGGTGTGCCGGAAGAGAGAATAATTCTTGATTTCGCCGGATTCCGCACTCTTGACTCTGTGGTGAGGGCAAAAGACGTGTTCGGATGCGATTCGCTTACGATAATCTCCCAAGGAGACCATGACGCGAGGGCTTTGTACCTGGCTAAGGCAAACGGTATTGATGCTGTAGCGGCTGTGGCTCCCCTTCGGTCGGGAAGATGGGCGCGCATTCGTCTTGCATTGCGTGAATGGCTTGCCCGCGACAAGATGATGCTTGACCTTTTGTTTGACAAAAAACCTCATTTTCTTGGAGAAAAAATCACAATTCCGGATAAAAAGACGCAGAAATTCTATGCCACTGCCGAAGGCATGACTATGAGGATTGTCAGTCCGGACCTGATCATAAATTCTGTGGATTCTATAGTTGTGGAGTTTACTAATAACCGTAGCTCTGAGATGACTACCGGTGAATGGTACAGAATAGATGTTAAGTCTGGTGACGGATGGCGTGAAGCTCCTTATTCCCAAAAGTTTTTGGATATTCTTGCAAAAGGTAGTGATGTAGTAGTTAATGATATAGGATATGGTTTGTTGTCCGGTGGCTCCTTTCGGATGACGGAAAAGCCGTGGATTTATGATTTGAGCGATCGATCCGCTACATATCGTCTTGTAAAGACGTTTGATTATCCGCCGTATCCAATTCAGAAAAGCGATACTGCTTACTTGGAATTTCAAATAAGATAGATAAGGACACTTGTTTGTATATTTATGATTGAGAGAAGAGACTTTATAATTGCTTTTGAAAGCGACAGGCTTGGTTACGGGAAGGTTGTGCTCGATAATTCTTCAAAAGGAGGGATATATCGGGGTGTGACTGCTGTGGTCGGGAGAAACGGCAGTGGAAAGTCAACGTTGGGAAATATAATTGCAAAAGGGCGCTATGCATATGGCAACCGTCTGGATTTCAAGGATAATATATCCAGTGTCAAGATGCTTACTTTTACGGATATTCATTCTTTTACTGGAATCGATGTTCAATACTATCATCAGAGAATGGAGGCAACCGCGAATGACTATGTGCCGACTGTCGGGGAAATCTTTAGTGAAAAGCTTGATTCTCCTTTGTGGCGAAAATATTCTGAGGTGTTTCGTCTTAATGATATCAATTATAAGAAAATCAACTATCTTTCAAGTGGAGAATTAAGGAAGCTCTTGATTATAAATGCTCTTTGTGATAATCCGGATCTGCTGATACTTGATAATCCCTACATCGGTCTCGATGTGAAGGCGCGTAATGATTTTGACGATGCGATGAAGCTTATGCGGGATGGTGGTATATCAATAGTGTTTCTTCTGTGTGATCATGAAGAAGTTCCAGATTATGTGGATTCAATAATAGAAATGAATGACTGTAGAATCGGGTATCCGATCACTGAAAAAGATGATATCTCATGTTTTCTTCAGCGAAGTTGCGTGGACTCCGATAGTAGAGTATTTATCTTGCCTGACAGAACCACTTCTCTTTTACATGGGGACTGTAATATTGTTTTCTCGATAAGAGATGGTCATGCGGGATACGGAGACAAAACTGTTTTTGAGAATTTCAATTGGACAGTGAAGCGTGGAGAGAGGTGGGCTCTGAGGGGGCATAACGGATCGGGAAAATCCCTGCTTCTAAGTATGGTATGTGCTGACAATCCACAGGGATATTCTAACGACATAACACTGTTTGACCGCAAACGAGGTTCCGGTGAAAGCATATGGGAGATCAAGGATGCGATTGGATATATATGCCCTGAGATGCAGCTTTATTTCAAATCAAATGATTCTGTCGAGGAGATCATAATTCAAGGTATGAGAAATTCCCTTGACCGATATAGGAAATCTACGACTGAAGAAAGGGAGATAGTTGGCGAATGGATGAAAATTTTGGAAATCGGACATCTCCGTGACAGGAAATTTTCAGATTTGTCATCGGGTGAACAGCGGATTGTTCTGCTTGCCGGTGCACTCGCGAAGCAACCGGAATTGTTGGTGCTTGACGAGCCTCTGCATGGTCTCGACCGCAATTATAAAAATATTGTCACGAGAGTAATTTCAAAATTAGTTGAACAAAATGGATCCACATTAATCTATGTATCTCATTATTCTAAGGAAATTCCTGAATGTGTAAATAAAGTGAAAGATATTGTGAGAAGAATTTAAAATATTCCCCGGGCAGAATTTCAGTCCGGGGAGATATTTGATTTTCATGTCATTGACCTTCCTTGTTATCTTTTTTGGGAGAATCATCCTGAAGCCTGAAATTGATCGGAAGTGTGAAATAGCATTCTACTGGTTGACCGTTGATCGTTCCGGGAGTCCATTGGGGCATGCTTTCAACCACGCGGATCGATTCTTTGTCAAGAGATGGCGATACACCTTTGACTATTTCAGGGTCGGAGACAGAGCCGTCTTTGTTAACAACGAATTTTACAATTACCTTGCCTTGTTCGTTTGCTTTCATAGAATCTTCAGGATACCTGATGTTATTCATAAGGAATCTCATCAGTGCGGGCATGCCACCGGGAAATTCCGGTTGAACCTCAACTGAAGTGTAGATTTTTTTGTCCGTTGCCGGTGCAGAACCATTTACTGCTGAAGCAGAGGCTGATGCGATGGAAGATTCAGACAGAGATTCGAGAACTCCCGCCACCGAGGGAATAGCTGTCACTGCACATCCTGCCGCTATGGCAGGAATCAGGATAAGCGCTGATAGTTGGCGCTTCAAAGATGTTTTTTTCTTGTACATCATAGTAATACGTTTTTTGAGGTTACTGTGATTCAGGCTGTTGACGAGCGTGTGGAACCGAGCGTCGACAGCCCTTTTTATTAAAAGATTCTGATATTGGCTTCGTTCTACTCCTGTATTCAGGACATATTCATCGGCTTGATATTCATGTATTGTCTTCAATTCTTCCCTAAGTGCCCATGCTGCCGGATTATACCACTGAAGGCAGACCATAGCCTGAGAAACAGCCACGTCTATCCAATGATAGAGTTTTACGTGTGCATACTCATGAAGCAGAATCATGTCTCCACCTTCCTCGTAGTCCGTCCTGCTCATGACGATATAGTTGTATAGGCTGAAAGGGGAGATCTTCATAGAGTCAACGAGAATGAGGGAAAAAGTCTCAAATTCGATCTTTTCTCCTTTCCGTAGAATATACCACAGCATGAGGAATCCGAAAACGGAATACAGTATCATTATAGTCATCCCCGATATATAGACAAGGTATATCACCTTTAGCAGTTGCGTAGGTAAAGATATGTGATCGTTCTCATGACCGGTCATCTCTACCGTAGCATTTCCTATTTCAATAGCAACTCCTCCTGCATTCAGGGGTGTTGAGTGAGATAGTCCTGTCAAAATGATGAGCGGTATGATTAGGGCGGATGCATATATCAGAAGTATCAGTATCCTGTTTAATCGATGTCTTTCAATCCCCTCGGTTGAAAACCTGAATGCAATGTAACCGGATGCCAGCAAAATTGATGACACTATGGAGTAAGTCAAAATCATAGCATATAGAGTTTCAGTTATTATTGTCAATGGAATTATCTTCTTTTTGAATCAGATCAATAATCTCTTTCAGTTCATCGATAGAAATTTTTTCATCTTTGACTAGAGAAGATACAGCCATTTTGTAGGAGTTTCCGAAATAATTTCTAATCACGTCTGTAAGAGATCGTGAGCGTATGATGCTTCTGTCTGCCACAGCTCTGAAACGATGGGATGCACCCAGCACTTCGTGATCGACATATCCCTTGTTCTCAAGTATCCTTATTGTTGTGGAGATTGTATTGAAGTGTGGTTTGGGATCTGGATAAAGGTCAACCATCTCGCGTACGAAGAGCGGACCATGCTCCCAAAGCATATTCATAAGTTCTGTTTCCTTTTCTGTAAGGAGCTGTTGTTTTTTTCTTCCAGCTTTCATATGTCTTGGTTTAATTGATTTGGAGGTTTGCAAAAAAGTAAATCATATAGGAATGGATTTACGGATGCAAAGATAAAACTAATTTTTTAATTATACAACTAATTAATTAGTTTTTTTAATTTTTCAATTTTAAAGCTACTTATAAACTTAAATCGTCTGTAGCCGAGTCTGATCACGTTCCTTTTCCGAGCAAAAACCTCAGTGCCCTCAGAGAGGCGCTTTATGATATAGTAATGATTTTGGCGCACAGAACTGAATACCCTACAAATTTTTATACTTTACGGATGTTTTGCTCAGAATATATGACTGCCAATTTGGTGGGGCACCTTTCATAAGTGCCCCACCAAGTCATAGGTTCAAATAAGTTTTGAGTGCTTCGACATATTCTTCAAAAGCATCCCGTCCGGCTTTTGTAACCGAACAGATGGTTCTCGGACGCTTTCCAGACATTCCTTTTTCTATAGAGATATACCCTGCTGAAGAAAGTTTGTCGAGCTGCACGCTAAGGTTTCCGGCCGTTGATTCGGTTTTCTCCTTGAGATATACGAAATCTGCTTCCTCCACATTCATCAAAATGGACATTATTGCAAGCCGGAGTTGCGAATGCAGAAGCGGATTCAGTTCTTTCATTTCTGTTTTTCTTTACTGCTTAGAATATGCCCCGGAATTATCATCACGAAGACCCATGTAAGAATAAATAGAGGCATGTACCAGTTTACGTAAAGTGGAATCTTTCCAGCAATGCAGCAAACAGTAATCATTCCAACCAGTAAACCTAATATCCCACCAAAGATAAGACTATTCTCTCTAACTATAAGACCCTGTGCGATTTCTGCTCCGGAAGTCATAAGGATAGAATAAATCAGTATCGCACCCGAACAGTCAGTTTCTCCAAATAAGTAAAAACCAAGACACATAATAATCAACACAATCTCAGAGATTCCAAATATCGTCCAAAGCCTTGATGTGATTTTATCGGAATAAGAGATTGCCCCATGGTACCGCTGCTGTTTATGTGTCATCAATGACGTTGTCGGGAATCCAATAATCGGTATGGCAAACCACAGCCAGTTCCATAAAGGATTATGAGTAGTTTCGCGCATTATCCACACACTTATTGCGGTGATTACGACAAGATAGCCCCACATCAGCATTTTTTTGCTGCCAAGATAGCGTGTTTTCGTCCGTGCTATCATAGAAGCGATGAGCTCCAGACTCTCCTTTTCAGTTAATTGCTTTTCTTCCATATTTCAGGTTCTTAAGGGTTTGATGTTTGGTTTATTTTATAAACCATTTAACTCTGAAAAAAGAGCGGTCGCGCGATTCCGCTCTGATTTCAGTTGCAAAGTTAATTAAGTTTATTTTATAAACCAAATTTTTCCACAAGTTTTTTAAAATATTCTTCTGTAAGTACTAAATCGCGTTTTTTAGAAGAGGTAGGGAACTCTTAGGAAATGGTGAAAACAATTTCCGTTTTTTTCGGATGCTTCTTCCACAGTCTCCTTCACATCATCCCTTCTATTAAATTTATTAACTATTATCTGATATATCAAGACAGTATCTATATTGTCAGATGTCACGATGAAAGTATTCCGGCAGATAAACCGAAAATACTTGTATTGAATAGGTTTATTAAATATCAGAAGGAGAGGAATAGCGATTCTATCCATATAGTCGCGATACCCGCAAGATAACCTATCAATGCAAGCCACGTCACCTTTTTTGCATACCATGTGAATGGTATTTTCTCGATTCCCATTGCTACAACCCCCGCAGCGGAACCGATGATAAGCATACTGCCTCCGACCCCGGCACAGAATGTAAGCAGATGCCAGAACAGACCGTCTTCGACAAACATGGCAGTATAAGCCGGATCGGAAGATGCAGCGATGATGGCATCATTTGCTACCGGATACATCTCCATGCAAGCCGCCACAAGGGGTACATTATCTACTATAGAAGAGAGTATACCGATGATACCGTTTATTATATATACATCATGGAATGTCTCGTTGAGCCATGCGGCAAGCTCCCCTAAGATCCCTGCCTGACTTAAAGCTGAAACAGCCATGAGGATGCCAAGGAAGAACAGGATAGTTGGCATATCGATTTTTTTAATCACCTGCGACACTCGTCCTTCTATTTTCCCATCAAGTTGATAATGTCGCACCAGCAGTTCGGTCAGAAGCCACAGAATACCGAGCGAAAGGAGAATGCCCATGTATGGAGGAAGATGGGTAATTGTCTTGAAAACCGGAACAAACAGCAGTCCGCCGACACCACAGCACAAGATAAGGATTGAAAGATTGCGGTGTTCTTCATAAAGCTCATATCCAATTCTTGCATCCTGACTGTTGAGAGGTTCTACCGGAATCCTCGGTATCGAGAGAGTGGCGAGAAACACCGGTATCACTACGGAAATCAAAGAAGGTACCAGCAGATTTACGATAAGATCAACCGATGATACATAGTTTTTCATCCACAGCATGATCGTAGTGATATCGCCAATCGGCGACCACGCACCTCCGGCATTAGCGGCGAGAACTATGACGCAGGAGAACAGCCAGCGTTCTTTCTCATCTTTTAGCATTCGCCTGAGCATCATGACCATAATTATAGTGGTGGTCATGTTGTCAAGTACACTCGACAGGAAGAAAGCGAACAGAGATAGAATCCACATAAGTTTCCTTTTATTATTAGCGTGGATTCTGTCTACAATTATGCGAAACCCTCCGTATCGGTCGATGAGTTCCACGATTGTCATTGCTCCTATCAGAAATACCACTATCTCGCAAGTGTCACCCAGGGCTTCGATAAGCACGGAAGAGACATTCTGATCATGGCTCCCCATAGCATAGATCGCCCAAAGTAGAGCGCACATGATCAGTGCGAATGTAGCCTTGTTGATATGGAGTACATGTTCGCAGGCTATAAGCAGGTAGCCGAGAATGAAGATTACTAAAAGTATTGTAATCATGAGAATTTAAATGTGAATAAAACAGTTTGGCGAATTTTATTTTTTCAAGATTTTGGCTTTTCTTGAGATTCTTATACCCGGGGTTGTCTGGTCGGTGATCACCCTCCCGTTGAGGTCATACCATACGTCTTCTCCAGAATAACATGAGGGAATGATGTCGACTCCCGAATCTTCACCGAATGAGCAGATTGTCTTTAGGGCAGGAGTGGCCCGTCCATCAAGGCTATTAAACAAGGGGGCATTATACCATCCACCAAGTTTTGTTCCGAACGCATTATACTCCATCCACCACCAGAAAAGACCATTCACATTTTCGTATTTTTCGAGTGTGGCTACCAGATCTTTTGCAAAACTGTCCTGTCCTTCCTCGCTATAAGCCCATTTGCCGGAAAAGTCATTGGTCGTGCCGGGGACCTCCCATTTATATGAATACCCTGTCTCCACTATCATGATATTCTTTTCAGGGTAGCGTGCCTGAAGGGATGAGAGAGCGGTGTCAAGCACATTCATGTCGCCATGAAAATATGGATAATAGCTTAATCCGATTATATCGTAGTCCACATTAAGCTTCTTCATCTGGTCGTAAAAATTCTTCAGGACGTTGACCTGAGATACCCGTTCGGTGTGAAGAACTATTTTAGCTTCAGGACAAATTTCACGGCATGCTTTGACAGCCTGATTCAGAAGTTTGCCAAATCTCGCCCAGTTGGCGTCATTTCCCATCAGTGCTTTCTTTAGTGAAGACGCAGAAGCATCTTCGGCACCCCATAGCATGCCATAGCTTATCTCATTACCCGGCTGAATGAAAGCGGGAGTCACTCCCGCATCTTTCAAGGCGATAAGAGTCTCTTTCGTATAGTCGTAGATCTTGTCATAAAGTTGTGAATCCGAAAGCCCTTTCCATGCTTCCGGAGTCCATTGTTTAGCCGGATCCGCCCATGTGTCGGAGTAATGAAAATCGAGCATCAGGCTGAAGCCGTCATCAACTATTCTCTTGCACAGGGGCTTGATATACTCAAGATCCTGACATGCATTGGGATCATATTTTGACGGATATGTTGTCTTATGGTCACTCGGGTTTACAAAAATACGCACTCGCATTGCATTCATCCCTTCATCATGAAGCCACGGAAGGAGATTGCTGATTTCTTTTCCTTCCTCGGTCTTGTATTGTGCTCCTGCATTCTCATATTCAGGGAGAAGTGAAATATCACCGCCTACATATCTTTCTGCGTTGATGGAAAAGAAAGTAGAGAGAGCTAACGCCGCTAATGGAATAATCTTATATTTCATGATCATTATTTTAAGTTTCGTAAGTTCAACTAAAATAGGTTTTAATCATCTGAACATCAATTTGAACTTGTGGAAGTTGAGTCTTTGATTGTTTATGAGATACTTAAAGTAAACATGAGAAAAGATCCACATCTTCGAATCCGTCCGCAGTCCTGATCCAGTCACGGCGTTTTCCGGTGACGGAAAAGCCTGCATGTTCGTAACACCTTGAAGCACTTGTGTTGGAATGAGCCACAGAAGCGGTTAGCTGATGAAGCCCAAGCCTGTTACGGCAGAAATCCTTGACTATCCTCAGTGCTGATGCCGCGACTCCGGAACCTCTGAATTCGGGCAGGATGTATATTCCGGTGTCTGCCCTTAGATGCCTGGGTGAAATGTCGAAGAGGTCGAGGATTCCGACCGCTGTATCATCTTTTTCTATAACGAGCCTGAGCTGACCGCTGCGCAACGGATCTGCATCATATGTAAAGGCGTATTGCGTCAGCAATTCACGGCTCAATGGGGCGAGATAATCGGAATATCTCCAGGCAGCCTCGTCATTCTCAGCCTCATACATCATATCCGCATCCGAAGGCTCGACGGCACGAAGTCTTAGTTCATAATCCATAATCATATATTCTATTTGTAGGGGACACGGTTGATGATGGATCGGGCGAGTGTTACCTCGTCAGTGTATTCAAGATCGTTTCCTATGCTTACACCCCGTGCGAGTATGGAAATTTCCACATCAAAAGGTGCAAGTTTTCTGGATATATAGAAGTTTGTGGTGTCTCCTTCCATCGTAGGACTGAGTGCAAGTATCACTTCCTCTATTCCACCTGAAGCAACTCGGTCAACAAGCGACTGTATTTCCAGATCTGAAGGAGACACTCCGTCAAGAGGGGAAATAACTCCTCCGAGCACATGATATAGGCCCTTATGTTCCCGGGTTGATTCCACCGTAAGGAGATCCTTGACATTTTCCACCACGCATATGACAGAGCTGTCGCGCGATCGGTCGGCACAAATATCACATGTATCTGTCTCTGATATGTTATGGCATGTCCTGCAGTATCTAATATTTTTCCGCATATTTATTATTGACTCCCCGAGCGCGAGTGCCTCGGATTCATCTTGCCGCAGTAGATGAAGGGCAAGCCTGAGAGCTGTCTTGCGTCCTATGCCAGGGAGCTTGCCCAGTTCGGAGACCGCGTTGTCAAGTAATTGCGAATTATAACTATGGTTCATATTGCAAAATTAGTAATGATTTCGTAATTTTGCAAATCAAAAACGACATAACAGAATGATTGAATATATAACAGGTGATATTGGAGAACTTGAGCCGACAATGGCTGTGCTGGAATGCTCAGGCGTGGGTTATGGAATCAACATAACTCTTATGGACTATACGAAGCTGCAGCCACTGAAACGTGCGAAACTTTATGTGCATGAGAACATCAGGGAAGATGCACATGACCTTTACGGATTCATAACTAAACAGAGCAGGGAACTTTTCCGGCAACTCATCGGAGTGAGTGGAGTCGGACCCAACACTGCAAGGCTTATACTGTCATCGATGACTGAAGACCAGCTTATCGATTCCATAGTAAATGATAAGCCCGGCGCATTGAAAAGTGTCAAAGGGATAGGAGGAAAGACAGCTCAAAGGATAATTGTAGACCTTAAGGATAAAATAAAATCTACAGATATTTCGTTAATTTCAAGTACGCCCGAAGTGGGAGAGGCTTTTGATGATGCCGTGGCAGCGCTTACCATGCTTGGATTCTCCACGCAGGCAAGCAGGATGGCACTCAAGAAACTCTTTTCCGAAGACCCATCGCTTACTACAGAAAAGGCTATAAAGCTTGCATTGACAATGCTTTGACTTCTGTGAGGGTTGATGTCGGACGTCGATTGAAATGAACGACAGCAACTTGAGGAAACGCAGCAGGAAAATATTGCAGTTATGCATAGTGGCGGCACTGACGGCAGTGCTGGCACTTTCTTTCGTATCCTTTTCCCAATACACCAAGTCCACACTTGATCCGCCTCCTCCTCCACCGGTCCCGGATACTGTCGTGACCGGAGGAGATTCTGTAAAGACCATTTTCCCGGTCAAACCTACGGTTCAGATCAATGCCGACGACTTCAGGGGAAATGAGTATCCGGCAGACCTTCGTGATCCTAAAAACATCACCACTCATGCTGTCTACGATCCCGGCGAGGGAAAGTATGTGCTTCACACCAGGCTCGGAGAAAAAGATATTATAACTCCGTTTATGATGACGGCGGAAGACTATAACGACATGGTCAACCGTCAGGAGATGTATGACTACTTCAGAAGCCAGAATTCAGCCAGCTATGAGCAGAAGGGTAAGGAGGCATTCAACATTCTTGATATGAACTTCGCACTCGGACCTCTTGAAAAGGTATTCGGTCCCGGAGGCGTGCGCCTCACAACGCAAGGCTCTATCCAGATCTCTGCCGGAGTGAAGAGCAACAAGACCGATAATCCGGCGCTTTCGCTCAAATCACGTAGAAAGACATATTTTGACTTCAATCAGAAGATTCAGGCTACCATCAATGCATCGGTGGGTGATAAGATGAAGTTCAACATGAACTATAACACTGATGCTACATTCAGTTTTGACTCTCAGAAACTTAAACTTCAATATGAGGGCAAGGAAGACGAGATAATCAAAAATATCGAGGCGGGTAATGTAAGCATGACTACCGGAAGCAGCCTTATTCGTGGAGGAACAGCACTGTTCGGAGCTAAAGCCAAGCTTCAGTTCGGCAAGCTTACATTGACAGGACTTCTGTCACAGCAGAATTCCGAATCCAAGTCAATATCCACCAAAGGAGGCGTGCAAAGTACCGATTTTGCCATAAGTGCCGCCGATTATGATGCAAATCGTCATTTCTTCCTCAGTCAATATTTCTATACGCATTACGATGAGTTTTGCGCAAAGTTGCCATATGTGGCATCAGGTATCAATATCACGCGAATCGAGGTGTGGATCACTAACAAGACCCAGAAGTTTGATGAAAGCCGTAACTTCGTGGCTTTTATGGATCTTGGTGAAAATACCCGGCTTGCCACCGACTACTGGATTCCTGATTATTCGATACCCGTTCCCTCCAATTCCAGCAACAACCTTCTTCAGGTGATAAAGACCCAATATCCCGATGCAAGAAACATCAATCAGGTGACAGAGGTCCTGAAGCCACTCAATACCTATGGTATAGAAGGAGGCAAGGATTTTGAGAAAGTGGAGAGCGCGCGTCTTCTTAACTCAAGTGAATATAGCCTGAATTCCGCTTTAGGCTACATCTCACTGAAACAGGCTCTCAACACCGACGAGGTTCTTGCCGTGGCATTCGAATATACATTCAACGGCAAGGTCTATCAGGTAGGGGAGTTCTCCGGCGACGTCACATCGACTGAATCTGCTCTTTATCTGAAGATGCTTCGCGGTACGACTGTGTCGCCGAAGCTCCCTATGTGGCAGCTGATGATGAAAAACGTATATAGTCTTGGCGCTTATCAGGTTCAGAAAAACAATTTCAAATTTAATGTCAAGTTTCTCAGTGACTCAACCGGTATAGAGATACCCTATCTTCCTGTAGGTTCGATATCCAACAAGCCGCTTCTTCAGGTTATGGGACTTGACCGTATTGACTCAAACGGGGAGTCGGTGAGCGACGGTATCTTCGACTTTATCGAAGGCTATACCATACAGACGTCCAACGGCAAGATCATATTTCCGGTGGCTGAGCCATTCGGTTCAAACCTTCGCAGGCAAATTGGCAATGATGCTCTTGCCGAGAGATATGTATATCAAGAACTTTACGACTCCACGCTTGTCGTGGCAAAGCAGTTTGCCGACAAAAACAAGTTCACCATGTACGGACAGTACACATCCGGTAGGGGCAGCCAGATCAATCTTGGGGCGATGAATGTGCCGAGAGGGTCGGTGGTTGTGACAGCCGGAGGTGCGGTCCTGACAGAAAACAGTGATTATACCGTAGACTATTCAATGGGTATAGTCACAATCACTAACCAGAGCATAATTGATTCCGGTACAAATGTAAGTGTATCTCTTGAAAACCAGTCGATGTTCTCCATGCAGCGCAAGACCCTTATGGGGCTTGACGCACAATACCGGTTTAACAAAGAACTTACCGTCGGTGCAACACTGCTTCATTTCGGAGAGAAATCCCTTACCGAGAAAGTAGGAATAGGAGATGAGATCATCAATAACACTATGTTTGGTGCCAATATCAGCTACAACAAGCAGTTCATGTGGCTCACAAATCTCATCAACAAAGTGCCTACGATCAATGCGACTGCACCTTCCTCATTCAACCTTACTGCTGAGTACGCCCAACTCGTCCCATCGAAGCAGAAGACAGGTACCAATCAGGGCAGCTCATATGTGGATGACTTCGAGACATCGCAGACCGGAGTGGATCTTAGGAATCCTTACAGCTGGTTTCTTGCTTCTACACCACAGGATAATTCTTCAGATGCCCTCTTTCCGGAGGCTTCGCTTAGCAATAATCCGGCATATGGCAAAAACCGTGCGTTATTGGCATGGAACTATATAGACCGTATCTTCACGCAGAAAAACAGCTCGATGCTCCCCGGATATCTGAAGAACGACCTCAAGCAGCTGTCTAATCCGTATGTCAGGGAAATTCAGGTGCGCGAGATCTACCCAGGGCGTCAGACCAATTATGGCGACGCCAACTATATCCAGACCCTTAATCTTTCTTTTTATCCCAAGGAGAGGGGTCCTTATAACGTGGATGCCGAGAATGTTGACGCCGACGGTTATCTTCTCAATCCCGAGAAACGTTGGGGAGGAATCATGCGTAAGATTGAGAACTCTAACTTCGAGACCTCCAACGTGGAATACATACAGTTCTGGCTTCTTGATCCTTTCCTTGATAAGGATGCTCCATCCAATCCTGGTGGAGACCTTTATTTCAATTTCGGAGAAATTTCGGAAGACATACTAAAAGATGGAATGAAGAGCTATGAGAACGGTCTTCCGGTAGACGGCAACAACGATTTCATTGAAGAGACCGTATGGGGAAAGGTATCAAAGCAGAATTCGCTTACTTATGCATTCGAAAATGCTCCGGATGCCCGTCTTCTTCAAGACGTAGGTCTCGACGGCATTTCTACCGAGGAGGAATTTTCATATCCCACTTATTCAGACTTTATCGAGAAGCTGAGGACAACATTGCCTCAGGAGACAATCTCCAGGATGCAGGAAGATCCGATGTCGGTATTCAACGATCCGGCAGGGGATAACTATCATTTCTTCCGCTCTGACTATTATGATGCCAACCGGACTTCTATACTTGACCGATACAAGCATTACAACGGAGTGGAGGGCAACTCTCTTTCTCCCGACCAGAGTCCTAATCCGCAATATCAGTCAAGCCGGGCGGTGCCTGATGTGGAGGATATAAATCAGGACAACACTCTAAACGAATATGAACGCTATTTCCAGTATCGTGTGTCGATTCGTCCGGAAGATCTGGTAGTGGGTAAAAATTTTGTGACCGACAGGCAAGTCACGTCATTCACGGCACGCGACGGAAAAGAGCAGGAAGCTGTATGGTATCAGTTTAAGATTCCATTGACAAGTCCCGAAAAGGTTGTGGGAGGAATCAGCGATTTTTCAACAATCCGTTTTGCGAGAATATTCATGACCGGATTTACAGAGACCACACATCTCCGTTTCGGTTCGCTTGAACTCGTGAGAGGAGAATGGCGTGATTATAAGTTCAACCTCAATTCACGTAATGATTCACCGGCTGAAGGAGATCTTGATATGAGTGTGGTTAACATAGAGGAAAACTCCCGCCGCACTCCGGTCAATTATGTGCTTCCTCCTGGTGTGACCAGGATCCAGGACTCAAGCAGTGCTGCGGCAACACAGCTCAACGAGCAGTCTCTGCAGTTGAAACTTACAGGTGTCCAGCCGGGAGATGCCCGTGGTATATATAAAAACACACAGCTCGATCTCCGCATCTACAAGAGGTTGCAGATGTGGGTGCATGCAGAGGCTGAAGTTGACGACCGGACTAATCTCAAGGACGGGGACCTTGCAATCTTCGTGCGTGTTGGTTCCGATGTAAAGAACAACTATTATGAATATGAGATTCCTCTCGATGTCACTGCTCCGGGAACATATAACAACATGTCTTCAGCCGACCGCTGGCTTGTCTGGCCGAAGAATAACTTCCTTGATCTGCCCTTCGATCTCTTCACTTCAACAAAGGTGGAGCGCAACAGGGCTATGTCTGAAGGTCAGGAAGGAGTAGGATATATAAGGCTTTACTCCACAAGGGATCCGGACAATCCCCGCAATACGGTCTCGGTGCTCGGAAATCCCTCACTGAGCGATGTCAGGACCATGCTCATAGGTGTGCGAAATAAATCAAATACAGTAAAGGACGGTACAATTTGGGTAAATGAGTTGAAGGTGACTGACTTCAATCAGGACGGTGGCTGGGCAGCGAAGGTCAACGCCAACCTCGCTATCTCAGACGTGGCGACCGTCAATTTCGCCATGCACAAGGAGACTGCGGGATTCGGAAGCGTTGACCAAGGGCTTGCGTCCCGCAGGCTTGACAATTATGATCAGTATAATTTGTCTGTTCAGGGAAATCTTGGCAAACTTGTGCCGGAGAAAGTGAAACTTGCTGCACCTGTATATTATGCAAGGAGCAGTGAGACCTCCACTCCTAAATATAATCCGCTTGATCAGGATATCCTGCTGAAGGATGCTCTGTCTGCAGCCTCAACAAAGGCTGAGAAGGATTCGATCAAGAGTTATGCCGTCACCAAAAAGACTACTGAGTCATTCTCTATCTCTAATCTGAAGTTCAATATCACTTCAAAGAACGCAATGCCCTGGGATCCAGCGAATTTCACTGTGGCATTCAACTTCAATAAGCAGCGGAATATGGACCCGACAACGGAATATGAGAATACTTCCGATTACAGGGGCTCTTTCCAATATTCATACTCTCCTTATTTCAAGCCTTACAAACCCTTCTCAAAGCTGAAGGGAAAGTCAAAGTTTCAGAAGTTCCTTAAAGACTGGCAGGTCAACTGGCTTTTCAACAATATTACATTCTTTACGAGCATGTCGCGCCATTATTATGAGCAGCAGACACGTTCGGAGATTGACGTTGACATGCAGCTGCCTGTGCAGGTCAGCAAGAACTTCCTGTGGGACAGGCAGCTTTCGCTCAACTGGAATCTTCTTCAGTCGTTGACATTTTCTTTCCAGAGCAATACCACTGCACGGATTGAGGAGACCGTCGGAGCCGTGAACAAGAGACTCTTTCCGGATAAATACCGGGATTGGAAAGATACTGTGATTAACTCTATCAAAGGACTTGGCACACCATGGAACTATAACCAGACTTTTACAGGAAGCTACAAGGCTCCCTTCAACAAGATTCCATTCCTTGACTATCTTACTGCGAATGTAAGCTATACATCCACATATCAGTGGGATCGCGGAACCAAGATACAGGACGTGGACATGGGCAACTCGATCCGTAACCAGTCAACATGGAATGCGGACGCTCGTCTTAATTTCGAGACTCTTTACAACCACAGCAAATTCCTTAAGAACGTAAATCAGCGTTTTTCGTCAAAAACAGGCGCGAACAAGAGAAAAAACGGTGCCAATAATAAAAACGGCGCGGCTTCCAACAAGAAGGATTCCAAATCAAAGAAGGTGGAGAAGACGATTAAGCTCTCTGCCGACAGCACCACTGTATTCAAACATAATCTGAAGACAAAAGACGTGCTTCTTACCGCTACTCTCAACGGTAAGAAATATGACCTGAAGACTAAGGCGATAGATGAGAACAGCGTTGAGATCCTTAATAAGGATTCCCTCATGATAAAGCTTGTAGCACGCGAAAAGGTAAAGGATGAAAAGAAAAAGTTCGGAACCGAACTTCTGGAACATGGTGTCCGTCTTCTTATGGCTCCGAGAAGTGTTTCGATGCGCTGGAGACAGAATCATTCGCTCAATCTTCCCTTGTTTATGCCTGAAGTCGGAGATATCTTCGGACAGTCCACCGCATATGGACCCATGACACCCGGTCTTGACTTTGCATTCGGATTTTATGATGAAAGTTTCGTGGACAAGGCGCTTGACAGAGGCTGGCTGCTCACTGATGGAATGAATACCTCACCTGCGATATGGAACAAAGGAGAGGAATTTAATTTCGAACTCACGCTCGAACCCGTCAGAGGTCTTAAAATAACCCTGACTGAGAATCTGACTGATAACCGTACGAATCAGGTTCAGTTCATGTATAGTGGCATGCCCACGTCACGTACGGGTAGTTATACCCGCACCCATGTCGCATTGCGCACGGCATTGAAGACCTACAAGGCGGAAGACGGTTATAATTCAGCGGCGTTCAACACTTTCCTCAGCAATATCCCTATTGTGGCGGAAAGATATGAGGCAATGTACAAAGGTATGCATTATCCCTCCAACGGATTTATGGACGGAAGCCCTCTTGGCGGTACCGTCTATAATCCTGAGGTCGGAAGCGTCAGCCGTACGTCAAGCGATGTGCTTATTCCGGCATTCATTGCTGCCTATAGCGGAACCGACGTCAGGAAAGTGACCCTCAACCTTTTCCCTGGTCTTGCATCTATGCTTCCAAACTGGAAAGTGACTTATGACGGATTCGTGAATCTCGGCAACATGAAAAAATGGTTTAAGTCTTTTACCATTCAGCATGCATATAACTGTACATATTCTACGGGAAGCTATACCTCATATCTCAACTGGATTGGTGTTGACGGCAACTATGGCTTCACACTCGACGAGTCGACGCAGAGTCCGATACCTTCGTCGCCATTCAATGTATCGTCGGTGGCTATTACTGAAAAGTTCAATCCTCTCATTGGGTTCAACGCCACTCTCAATAATGATCTGAAAGTGAATATGCAATACACCGACAGCCGTACGCTTAATCTAAATTCACAGGCAGGGCAGGTGGTTGAGACATCCTCTCGCCAGATAACCATAGGAGCTGGCTACAAGATTGCGAATTTCAATAAGATCATAAAGATAGGCAGCCGCCAGGGAGGTGTAAGCAACGACCTTTCGCTTGACGTGGATCTTAACTTCGCAAGCAATTCAAGCCTGATTCGAAGGATAGAGACAGCCTATACGCAGGCTACGCAGGGAACAAAATCGTTCTCTCTTAATTTTATGGCAAGCTATGTGCTCAGCAAGAGAATTACCCTGGCGGCTTACTTTGATCATCAGGTGAATACACCTCTCGTGTCTTCTACAGCATTCCCTACTTCTAACAGCAATTTCGGGGTTTCCATCAATATGTCGCTCGCGCGATAAAGATTCAAAATTATTAAAAATATGTTATAAAACATATTTTTTAAAACAATTGGGAATAGGGTATGTTATATACTATGGAGAATGATATTATGGAATAGAGATTCCTTATATTAGAAATAATCAGGTTTCGGTTCAGATTTGGCTGAAGATTTAAAAGATTTTCTGCCGGTTTGAGAGGCAATTTGCAGTTTTAATGCCTAAAACACCGAAATGCCCCGACAAATATGGTCCGCGTAGACGCGCTGCCTTGCCGGGTAAGTTTAACCAAAATTATGTTTTATGAACTTTAAACTGAAAACTGCGGGTATTTTTGCAGGTGTTGCCAGTATGGTTGTATTGACCTCTGCAGTATCTACAAAAAATGTCCCGCTGGAGGTAGGAAACCAGGCTCCGGAAATTTCAATCTACAGTGCAGACGGAGAGACAATGCTTCTCTCAGAGCTCAAAGGCGAAAACGTGATAGTGAATTTCTGGAGTGTAAAGGATGCGGAGAGCCGCATCGACAATGTCCGCCTCGCAAGAGAAGCCGAGCGCACCGGAGCGAAGTATATCGGAATGTGCATTGACTCAGACCGTGAGCTTGCAGCAGAAGTGATGAAAGCTGACAGGGTACCGATGGAAACCCTATATTTCGCAGACAGGCAGGTCAACGATGAATATCAGCTTGCCAATGGTACTCGGATAGTAAAAATAGACCCTTACGGCATTGTTGCCGCAATTGACTGAGAAAAGCATCCCGCTAGGGATGCTTTTCTGTTTTAAAACATATAATCCTAATCGCGTAAGGCATAGAATCTCGATATTTTTTTCTTTGTATCGAACCGAATTGGAACGGAATTTGTTAAATAATCGAAAAACACAAAATTTAATACTTATGAACTTCAATAATTTCACAATTAAATCGCAGGAAGTCATTCAGAAAGCTATTGACTATACTCAGCAGGCCGGGCAGCAGCAGATCGAGCCCGTGCATATTCTGAAGGCTATCATATCGGAAAGTGAGACTATTGTCAACTTCATCTTCCAGAAACTTGGTGCTAACCTCAACGCCGTGAATATGGCGATTGAAAGCGACATAAAGTCCCTTCCGAAAGTAAGTGGAGCTGACGTGGTCCTCAGCCGTGAGTCTAACGAGGCAATGCGCAAGGCGCAGGATTTCTCAAAGAAGAACGGTGATGAATACGTCTCTGTGGAGGCAATGCTGATGGGTATTCTCCAGACGAAATGCAATGCCTCAAGAATTCTGAAGGATGCCGGTGTGACCGAAAACGGTCTTGACGCGGCTATCAAGGAACTTAGAAAGGGAAACAAGGTGACAGGGCAAAGCGCTGAAGAGTCTTATCAGGCTTTGAGCAAGTATGCCATCAACCTTAATGACCGTGCCCGCAACGGCAAACTCGATCCTGTGATCGGCAGGGATGAGGAAATACGTCGCGTGCTTCAGATCCTTTCAAGAAGAACTAAAAATAATCCTATGCTCGTCGGAGAGCCGGGTACGGGTAAGACCGCCATTGCAGAGGGTCTTGCTCAGCGTATAGTGCGTGGTGACGTGCCTGAGAATCTGAAGTCAAAGCAGATCTTCTCGCTCGACATGGGAGCTCTCGTGGCAGGCGCTAAATATAAAGGAGAGTTTGAGGAGCGTCTGAAGGCTATCGTGAATGAGGTGACTCAGAGTGATGGCGAGATAATTCTCTTCATCGATGAGATCCATACTCTTGTAGGTGCCGGAAAGGGAGAGGGTGCCATGGATGCTGCCAATATCCTGAAGCCCGCCCTGGCTCGCGGTGAATTGAGAAGTATCGGTGCAACAACACTCGACGAGTTCCAGAAATATTTTGAAAAAGACAAAGCGCTTGAACGCCGTTTCCAGAAGGTGATGGTCGACGAGCCTGACGAACTCGCTGCTATCTCTATTCTTCGCGGCTTGAAGGAAAGATATGAGAACCACCATAAGGTGCGTATCATGGACGAGGCGATCATTGCTGCAGTTCAGTTGAGCGTGCGTTATATCACCGACCGTTTCCTTCCTGACAAGGCGATCGACCTTATAGATGAGGCTGCCTCCAAGCTCAGGCTTGAGATGGATTCCATGCCTCAGGCTCTTGATGATGCGACACGTAAGATACAGCAACTTGAGATCGAGCGCGAGGCTCTGAAGCGAGAGGATAACAAATACCGTCTGAAAGAGATAGATGAGGAACTTGCCAATATCCGTGACACCCAGAAGTCGCTTAAAGCTAAGTGGCAGGCTGAGAAGAACGAGATCGATAAGATCCAGCAGAATAAGATCGACATAGAGCAGCTCAACATAGAGGCGGAACGCGCTGAGCGTGAAGGCGACTATGCTAAGGTAGCAGAAATCAGATATTCGAGAATCAAGCAGAAACAAGACGAGATCGAGGCTACTCAGACAAAACTGCGTCAGCTGCAGGGTGAAAGCGCTATGATCAAGGAAGAGGTGGATGCCGAGGATATTGCCGAGGTTGTAAGCCGCTGGACCGGTATTCCGGTGAAGAAGATGGCGCAGAGCGAGAAGGAAAAGCTTTTGCATCTTGAGGAGGAACTCCATAAGAGAGTGGTGGGACAGGAAGATGCAATACGTGCTGTGAGCGAGGCAGTGCGTCGTTCACGTGCCGGACTTAATGATCCGCGCCGTCCTCTCGGCTCATTCATCTTCCTCGGCACTACCGGTGTCGGAAAGACTGAGCTTGCCAAGGCTCTTGCCGAATATCTTTTTGACGATGAGGACATGATGACTCGTATCGATATGTCGGAATATATGGAGAAGCACTCTGTGAGCCGACTGGTAGGAGCGCCTCCGGGATATGTCGGTTATGAAGAGGGGGGGCAGCTTACTGAAGCGGTGCGCCGCAAACCATACAGCGTAGTGCTCTTCGATGAGATCGAGAAGGCTAATCCGGATGTATTCAATATCCTCCTGCAGGTACTTGATGACGGTCGTCTGACCGATAACAAGGGAAGATTTATCAACTTCAAGAACACGATCATCATCATGACTTCCAACGAAGGTTCGCCGATAATCCGCGAAAACTTCAAGGATTTCGACGAGAAGAAGGAAGACGAACGTCAGAATATCATCTACAATACAAAGAAGGATGTGATGGATCTTCTCAAGATGAAGATTCGACCCGAATTCCTGAACCGTATCGATGAGATAGTGATGTTCACTCCGCTTAACAAGAAGGAGATCGAAGAGATTGTCGGCATCCAGGTTCGAGGCGTGCAGAAGATGCTTGAGACCAACGGTGTAAAGCTTGAGGTCACGAAGCCTGCAATGGAACTTCTTGCCGAAGACGGATATGATCCTGAATTCGGAGCACGTCCTGTAAAGAGGACTATCCAGCGCCTTGTGCTCAACCAGCTTGCCAAGGATATACTTGCACAGAAAGTGGACCGGGACCATCCGATCGTAATCGATGTCAAAGACGACCAGCTCGTCTTCCGCAACTGATCCTATATAATTTTAACTTCAGAAGGGACTTCCACCGGGAGGTCCCTTTTTGTATGGAAGAGATTCGATTGGTGGCTCTTTGCTGAATTTCAATGCATAATAACGAATTTATATTCTTTATTTAGGTGTGAAATGGTAGTACAACTATTGCATATTCAACTAATTTTTTATAAATTTGCAAATTAAAGAAAAATGATATGGCAATGACAATTAATTCATCTCCTGTGCTTACAGGAGAATCTGCAAAAGCTTTTGTTGAGGACGCAGAGCGGAATAGCAAGCTGCCGACGCCCTCCCTTTCTCCTGAACGCGAAGCGCAAATTGCAGACTTTTTAAGAAAGTCGCGCGAGTTTATTTTCCCTCCTAAGGATAAGAGGAAATGACTACGGGTGGTTTCATTCTTGAACGCGAGACTGTCATGAGACCTTATACGGCGGATGTGGCAGCTTATTGTGATATTTTTTCATGTGATGACAGCGACCTTGACGAATTCTTTTATAAAGATGCGTTTCTTTATGAAAATGAATTACTCGGAAAGACTTATGCATGGATTAGCATTTCTGACCCTTCGAAAATTTTAGGTCTGGTGACTTTGGCAAATGATAGTGTGAAAGCACAGTTTATTACTAATTCAGCGAGAAATCGATTGCAACGTAGTATAACTAATGCCAAACGCGGAATGAATTATCCAGCCGTTCTTATAGGACGTTTAGGAGTTTCTTCAGAATATCGTGGCAGGGGATATAATATAGGAAGTCAGATTATCGATTTCCTTAAAGGTTGGTTTAGATCTTTCGACAATAAGACCGGATGCCGCTTTATGGTAGTAGATGCATACAACAATGAAAAGACCTTGCATTTTTATGAAAAGAACGGTTTCAAACCTTTGTATAAGACCGAACATGAGGAAAGATCTTTTCTGGAATTATCTGATGATGAGCCTTTGAAAACAAGGTTTATGTACTTCGACTTAAAACACACATGATGGTCATCCGGTGCACAATATTATGATATTTTTTTCGTACGAATGATATATCAAAAAGGACTTCCGAATTCGGAAGTCCTTATGGTTTGATTTGAAGTAACAATTTTTCCCTGACTGTTGGAGTCAAGGACGTTAATATCTTATGTAAAAGGAAATTTTATTGGATTGCGGTCTCGGGAGCGACTGAGGTCTCCGAGCGGCGTTTTGCCTCCCAGCCAAGGGCAGAAGCACCGAGAACAGCAGCATCGCTTTCCTTCAGTTCGGAAATAAGTATCTGAGTCTTGCCGCGGAAGATTGGCATTACGTTTTTCTCAAACGCTTCTTTTAGTGGCTTCAGAAGTAATTCACCGCTCTTGGCAAGTCCTCCGAACAGGATTATTGCCTGCGGGGATGAGAACGCAACCATATCAGCAAAAGCCTCACCAAGAATCTTTCCTGTATATTCAAAGATATCCTTTGCAATCTTGTCGCCAGCCATCGCGGCATCATAGACATCTTTTGAAGTTATATCCTCAATATCAATGTTGCGGAGTATGGATGGTTCCTGACGGATCTCAAGAAACTCACGTGCCGTGCGGGCTACTCCGGTAGCGGAGCAGTAGGCCTCAAGACATCCGGTTCTGCCGCAACCGCACATTCTGCCATTGTTGCGCTTCATGACAAGGTGTCCTAACTCACCGGCGTTGCCGTCATGACCGTAAACCATCTGACCGTTGATGACGATACCTGAGCCTACACCTGTTCCGAGAGTGATCATGATGAAGTCTTTCATACCGCGTGCTGCGCCGTAGGTCATCTCTCCGAGAGCGGCGGCGTTGGCATCATTAGTCACTGCAACCGGGATACCACCAAAAGCCTCGCTTACCTTTTCGGCAAGAGGAATCACTGGTCCCCAGGGAAGGTTTGGTGGATTCACTATCTCACCGGTGTAGTAGTTTGCATTAGGAGCACCGATACCGATACCCTGAATCTTATCTTCAGCATCATTAAGACGAAGAAGACGCTCAACACTTGAGTGGAGTTCTTTTACATAGTCTTCGAACTCAGCATGTTTCTTAGTCTTTATGGAGTCACTGGCTATCACCTGTCCCCGGGCATCAACGATACCGAACACCGTGTTGGTACCGCCTATGTCGACTCCCAATACATATGGTTTAGTCATCTGAATTTTTTTTAAGGGTTAACAATAATTATTTCTGATGTATCAACACACAAAGGTAGTCAATATTTCACTAAAGGAAAAATAAAGAATGTGAAAAGTTGATAAAAAAGTATTATTAGCTCCTATTTCCCCATAATGTAATCACTGACTGCCTTGTATACCTTGGCTTCTCTCTTCATACCAAGATCTTCAAGCAGGCGCATATGGGAGGTCAGGGTGGAGGTGTCTTTTCTTACAGCTGGTCCCGTCTGTGCCTCATTTGCCGGCATGACCTTCAATTTTGAAACAGTCTCTTCCACGAGCGGTGTGATGATGTCGCGGTCTATCCCGCAGTCATCGAGAATCTGCTGGCTTACAGCTATCATGGCATTCGTGAAATTACATGCAAATGTACCGGTAAGATGTACTCTTCTTCTTTTCTCGCTGTCGGCAAACTCAATTTTTGTGAATCCTGCATCGACCGCAGACTTTTTAATCTTTTCAAGTGTGGCGCGGTCCGAAGCTTCAAGCAGCAGAGGAATCCTGTCAGGTGGCAACGGGCGCGAACGGCTTATGGTCTGGAAAGGGTAGAGTACTCCATACCCTTTACACCTTACATCCGAAAGCACCTCCATAGGCACACTTCCGGTAGTATGCACCACTATGCCGTTTAATTCAGGCAATTTTTCGGCTACATCCCTTACAGTATTGTCGCTTACTGCGATAATGTAAAGGTCTGAGTCCGAAGGAAGTCCTTCAAGAGTACGCGGTGATATCGATGCGCCACCAAAAATCTCAGCAAACCTTGTTCCGACATTTCCTGTCCCTATGATCGTAGTTTTCATCAGAATTCCTCTTTCAACACTTTGTAAAGCTGATGCACAGGCAATCCCATCACATTATAGAAACTTCCGTCGATTGCCGCAACTGCGGCACACCCTATCCATTCCTGAATGCCATAGGCCCCGGCCTTGTCGAGCGGGCGGTACCGGTCAACATACCAGGCAGCCTCTTCCCTCGAAATTGGCGCGAATGTGACCGCTGTGCAGACAGTGAAACTTTTGATTTTCTCCTTTGTAGCCACACATACTCCTGAAGCCACGGTATGTGTGCGACCCTGAAGGCGCATGAGCATCTCCACTGCATCCTCTTCATCATGTGGCTTGCCGTATATGACATCGTCAAGAATCACTACCGTGTCTGCAGTAATCACCATATCATTGCCTTTTATATCGGCAGAGTAGGCTCTCCCTTTAATGCGAGCCAGATACTCGGGAACCTCGACTACCGGCATATCAGCAGGGTATGACTCATCTATAACATCCTTTACCTTAATCTCGAAAGGAATGTCAAGCATTGCAAGAAGTTCCTTTCTTCTCGGCGATTTGCTTGCGAGGATTATATTATATTTTTTCAGGTTTTTAAGCACCGTGTAATAATTTTAATGGATTTTATATAAGCTATCTATTTAATTATAAGCAAATATATTATATAATATTGATAAATAGTCAGGAATTGTTACGGTAGGAACGCCATTTTTCAAGAAGTTCAGTCATGTCCGCCGGTATCGGGCACTCAAAATCCATCTGTTGCCCTGTGCGTGGATGCCTGAAACCAAGAGTGCGTGCGTGAAGAGCCTGCCTGGGGCATGTCTGAAAACAGTTTTCGACAAACTGCCGGTATTTTGCAAAAGTGGTGCCTTTAAGGATTCTGTCGCCCCCATAACGTGCATCGTTGAAAAGCGGATGACCCTGTGACAGCATGTGCACCCTTATCTGGTGTGTGCGTCCGGTCTCAAGGACACACTTGACGCAAGTTACGTATCCGAATCGTTCGATCACCTGATAGTGCGTCACAGCATGTTTCCCGATTTCAGGATCAGAAAACACAGCCATCTGAAGTTTATTACGGGGATTGCGTGCTATATTTCCGGTGATCGTCCCCTTGTCTTCATCAAAATCGCCCCATACAAGCGCTACGTATTCACGCCGTGTCGTCTTATTGAAAAACTGCATTCCGAGATCGGTCTTTGCCTCAGGAGTCTTGGCAATCACAAGCAGTCCGCTCGTATCCTTGTCGATACGGTGAACAAGTCCGAGCCGGGGATCGCTCACGTCATAGTCCGTATTATCGCGGAAATAGTAGGCGAGGGCGTTGACAAGAGTTCCGTGGTAGTTTCCGTGACCCGGGTGTACCACAAGACCAGCCGGTTTGTTGACCACAAGCACGTCTCGATCCTCATACACTATGTCGAGGGGAATATCTTCAGCAATTATTTCGAATTCATAGCGTGGACGGTCCATCACGATGCTCACAACATCGAGAGGCTTGACCTTATAGCTTGACTTTACCGGTTTTCCGTTGACAATTATGCAACCTGCATCGGCAGCCTGCTGGATGCGGTTGCGTGAAGTCTTTGTCATTCTGTCGACAAGGAACTTATCGACCCTCAGAAGCTGCTGACCTTTGTCGGCTTCAAATCGAAAATGCTCGTAGAGCTCTCGTCCGTCTTCAGTGATATACGATGGCTCGTCGACGCTTTCCTCCTCTCTTTCATCATCGAGACCGAAAGAATCCTCTTCTGACATCGGGAGAGGATTTTCTGTAATATCAATAGTATTCATATGATTCGGATTCTGATGATTCTGTCTCTTCAACGGGATATGTCTCCGATGAATTCTGATTGTCGTCAGTTGGATAGTCCTGATCAATTGAAAAGAGCGGATCTATATCGTTTTGAAGCGAATCACGTACTGCCTCAAGGTTTCCGTCAAATACCTCCATCACGATCTTCGCGTTGACCGGTACCTTCTGCATTTTCTTGACAACCTTACCGTTGGCAAAGATTTTAGATATGCAATCGTTTTCCCCCAGCACTTTCACAACCCGGATGTTCTTGAACCCCAATTCCTCAAGGCGAGCTTTTCCCTGACGGAAAGAAGTGGATTTAAGCGCGTCTTCCCTGGGATTGTTGTCATCGTCTATAATGACTTCCTTTGGATGCACGGCATTGATATAAAGGAAAATCTTTCTTCCGGGCTTTACTACTGAATTTGATTTCGGGAACTGTTCGATGACATAGCCGGGTTTTTCATCTTCCTTATAGAGGGAATCGCGGATATCGACGTTAAATCCTTTGGCATGCAATATTTCGATAGCCTGGGTGTATGACATTTTTTCCACCCCCGGCACCACGGCGCTTTCACCATGGCGTGTAAAGATGGCGAAGGAAAAGTAGACAATCCCTATGCCAGCTACGGCAATCAGGATAATTATTATAAAGTTTGCAAGCACCGGATGGCGTGCTATAAATCCGTCTTTTTTCATAAAAAATATGCTCTTTTAAGAAATCGACTTCAAAGTTAATAATTTTTATTGTAAAAAACATCGTTGTTTGTGGATTTTTTATTAACTTTGCATGCTAAATGCGCGGTTTGCGCACTTCATCTATAGCTGTAAATGAAAAGAATTATTAAAATATGCATGATGTTCTCCTTCTTCGGGATGATGATGTCATCTTGTGGAGAATATACTAAAGTGTTGAAAAGCACTGATATGCAATATAAATTCGATTATGCCAAGAAGGCATATGAGCAGAGGAAATATATGCAGGCGATCACTTTGCTTCAGGACCTCCAGATGCCGATGAGAGGTACTGAAGGGGGAGAGGACGCCACATTTCTCCTTGCAATGTCGTATTTTGAAAACAAGGACTATCTGAATTCCGGAGTCTATTTCAAAAACTATTATCAAAGATATCCGAGAGGTAAATATGCTGAGTTATCACGTTTTTACTGCGGATACGGCTACTATCTCGATTCTCCTGAGCCGCAGCTTGACCAGAGCCTTACATTGAAGGCGATTGAAGAATTAGAAGGGTTCCTTGACTATTTCCCTAATAGCGATAAGGCAGGCATAGCCAAGAACGCGATCTTTGAGTTGCAGGACAAGCTCACTCTGAAGCAGCTCCAGAATGCCCAGCTATACTATAATCTGGGTAATTTCCTCGGAAATAATTACGAGTCTTGTATAATTACAGCAAAAAACGCTCTGAAGGATTTCCCATATTCAAAATACCGGGAAGACTTTGAGATGCTGATACTCAAGGCTAAATATCAGGAAGCTAAAAACTCTGTGGCGGAAAAGAGCGAGGATCGATACAGGGACGTGATAGATGAATATTATTCGTTTATAAACACTTATCCCGAGTCAAAGAATCTTTCGGAGGCTCAGTCGATCTTCAATATCGCGTCAAAACACATAGGAGAGTGATCCGGACATATTAAACGCAGAATACAAATACAATCCCTATACGTAAATCATAATTGTATATTATGGACTACAAGAAAACCAACGCTCCACTTACCACAGTGACACGCGACATGATCGCAATGGCGGAGCAGACCGGAAATGTATACGAGACAGTATGCATAATTGGAAAACGAGCAAATCAGATTGCCGTCGAACTCAAGAAAGAACTTGAGAAGAAGCTTGCTGATTTTGCATCTACCGATAATCTTGAGGAAGTGTCGGAAAACCGTGAACAGATCGAGATCTCAAGATTCTACGAGAAGCTTCCGAAGCCTACGCTGATCGCTACTCAGGAGTATCTGGAGCATAAACTTTATTTTTCCAATCCTCTTAAGGAGAGGGAGAAGCTGAATGACTGATGAGACTTCTCCTGTTTAATCCGGAGACTGAATACGCCCTCGCTTCGGGGGCGTCTTTTTATACACCCCCGGCAAGTGTGGAAAAGCTGCGGAAGGAACATGAGCTGCTGCCTGAGGCTTGGGCGGAAAAGGGGGACTGTATTCTGGTAGACAAGACTGAGGGTATGGATTCTTTATTCAGACTCGTGGAGTGGAGCGGACTGTCAGATCTATTCAAGGAGACAGAGGATATTTCGATTGAGCCTTGGGGGTGGAATCATGCGCTGATAAGGCGATTTGCTCTTGCCGGTGTCCCGGCTCGGTTTCTTCCCGATGAATCGAAGATTGACCTGATAAGGACACTTGCTCATAGACGTATCACTATAAGCCTTAATTCCTTATGGAATGAATGTGCAGGCGTGTGCAGCCGGGTCGATATTCCTGTAGAACTCAAATCGGAGAAAGACTGCATGGCATATTATCGTAGTAACAAAGGATGCTGGATGAAAGCTCCATGGAGTTCAAGCGGAAGAGGTGTGATCAATACGGGTGCTGACATGACAGAGGAGCTTGTAAGGCAGTGGTGTCATGGGATTATAAGGCGTCAGGGGAGTGTGATGGGAGAGACGGGAGCTGTCCGGATAGCTGATTTTGCTACTGAATGGAGACTTAATAATGGAGTGGCTGAATATATCGGTCTTTCTTCTTTTACAACTTCAGGAAGAGGAAAGTATGTCTCAAACCATGTGAAATGTCAGTCGGAACTAAGACGTGAATTTGATTCTATATCTGCTGTAAGAATCGAATATGTGACCTCCGTCCAGAAGGAAATAATTGAAAAAATATATGCCGGATACGATGGTCTTTTAGGAGTGGATATGATAGTGGAAGATAATCACATGCTGCGTCCTTTTGTGGAAGTAAATCTCCGGCGAACCATGGGCATGCTTTATATACAGGAATAACCGATTATAAAAAATTCACTGGAAAAATCTTTTTTCCTCAGTATCCGGTTGTCATAAACCACAAGGTCGATATCTACCGGTACATTTCCGGCTTTCCGTGCTGAGTCATCTCTGCCCATTGATATTTCGTATTCCTTGCACATATTTTCAAGCTCACGGGGGGTGAGGCTTGTCGATCCTTTCACTACAGCATTCATGTATTCGCAACAGCTGCCATGGCAGTCAGGAGTGGCATATATGTGGGAACAACGGCAATCAAACAATACAGAAGAAAGCCATTTCAGACCTTTTTCAACATGGTCAACGCGGTCACCGCAGTTGGATCCGACAGAAAATACTGCTTCCACGGATACTGTTGGTGTCATTTCTTCTTCAATGTGATAATAGTTATCTCCGGATTGCTGTCAAGAATCCTGAAGGGCATTCCGACTTCCCCGGCACCGATATTGACATATAGCGATGGATGGTCTAAAGATCTCTCAAGACCTCCTGTAGTCACTGGATTCCCGAAATCTTCTATTTCACCTATCCCATTTTCGGTATAGAATCCCCCCCATGTGGGATACCTGAATGAACTTGGAGAGAATCTTCTGCCGAAAGCATCGAGACTCATCTGCCATGCATGGGTATGCCCTGAAAGACTTAGGTCGATATTCGTGTTTTTTCTTACCTGACGCACCCAGTGCTCAGGATTGTGGGTGAGGAGAATCTTGAAATTATTATCCCGGAGTCCCTTCCCGTTTTCATTAGGATAGGCTGCACCAAGATCACCGTATCTTGCAAACGGAGGTTCCCCCCAGTTCTCAACGCCGATGATTGCGATGGAATCACGTTTCTGCCCATTGCTCCTGACAATGAAATCATGATCATTGTTGAGCATTTTCCAACCGGCTTCTTTCTGATATTCCTTCAGTTTTTCAAGATTTTCTTCTTTTGCCGATTTTGATGGCCAGTCTACATAATCGCCGTAATCATGATTGCCGAGTATGGAATAGACTCCGTCAGCTGCTTCCAGCCTCGAAAGAATATTCAGAAATGGCTTTATTTCGTCTGATTTTTGGTTGACTATATCGCCTGTAAAGACGATCAGATCAGGCTTCATATTGTTTATAGAGGTGACGAATTCTGACACAAATCCGGTATTGTTGTTCCAGGTGCCGAGATGAAGGTCGGAAATATGCACAATCCTATACCCGTCAAAACTGTCGGGAATTCGTTCGGAATTAAGCGTGACGTTGACGTGCTGCGGATGCGTGCGTGTATACAGGATACCATGCCAGACGAGGGCAAAGCATATGATGCCTATGAAGGCACCTGCATAATTCATCCACAGCCACCTCCTGCCTCTGAAAATTAGAGGTATCCTGCCTAATATTGAGAATATGCAATATACGAACTTTGGAATGTAGATGCTTAAATATGAGGTCAGCATCCACATGACAGCGTATATTCCGCCGTCAAGATCCCGACGTGGTAGCGCTACGGTAACACCAAGAAATATCCAGAGAATGAGGGATGAGATTGCATATGCATTGCTCCATGCCCATCGGTTGCGTGACCGTCCCTGACGTATATCAAGCCAGATATAGAAGTCGGTGAGGATACTGGCTACGAACAAAATGATAATGGCGGCTAACGGAAGTCTCATCACTCAAATCCTCCTAATATTGATTTTAGTTTGTTTTTAAGCGGATTGGCATACATGATAAGTATCATTTCCTTCATAAACGACTGCTCTTCTTCGGTGATGTCTTCCACATCGATTTTAGTAAGCTGACTGTCAAAATATGCGAGACATTCCTTCTTTTCTTCTTCGGTGTATTTATGCGCGAATCGTTCGGTGGAATGTAGGGAGTCGTATGCGACATAGTTGATCGGAAATATTTCGTATCCTCTGTGAATGGCAGAGTCAATCAGTGCACATACGTATTTGGCAGCTTTATTGGTGTCTTTAAATTCACCTATTTCATCTATCCTGACATTTATTCTGGGTGTCAGCTGGAAATGCACCTTCCCCTTGAACTGAAGCATTCCGATCTCCATAGAGAAAAGATCGTCTCTCTGTGATTTCTTGAAATCCGGATTTCTTCTTCGGAGCAGAAATTCCTTTACCTTCAGATAGTCGTTGGGATCATACTCATAGCTTATGGATACAGGCATAAGATTGATCTCCTTGATTTTATTCATGAAAGTGCCTTCACCACCCATCGAGAGCATCTTGACAAGTGATTCCTGTGTATGGTCGCTCGAATCTTTTGCACGACCTTCGCGCTGCGCGATCCACACAGATTCATGCTTTTCCATTATTGCGTAATGGATATATGCGGAAAGCTTTTTGGCGGCTTCAAGTCCTTCTCGAAGTCCGGTGTTGCGTTTTACGATGAAACTGTTGTTGAGTCTGACAAGGTCTGAAATCCAATCAAATACGAGCAGATTGTTTCCTATGGCCACTTCAGAAGTGGGCCATCCGCGTCTGAGGAATGTGAGATTAAGGAAAGAAGCGTCAAGAACTATATCGCGATGATTGGTGATGAAAGTGTAGTTGAGAGCCGGATTGAAGTATTTCGTTCCTCCGAGAGTGATGCCTGAAGTAGTTGTCTTTCCAAGCATTTCGAGAAACGGGAACATTATCTTGTGCTGAAAATCATGCCTGTTGTCAATCCTCTTCAATTCCTCAAGAAGGGCGGGGACATCCTCTTTGGGCATCACATAAGAGATTGCATGAAGAAATCCCGGATCAATAATAAGTTTGTCCAGGATCGTGCGGAAGACTGAGTCATCGTGTGGCGCTATGTCGCTGAAATCGAAATCCTTGTTTGTCATCTCAACACTACTTGTATTTTGGGTTGGCGGTCAGATGCCGCTTTCTTATTTTATAAATTATGAAATGAAGAGAAACTTTTTCTCCTTATCTGCAAAATTACAAAAATAATCTGTATGTTCAAAATGAAAATAGACAGAATTGTCTCTTTTTAAGTGTCCGGTCAAATAAATTATACGCTCCTAAAATTTTGAAGCTCTGCGATAGAGTATTATTCCTATCAGAAGATATACAATATTGGGAATCTCCATGGCTACGGCAGGAGAAGTGTAGCCGTTGATGGCAAAAGAAGAAGTAATGGTGCTGAATAAAATATAGCTGAAACTTAATGTCAGACCAATTCCAATATTTATACCCATTCCCCCTTTTATCTTTTTGGAGGAAAGCGACATGCCTATAAGTGTCAGGATAAAGGCGGCAGCCGTCTCCGCAAGGCGTTTTTCCTTTTCTATCTCGAATTTCTTTATATTTGCCACTCCTCTCATTTTCTGCTTTCTGATATAGTCACTCAGCTGTGGAGTAGTGAGCATTTCCTGGTCGTTGGCTGCAATAAGGAAATCCTTCGGTTCAATTGGAATAATGCTGTCGAGATTACTTCCTTTTCGGATACTTTCGTTCATGCCATCGAAATCTCTGATCATATAGTCTCTGAGTTTCCAATGGTAGCTCCTTGTCGAATCATATTCTACTGAGCTTGCCGTGAGTCGGGAGACAAGTGCCTTGTCCTTGAATTTATCTAAGGAAAACCGATATCCTTGCTTAGTGGTGTTGTCAAACCGTCCTATGTATGCCACTTCTCCAGGTCTGACCATGAGCTGGATGTTGGTACCGTATTCCACAGCCTTGTTTCTGACATATTTGTTAGTGTAGGCTATTCTCTTTACATTGGTGGGAGGAATGATATAGTTTGATAGCACGAATGTAAGAGCCGCTATAATGGCGGCGCCGATCATATACGGTCGTAACAGCCTTCGGAAAGTAATGCCGCTTGAGAGCATGGCGATAATTTCCGAATTGTCGGCAAGCTTTGTAGTGAAGAATATTACTGAGATAAATACGAAAAGTGGTGATAGCTGATTTGCAAAGTAGGGCAGGAACGAGGCGAAATAGTCAAGGAGTGTTTCCTTGAGAGGGGCGGTGAGGAACGCATCGAGTTTCTCTGTGATGTCAAACATGGCAATCACAAGAAGCAGAAGTATCGTGGCAAGAAAATATGTCCCGAGAAATTTCTTAAGGATATATCTGTCTATGATAGGCAGCGGATTTCTGAAGCGAAAACGAAGTTTTTCCCTTTTTTGTTTTCCGGATAGTGGGATATTGACGCGATCTCCTGTATCTTCTGTCACATGGATCTCATCGGATAATGGCATGGCATCAACGATGGCATCCTCATGGATATCATCGCTTGAACTGACAGATGCAATTATGTCCTTATTTTCTTCAGTCACAGTCGATCCGAATGATTCAGATGATTAATGTCTTTACATTCTCGAAGTAACTCTTTCTACCATCTCCCTTTTCCATGCCGGGAAATCGCCTTCTTCGATATGCTTTCTTGCCTCTTCCACGAGCCACAGGTAGAAGCCCAGATTATGAATGCTTGCTATCTGCATGGCAAGAAGTTCGTTAGCAATAAAGAGATGCCTGACATATGCCTTGCTATACACTTCATCCACATACGCTGGACCACCGGGATCGAGCGGAGAAAAATCGTCTGCCCATTTTTTATTGCGCATGTTCATTATGCCGTTGCGGGTGAAGAGCATGCCGTTGCGACCATTGCGGGTGGGCATTACGCAATCCATCATATCCACTCCTCTGTCGATCGCCTCAAGGATATTGGCTGGAGTTCCGACACCCATCAGATAGCGCGGACGAGCTGACGGGAGTATGTCGTTGACGATCTCAATCATCTCGTACATCTTTTCAGTAGGTTCTCCTACAGCGAGACCGCCGATAGCATTTCCGTCGGCATCAAGATCTGTCACAAACTTCGCTGACTCCTTTCGTAAGTCAGGATAGACGCAACCTTGAACGATGGGGAAAAATGTCTGGGGATAGCCATATAGTCCTTCTGTCTCCCGGTATTGTTTCCATCCTCTTGTAAGCCAGCGGTGGGTGAGACCGAGTGACTTTTTTGCATATTCGTAGTCAGCGTCACCGGGTGTGCACTCGTCAAGTGCCATCATTATGTCAGCCCCTATGACGCGCTGAATGTCTACGACACTTTCAGGAGTAAAAAGATGTTTGCTACCGTCGATATGGCTTCTGAAATATGCTCCTTCCTCTTTAAGCTTGCGGTTGCCTGAGAGCGAGAATACCTGAAACCCTCCTGAATCAGTAAGGATCGGGCGTTCCCAGCCTATAAACTTGTGTAGTCCGCCTGCACTGCGCAATATGTCAAGACCCGGTCGCAGATAAAGATGATAAGTGTTCCCGAGTATGATCTGGGCTTTTATATCATCCCTGAGTTCATGTTGGTGGACAGCCTTGACGCTTCCGACTGTGCCAACCGGCATGAAGATAGGAGTCTTGATCTGTCCATGTGCCGTAGTAATGATGCCTGCCCTGGCTTGGGAGCCGGGGCAGGTATGTTCGAGTTTGAATTCGAGGGATCTCACTTTATGATTCCGTGCTTTTTAAATACTTTCTGTATTGCTTCAAGCGATCTTGTGACCTGCTCCTTGGTATGAGTAGCCATAAGTGAATAACGGATAAGTGTGTCTTGCGGAGCTACTGCCGGAGATACAACAGGATTCACAAACACCCCTTCATCAAGTAGATCACGGGTTACTGCGAAAGTCTTGTAGTCATCTCTTATGAAAAGAGGAATGATCGGGGTGGAGGTATGCCCGATCTCGCAGCCCATGGCACGGAAGTTTTCAAGGGCATAGTTGGTGATGTCCCAAAGATGCTTCTGTCGTTCCGGCTCTGCAAGCATGATGTCCATTGCCGCAAGAGCTGCCGCTGTGGATGCCGGAGTGATTGAAGCTGTGAATATGTAGCTTCTGGAATGATGGCGGAGGAAGTTTGTGATTTCTTTATCAGTGGCAATGAATCCACCGAGAGAGGCGAATGATTTGGAGAATGTACCCATGATAAGGTCCACATCTTTTGTGAGACCGAAGTGGTTGACTACTCCGCGTCCCCCTTCTCCGAAAACTCCTATGCCGTGAGCCTCGTCTACCATCAGGCTGGCATCATATTTTTTTGCCAGATCCACCATCTCGGGGAGTTTGGCAACATCGCCTTCCATTGAGAAAACACTATCGGTGACGATGAGCTTGATGCTGTCGGGCTTGCACTTTTTCAACACGTTCTCAAGAGATTCCATGTCGTTGTGCTTATATTTGAGTGGCTGAGAGAACGACAGACGTCTGCCTTCGACAATTGAAGCATGGTCCTGCTCGTCGCATATCACATAATCTTCCCTTCCGGTGAGAGTGCTGACTACTCCAAGATTTGTCCCGAAGCCTGTAGAGTAGACGATAGCGTCATCTTTTCCTACATAGTCGGCAATACGGGCCTCAAGTTCTTTATGTATGTCGAGTGTACCGTTCAGGAACGGGCTTCCTGCCATACCTGTACCGTATTTTTTAGTCGCCGCTACGGCAGCCTCGATCACTTTCGGATGGTTTGTGAGTCCCATATATGAATTTGATCCGAACATCAGGACCTTCTTTCCATTCATTAGAACCTCTGTGTTCTGCTCACTTGAGATGGGACGGAAATATGGATATACTCCCGCGGCTTTAGCTTTCTGCGGGGCATCGTATTGCGATAGCTTTTCCTGTAGTTTCTTCATATTTTTATCTATTGTCGCCCTTTGAGGCGGACTCTAAATTGGGATATAGTTTCTTAGGAGTGCAAAATTACTAAAAATATCTTAATATTTCGTTATTTTTTGTTATTTTTTTTGTTTTTGTCAGTTTTGACACGGTTTATGACATTGTTTTTAACGGTTTATTAAAAGGTGTATGGGTTACTATATGTATGATTTATAGTATTTTGTGATATGTGAATGAGCGTTTTTTATGAAAAGTGAAACATTTAGCACGTCATTTGTTAATATATCAGACGGAAGCGAAATCCGGACGGTCCATTTGGAAAAGCTGAGGTTTCGCCGACGGATAGAAATAACGAAATTATTAACTAAAATAAATTTGAAAAATATCATGGGAAAGATTATTGGTATTGACCTTGGCACCACAAATAGTTGTGTTGCCGTACTTGAAGGTAAAGACCCTGTTGTTATACCTAACGCCGAAGGACGAAACACCACACCTTCTGTAGTGGCATTTGTAGACGGAGGCGAGAGGAAAGTAGGTGATCCTGCAAAGCGTCAGGCTGTCACCAATCCTACAAGGACTATCTACTCTATCAAGAGATTCATGGGAGAGAAATGCTCTCAGGTGGAAGACGAAATCAAGCGTGTTCCTTATAAAGTTGTTTGCCAGAACGATATCCCGAAGGTGGATATTGACGGTCGTGACTACACTCCGCAGGAGATTTCTGCAATGATTCTCCAGAAGATGAAGAAGACTGCCGAAGATTATCTTGGTCAGGAGGTTACAGAAGCTGTGATTACTGTGCCCGCATACTTTGACGATTCTCAGCGTCAGGCAACCAAGGAAGCAGGTGAAATCGCCGGTCTTAAGGTTCGCCGTATCGTGAACGAGCCTACTGCAGCTGCGCTCGCATATGGTCTTGACAAGAGCCAGACTGAACAGAAGATCGCTGTATTCGACCTTGGTGGCGGTACATTTGATATCTCTATCCTCGAACTTGGTGACGGTGTGTTTGAAGTAAAGTCAACCAACGGTGATACTCACCTCGGTGGTGATGACTTCGACCACGTGATCATCGACTGGCTCGCTGACGAATTCAAGAAAGACGAAGGTGTAGATCTCCGTCAGGATCCGATGGCAATGCAGCGTCTTAAAGAAGCTGCTGAGAAGGCAAAGGTGGAACTTTCAAGCTCTACTTCTACTGAGATCAACCTTCCTTATATTACAGCTACTGCTTCAGGTCCGAAGCACCTTGTGAAGACACTTACCCGAGCAAAGTTCGAGCAGCTTTCAGAGAAGCTTATTGATGCAGTTGCAGCTCCTTGCGTGCAGGCTCTCAAAGATGCAGGTCTTTCTGCAAGCGAGATCAATGAAGTCATCCTCGTAGGTGGTTCTACCCGTATTCCTGCTATCCAGGAAAAGGTTAAGCAGATCTTTGGTAAGGAACCCAACAAGTCAGTTAACCCTGATGAGGTGGTTGCAATCGGTGCTGCTATCCAGGGTGGTGTATTGAGCGGTGACGTGAAAGATGTGCTTCTTCTTGATGTCGTTCCTCTTTCGATCGGTATAGAGACTATGGGTGGCGTTATGACGAAGCTTATCGATGCCAACACCACAATACCTACCCGTAAGAGCGAGACATTCTCTACAGCGGCAGACAATCAGCCGGAGGTTACAATCCGTGTTCTCCAGGGTGAACGTCCTATGGCTGCCGACAACAAGCTCCTCGGTGAATTCAATCTTGGAGGTATCGCACCGGCTCCGCGTGGTGTGCCCCAGATTGAGGTTACATTTGAGGTGGACGCCAACGGTATTCTTAACGTGACCGCAAAGGATAAGGCAACCGGTAAGGAACAGTCAATCCGTATCGAGGCTTCTTCCGGTCTTACTGAGGCTGAGATCAACCGTATGCGTGACGAGGCTAAGGCAAATGAAGCAGCCGATAAGAAGGCAAAGGAACGTGTCGACAAGCTCAACCATGCAGACTCTATGATCTTCCAGACTGAAAAACAGCTGAAGGAACTCGGCGATAAGATTCCTGCTGACAAGCTCGCTCCGGTGAATGCGGCTCTTGATCGTCTCAAAGAAGTCCACAAACAGCAGCTTGTAGAAGACATCGATTCTGTAGAAAAGGCTCTTAGCGATGCTCTCCAGGCAGCAGCACAGGACATCTACGCAGCTCAGCAGCAGGCTGGTGCAGCAGGCGCTGGTGCTCAGCAGCAGGCTCCGAATCCTGATGAGAAAGACGTGACTGACGTAGACTTCGAAGAAGTGAAATAATACACACAATAATTAATAATAAAATATGGTGTAGCTCAATGAGTTGCACCATATTTTTATGTCTATATTGATGTCCGATTCGTGTTTTATTCGGATTTTTAGCTTATTTTGTACCATATTTGTACAATTACAGATTTTCGACAATGATGTATATTAGCGTTACAAATATGGACGTCAATGTGATAATAATAGACGAAAACAATGCCTGAAAGCAAAGCGAAGATAATGCGTCACTGCATGGTGTGTGGAAAACCATTCCTCGCAAAGAATGTAAATTCGATTCACTTTCCGATGCATATCTTCCGTAATATCGAAATATGGATTCCAAGCAACGTTACCTTTTGAATCTTTTGATGCTTCGTAGTTGAGAAGCAGTTCGGGGAGCGCAGATGAATTTATCTGGAATGCGAAGGAAGGGAATGTAATGTCACGTATATAAACAGCCTCGACAGTGCTGACAGATTCATTATGATTGTCCTTTTCGACTTTAAGTACGGTCTCCGATTTGTTATTGATTTCTGTACCGATATGTCCTCTCGCGTTTTCATCACCCTTGTTCTGGTGAATGATAGT
>JAIDQZ010000095.1 GCA_029062005.1 Muribaculaceae bacterium | reverse complement strand
TCTGACGTCTACAACACCAATACAACACAACCCAAAAAACACACAACACATAAACTCAACAACTCCAAAACCCCACAACCCCAAAACTCCAAAACCACACAACCTAACGACTCCAAAACGCAACAACGTAAAAGATGAAACAGCATACACAATCTCCATACAATATTGTCACCAACCGCAGCCAGCACCGGATCCTTGTCATCAACGAGCCGGTGAACGTGGATGAGATTCCTGAGCTGCAGTTTGAGGATTTCGATGCAATCTTCATCAATGTGATCGACAGTGTGATGGACCGCAATATGCTTGCGATCCGTCTTGCATCGCCTCTGCTCTCTGAAAAATGCCGGTTCAAGCCGTGCTTCGTGACGCGCCGCCTTACAGGCTGGCTCGGTAAGGCTGAAGTGATAGTAGACGGCTACGCAACTACGCCTACCGACGACTCAATGGCACGAACCATAGAGGATATTTATGCCAACATGAGGCGCCAGAACTTTCTTCTCGGCACGCAGCCTGTAGTGACACACGCCGAGGAAGTGATAAGACTCTGCCGCTATGCTATATCGAGAGGACGATTCACATTCTCTTCCCAGCCCACCCCCGGACTCGCCGAGGGATATATGGCGCTCTACTACTACACGCTGTGGTTTGCCGGACAGCAGACGATGCAGGCAGAGGAACGCGAGTTCTTCCACAATCAGCTGCTGAAGCTCGGATATATCAGGCGCACCCGCTTTATCGACCGTATCCACGTGTGCCCGATATGCAACAGCAGTCACCTGCTTTTCTTCGAGACATGCCCCGAATGCGGCAGTTCTGATATTCACGAGGAGCCGGTGATCCACCACTTCCGCTGCGCCAACGTCTCTCCCGAAAGCACCTACGAGCAGGACGGGGAGCTGATTTGCCCCAAATGCAAGAGACAACTGCGCCATATAGGTGTGGACTACGACCGTCCGTCGTCGATATACTCATGCCGCCAGTGCGAGCATACCTTCATGTATCCCAATATGCGCGCACTCTGCACCAACAACCGCAAGGCCTGGCGTCCCGACGAGCTGCGTCCCGTAGACGTGGAGGAATATGAGTTCACTCCCGAGGGTATCAGGGCATTCGCCGCCAACGAGGTGGAGAAGACCCTCAACCTCACAGGTTTCTACGGCTACTCATCGATGTCTGACTTCATATCATATCTGCAGCAATTCACCACACCGGAAATACTTGGCGATGCCATGGTGATAGTTGGACGCTTCTACATCTTCGACCCGGCGCTCGACGATATGAGGAGCAGCGACGCGACTCCCCCGGTGGTGCAGACACTGCAGCGCTTCTTCAACTACAAGCAGGCGATGTGGGGCAACAACTATTACTTCCTGTGCCGCGTTCAGCCGGGATCGCTTGCCAAGGCGCTTGCAGACATGGAATTCGAGGTAAAGGAGCAGCTCCGCGACTATCAGGATCTTCACAAGGGATTTGAATTCGAGATGGTAGACACCTATGTGTTCCATCCCGGCGACGACGTAGAGCAATTCATCAGGCGCATCGAGGAAGACAGGAAGTGAGAATTGATGATTGAGTCTTTAGTCTTAAGTCTTGAGTCTTGAGTCTTGAGTCTTAAGTCTTGAGTCTTTAGAATTAGGGATAGGGATTTGATGCATAAGACTTGATCAGCAGTATGTGATAATAATGAATAAGAGTGATTATAAAGAGTTAAAGATATGGCAAAAAGGAATGATTCTTGTTGAGGAAGTATATAAGCTTATCAGGATTTTGCCACCGGAAGAAAAATTTGGTCTATGCGATCAGATGAGACGATGTTCAGTCTCAATACCGTCAAATATAGCAGAGGGCCATAAACGAAATTCTGACAAGGAGTTTCTTCATTTTCTTTCTATTTCGAAAGGATCATTGGGAGAGCTTGAGACGCAATTGCTTTTATGTCAGAGATTAGGTTATGCCGATGGAAGATATGTCTCAGAATTATGTTCCAAGGTAATAGAGGTGGATAAGATGATTGCCGGCCTTATGACGAGAATCTCGAAATTGTAAAATAAAAGAACTAATCAATAAAGTTTAAAATTTCAGCAGTTTGCCTGAATTCTTAAGACTAAAGACTGAAGACTAAAGACTAAAAAATGGACTACATATTTGGAATCATTGACGGAATACTGGCTTGCTTCACGGCTAATCTCTCGTGGGATTATCTGGTGACGACCTACTGGTTTCTGATCTTCATTGAATTCCCCCGTTATTATCTGACCGACATCATAGCCGTCACGCGCTATGGCGCCACCTGGCGGAGCCGCCGGAAGAAGGAGGAGGAAGCACGCCGCGCCCTATTCATGGAGCGTCCGCTTGTCACTATCATGGCGCCCGGCAAAAACGAGGGCAAGAACCTGTATCATCTCCTGGAGACGCTCAAGGAGCAGACTTATAATAATTTCGAGATAATAATAGTCGACGACGGCTCTGACGATGCCACACCATTCATATGCGCCGACCTGCAGCGCGCAGGTCTGATCAAGCATTATTTCCGTATGACCGACCGTGGCGGTAAGGCTTCGGCTGCCAACTACGGTCTGGAGCATGCGCGTGGCAAATATCTTGTGCATATAGATGCCGACTCGTCGCTCGACCGCAATGCGATCGAGGAAATATTGCTGCCGTTCTATATGGACCGCGACGTGCGCGGCGTGGGCGGATGCATCAAGGTGCGCAATGCCGACGACTCCATGTGCTCGTCGATGCAGGCGCTCGAATATCTGCGTACTATCCAGGTAGGTCGTATGGCCACCGACATGATGGGGATTTTCCATATCATATCGGGAGCGTTCGGAGCGTTCGAGACCGAGACTCTGCGTCAGCTTGGCGGATGGGACATAGGTCCCGGTCTTGACGGCGACCTGACGCAGAAGATACGCAAGGGTGGATATAAGGTAAGGTTTGCCAACAAGGCTGTCTGCCTTACCACGGTGCCCGTGAAGTGGAGCAAGCTTTTCATGCAGAGGCTCAGATGGTCGAAGTCGCTCATACGTTTCCGCGTGAGGAAGCATCGTGATATCCTTACGCCCAACAGCAACTTCTCATTCTCAAACATGCTCTCCAACCTTGACTGTATAATATTCGACTGCGTATTTAATTTCGTATGGCTCTTCTATATCATCACGCTCTTCCTGAGCAATGCCGACCGCATAGCCGACATAATGATAGTGGGATGGCTTATACGTCTCTGCTTCTCTTTAGTGTCGTTTGTCACTATGCAGGTGGTATCGGAAAGATCACGGCAGGAGCGCAGGCTCGGATCGCTGCTGATATTCCACACCCTTTACATGGGATATTTCCTGAGAGTGGCGCGACTGATCGGACACACTGTTGAGCTATTCTTCTATTCCTCATACAAGGACAACTGGAATCCGAAGAAGACCTCGTCGATCGCTATGGCGGAAGGGCTTTGATCAATTTTTATTAATTGAGAATTTTGAATTTAGAATTTAGAATAGTTTTGCGAAGCAAGAAAAGTGGGGAAAAAGAGTCAAGAACCAAGATAAAAATAATTCAAAATTCAAAATTCAAAATTTAAAAAAAAAGTGATGATAAAGGAAAGGATAGGAGTGATAGGACTCGGATATGTGGGACTGCCGCTTGCATGCCTGCTGAGCTCGAAATATGAGGTCAGGGGATTCGATATATCCACTCATCGTCTCCGGGAACTTCAGGAGGGTTTCGACTCTACGCTGGAGGTGGACACGGGCAAGCTGCGCGAGGCATTCGGAAAGGGTCTCAGCTGCTCTGACGATCCTGAGATCCTGCGCGACTGTACTTTCTATATCGTGACGGTGCCTACTCCTGTCACTTCCAACCATGAGCCGGAACTTGAGCCCCTTGAAAGCGCTTCGCGCCTTATAGGGACTGTAGTGAAGAAAGGGGATGTCGTAGTGTATGAGAGCACTGTATATCCCGGCACCACCGAGGAATTCTGTATCCCGATAATAGAAGACGTGTCGGGCCTGAAATGCGGCACTGACTTCATGGCGGGATATTCTCCCGAGAGGATAAATCCAGGCGACAGGGTGCATACGGTGGAGAATATCTGCAAGATAGTGTCAGGTTCTTCACCTGAAGCCCTTGAAAGGATCGACATGGTATATTCTTCGGTAATCAAGGCCGGGACCTACAGGGCACAGTCGATAAAGGTGGCGGAAGCTGCGAAGGTGATCGAGAACACGCAGAGGGATGTGAGCATAGCATTTTTCAATGAAGTGACAAAGGTATTCAATGCGCTTGGTATCGATACTTCGGAGGTGATAGACGCAGCCTCCACGAAATGGAATTTCCTGCGGTTCGAGCCGGGTCTGGTAGGCGGACACTGCATTGGGGTGGATCCTTATTATCTCATCAGGAAAGCTGAGCTTCACGGCATGCATCCACGCCTGATAGCGGAGGCGCGAAACGTCAACGAGTCGATGGGTTTCTATCTTTCAGACCGGGTTGTGGCTGCCCTCAACAGGAGCGGGAAGCCTCTCAATGAGTCGAGGGTGCTCGTGCTCGGGTTCTCATTCAAGAAAGATTGTCCTGACATACGCAATACCAAGGTCTACGACACCATTACCGGACTTAGCCGCTTCGGGACGGAGGTGGTGGTGTTCGATCCATGGGTGGATCCGAGGAGGGTAGAGGCGGAATACAGCGATGTCCCCCTTGTGACCCGCTTCGACGACGCTGTGGCGCAGGGCCCATATGATGTTGTGGTGAAGGCTGTCGACCATACGCTTTTCCGCTCCCTCGATCTTGCGGTGTGTAAGGCTCCCGACTGCGTGGAGTGTGCCATAATAAATCCTGATAATGTCTGACTATATGAAAATAAGAATACTGCTGCTCCTCATCGTACTGTTGGCTATCCCTGCCTTTCATCCTCATCAGGCGTCGGCTCTGGAACGAAAAAGGCTGGTGATAATCAACAGCTATCATGACGGCGCCCCCTGGTCGCAGGATATAATCAATCCCGTGCTCTACGACATTTCGAAGCGCGATGATTTCTTTGCTCCGGAGGTGATACATCTCAGCAACACTCTTATCCACAACGCGGAGGATTTCAGCGTGATGGAAGACGGACTGTTCCAGCGGTTCAGCGACAGAAAGCCCGACTATCTCGTGCTTGTGGGCAACTTCTCCTTCACCCTGCGCGACCGGATAGTGAAGGAGTGGGGCGACGTGCCCATGCTGCTTATATGCCAGTCAGCTGATTATGGCACCCAGCAGTTCTACTACACCGACGAGAGCGGAGAGGAGGCATGCGAGGACCTGAAGCCGCTTAAAGAGCTGCAGGGGAAATACAACTTCTCGATAGTGAATATCCCCAACATGTACAAGCAGACCATCGACCTCATGATTCATATGTTTCCTGACATGAGCCGTCTTGTCTTCATAGCCGATGCCCTCTATGTCAACCGCCACCTCAACCATGAGATAAAGGACTTCCTTGCCGACAATTATCCGGATATGGAATATGAATGGCTCGTGGCCGGCGATGACACGGGAGAACGCCTTCAGCATTATCTCAACAGCCGCGACCTCAACATAGGGGTGTTGCTTTCCACCTGGTTTTATGAGCGGATGACTATTCACGGCTATCCGCAGCTTATATCCGGCGACGCGCAGCTGATAAAGAGCGTGAAGCATCCGGTGTTCGGACTGAGATATGCATATTTCAGTTATGGGATCACCGGCGGTGTCTTCCCCTCGCCCGAAGTGTTTGAAGTTGAGCTGAAGGCTGGACTCGACGATCTGATCTCAGGAAAGGACATGAGGAAAGTCCCGTTCCGGACGGTGAATACCGACATGACGATCATCAACTACGAGAAGCTTGAACGATGCGGTATCCCGCAAAGCGTATGCCCAAAAGACACTGTCTTTATCAATAAGCCGAAGACGCTCTGGGAGCAATACTACATAGCGATGATATCTATAGGGATCGCGGTATTCGCATTCGTGGTGGTGGGTATCGTGATGATCTTCTATCAGAGGCGGCGTATAGATCTGCTTGCCGACCGCGCCCGCCTGATAGGCAACATGCCGATCGGATATTCGCAAGCCACCCTGCTGTGCGGCAATGACGGAAAGGTGACTGAAATAAAGTATCAGGGCTACAACGACACTTTCCGCGAGCTTCTGAAACGCAATGAGCTGCCCGACTATCCGTCAGGATTATTCAAGGAGGAAGAAATGGCAGGAATAGCCGAACACCTTCTGAAGGAGAAGAAGACCCTGAGGTTTTCCCACCATTTTGATGAAACCGATACCGACTATGAATTCCTTGCTACCATAACCAAAGATCTCGGAAAGACAGGTTATGTGGTAGACATTTTCGCCATTGACATCACCGACCAGAAGAAAAAAGAGCAGATGCTGATTGAGGCGAGGGAAAAGGCAAGGGAATCGGATAAGCTGAAGATGGCTTTCCTCGCCAATATGAGCCACGAGATCCGTACGCCTCTAAATGCAATTGTGGGTTTCTCCCGTCTGCTGCCCAAGACCAAGGATCCTGCCAAGCAGGCACGCTTCGTGGAGACAATCGATGTGAACAATGAATTGCTGCTAAAGCTTATCGGTGATATCCTCGACACTGCGAAGATAGAATCCAACACTCTTGACGTGCATAAGGAGCCGACCGACGTGAACAGTCTGCTCCTGTCGGTAGACAGCACTGTGCGATTCCGCCTCAAGGAGGGCGTGAAGCTTAATGTGGAGCTTGCGGAGCCGGAGTGCGAGATATTCACCGACACCGTGAGGCTCAGGCAGGTGATCATAAACATGCTGACCAATGCCATAAAGTTTACCGACCAGGGAAGCATCACATTCGGATACAAGATAGGAAAGCACGAGATATATTTCTATGTCCGCGACACCGGAGCCGGTATAGCTCCTGAAAATATCGACAAGCTCTTCACCCGGTTTACGAAACTTAATAATTTCAAGCAGGGCAACGGTCTCGGACTCTCCATCAGCAAGAGCATCATTGAAAAGCTTGGAGGAAAGATAGGCGCCGAGTCGGCAGGGCAGGGAAAGGGTTCGCTTTTCTGGTTCACTCTCCCTTATCCGGGCACGGAACACAAACAATAACCGACATATCATTCAGACCCATCACTAATAACACTTAAAATAATGGCACAAAATATTGAAGAAATATTGGCTGGTATGAGCCAGGAGATCCGGACGCCGGTGAATACTATCACTTCATTCGCCCGTCTGCTCTGCAATACCGATGATCCGGCAAAGAAGCGCAGATATGTGGATATCATTCAGACCAACTGCTCACTGCTCCAGAATCTGCTTGACGACATGCTGGAGAGTGCGAAAGGTACTGATGCCCCGGCACACGTGAGCGAGGCGGAAACCGGTGCAGACAACGCCCGTAATGAGAAAGTGGATGTGCAGGACGATGAGATTCCTATCACTTCCGAGCATCCGAAGCACAGGGGCGTGAAGCCCACGCTGCTTGTGGCGGAAGACAATGAAAGCAACTACTTCCTGATGTCGTCGCTTCTTGAGGATGACTACAATCTTATACATGCCTGGAACGGCAGGGAGGCTGTGGAACTCTTTTCCGAGAAGCATCCGGATCTGATACTGATGGACATAAACATGCCGCTGATGGACGGATACGAGGCAACACGCAACATCAGGCAGTTGTCTGGCACCGTGCCTGTGATTGCAGTGACGGCTTATGCGTTTTCCTCAGACCGCACGCGTATCATGGAAAGCGGCTTCGACAGCTATGTGTCAAAGCCGGTAAATGCAGACCGACTGCTGGGCGAGATAGCGCGCCTGTTGGGCTAAGGATCAGAAGCGGATGCGGAAGCGAGTCAGCGAGTCGGAACACGTCTCAAGCGAGAATCTGCATCCGTGGGAATTGAGGACTTCGCTGACAAGGAGAAGCCCGAGTCCATGACCTGATTCCTTTGTAGTGAAAAATGGAGTGAACAGCATTTCAGCGGCTTCGGCACTTATGCCGGGGCCGTTGTCGGTTACTACGAGTGTTGTGCCGGGAGATTCAATAGCGATACTGACAGTGCCTCCTTCGCCGGCACTTTCGGCGGCATTCTTGACTATATTGGTGACCACCTGCTCGATCAGCACCGGGTCAACGAATACAGGAACTTCGCGGTCGGGAAGTTTCATCTCAAGACGGCTGCCTGTGGCGGAACATATGCTTTCAAGTATAGGGAGTCTGCCGGAGAGCATTTCTGCAAGATCGACGTTGACTTTCACCGGTTCAGGAATCTTGACGGCGGAAGCAAATTTTGTGATGAAAGCGCCCATGTCGCGGCAACGGTCTTCACAGGCGGCGATAGCCTCTTTAAGATCCGCATCAGCTACCTCTTCTTCGGCAGTCTCCATGACGGAGATGATTCCTGCCAGGGAATTATTGACCTCGTGAGCCATCATGCGTATCACCTTTTCGTATGACTTGCGTTCTGCTTTCATCACTTCGTCGGTAAGTTTCTCGATAAGGTAGAATGGATGCGCGATGCCGCTTTCCATGAATGAGAGGCGTGAGCAGCGGTAGACCATCGAGTCGTTGAGACGTACCACCTTCACCTCCTTGTCGGCAAGAGTGGCAAGCACCCTGCCGAGGGGTGTGTCGAGGACATCAGGGGTGAGCCCGGTCAGTTCCTTTGGCGAATCCTGTCCGAGAAAGCGTACAGCCGCCTTGTTGCACCCTGTCACCTTGCCGTCGGAGCCGAGCAGGAGAATACCCATCGGGGAGACATCTATCAGCAAGTCGAGGAAATGGTTCTGCTCCCGGAGTTTCAGACGTTCATGTTTCAGTGACCCCATCATGCCGTTGAACATGTCGACTATGCGGTCTGCCTCACGCTGACCCACATGCGAGAGCCGGCTGCTGAAGTCCTGGGCACGAAGGAGATCGATACCGTTGGCGATGGTGCGGAGCGGGCGCATCACGTTGCGGTAGAACACTACGAGAAGCACTGTCCCTACAAGTGCCATTCCCCACACTATAGTATAGGAGACGCTTCCCGGGTCGAGAAGCATCAATGCCATTACGGCACCCAATATGAGAATGGCTATCAATGAAAATATCCAGCTGATGCGCATGATCAATTTAGAATTTAGATGCAGCTTCGCTGCAAAGGGTCAAGTGTGAAGAGTCAAGAACCAAGAGCAGCGGAGCTGCAAAGAGTCAAGAACCAAGAACCAAGAGTCAAGAGTCAAGAACCAAGAGTCAAGAACCAAGTGCTGCAAAGCAGCAACTCAATTCTCAATTCTCAATTCTAAATTAATTAAAGTTCTCAATTCTAAATTATATTTTGATGTCATACTTTGCAAGGCGGCGGTAGAGGGTCTGGCGGGTGATGCCCAGAAGGGCTGCCGCTCGCGACAGATTGCCCCCTGATGCCGTCAGGGCATTTTCGATCTCCGCTTTTTCCGTGGATTCGAGCCGGCCTATATTTTTGATTTCTTCTGTATGCGCTGACAGACCTTGAGCCAGGAAATCGCGGGCATCAAGCGTGTTGCCCGGTGTCACGAGCATGGTGCGCTCCACGATGTTGGCAAGCTGCCTGATATTGCCTCGCCATGGCTGACGCTTCAGAAGTTCGATTGCTTCGGCGGTCACGTCAGGCTTTTCCCTGCCGGCTGCCGCCGACACTTTTCCCAGAAGATGGTCTACCAGCATGGGGATATCGTCGCGGCGTTCCCGTAGCGGAGGGAGTGTGACGGTGATGAGGTTGATGCGATAGAATAGATCTTCCCTGAATGTACCTTTTGCAAGCATTTCGTTCAGGTCGGCGTTGGTGGCGCACACCACCCTCACATCTGCGCGCCTGGTGTGGGTATCGCCGAGCGGCTCGTAGGTGTGTTCCTGAAGCACACGAAGCAGTTTCACCTGAGAATTGATATCGAGATCTCCGATCTCATCGAGGAATATGGTGCCACCCTCGGCTGCAGCAAAGCGCCCCTCACGGTCGGTGACCGCTCCGGTGAAGGCTCCCTTGCGGTAGCCGAACATTTCGCTTTCGAACAGGGACTGCGAGAGTCCACCTAAGTTTACCTTGACCATCGGACCATTGCGTCGTCGGGAGTTCTTGTGTATGGCTTCGGCGATGAGTTCCTTGCCGGTGCCGTTTTCTCCCAATATCAGCACAGGGGCATCGGTAGCGGCAACTCTTTCTATTGTATCGAGCACAGTCGTCAATTGCGGATCCTTGCCGATGATTGCGGAGCGGTCGAAAGTGGACTGTGATCCTGTATCGGCACGGCTTGAGAGCGAGAGGGCTGTAGATATCCTGCCGAGCAGCGACTGATTGTCCCAGGGCTTAGTGATGAAATCGAAAGCTCCGGCGCGTATCCCCTCCACGGCGAGGGGTATATTGCCCCATGCCGTAATCAGTATCACCGGCACATCGGGATGGAATACCTTGATCTGCTTCAGGAGTGTCAGTCCCTCTTCCCCTGTTGTGGTGCGGGTATAGTTCATATCCATGACCACGAGGTCGGGACGTGATGTCCGGACAAAGGCTATCGCTTCTGCCGGAGATGCAGCCACGGCAACGTCGTAGCCGTTGCGCTTCAGCAGGAGTTTCAGTGAGACCCTTACGGAATTATCATCATCTACTATCAGGAGCATTGTTTGTTTATGTTGTTGAGTTTTTGGGTTGTTGGGTTGTTGGGTTGTTGAGTTGTTGGGTTGTTGAGTTGTGGGGCAGATAATAATTGAGAATTGAGAATTTAGAATTAATTGATCATTGATAATTGATCATTCATCACTGAACCTTGACTCTTGACTCTTGACCCTTGATTTTTGGTTCTTGACTCTTGACTCTTTGCAGCTTTGCTGCAAAGGATTTTGCACTGTGTTTACATCTTTAGGAGAGATGAGCCGCTGTCGGAATTGTTGAGGTTGCGCTTGGCGGTACGGAATATGGAGCCGAAATCGGTAGAATAGCTGACTGAAAGCACTATCATGTTGGAGTTGTTGCTGATGTATCGGTCGCGTTGTGAAGGATTCACTTCGGAATAGTTCCATGACGGATACCGGGTACCTTTCCGGTCGAACATATACATCCAGCCCGCTCCGAATGTCCAATGCTTGTCGGGAGTATAGTCGAACTGCAGGGCATCGCCGTTTTCTTCCTTGTAGACCACATGTCCGTTCAGGTACTTGCCCGGAAGGCTGCGCCAATATGATACGGTGAAAGGTCCTTTGTTCCACCACAGACTGATGCTGCCTGAGAAGGATGTCAGGGAGTGTTCCCAAGTCTCTCCCGCTGTATTATAGTGGGAAAGTGCGGCGTAGAGGCTTGCTCCGAAACCGTGCAGGTTCCTGACCTGAAGCGTCAGGGAGTTGTGGAAGTTGCGTGCTTTCCTTGCATTGACCGACTGTGACAGGAAATGTCTGTCGCCAATATAGGTGATGTGGTTGATCACGGCGTTGCGTATGTCGGAATACATCGATTGGAACGATGCCGAGAACTTTTGGATATTGTAGCTTGCCTGAATTCGGTAGACGAAGTTTTCCGCTACCTTCAGATCCGGATTTCCGTTAGAAAACAGGTAAGGGGATGTCTGCTGCGGATAGTCGGTTAAGGCGCTCAGTGAAGGAATGGCAGGAGTGTAACGGAATGATCCCTGAAGATTCCAGCGGGTATCGATATTCCAGGAGATCTGTGCTGTGGAGATGTTTCGGATGAAATTGCGGCGAATGAGGTCGTTTCTTACCCAGAACATTTTCGCTCCCGATGACAAGCTTATGTAGACAGGTCCCATACGGTGGCTCAGACGTGCGTACAGGTAGTTGTTGTTTTCGGTCAGCACCGGTCGGTAGTCGGAGTCGATATAGGTGTTGGTGCTTCGGGATATAGTGTTCTGTATTCCACCCGACAGAGACGTGAGGGAACTGAAGGAGTGTATGTAACTGACTTCGGTGATGAGCGACCGGCGGCGGCTGTCGACATTCATTATGTATGATTCGATGTCATTGTCGGAATATATGTAGGTATTGTCGCGCCGGTAGTCGCTTGAACCGAGTGTTCCCACCATCTGAGCCTCAAGCGAGTTCCTGTCGTTGAAGTCCTGACGTAGGAACAGGTCGAGCGACGGAGAGAGTTCCTTGCTTCTGCTTTCATTGTTATTGTCGTATTCGCCCAGAGTGGAGTCAATATTATGGGAGAGAGCACGCGATGAGTTTGCAAACGGATTGATATTGAATGTGGCGGAGAAGAGGGTCTTCGTGCTCGGACTCAGGTCATATTTCAAGCGTATGTCGTGCATATGGTAGTAGAATGGAGCGCGGTCGTGAGCTTCCAGCTCCACCCTGAAGTCATCACCGATGAAGCTTTCCGTATAGTTATCATACACGTTCTGGTAGTTGCGCCAGGATGGAGAATAGGAGAGTGTGAACTGCGAGGCTCCCTGATGGTATGACGCCCTTATCTGAGCATCCATAAATGTAGTGTTGACAGCACTTCTGGCCCATGTGAAAACCTGACCGCCGTCATTACGCTTCCTGAGTGTGATGCTCAGCAATCCCGACACCCCTTTATCGGCATATCGTGCAGGTGTGATTCGGGAATATTCCACTTTGTCGATATCTTTCGGCTGAAGGGCGTTTACTTCGTCCATGGAAGACGGCACGCCATTGATCAGAATCATCGGCGTACCCCCGTCTACGCTCATGGTCCTGTTGATGGGATCGGGCAAAAGTCCCGGCAACGGAAGTTTCTGGAACAGGCTGATGGAAGTGGGTGATGCTTTCACTTCGGCTACCGAAGGATAAACTATTGTCTTTCCGTCTTTATTTACAGCAGAATTGGCTGTGACGGTCACTTCCCCGAGTTCAGTGCTTTTCTCCAGATATAAATTTCCTATGTCGATACCTTTCCTTCCGTCGGGAAGTGTGATGTATGCCGGGGAATAACTGTCTTTCTCAATCTCAAGGCAAGCCCCTGACTCCGTGCCGGTGTCAAATGAGAATGACCCGTCAGCCAGTGTGTGTGTTTTCTGCAAGACCTCACCTTCCGTGATGATGCGGCAGTCGGCGCCAGCAATGGCAGTGGAGTCGGCAGCGTTGTAGACACTGCCACGGATGATCCTCGCTTCGGCTCCCATAATGGCTGTGGCAAGCACCGCCACGAATATGAATATTTGCTTCATTTGGGTTGTTTTTGGGGTTGTTGGGTTGTTGGGTTTTGAGGTTGTGGGGTTGTCTCCGTCAGAACTTGGTTCTTGACTCTTGACTCTTGACCCTTAATTTTTGGTTCTTGACACTTGGTTCTTGACTCTTAATTTTTGGTTCTTGACTCTTGCCCCTTGGGTCTTTGCAGCTTTGCTGCAAATAATTCTCAATTATTGAAATTCAAAATTACAAAAAAATATAAATTCTAAATTCAAAAATTTAAATTATTTTTTGTATATCCGAGTCTATTCCGCGGTCAGCGGCGAAATCCCATAGTGTCAGACTGCGGATCTGGTAATAGTAGCGCCAGTAGAGATACATCTGGTTGATCATCGCCTGGCGACTCTCGTCTTTGCTAAGTTGAGAGTCGTTGAGGTCAAGGGTGGATATCTTGCCTATAAGGAATGTCTCAAGGTTGGTATGGTAGCGTGCTGCCGCGATCGTGTCGGCTCGCTGCGAGATCTCAAGCTGCCGGCGCTGATTGTTATATCGCTCTACAAGGATGAATATATCCTGCTTGAACTCCATCTGCTCCTTGCGTATGCGGCTTTCCACGACCTTACGGTTGTTTTCAGCCACTTTTACCTGCCCTTTACGTTTGCCCCAGTCGATGAGAGGAATGGAAAAACCTAATTCCACCACCTGATTGTCTTTAAGACGTGAGTAGGCATCGGGGGTATTGTCGGCAGTCCCCGTAAATCCCACTTGGGCGAAAAGGTTGATCTGACGCATGTTGCCCTTTGCCCTTGCCACTTCGTAGTCAGCCTCAAGCTGCCGTCGCCGTATCTGCAGAGAGAATGAATTGTTGGCAAGTGCTTTTGCAAGCACATTGTCATAGTCCAGTTCCCCTGTAGGCACTTCATCCGGAACAGCAGGCTCCAGATCCTCGTCGTCTTCAATATCGAGAAATGACTTGAGGGCGAACATGGCGGCACGGTAGTTGCTTTCCCTGTCGGTAAGTGCGGATTCCGCATTCAGCAGATTCAGTTCAAGCTGCAGAAGGTCGTTGCGGCTTATCTGCCCCATCTCGCGCTTGGCTATGGCAACCTCATGAAGTTTCTTGGAATTTGAATAGTTCTGTCGCGCTATGCCGAGATTTTCCTTTGCCATAAGAAGATCGAAGAAATAGCCCACCGCGTTAAGTGCCACCTGTTCGGAAGCACTGAAGAACTGTGCCTTTGCTTCCTCATACCTGATAGGCTCGATGCGACGGTTCCATTTTACATGGTTGACTCCAAAAATTGGCTGGTTGAGTGTAAGGGCGACGGGCACTGACATAAAGCGATTTGAAGCACCACTGTCGAGTTGCCTGAGCCAGTCGAGGGAAGTGTTGAGAGATAGGCTGCCCCCGGTGAACCATATATTCTGACTGACGGATACTTCTCCGTTGATCTGCATGTAGTTGTTTCTGACGAATGTGTAACTGCCATCATCGAGCTGGTAAGCGCTGTAGCTCTTACGATAGGAAGGGACTGTGGCGTTGAAAGAGACTTCCGGAAGGAGGTCGGCGCGATAGGTGCGGTAGCTCCAGTAGCTTGTGCGCAACTGATTTAGTGCTACAGCCGCGTCGACGCTGTTGGCGCGTGCTGTAAGCACAGCCTCGTCGAGCGTGATTTCCCTCGCCGCCATTGGCAGCCCCGCCGCAATGAGAGCGACGAGGGCTGCCGCCGCGATTCCAATATACTTAATATTTAATCTGGTTTTCATCGTTGTGGTTACGGAGGTGGGTTGTTTAGGTTGTGGGGTTATTGGGTTGTTGAGTTGTGGGGGTTGGGGGCGAGCCATTGGTAGGGACGCACGGCCCGTGCGTCCGCGTGCGGTAGAATTCAAAATCACATTAGTCTGTCTTCATCGCTTCGGCAGGGGAGATGCCCATGGCACGGCGTGCCGGGAAGTAGATGCCTACGGCTATCATGACAGCCATAAGAAGCCATGCCGCAACGACGCTGACGCAGAAATGCATCGGTTCGAAATAGCCGTCATACCATGATGTGAACTCATAGCTTGTGAGCAGATAGTCGATGACTACAGCTGCCGGCGTGATGATAAGCAGCAGAAGTTCTCCTTCCCCGAGGATACGCCGGAAGATGTCGGTCCGCGTGGCTCCGCTCACCATGCGCAGTGCTATCTCGCGTTGGCGTTGACGGGTACGGAACCAGAAGGTGCCCAGAATCCCCAGAAATATATTCAGCAGCATGAAGAGCGCGCACACCACAACGTTGCGTATGGCAGACTTCTCGTTGCGGTTGAAGTCATCCTTCAGGAAACTGAATGAATCTACCGACGCCACATACCAGTTGCCGACCCTTAGCTGCTTGTCGGCATCAGCCATAAGCTTTTCTGCAAAATTCTTGTCCATGTTGTCGTTGACCCTTACGGAGAGACCTTCCATGAATCCCATGTAGCTGGGGTGAAAGAGCCTGAACATCGATGCTCCTGCCCAGCCGTGAATGGTGCTGTAATCACTGAATTTCATAGGTCGGAACGAAGCCCTCAATGTCAATGTATCCTCGTTTTGGAACACCATCTGCTTGCCATACAACCCCTTCAGAGAGCGCACGCCGGCTTTACGAAGGAGAGTGTTGTCGCTGGGAATCACCTTTTCCTGCAGAAGTATCTCTCCGAGGCGTTCCGGACTTTCGCCGGAGGCTCCCTCAACGCGGAAAACCTTGAAGAAGTCAGGATCTACCCTGCGTATGAGAATCGGGGCGTCAGCCATGCTGAAGGTGTCGATGTCGAGCTGGCTCATGGAACTGTTGGGATTGTAAGGGAATGCATTGGAACTTATGGTGACTGCCGATATCTCGGGGCGTGCCAAAATGCGTTGCTTAAGCGTCATCAGATCCCTGTATCTCTCATCACGTGAGGCATACTCCTTAAAGTCGGGAGCCGCTTCGGTCAGTTCCCTGACCCTCAATACATAGCAGTGTTCCGTGTCGAAACCGAGCGGCTCGTTGAGAGTGGCAATCACAGTGTATATCCTGTCGGTGAGCACGAAGAGCACTACAGAGACAATCAGAAGCTCTGTCGCCATCCATATGTTGGCGCGCCATTCGGCACGCATCTGAGTCAATAGTTTACGTTTCATGTCGTTATTTTTTGTCGCCGGTGAGGGCATTGACAATATTGGTTCTCGATGCCTGCAATGAGGGTACGGTAGCTGATATCAGGTTCATCAGGAAGCAGAACAGTAGAGCTGTCCCGAAAACTCCGGCATTGAACACCATTCCCAATGACAGTCCGGTGACGTCGGCTCCTCCTGCAAGCACGCTTTTGCCTCCGAGGAATATGAACGCGAGGCTGAGAAGCAACCCCATGATGCCGGCGATGATTGTTATGATCAGGCTTTCTATGAAGATCTCACTCATGATTGCGACCCTTGTGGCTCCGAATGCACGGCGCACACCTATCTCTTCACGGCGATGGCGCAGGCGGCTCTGAGTCATGCTGCTGAGGTTGATCGCCGGGATAAGAAGGAGTATGGCGTAGACAAGAAGGTTGTGCCTTCTCACACCCGCCATATCAGGCTCCATATTTGCTGCACGTACATTGATCGATGTAAACTGGTCGTATGGGCGCTGCCGGCGATAGAATTCCCATCCGGACTCGGCTATCTCAGCCTCAAATCTGTCCCACACCTTGTTATATTCATCCCTTATAGCGGGGAAATCGGCTTTGTCCGGAGCCACTATTATGCAGCATAGCGATCCCATGTAGGAACACCATGTAAACCGGTCGGTCCCGTTTGAAGTGAGCGGCACCCATAGGTCGGCGGCAGCATGCGTGGTAAGATTGCTAACGTCTTTCACCACCCCGCTTACGCGATATGGCACGTGATCGATCGAAAATTCGCGTCCTTCGCAGTCAGTGGTGTCGAAGAGCCGGCGTGCAAGCGATTCGCTTATCACCGCCACCTGGCGTCCTGATTCCACATCAGCCTCGTCATAGGGATGTCCTGAAATGAAAGTAAAGTCCATCACTTTCCAGAAACCATGGTCGGTGTCTTTCCTTTCAGCTCCGAAAGAAGTCTTGCCGGGGACTGAAAGATGACTTTCCGTATTGCTCCAGGTAAAGGCTCCCACAGCTTCGGGAAGCTTCATCTCGTAAAATGTGCGGCGGATGGTCTCATAAGACATTCCTCCGTTGGACGAATTACTGTCAGGTGTCGATCCCCATTCTTTATTGCCGATCGAAGCACCTGTCTGCACAAGCCAGCGGCTGCGGTTGCTCTCAGGCGCGAAGGGTGTCACCTTGACTTCATCGATCATCACTATGATCATGATGAGAAAAATGGCGAGAGCGGTTCCGGCTATACTGACTATACTCAGCAGCGGCTGCTTCCTGATGGAACCCCATGCCTGCTTGAAATATCTTGTCATAAGTTGTCAGTTTTCATTTATGAGATGGGGTCTTAATCATTGCACCTGACGGCCGTCGAAGAAACGGATGATTCTGTCGGTGTGGTGTGCCTGCTCCTCGTTGTGGGTCACCATCATTATGGTGCGTCCGTCCTCGCGGTTGAGTGCATGCAGGAGATCCATAACTTCGGCACCCATTTTGGAGTCAAGGTTTCCGGTGGGCTCGTCGGCGAGTATTATTTCCGGATTGCCTACAATGGCTCGTGCTATCGCCACGCGCTGGCACTGACCGCCGGATAGCTGCGAAGGACGGTGGCGCATGCGGTGGCTGAGTCCGACGCGTTCCAGTACTTCCTTTGCAAGCCTCTCACGCTCAGACGCGCTCGATTTGCGGTAGAGAAGCGGGAGCATTACGTTGTCGATCACATTGAGCGAGTCGATGAGATGGAAACTCTGGAATACGAAGCCGAGCTTGTGGTTGCGGAATGCCGCGAGGTGCGAATCATTCATTCCATTAACGTCGGTGCCGGCTATAGTGACGCTTCCGGATGTCGGAGTGTCGAGGAGTCCGACGATATTGAGAAGTGTCGATTTCCCGCAGCCGGATGGTCCCATCACACTGACGAATTCTCCTTTGTCGATATGAATATTTACGTTTTCGAGAGCCTGAGTCTCGATTTCATCAGTACGGTAGATCTTGTTGATGTCTTTAAGAGTTATCATAGTTTTTTTTTGGTTTTTTAGTTTTGGGGTTGTTGGGTTGTTGGGTTTTGGGGTTGTCGTTCATTCATCGCGGAGGGAGTCCACGATCGGGACCCTGCCTACCTTGCGGGCGGGAAGCCATGCTCCGAGGGTTGAGGTGACAAGAAGGAGAAGCAGGATGATTCCGCCGATGACGGAGTATCTGCCAAGCTTTGTGTCGAACCAGAGCGGACGGATGCTGCGGATGATACGGGAGTCGGTATCGAATTCCATCGGAAACCCCTGGAATTTAAGATATATGAGATAAATGATGCTTCCGAGAATCCACCCGATGAATGCAAGCATGCATGCCTCTCCTATTATGCTCCATTCTATCAGGCTTCTTCGCGCGCCGAAAGCACGCATCACTCCTGCGTCAGGAATCCGGGTCTTGCACTGTACGTAGAATGTGCCCGCTATCCCAAGAAACATGTTTACAAGGAAAAATATCACTATTATCCATTTCTGGGTTAGTTCCCTTTTCTGGCCGGAGAACATTTCATCGCGCATATCGGAAAACAGTTGTGGATGTGTGATGTAGAAGTTCCCGGAGCGGTAATCAGGCATATCGGCGATGAGCCGGTCGACAAACGCACGGGGATTGACTCCTTCACGAAGCCTTAGCACTATTCCATCAGGAGATGACCACTCTTCGTTAGCCGCCCTGAATGCGATAGCATTGCGTCCGTCGCCTTTTTTATAGGGTGTGTCTTCCACAATGCCTATAATTCCGGATTTGTCCTCATCGTCCCAATTGAACAGATTCATTCCAATCGCGCTTACGTCATGGTAGAGAGACTTTGCAGCAGTCTTGCTGATTATGTAGGAAGATCCATCGTTGACAGGTTCGGAGAATGGCTTCCCGTTGATATCCTTAATGCCGAATGTGGTGAAATAATCAGTACCCGGCTTATAGTCAATCATTGTGATACCTACATAATTATCCTCTCCATCCTTATTGTAGAAAGAGTCTGCCCTGAGACTTGACATGCCTGAACTTGCACTTTCAAACCCCATGCTGTAGTCGAAGGTGGCATTTTCCACTCCATCCCGCTGCCGAAGCATCAGTAGAAGGTGGTCGTAGGCTGAATCCTGATGTTCTTTATCGTAAGTAACTTCTGAATCGTATTTCTCTGAGCTTTGGCTGAAAAGGTCGAGCGAGACTTTCACAAGCCGTTCGTAGTCATACCCTGCCGGGGTAAGTGCGATGGAGGTCTTGACAGCTACAGGCTCTATCACTATCCATCCTATAATTGTCACTATCATTACCTCGATGATAAGACCCGTAGTTTTTCCCGGGTTAGCGATTATTGATTTGAATATCTGTTTCATGCCCGGTTATCGTTTTGAGTTTAATGATTCTGTAATCTGTCTGTGCATGGCGATTCGCGCAGGAATCCATGCTGAAATTACGTTCAGTATGAGGCAAACAGCAAGTGTCAATGCGAAAAGCAAGGGGGCAAACGCCATCTCGCCTGTGATGAAAGATGCAGAGTCGCTGAATGACGATCCATATCCATAAGCGAGAGGTGTGAGTTCGAGAAGGAATGTACCGGCGAAAGTGACAGTCAGCCATGCTGCTATAAGCCCGATTAATCCTCCGATCAAAGTGAGTATAAGGTTTTCAGTGATCACCATGCTCATCAGTCTGGGACGTTTTGCACCGAAGCAACGTCGTACACCGATTTCTGAACGCATGCGGTCCATGCGTGCTCCTATCAGACCGCTGATATTTAGAGCCGGGATGACCAGCACCACGAGAAAAGCGATGATGAAAGGTTTCCAAAGCTCGAATGCTGTCGTGGCGTCCTTGATCTGAAAAGTGGATTCCGGTGAATAGTCAATCTGAGGGTTTACGAGCACATGCTCTGCATGCGACTTGACTATAGGGATATAAAATTTCGGTGCTGTGGTGTCGACTGAGTTTATACGCTGGCAGACATCGCGCAGGTGATTCCTGAATTCATTTTCCTTCCCGGGCTTTACCTTTATGATTGCTCTGTAAGGTCCCATGTATTTCTGGGGCATTCTTGTGTCGTTAGACACTGGCGCGTATGGAAAGAAAACTTCGCCATAAGAGTCAAGGCAGAGTGCGCTTACTTCGCGGAAGACTCCTTTGATTCTATATTTTATGTGATCGATGCTTATATAGTTTCCAATGGCATCTTCAGGAGTCGGAAACAAGCGCCGTGCGACCTTATCGCTGATCACGGCAGAATATACGTTTGCGGCAATATCATCATCGGTAAGCGGTTTGCCGGCTTTGAATTCATATTTGTAAAAATCAAAAAATGATGGCTCCACAATGCGGGTCTGGACATGGAATTCAGGTTTGTTCCCTTCGGGTTGCACCATCGGGTATCCCCCATTCCAGGCAACAATCGAGGTGACTTTATCAATTGAAGGCACGCTGTCGCGCAGAAACTCGTTGATGAACGACATGCCGAGATGTGAAGTTGAGGAGCTCCTGTCCTCTCTTGTGACTGTGCTTTCGATATAGACGGTAGTTGCCCTGTCATATTCGGGATAGACGGGTCCGAGCTGTCCGTAAAGAAGCATTCCGTAGATCATCGTGAAAGCTATCGTGAAAGCCACTCCCACGATGTAAAGCAATGAAAACCCCGGAGTCTTCAGCGCTTCCTTGATTGTCTTTTTTATCAGATTCATTTTTTGTTGTGGAGTTGTGGAGGTTGTTGAGGTTGTGGGGCAGATAATAATTGAGAATTGAGAATTGAGAATTAAGTTGCTGCTTTGCAGCACTTGGTTCTTGACTCTTGGTTCTTGACTCTTGGTTCTTGACTCTTGGTTCCTGACTCTTGGCAGCTCCGCTGCACTTGGTTCTTGACTCTTGACTCTTGACCCTTGATTTTTGGTTCTTGACCCTTGATTTTTGGTTCTTTTGCTGCGAAGCAGCAACTATCGTACCCTCAGCGAACTCGAATCTTTGAAGCGGCTCATGTCGGAGAGGACAATCCGGTCGCCGGGGCGAATGCCGCTCAGTACTTCGACAAATTCATAGTTCGAGCTGCCGAGTCTCACTTCATGCTTTTCAAGTTTCTTGCCGTCACGGGTCATGAAAAAGAGGTCATACGAACCGGGTCCTGTGTAATATGATCCGTTGGGAATCCTTATAGCATCGTCTACAACGTCGCAGGCTACATAAATGTCGGTTTTAAGTCCTGACCGCAGGCGGGGGTGCGCATCCTCTTCCAGGCGTACAGTAAACTTTATCACTCCGTTCTGTGACTGAGGCGTTAGGTTGGACACCACACCTTTAAGCCTTTCCTTGCCGATCCTTACGATAGCTTGACTTCCTACTGCAACCTTGTTGGCGTAGCTGTCGGAGATCTCGCCGTCAACGCGGAAATGTCCAAGGTCAGCAATGACTGCTATCTTCTGTCCCTCACTGACTTTCTCTCCTATCTGATCGTGAATGAAAGTTAGTGTCGCATCGCGCGGTGACGAGACTCGGGCATCATTTAACGTACGGCTTTTCTCGTCGAGGTTACGTCTTGCTATGTCAATGTCGAGGTGCTTGACGTTTTCCGATGCCTGCGCCACACGCTTTTCATTGGCGAGCTGCTGCCTCATCTGCTCCAGTTCCAGGCGTCCGGTGCTTACTGCAAGTTCCGCCTGGCGCACGCGATCGCCCGTTCCTGAACCTATGCTGTCAAGATACCGCTCGTTGCGAAGCTCCGCTTCAAGACGGCTGAGTGTCATTTCCTTTACCTTGACCTGCATCGCAAGATCGGTGAGTCGGGTGTCGGAATTCACACGCTGCTGATCAAGCTCATGATTCTTCATGGCAATCTGGTCGTGGAGCTGGCTCACTTCGTTCTCGGTGCTCTGGAGATCAAGCCGGAGCAAGGGAGTGCCGGCTTTCACCGAATCGCCGGCGCGGCAGTAAACCTCAACGATGCGGCTGTTGATGGGGGAGGTAATGATTTCCTCGAAAGCGGCGCTGACTGTCCCGCTGCCGGTCACTGTCACGTCGATGGTTCCGGTGTCGGCTGTGGCTATTATAAGGTCAGACTCCGCCACCGAAGTCCTCATCATCGAGCCTATACTTACGGCTGCCAAGATCACGGCAGCTGCGATCCCTGCTGTCTTCAAAATCCTGTTGCGCTTTCTCTTTAGGCGCTCCGAACCTGGTATTTCTCTATCCATATTTGCGTTGTTGGTTTTGCGTTGTGAATTGTCGGCTTGTGAGTCTTCGGACTCTTCCATGCTTTTTCTTGCAATATACGTGCCAAAAATACAAATACCTGATAATCAATGTTTAGTATTTTGATTGAGTGTCCGATTCCGTACACTTTTGTCCGACTGTGTATGATTGTTGCGCTTTTGTCTGCCCGTAACATATGTCAATGTGCGATAATTGGAAGATAAGTGAGCCTGATATAGGATTATATTCAAATTTTTTATTAACTTTGCAACTAAGACCCCATCTCATAAAATTTCAGAGCCCCTGGGGCGGTTTTGGGCAAAAAGTACCGTCCAAAGCCGAGCCGAGGAAGTGATTCCTTTGAATTTAGTTGAAAATCAATGATCTTAAAGGTCGTAATTTATAAATATTGCAGATATTCAGTAATATTAACCTAATGATGATGAAACTAAAAAAATTGTTGCTGCCTGCTATGGCGTTGTGCCTTGCTGCTCTTTCGGCTTCAGCTGCCGACTACAGTAAGTTATACTCCGGTCTTCCGGTGAAAATAAATCAGGTGAAGGAGTTTTCAGTTCCTTCTTACAGTGTGAAAATATCTGATTTCGGAGGTGTCAATGATGGAGTGACGCTCAATACGGTGGCATTCGAGAAGGCTATCGCGCACCTTGCGTCGAAAGGAGGAGGTCATCTTATAGTGCCGGAAGGAATATGGTATACGGGTCCGATAGTGTTTGATGACAATATTGACCTGCATCTCGACCGTGGCGCGCTGATACTTTTCAGCGAGAACCTCTCCGACTATCCGGTGATGAAGTCGGACTGGGAGGGACTTTCCACTTACCGGGCAATGTCTCCGCTCACAGCCCGTGGTAAGAAAAACATCTCCATCACCGGCGAAGGCACCATCAACGGTAATGGTCAGTGCTGGAGACCGGTGAAGAAAATGAAGATGACTGATTCCCAATGGAAAAAACTCATCGCCAGCGGTGTGGTAAATGACAAGGGTGATATATGGTTTCCGAATGAGAAGGTGCTGAAAGTATATTATGATAAGGAAATTCAGGAGAAAGTGCATTCCGGAGATCCCGAAGCTTTGGAGGCTGGACACGATTTCCTGCGTCCGGTGCTTGTATCTTTCATAGGATGCACGAATGTTCTTCTTCAGGGCGTGACATTTGAAAATTCACCCGCCTGGAACGTGCATCCGCTGATGTGCGAGAATCTGATAGTGGATAATGTGACTATCCGAAATCCATGGTATGCGCAGAATGGCGACGGAATCGATATCGAGTCATGCACAAATGTGCTTCTTGTCAACAGCAGTTTTGATGTCGGCGATGATGCGATCTGCCTGAAGAGTGGCAAAGACAAGGATGGACGTGACCGTGGGGTTCCTTCTTCCAATGTCCTGATCGACGGTTGCACCGTATATCACGGTCATGGTGGTTTTGTGATCGGCAGCGAGATGTCGGGCGGATGTAAGGATATCGTTGCCAGGAACTGTGTGTTTATCGGCACTGATGTAGGACTCCGCTTCAAGTCGACACGCGGACGCGGCGGTGTTGTCGAGAATATCTACGTGGACAATATCAAGATGACTGACATACCCGGCGAGGCGCTTATCTTCGATATGTATTATGGTATCAAACCGGGTGCACCGGTGCCTCCCGTCACTGAGGAGACCCCCTCATTCCGCAATATCTTCATCAAGGATGTGGTGTGCCGGTCGGCAGGACGTGCCGCTCTTTTCAACGGTCTGCCTGAGATGCCGATGAAGAACGTGGTGCTTGAAGACTGCCGATTCCGTGCTGACAAGGGCTTCACCCTTAATCATGTGGACGGACTTACGCTTAAGAATGTGACAGTAGATGTTCCAGGCGAAAAAATCACCTATGGAGATGGCGTCGAGAATGTCAATATTAATTGAGAATTGAGAATTGAGTTTAACACTTAGCGCAGAAGTAAAGTTTATTCTCAATTCTCAATTCTCAATTCTAAATTCTCAATTCTAAATTCTAAATTAATTTAAGTATCTGGTTGGCGGCATCTTTGGTGTTGACCTTGGGGATTATCTGTTCAACGGTGCCGTCGGGAGAGAGAAGGAAAGTGGTGCGGACTATACCCATGTATTCGCGTCCCGCCATTTTCTTTTTTTGCCAAACTCCGGCGAGCTGGCAGAGCGTCGTGTCAGTGTCTGCCACAAGAGGGAACCTGAGTCCGAATTTGTCTGTGAACTTGATATGGCTTGCGGCGGAGTCCTTGCTGACACCTATCACCTGATATCCTTTGGCTGCCAATTCATCAAGTCCGTCGTTAAGGCTGCATGCCTCGGCTGAACAGCCGGGGGTGTTGTCTTTCGGATAGAAGTAAAGTACAAATTTCTTTCCGGGGTAATCACTCAGCCTTACTTCCTTTCCCTGTGCGTCGGTCCCGAGGAGGTCGGGAAACTTATCTCCAATTTCCATAATCGATATTTTTTTAGAGGTTTATTGTAGAATAACAATTCTTACTTCCGAAAAGTCGGGAATAGGAAGCGAATTTCTCCATTTCGCCACATGCTGACCTATTATACTGCACGGGAATTCATCTCCAATTATAATATCAATATTTCGCCATACCTTCAGAAGATTTTCCGTTTCCTTTCCCATGGCTACCGCATCGTCAAGTGCTACGTGATGATACCGGACTCCATTACGATATGCCATTCGTTTACCTTCCGATTCGTCAGGGTCAAAAACCGCAACTCGGTATCCCTTCCGCCGGTATGCCAGCACTTCCTCAAATGCTTTGCCGCTGCATCCGCCGGCTACGACAATCCTCAGGCTTCCCGGCTTTATGCCCGGAACGCCACCTTTCACACCCAGTCGTCCGCCGCGCAGTTCCTCCATCCTTCTCTCAAGATAATTGTCAGCCATACTCCTATGTGAAGTGCGGATAAGACACCGGACGCACTTCAGGATGCAAATTTACGAAAAATTATTATACCTCAACCGTAATGGCGGTGACATTATCACGTCCCCCGGCTTTTAAAGCCAGGTTGACAAGACTTTCTGCATCAAGAAAATTTGCTTCGATCTCTTCTTCGGAAAGCATATCGCTGAGACCGTCGCTGCATAGAAGATAGATATCTCCGGCGATGGGCGTGAGAACTGTGACATCAGAAAAGAAATCTGAGGGAGTATTGCCTATGTAATTGTAAATGACATTTGAAGCTATGGCATCATTTCCCGTACGTTCCCGTTCGCTATGGTCGGTAGACATCTGCTTCATGACATCATTCCTCAGCCGGTAGCAACGGCTGTCGCCGATATTAATCATATAAAGCAGTTCACCTGTAAAAATAAGACCTACAAAGGTAGTGCCCATCTCGCGAAGTTCGGTACGCAGCTCTCCTGTATCAAGCACAAGCCGGTTGGCTGTCTTAGCCCAGTTTTTCAAGGCGGCGATCACTTCATCTTCACTCGAAAGTCCGAATATAGCTGGCAAAGCCTGTGCGAAAGATCTTACCGTGATCTCAGAGGCGATCTCTCCACCTTCATAGCCTCCCATACCATCGGCAACAGCAAATGCCGACGGAGGTTCGCAGCATCCTTCGGCAAGCGTGTCGCGAACGAGCTTGCCGTTGGCATAGCCCATGTCTTCATTGTTGGCTCGAACACATCCCACATTGCTGACAGCCTTATATTTCAACATCATGCTCATTGCTCTACGGCATCAAATATATAGGTGCCGATGTCTACGACATCGCCTGCCTTAAATTTCGTAGGGACCATTGGCTTCAGCTCAACGTCGTTGATCAGGCATCCGTTGGTGCTTCCCAAATCTACGAGATGCCAGTCGCGTCCCAATTTCAGGAACTTTCCGTGGCGCCGGGAAATGAGATTGCATGAGCCCAATAGACTGCTGTATTCACCTTCGGTGCGCCCTATGACAGCGCCATCTTCCGGAGTGAGAATGAATCCACCCTTGCGGGCTTTCAATACGAGGTTTCTGCTACGTCCTCCTATTGTAGTTCCGATATTGGTGCCGTCTGTTGTGTCGGTGGCAGGATGATCATTCCATTCTGGAGGCTCCGGCGCGTCCTCCGCAGGCATGGAGCGTGAGATCATAGGTCTGCCGCATTCGCTGCAGAATACTCCGGTGCCTATGGAATGACAATTGACACATTCCAGGAGTTCCACACCACACATGTCGCAATAACGGCTGTCTTCCGGAATGTCTTCAAAACATTCCGGACATTCGATATACTTCATAGTTTCCGTCAGTCAAAATTATAAGTTTTCCCATTATTCGCGTGGAATTTGCCATCGAGTCCCTTGTAGCCTTTCACTACTGTTCCATCAGGGAGTTCTCCTTTAATCTCGCCCCCGGTCAGCAGTCCTCCTATAGCTCCGAATATAGCCGCAATCGCGATGCCCAGCACTATTATAATGACTGCCGCTACAAGAATCCATAATCCGAGGACAGAGCCTACCAGCATGATGCCTGCACCGCCTATGAGATAGAAGAAGGGGAATATTAGCGCACCAAGCGCATTCCCGGTCTTGATGACAGAGAATTCCAATACAGCCATCGGAACAATAAGAACCGCCGCAATGTAGCCATATGTCTTGATTCCCCATTCACCTCCGGAGAACGCATCTATGATAAACATGACGAACACAACAAGAAGAAGCACGAAGGGGGCAAAGATCATTATGCCGGACCAGTCCTTTTCGTCGTCTTTATCGTCTGTCACTCCTACGAGTACTATATCATCGTCGTCCTCATCCTTCTTTTTCTTTGAAGCTCCGTTGTCATCGGTGAGCTGATAGCAGAGTCCCACGAAGAGTACGCCCTGAACTCCGCATACGATGCAGAAGAGAATAAAATTCAGGATTGCCTTTCCCCAACCTACAATGGAGGGACTGAAAAACCACGTTATATTGGTCAATGAAAGGGTATGGTGGAGCTCAGCGCAAGTGGCAACGACGAATATGGCGGCAGCTAAGGCATGGCATATATTCTGAACCGGTCTTTTCAGATTCAACAATCCGGGAACTATACTGAATACCGCCGCTCCCGCAAGACAGCCGATGATGACCCAGACAAGGGAATATGGCTCGACGGGAGAGTTGTTCATGGCCCAATCCTGAAGAGGGTAGAGCGAACGCTTAAGCTCGGTCTCGGAAGAGGGCGTGTCGTAGCGCATAGCGTATATTGTATCTTCAGGAGTCGCCTTGATAGGTTCAAGTGAGTTATAATATACATATCCTTTTCTGCCGTTGTAGATCAAAGGGAGTGAATGCAGACGCTTTCCCTCGTACTCTTCCATATAGCTTTCAATTTCCTCTGATGCTATGAGTGTGTCGCCGCGATGCAGTATAAGGAGCTCCTTGCCTCCGTCGGAGGGAGTTGGAGCGGATAGAAACTTCGTTTCCTGATTCATCACACGATACATTTTGTTGGCGGGTCTTGCGCCATAGACAATGCCTGAAGTGAAGACGATCAGGAACAATATAGACATTATTTTTTTCATACGTTTCAATATTAGACAGGTTTTAGTCCAATGGTATATCTTCTTTCTCTATTGTAGTCAGTGCTTCCGGACTGGACTCTATGACACTGATGTCGGCGGCTATACGGTTGCCCTGCCTCTCCACTACTTCATTAAGGAGATTTACTACCTCACGGGCATTTCCGAAATGCAATCCTTTGTGAGCCACCATATCCTTAACACGCGCTTTGAGTGCTGACTCCGCATCCGGGGTCAGTGTGAATTTACGCTTCCGGGCATTCATTTTGAAAATCTCTACCAGAGCGTCAGCATCATAGTCGTCGATATGAAACTTCTTGTTGAAGCGGCTCATGAGTCCCGGATTTCCCCTTACCACAAGTTCCTTCATCCGGTCCTTGTAGCCGGCAATCACGACCACGAATTTACCCTTGTCGTTCTCCATGCGTGTCATGAGCGCGTCAAGAGCTTCGTTGCCGGTGTTGTTAGAGCTTCCGGGCTGAGGGAGAAGATTGTATGCCTCGTCGATAAATAGCACACCACCCATTGCTTCGTCTACCGCCTTATCCATGTTGATGCCTGACTGGTTGATATAGCTCGACAGTATGGTCTTTGCCTCGCGTTCCACAACCTTGTCGGTAGGAAGGACACCGGCGGCGTGAAGCACCTGACCGAGGCGTTTGGCGATAGTGGTCTTTCCCGTACCCGGATTTCCGGTCAGTATGATATTTACAGGTTGCAACGCAGCCGCTCCAAGTCCTCTTTCCATGCGCATACGGTTTACCATCGCTACGTTAGCGAGTTTCCGTATTTCTTCCTTTATGTCTGCCATGCCGATGAGGTCATCGAGGGTGGCGATTACTTCCTCCACGCTCATAGGGGGCTTTTCCGACTCTCCGGTGAAATCTCCCATGGTGAGCATAAATTCCCTGTCTTCAGAGAAGTCCGCCTCCTTCATTTCTTTCTGGATTCGGGAGTTCTGAGCCTTGATTGCCTTGTCTACGGCATTCCTTACGTCTCGTGCGTTGGCGAAGTCCTTCTTGCGCGATACATACATCTTTTCAAAGAATTTCCCTATTCCGCGCTCTGCATCATCGGCAAGGGAATAGCCCTGCGCCTTGATCATACGGCGTGCTATTTCAGTAAGCTCATCTCCATTATAATCACGGAAATTGATGGTGGAGTTGAAGCGCGATGCTATTCCGGGATTGGCGGTGGAAAATATGTCCATTTCCCTCGGATAGCCTGCAAGTATCACCACAAGTTTGCCACGGCGGTCTTCCACATTCTTGATCAGTGCTGTCACAGCCTCGTTGCCGAAGGTGTCATCTTCTCCACCCCACATGTCGTATGCTTCGTCTATAAAGAGCACACCGCCCATGGCGCGGTCGAATACAGAGTCGACTTTCGGTCCGGTATGCCCCATGTATTGTCCTTTCATGTCTTTCGGAGCCACCTCTACAAGCTGTCCTGAAGGAAGAATGCCCAGAGCGCTGAGTGCATCGGCAAACACCCTTGCCATTGTGGTCTTTCCGGTACCCGGATTGCCAAGAAACAGATAGTGGTCCTTAAGCTCATACTTTCTGTCTGGATGCAGCTTTTCGAATGATTTGATGGAATTGACAATTCCGGTCATGGTCTCCTTGATTTCGTCGACACCTACATATTTGTCGAATTCCTTCATTACTTCTTCGAGGGTCTTCGGTGTGTATTCCTTGCCTGTCACGTCGCCGGGCTCAACTGTATCGCCATGACCGTTGCGTGATGCCTTGAGCATAAGCTCGTTGGCTTTCGCTGCCGCGAGGTGCGCATTACCGAAGTTGTCGGAATTCCGACGTTCATAGTTGATCACCCTGCCGAGCTTTTCCTTAGCTTCGGTGCTCATAGTCATACCGTGGGTCTTCTTCAGTATGAACCGGCATATTTCAGTCACCTCAGTAGGAGTGTATTCCGGAAGGCGTATGTTGACAGCAAACAGATTCTTCAGTTCCGGTCGGCTGTCTATGTAGTCCTGAAGCTCCTGATTACCGGACATTATGAGGGTCACATGCCTGTTGGCATCGCGTATGATCGAATTTACGTTGACAAACACGTAATCCAAAGGAGTTCCGGACAGATTGTCTTCCTTGTTGTAAGGGAGACACTTGTGGGCATCGTCGATCCATACCAGATCCATGTCTTCATTTTCCTGGAAATTGAGATCATCGATATTCAACGGAGTATATGCTCCGAAATCCTCCTCTGAAGCGAGATCCTCACCTATAAACTGCATCATTACGGCTTTCGCGAGCTCACTCTTGCCAGTTCCAGTGGGTCCTGTGATAAGGATATTGGAGTTAATATTGTTGAAGGCATTCTTGCCGCGTTTCTTGATTACGGTTTTTATGGTGGTGATAAGATCGGAAATCTCTTTCCTGGGTGTCTCCATCCCCACAAGCATATATTCGAAACTGTCCTTGTAAGTTTCGTCAGAATCCGGGGTTTCATTGCCTGCATAAGTTTCTTCCACTGCAAACTCTTCGCCGCAGAAGCGGCAATAGCGTGCCTGGTCCCTGTTCTCTTTCTGACATTTTTCACATATCTTCATTGCAAGGGGTGTTTAGAAATTGATGTAAATCCTACATTGTGTCTTGCCAGAATGTGCCTTTCTGCGGTTGTGACGCATCTGAACCTTCGGCAGATGTCTCGGTTGAAACCTCGTAGTCTGATTCCTGAACTGTTTCTTCAGCAGATACGGATGCTTTTGATGCTTTAGAAGACTTTCCTGATCCTGTCTTGTTCTTCTTATTGCCTTTTACCTCTGCAGGAACATTTTCAGGTTCCAGAAACCACGGGGCAAGCGGAGTGGAGAGAAGTGTCATCTTATGAGAGGTGCCTTTCCGGTCATAGTAAGTGCCTTCTGCCGATTTCCTGTCCTTTTTGTAGGAAAAATTGAAACATTTTCTGTTCTTGCTGCCCTCTTCTATAGGCCACATCGAGAAATTATCAGGAATGGTATCGGACTTGCTCTTTACATTGCCTCTGGCTTCCACCGGAGCTTGCCCGGCTATTTCCATTGTGCCGAATATCTGATTGTGCTTGTCGATAGAGTCGATATGGCAGATTATAGATGTTCCGCCGGATGAGTATTTTGTTTTCCAGGTGCCGAGCACCCATTGATTCGCCTTTGCTTCAGATTCTATCACTCCGTTTGCCCAGCAACGTGCGCCGCTCAGCTGCGGAGTGATGAAAAACCATAGTGCGAGCATAGGCCATATGATCCCAAGCCAGCTCCAGCCGTAGGAATTATAGTCTTCCCGTGCGCTCTTGTTGGTGTCGCGCTGCAATGAGGAGTATTTCGTAATGACGTTGTCGAGCTTGTTATCGGTCTGATGATAAGCAAAATAGAGCGCGTCAAGCTGTCGGTATTCGAATTCGTCACCCCTCACGGTCTTTCCACCTACGTCAAACCTGTCGGAAACATTAAACATGCTCCTTGCATAATATATGGCGGCAGCCAGGGCGATAATACCGAGAATTACAGTCAATGGCATCGGGAACCAATTAAACCCGGCATATATGATTCCTGCTCCTGCAAAGCCTCCTACAGCTCCCCAGATCACACCGTCTGACAGATTGCCGGATGCAGTGCAGGCTACAAAGATACTCAGGAAGACAAGTCCCACGGTAGCCATATAGTGCCCCTTTATCGGATTGACTGCAGGAACCGGCAGTAATATCATGCATGCGAGAAGAGCAAGCGTAGGAATCAGGCACAATATCAGATATATATTCCTGTTAAGTTTGGTAGCCTTGTCGCTTTTCTTTAGTTTTCCTGCAGATTTGTCGATGGTTCGCAATGCACTGTTGTAGCGCTTCACATAATAATTGCCGGGAGCGTATCTTCCGATGAATTCTATGTATTCGGCAGTCTCCTTCTCATAAGTGAATTTCTTTGAGAGGTCAAGTCTCGGGTTTTCCTGGAAGAATACCGCCAGCCATGCGGCAAGGGGCGTGATGCGGCAATCTGCGTCATTGCGCGGATGAGCTTTGTGGTCGAGGGCTTCCGCTACTTCTGCCGCAGGGATCTTCTTCAGATCGTCGGGTGAGGTAAGCGTCTCTTCTCCGAACGGAAAATCCGGTCCGTGTCCAAGGAACCCTGCCGTGGTTTTGTAAGCGCCGATGAGAGTGTCGTAGGGACCTGCCTTCTGTAGGTTTTCCTCGTCGTCGGTATCCATGCAGTATCTGTTCCATTTAAGGAAATTTGCATATTGTTCTCCGCGGGCTCTGAGATAGTCTCCTATATTGTAATCGTCCATGAAGATGAACTCTTCGAGGGCTTCGTCCTCGTCCGTCACATCTCCGATTACGTATTGATCGATGACTCCGTTGAGGTATATACCTAACTGTTCTATGGAGTAGCAGCGTGTTTTCGACTCTGTGTCAATGCTGAAGAAAAGATCGGATGCAGGATTTAGCTCATATGCGATGCGATATGCGGATGATGACCTGTAGTAGATGGAATCAACATCGTCGCTTTCGTTATCGTGAAGCATGCGCACCTTACCGGCAAGCGCCGGATTGCGGTAGGAGAGCCAGACTATGAATGCACGGCTACGCAGGAGAGTGGAGTTTATGCTTCCAAGATAGCCGTTTTGATTATACGCTTCCAGCAGCATGTCTACATTGTCGGCTACTCCCATCTCATCATCTATCTCTACAGGAAACGGGATGTTGCTGTTGATCAGGACCGCAAGATAGTATGTGGCGATGAATCCTTTGTAGGGCTCTTTTCCTCTGTCCGCTTCATCTGATGCCATGTATTCCTTCAATGCCGCCAATGTCTTGTCGAGCTTAAGCACCTTGAAGTAGACCATAAGGTTGGATTCCGGATTCAGAACCTCGTCGACCAGCTTGTTATTGTAGATATGCATTGCTATATCAGAGGGATCTGTCATATGTCTGCCATCGGGAGCCACATAATCCATCGCAGGATCAAGCATGTATGCCACAGCCATGAGTCCGGCGTCCTGATTCTTGGGATATACTTTTTCTACGATATCCTCGACATTTACGGCAATTTCGTTGCGTCCGGTCTCTTCAAGCCATTTCGTCACGCGACCTGAATAGATGTATTTTTTACCGAGAGGTTTGTCTTCGATAAGAAATGCTGCAAATTCTGCCGGGGAATGCGCCACCTGATTTTTCGATGAGTTATAGACTACATGGAAATCTGAGTCTGCGGCAGAAGAATCAGCAACCCCCAGATTCTCTCCCTTAGCCCAGCGTTTTATGTCGTCGAAATCAGCCCTGTCCGCCATCTTCAGGCGCGTAAGAGCCTTTATGAGGGATGCATCATGTGCCGACATTTCCTTAGGTATGGGAAGAGTCTCGTTAAGTTTGGAGCGGAGCAGCTGGCTTTCATTGGCAGAAAGCTTTGCCTTGCCGACCCAGAGACACAGCAATGACACTCCAAGAGAGAAATAATCGCTTTGAACTCCTACCTCGGCGGGTTGTCCGGGAACATTTGTGTAGAATTCCGGTGATGCATAGAGCGGCGACCGCATCTCGTCGATTTTGCAGGTGCCACCTTCAGGGCATTCTGCAGAAATTCCGAAGTCGGCAAGAACGATCTGTGTCCTTTCCTTATCTGCGTAGAAAAAGTTTGCCGGTTTTATGTCGCGGTGAATTATGCCGTGCTTGCTAAGAAAATCAATCGCCGCACCCATTCGCACGGCTACCTCGGCAAATGCTTTTTCGTCGCCAGCCACGATCACGTCTTCCAGTGAGCCTCCTTCGCAAAAGTCCATAAGCTCGTAGTCATTGATGGAGCCCGGAGCGGCGGGGTTGCTCCATTCGCCATGACTTATTATGTTGACAAGCAGTCCGCTTCCTGCAAGAGACTTTATCTTTTCAAGAATCTTATGGTTGGGACGATGCTCAGGATTATAATAATATACCTTTAATGCATATTTTTTGCCACCTTTGCTCACGGTGAAGACCACCGCCTCTCCTGATGAGTCGGAAAGAATCCCCTCGTTTTTATATCGGGTGCCTTCAAGTACAAATTCGGAAGGCCATTCCATCTCTCTCGCCGTATTCGCTTCTGAATTTGTATCAGGACGGCGAACTCCTTGCGTTTTCTGTTCGTAAGGCTGCAGGCTGTCGCGGGATGCTTTGCCTGTGGCGTGGATGTCCTGCTCAATATTTCCACGGGATGTCTTGCCTGTGGCGTGGATATCTAAGTCTTTGTTTCCACGGTTTGCTTTCCCTGTGGCATGGATGTCTAATTGGTCATCCATATCGGCGCGTCGTCTGCGGGCTCCGATGGTCTTGTCTTCAGCCATGTTCTACGGGTTTTTATTATCTTGTAATTGTTGTATTATCATTCGATAGAAGCCGATACTGTGATCGGCGCACTGTTTTTCTGATAATCCTCGACACTTATATGAATCCAGGTGCCACCGAGTTCCGGTTTTACACATTCGGGAGGATTATTGTGCAGAGCACCGCAAAGGTTACATTTCCACAAGTATGGGACGTAGCCGCTCATGTCATACTCTGAGTTTATCGTCATCACCTTGCGGGCGGAAAAATAATCCCTCTGCTGTTCGGGTGTGTATTCAGGAGGTGGAGTCATCGCCGACAGTGCTTGGTTCAATTCAGCTGCCTTTTCACGGTATGCTGCCATAATGTCTTCCAGGTCGGCGCAAGGATCCTGATATGCTCGGCGCTCCGATGTCGCTGCTTGCCCACGTTGTGAGGATGACTTGGTTTCAGCCGGTTTTATCGGTGCGGTTCCTATTGAAGCGAGAATGTCGGCATATTCATTAAGAAGGGCTTTGTCAGCTTCGGAAAGTTCTGCCGGTGTCTGGTCATTGGTCTCGGAGTGCTGCTGCAATTCATTGATCATCCGTTGTAGTTCAGCCAATTCATCAGCCTTCTTCTGAACTGCCTTGAAGGCAGGATCTTTTTTTGCCTGCTCCATAGCTTGCATAGCCATAGGTGTGAGAGGAGCGTTACAGCGACGGCAGAAATTTCGGGAATTCAATGTGCCGCATTCAGGGCATACTATGCCTTCGGCTGATTGTCCGCAACGGGTGCAGAATTTTGCGTTAGGCTTCATTGGAGAACCACAGAAAGAGCATTTGTCAGGGGTGAGTGATCTTCCGCAATGAGGACAGATCGCCATCCCGCTTTCGACAGCTGCATGGCAGTGAGGGCATTCCTCAGAACTTCCGCGGGTTTCCGGCACTTTAGGTCGCCAGGCCCCGCGATATTTAGCCGGTCCCTGTTTTGCAGTGCTCTTGCTTTCCTTTATGTCAGGTTTGTTCAATTTATTCACAGCTTATCCATATGTAATTGCATTGCCATATGTAAAAAGGTGAATCGTATGATTTTGAATTAGCGCTTCATCTTTTCACTATATTATTAGCAATTTTGCAAAATTACAATGAATGACGCAATGATGCAATTACGGATTTCCGTAGTTTTTAGGGTTCTTGTCCCTAAAAATTTAAGACCCGCATCTCATAAATTTTTTCTATAGTGTGGGTGATGTGCGAGCAGCTCATGGCGGAGACGCGATCGGTCGAGGTGTACGTATATCTCAGTCGTTTCGAGCGATTCGTGTCCAAGAAGTTCTTGAATCACCCTTAAAGATGCTCCTCCTTCAAGAAGATGAGTGGCAAAGCTATGGCGAAGAGTGTGAGGCGATACAGTTTTCAATATCCCTGCCGCCGCTGCAAGATCCCTGATGATATAGAAAACCATTACCCTCGACATTTTTCCTCCTCTCCTGTTGAGAAAGATTGTATCCTGGGCATCCGGCTTTATGTTAAGACGGCTACGTTGCGGCAGATACTCCTTAATGAGATCTATTGCAACAGGTGACACCGGAACGATCCTCTGTTTGCTCCCCTTGCCTTCTACGATAAGGCATCCGTCGTCAAAACTAAGCCGTGAAAGTCTGGCATCGGTAAGTTCGGAAACGCGCAGTCCGCTGCCGTAGAGGGTCTCTATTATCGCATGGTTGCGCAGTGATTCTTCCTTGTCGTCCGGAATCTGAGAAATCATCATATCTATTTCAGCGGTACTCAGGACTTCCGGAAGGTGGCGGCCGAGGCGTGGCGATTCAAGAAGATCGGTCGGATTGTTTTCAATGATACCGGATAATTTCAGAAATTTATAATAGCTCTTGATCCCGGATAAAATGCGTGCCTGGCTTCGTGGTCCGATACCGAGGTCGCGAAGAGTGCAGATAAAACCGTGAAGATCCTTTTCAGAAACCTCAGCCGGATTGGCTCCTTCATCTTCAAGATATTCAAGAAGATGGCATACGTCAGACACGTACGCTTCGCACGTATTGCCCGACATTCCCCTCTCAAGCGAAAGGTATGCCTCAAAATCCTGAAGCGAAGTTGGTACACTCATGGTCTGATGACGGTGGTTGAAGATTATTTTGGGAGGTTTATATCAGGTAGTGTGTGTAATCCATTGATGATCTGCGGAGAAGTATTGTGAATTCCCTGCCTGCCAGTTCCATTGTCGGAGGATTGTTCCATCCGGATGTGCTGTCAGCGGCAAGCTTCCCGAATATTATCATGGCACATTCTTCGGTACCTGCCATTTTCCCCCACATTCCATATAGATCCATGGCGCCGGAGGTGATGATGAGATCCACATTCTTAGGACAATCTTTGCTTGTGGCAAAGGTGATATCCGGGAATGACATGCCCAAAGCTGTGGTGAGTCGCCTGTCGGCTGCAGGCATCCATATGCGTGCCGGACGCAGCAGGTTAACGAGCCTGAGTGTCATCTTTGCATTTCTGAGACCTTTCCTGTCTTCATGAAATTCAAACTCAAGGTACGCGTCGGAATAGAATCCGTATATCTTTTGAGGTCTTATGCATTCCTTCACTATGCTGTACGCTAAAGGAGAATGGACGCCATACCCTCGGGTATGGCGCCATCGAGTTATGCGATCCTTCAGGCAAGTTGTCATTGCTGTCCTGCCGCAGACTTTGACTTGCCTTTAGCCAGACCGAAGATCCATTTGCCGAAGGCTGCGATAGCAAGAAGGTATATGAGTATTACGGAGATTGTGGCGAGCGTATTGGCTTTTTTCAATATTTCCGGTTCGAAAGTCATTACGATTTCGGAATCTCCGGCGGGTATGCGAATGGCGCGAAGAATATAGTCTGCTTGTCCGATCGGTGTCTCCTTGCCATTGACAGTTGCTTTCCATCCCCATGGGAAGTATACTTCCGAGAACAGAGCTACGCCTCCTTTTGCAGAATGTGCCCGGTAGGTCAACTTGTTAGGAGCATACGAAGTCTCATAAATGGTATCTCCCTCAGCTATAGGGATAGGAGTCCCGATGATCTCGGAAAACTTATTGTCTGCTACGGCTGTATTCCGGTTTGTAAGATACGAAAGGGCATCCATCTCTTCACGGGAAGACCCTACATATGTCAGCGTGTCGACAAACCATGCATTGCCGAAAGCCTCCGGATTCACTGAGTAACCGTTGTCTGTGAGGAAATATTTGGCATTGAGCATATTGAGCACGAAAGGATTTCCCTTTGTGATCTGATGCTCTATCAGATCGTTGTAGCGAGTAAGCTTTGCAGCGTGATATCCGCCGATGGTCTTATGGAAATAGCTGCTTCGGGCGGATGCGAATCCCGGGATATCCATTACTCTGTAATTGCTCTTGTCCTGAAGGATCGCGAGGTCTGCCTCAGTAGGCACAAAAACGGCTTCATCGCTTTCTGCTGTAATGAAATTGTCTGAGTCGACATATCTCTTGTCTACTGTGTAAAGATCCGCAAGCACTATAGCTGTCAGGCAGCAGGTCCATATGGTGGAGTTTTTGATGATTTTTCTATCCCATAGGAAAATCATTCCGCATCCAAGCAAAATGAATATCATCGATCGCAGGGAGTCTGTGGATACAAGACTGAGCCGTCCTGCCGAGATCCCTTTCATCACGTTGGCATAGGCAGGATTTGTAAATGCTCCGGCTTCTTTTAGATATCCGAATTCAGATGCAGAATAAGGCTCTCCGAATACCGATGGAGCAAGCCAGCCGATGAGACACACCATTACGCCGCCTCCCATCACGCATATGACAGTCCATTTATTTTTACCGAAGAAATTTTCAGTATTGAGAATCTGGCGCACACATAGGGCTGCAAGCAACGGAATGCAGAATTCAACAATTACCAATATCGAGCTTACTGTACGGAACTTGTTGTAGCCCGGGAAATAGTCGATCATAAAGTTGGTAAGTGCATTGAAATTATGACCCCAGCTCAGCATTATCGCTATTATGGAAGAGGCAAAGAGAGCCCATTTTACAGGAGTTTCCCATTTTCCATCCACTACAAACATGGCAAGTATCGCAAGCAATAGAACGAAAGCTCCCACATATACCGGTCCGTTGGTCATTGGCTGATCTCCAAAATATTGCGGAAACTGGCTCGCGAACTGCATTTCTTCCTGCGACAAGTAGCGGTCAGCACCCATGTCTGTTTCTGCCACTGTGAGCATTCTGTTCTGTCCGGCGGTCGGTTTAAGGGTCGCTCCACCCTTGACGTTAGGAATGAGAAGACTCCAGGTCTCGTCGATTCCATAGCTCCATGCCGTGATTGCACTCTTATCCATGCCGGATGTTGCAGGTGCATTCGGATCAGTAATGTCGGTGGCGCGACCGCGTACTGTCTCCTTGCTGTATTCAAGCGAGTTGTATAGGCTTGGAGAGTTGGCTGCAACTCCTATGAGTCCGCTTGCTGCCAGCACGCAGGTGGATATTCCCCATTTGGCTATTGTTTTCTCCTTAAATGCAATCCATAGATAGGCTAGCGCCATGCACAGCATCACCAGCACGAAATAATAGGTCATCTGCGGATGGTTGCTCATCAACTGGAGAGCAGAGAAAAGTGCTGCAAGGGCTCCTCCTGCAAGGTATTTGCCCCTGTAGGCGAGAACAATGCCTCCGATCGTAGGGGGTATGTAGCAGAGAGTCAGGAATTTCCATATATGCCCTGCTCCTATGATGATTATGAAATAGGAAGAGAATCCCCATGCGATAGATGCAAATAGAGCCACACTCCAGCGCATCTTCATGCATAGGCACATTATAAAGAAACCGAGCATCATGCCGAAAAGAAGATCGGCGGGGGTCGGCAGTCCGAGCATGAATAAGCTCTGTATCCAGTTTAAAAGGTCGTTGGCGGGATATGATGGAGCTATCTGGAAATTCGGCATTCCTCCGAAAAGCGAATTGGTCCAACGGGTTGATTCTCCGGTTTCTGCTTTATATTCAATGCCTTCATGTCCATTGGCTAAGCCTTGCTGAATGTCGTGCTGCTGAAGCACCCTTCCCTCCATGGCATCTGGGAAGAAAAACATAAAGGCGACCACTGCAAGAAGCAGAGCCGCCGATATGGTGAAAATGATGTTCCTTTTATTTTGCATCTGGATCTGTGTCAAGTTTTATCTGACGGTTCATTGACTGTTCGAGAGAAATTAGGGTTTCAGTTTCGGTGACACCCTTGATATGCTGTATGCGGTCGTTGAGAAGTTCCATGAGGTGCTGGTTGTCGCGAGCGAACACTTTCATGAGCATGGAGTATGGACCTGTCGTGAAATGGCATTCTACAACTTCCGGAATATTTTCAAGGTCTGCCACTACACCGCGGTACATGGAGCCTTTTTCAAGTTTCACACCGACATATGTGCATGTGTTGTATCCGAGCTTTTTCGGGTCGACATCGTAGCCTGAGCCGATTATGACTCCCATTTCTATGAGTCGTTGTATTCTCTGATGGATAGCGGCGCGTGACACTCCGCAAACTATAGCGACGTCTTTTGAAGGCGTGCGCGCGTTGTTCATGATGATGTTCAGGATCTTTCTGTCAAGGTTGTCGACTTTTTCCATGATTGTAGTTGTCTGTTTGTACGTTTAGGGAACACTCTCTTTTTTATCTTCTTCAGATGTTATTGATAAAGTTTGAGACTTTTTCCTGTGCAAAGTTAAGATAAAAAAAACAAATAAACAATAGCTGAATAAAAAAATTGTAGCAAAAAGTTAAAAGAAGGAGCGTGTCATGATGTGTATAATCCAGTTATCACAAATTAATTTCTGGAATATTAGGGTGAATGAATAAAAATGATTAAATTTGCGGTATGAAGCAGGAAAAGTTTTCTTTAAGGAAGCGGGTGAAATCGTTCGGATATGCCTTCGACGGTATTGCTGCGCTCTTGCGCGATGAGCACAATTCGCGCATTCATGCGTTTGCTATGGTAGCTGTTGTCATAATGGGGTTTGCTTTTGACATTACTACTTCCGAATGGTGTGTGGTGGCTCTATGTTGTGGCGGAGTGCTGATGGCGGAAGCGATGAATTCCGCGGTTGAGGCTATTGCTGACCTTGTGAGTCCGGAATATCATCCTCTTGTAAAAAAAGCGAAAGACATCGGGGCTGCCGGAGTGCTGTTCATGGCTATTGCGGCTGCCGTGTCAGGCATTGTCATCTTCTTGCCGAGACTCTTTTCTCTCTTTTGACTATTGAATGAGCCGTTATATAATCTGTTATATAATAATAATTTGAAGCGGAGTGTAACTTTATAAATCAAATTCAGCATAATATAAATATGATTGCTATCATCAACGGACCAAACCTGAACATGCTCGGGAAGCGCGATCCGAAAATGTATGGAACCACAGCTTTCGAGGATTTGCTCCCGGATGCGGAATACCTTATTTCCGACCTTACGGACGGACAGGAGACTCTTGAATATTTCCAGTCTAATTCGGAAGGGGAAATTGTATCCAGGATTCAGGAATTCGCATTCGATCCTTTCTGCCGCGGCATAATAATTAATCCCGGTGCGTATGCACATTATTCCTATGCTATCCATGATGCGGTGGAGATGTCGCCTGTCCCGGTTATTGTGGTGCATATTTCCAACATACACGCACGTGAGGAATTCAGACACAGGGATGTTGTGGCTCCTGCTGCCAAAGGTATGATATGCGGACTCGGGCTTGAAGGATACCTTCTTGCGATCAGGTCAATTCTTTCACGCCAATGAATTATGAAATAGAATCGGCGCTCGACTCATATGTCGATGCCCATGTGTCGCCTGAACCAGATCACCTCAGCCGCCTCACACGCGAATCGAATCTCAGGCTTATAAACGGACGTATGTGTTCCGGTCATCTTCAGGGTCGCCTACTTAAGATGCTTACTATGCTGTGTGCCCCAAGGCTGGCGGTTGAATTAGGTACATTCACCGGATATTCGGCGCTCTGCATTGCAGAGGGCCTTCCGGAAGGCTCAACTCTTGTCACCGTAGAGTCCGATGATGAACTCGAAGATTTTATAAGAAGGCAGCTTGAATCTTCTCCGTTTGGCAGGAAGGTAGATCTCAGGATAGGCAAGGCACTTGATATTTGCCGGGAATTTTCAGACGAAAGCGTCGACATGATATTTATTGATGCGGATAAGCGTGAGTACCTTGCCTATCTGGAGGAAGCTGTCCGTATCCTCAAAAAAGGAGGGCTGATTATAGCCGACAATACATTATGGTCCGGCCATGTTTGTGATCCGTCATATGAAAATGATCCTCAGACAAGAGGAGTAAGAAACTTTAATGATAGAGCGGTTGGTTTGCCGGGATTCGACACTGTCATATTGCCGTTCAGGGATGGAATCAGTCTCTTGCGCAAGAATGGGGAATAGTGATTATTCTGATATCCCGGTCTTATTGTGAGGACCCCGATGAGAACCATAGGGGGTGATGCGACGTTATGTAGGTACAAGAATAAATCTGCATAAATAAAGAAATAACTATGGAATCGAAAAGACAAGCAAAAATATCAAGACTTATACAGAAGGAACTGAGTGAGATTTTTCGTCGCCAGACAGCGGCTATGGGCAATGTGCTTGTATCGGTAAGTGCTGTCAGGGTGTCTCCTGACCTTTCGGTGGCAAAAGCATATCTAAGTATTTTCCCGCCGGAAAAATCTAACGAGATTCTTGAGAATATAAAGAAGCAGGGAAAGACGGTGAGATATGAACTTGCGCAGTCCGTCAAGCAGATTCTGCGTAAGTGTCCTGATCTGGCTTTCTATCTTGATGACTCTCTCGATTATGCCGAGAATATTGACCGTCTTCTTGCATCTGATCCTATAAAAGGCACAGCTGACGACTATGTTGATCCGGACGATGTAAAGAGGGAGTCTCGACACCGTAATTAAAAATCAGAAAACAAGGGATAACCGCAGGGTGAGATCAATTCCTTTAAGAGTTGCAGCGCGATATCTTTTCGGTAAGAAATCGCATAGTGCAGTCAATGCCATCGCTATAGTGTCGGTGGTAGGGGTTGCTGTTGCCACAGCTGCCGTGGTGTGTGTGCTGTCGGTTTTCAACGGTTTTCAGTCTCTTCTGACCGGCAGGCTTGATACATTGTCGCCTGATCTGATGGTGGTGCCTGCGACTGGCAAGACTATTGCCAACGGAGACTCTCTTGCTTCCGGTTTGTCTGGAATTAAAGGAGTGGCTTTAGCTACTCCAACTCTCACGGACAATGCACTCGCGTTCTACAATGGACGAGAGACCCCTATAGTGCTTAAGGGTGTGGTTCCTGATCAATATTCAAAAGTCACATCAATTGATTCTCTTAGGGTGGCAGGGGGGTGTTCACTTATGGATGCCGAAAGCAATAATCCGTCGCTCGTTTCAATTGGACTTGCCTACAAGCTTGCCATATCTGATTATTCTCAGCCTATTACGGTTTTCGCTCCCAAACGCACAGGGCGGTTTAACCCTGCGAATCCCGCTGCGGCGTTCGTGATGGATTCGCTGAATGTAGCCGATGTGTTTCAGTCGCTGCAGGATGTGTACGACGATAACTGCATATTCACTGATATTGCTCTTGTGAGGGATCTTCTCCTTTACGATCGTGAGGCGACGGCAATAGAAATAAAGGCAGCCGACAATGTCAATATAGATAAATTGCTTGATGATGTTTCCGTGGCAGTGGGACCGCAATATAGGGTGAAAAACAGACTGATGCTTCAGGAAGTGAATTTCAGGATGGTTCAGATTGAGAAATGGATGACCTTCCTTCTCCTTTTCTTCATCCTCGTGATCGCATCTTTCAATATTGTTTCCACACTCTCGATGCTTGTGCTTGAAAAGGAAGACTCAATGCGCACTATGTCAGCGATAGGCATGAGCCGAAAGTCGATAGCGGATGTGTTCCGTTGGGAAAGCGTGCTTGTCTCGCTGATAGGGGCTTTGATAGGGATGGCGCTTGGAGCCGTGCTTTGCATCATTCAGGAAAGATTCGGAGTCATCACCATTGCTACAAATGCAGTGGATGCCATGCCTATGGCGTATCCGGTCAGACTTGAGCTGCTCGACCTTCTGGTGACGTCGCTGCCGATAGCTCTGATCACAATTGTTTGTGCGTGGGTGGCAGGTTCATTCGCTAAATCAAGAATGTAGTTTATTCATCAAGTTAAAAATCATTAAGAATACTTTTTTTTAATCCTTTTTCTCCTTTTGCTATTGCTGATTTCCTAATTTTTGTTTAACTTTGCCGCAAAATTGTGGCGGAACTTGTTATCCTGAAGTAAATGTTGCGCCTCAAGGTAAAAAATCGGTAATAATTAAGTACAACCCAATAATATTAACTTGACAATATGGCAGAGTTAGATTTGTCCCGCTATGGGATCAAGGGGGTGAAGAAAATAATTCACAACCCCAGCTATGATCAGCTTTTCATTGAAGAAACAAAACCGGGTCTCGAAGGCTTTGAGAAGGGTATCCCTACAAGCCTTGGCGCTATCGACGTCATGACAGGCGTCTATACCGGACGTTCTCCTAAAGACAAATATCTCGTGAAAGATGCCACCACAGAAAACACTGTTTGGTGGAACTCTCCCGAATATCCCAACGACAACAAACCCATCTCCACTGAAGTATGGGACCAGCTTAAGAAAATCGCTATCGATGAGCTTAGCGACAAGGAACTTTATGTAGTCGACCTCTTCTGTGGTGCTAATGCGGCTACACGTCTCAAAGTGCGTTTCATTGTGGAGGTTGCATGGCAGGCACATTTTGTGACCAACATGTTTATCCGTCCTACTGAAGAAGAGCTTAAAGACTTCGAGCCTGACTTCGTGGTTTATAACGCTTCCAAGGCTAAAGTTGAAAATTACAAGGAACTCGGTATCAATTCAGAGACTTGCGTAGCTTTCAACATCACCGACAAAGAGCAGGTCATCATCAATACATGGTATGGCGGTGAGATGAAGAAGGGTATGTTCTCGATGATGAACTACTTCAATCCGCTACGTGGCATCGCTTCCATGCACTGCTCTGCAAACACCAATATGGAAGAGACAAGCACTGCTATCTTCTTCGGTCTTTCCGGTACCGGCAAGACTACTCTTTCTACCGATCCTAAGCGTAAGCTCATCGGCGACGACGAGCACGGCTGGGACGATGAAGGTGTATTCAACTACGAAGGCGGTTGCTATGCAAAGGTGATCAACCTTGACAAGGAAAGCGAACCTGATATCTACAATGCTATCAAGCGTGACGCCCTTCTTGAAAACGTAACTGTAGTTAACGGCGAGTGTGATTTTGCGGACAAGAGCGTGACAGAGAATACACGCGTTTCTTATCCTATCTATCACATCAAGAATATCGTTAAGCCTGTTTCCAAGGGTCCGGCTGCTGATCAGGTTATCTTCCTTTCAGCTGACGCATTCGGTGTCCTTCCTCCTGTATCTATCCTTAATGACGAGCAGTGCAAATACTACTTCCTCAGCGGCTTCACTGCTAAACTCGCAGGTACAGAACGTGGCATCACCGAGCCTACTCCGACATTCTCTGCTTGCTTTGGCGCGGCTTTCCTTAGCCTCCACCCGACAAAATACGGTGAAGAGCTTGTAAAGCGCATGAATCAGAGCGGTGCAAAGGCATACCTTGTAAATACCGGTTGGAACGGAACTGGCAAGCGTATCTCTATCCGTGACACCCGTGGTATCATCGATGCAATCCTCAACGGTGATATCCTCAAGGCTCCTACCAAGACTATCCCGTATTTCGACTTCGTAGTCCCGACAGAGCTTCCGGGTGTTGATCCGAAGATTCTTGATCCGCGTGACACTTATGCTGATCCGGCAGAATGGACTAAGAAAGCTGAAGATCTTGCAGCACGCTTCATCAAGAACTTCAACAAGTTCACTACAAACGATGAAGGCAAGGCTCTCGTAGCTGCCGGTCCGAAGCTCTGATCATAATCTGATCGTTGCAATCATGCATATCAATCCCCGCCAGTTAATGGCGGGGGTTTTTTATTAAATTTCAATTCTCAATTATTTTTTTGCTAATTAGCGGAAAAATATGTATCTTTGCAAGTTGAAAATTGTAGGCGAGAGACTCCGAAAGGTGTCCCTATGCCTAGGTTTTCGATGTATTATAATGTAAATTAATAAAATAACAATAAATTCAGAACAACAAAATGCAGAACAAAGGCTTTATCAGCACGATTGCAGTGCTCCTTGTCCTCATTTGCGGATTCTACATCTCTTTCTCATTCGTGACTTCTCACTATGAGAAACTTGCAAATGAATACGCAACCAAGGCAGCCGGCACTTCAGACGTGACAAATGATGTCTACAAACAGAGTCTGAAACAGTACAACGACTCTATCGACAAAGAGAAGGTTTACCTCGGTTACACCTACAATCAGGTCCGTCAGATGGAAATCGGCCTCGGCCTCGACCTTAAGGGTGGTATGAACGTGGTGCTTGAAATCTCAATTCCCGACATACTTCGTCAGTATGCAGCAGGCGAGCAACAGCTCAAGGAAATCAATGCGGCTATTGAAAAGACAAGGGCAGCAGGAGTCAAGACTTCCGATAAAGATTTCATCAATAAATTCGCTTCTTACTTCCAGCCCGGAACCATGGCTGCTCTCTTTACCCGTGAAGGTGAATTCATGGGCAAGATCAAGAGCAGTTCTTCCAACGGTGAAGTTACGGCAGCTCTGAACAGTCAGGTAGACAGCCAGGTTGACGCTGCATTCAATATCTTCCGCACTCGTATCGACCAGTTCGGTGTTGTCGCTCCCAATATACAGAAACTGCAGGACAAGAAGGGTCAGATCCTCCTTGAACTCCCCGGTGTGAAAGAGCCTGAACGTGTCACTGAACTTCTCAAGTCAAGTGCAAACCTCGAATTCTTCGAAGTCTACAACTACAATGAGATTGCATCCGACCTCAATAATTTTGCTATGGCTTATGCGGCTCAGGATACTGTCAATCACCTTAACCTCATCCAGCTTCTTGGAGGCGCTCAGCGTGCCGGAAGCCCAGTGATCGGTTTTGTGGCTCCTGCTAACCGTAATCTCGTTGATTCAATCCTCAGCTCTGACCTCGCCAAGCAGAAACTTCCAAGTGATTTTCACGCAGCATGGGAAGTTAAGGCTGTCGACGTTCCGGTTGCCGATGCTCAGGGTAATCCCATACCAAAAGGAAATGGTGAATACAAGACTACTCCTTACTGGCAGCTGATCGCCCTCAAGGGTGAGCCTGCTCTCCAGGGTGATGCCGTGACAAGTGCTACTTCCGAATATGACAACATGCGCGGCAATACAGTCAATATGCGTATGAATGACCGTGGTGCGCGTGAATGGGCGACAATCACCAGAAGCAATATCGGTCGTCCTATCGCAATTGTGCTTGATGAGCATGTTTATTCATTCCCGAACGTGAACAATGAGATCACAGGCGGCAGCTCTGAAATAACCGGTAACTTCAGCCCCGAAGAGGCTAACGACCTTGCCAACGTGCTCAAGTCTGGTAAGATGAGCGCAAAGGTAGACGTTGTCTCCAACAACGTTATTGGCCCAAGCCTTGGTGCCGAGGCTATCCAGCAGGGATTCATCTCCTTTATTGTGGCACTCGTGCTGCTCATGATCTTCATGATCGCTATCTATGGCTTGATCCCGGGTCTTGTGGCTAATGTAGGTCTTATGCTCAACCTCTACTTTACACTCGGTATCCTCGCTTCTCTTCAGGCAGTGCTCACACTTTCCGGTATCGCAGGTATCGTGCTCGCACTCGGTATGGCGGTCGACGCAAATGTGCTTATATTCGAGCGTACGAAGGAAGAGCTCAAGAGCGGTAAGAAACTGCGTCAGGCTATTTCTGAAGGTTACAGCAATGCGTTCTCCGCTATCTTCGACTCCAACCTGACTTCGATCATCACGGGTGTCATACTTCTGATCTTCGGTTCAGGTCCGATCAAGGGTTTTGCAACCACACTCATCATCGGTCTTGTATGCTCGTTCTTCACAGCAGTCTTCCTGACACGTATTGCATTTGATATCATCACAGCCAACGGTCGATGCGCAAATATGACCTTTGATACAAGCATCAGCCGCAACCTCTTCACCAATACAAAGATCAACTTCCTCGGTAAGACTAAGGCTGCTATGTTGGTATGGGGCATACTTATCCTCATTTCCGTTGTGTCTCTCGTGGTTCGCGGCATGAATCAGGGTATCGACTTCTCAGGTGGTCGTAACTATGTGGTTCAATTTGAGAAAGACGTTGTTCCTTCTGATATTCAGGAGCGACTTCTCGGTCAGCTTCAGGAAGCAGCCAACGACAAGACTGTCAGTGTAGGAGTAATATCTATCGATGACAACACAAAGGTACGTATCTCTACCAACTATAAGATCGATGACGAGACTGAAGGCGTTGAAAATGAAATCACAGATCTTCTCTACAAAGGTCTGCAGCCTGAACTTACAAACGCTCAGGGTCAGCTGATGGATCAAAACGCATTCTCCGTGTCTGACGAAAGCCATGGTATCATATCTATCCAGAAGGTCGGTCCTTCTGTGGCAGACGACATGAAGCGTGACGCATATTGGGCAGTAGGTATTGCAGTGCTTTGCATGTTCCTGTACATCCTTCTCCGTTTCCGCAACATCGCATTCTCAGTTGGTGCTGTTTGCGCGGTTGCCCTCACTGCATTCCTCATCATCGGCTTCTATTCACTCTGCTGGGGCTTCCTTCCCTTCTCAATGGAAATCGACCAGGCATTTATTGCAGCAGTGCTTACCATTATCGGTTATCAGATCAATGACACCGTGGTGGTATTCGACCGAATCCGCGAGATGATGAAGGTGTACCCGAAAGAGGATCGTTATGAGACATTCAATAAGTCGCTCAACACCACTCTTACACGTACGATCATGACATCATTCTCCACCCTTCTGGTGCTCCTTTGCATCTTCTTCCTCGGTGGCGACACAATCCGCTCATTTACATTTGCGATGATCTATGGTGTGATTGTAGGTACATTCTGCTCACTCTTCTGCGCTGCACCTGTGGCTTATGCTATCCTTAAGCGTTCGCTTGCAAAAAAGGCGAATATCGATGCAGCTGCCGGACCTGCACTTCAGGGTAACCGTCGCTTCAAATAATTTAAGAGTCGATTTTTATTAATAAATGAGGGTGTGTCAAAATGGCGCACCCTCATTTTAGCTATAAGCTTCAAAATATAAAACAAAGCCTCGACTTTCCCA
>JAIDQZ010000094.1 GCA_029062005.1 Muribaculaceae bacterium | reverse complement strand
AATTTTCGTTGTTGTTTTTTACCTGTTAACATTATTAATATATCAAGAGAGTGCGATTCTCACCGCACTACCTTTAACATAAAAACACAATTTAGTTAAAAAAGTTTTACATTTTTTCTATTTTTCTCAATATTTCTCAATATTTCTTAAAATTTAGATTGGGTATTTTAAGAATCTGTTACCAGTTTGTTACTTATTTTCCGATTAAAAATGCCCGATTAATCCTTACATCCATAAAAAATACTTTATCTATGAATAGAATCAAGCAAAAAGCAAAAATCAAGGAGCCGGTCAGACTTAGAGTCAAATCTCTTGCCAACGGCAATCAATCCCTGTATCTTGATACTTATCATAAAGGGAAACGGATCTATGAATTTCTAAGACTCTATCTTATCCCTGAAAGGAGCGCCGCCGACAAGGCAGTGAATGCAGCCACAATGCGTGCCGCTACAGCCATAAAGGCGAAGAGGATTCTGGAATTTGTCAATGGAAAAGCCGGAATAAAAACTCCGGATTGCAAATTATCAATACAGGAATGGATAGAGAATATAATTAAAGTGAAGACAGGATTACAGTCCCACTCAAGTATAATGCTTATGAAAAGACTCCTCAAACATCTTCAGAGATATAGCCAATCCACAGGGTTGGCGGACATCGACAGGGATTTTTGCGTTGGATTTGCAGATTATCTCCGTTCAGCACACGCATTGAACTCATCTAAATATCTTATGCAGGCGACTCAGTTTGAATTGCTCAATGCGTTGTCTATAGTACTCAACGAAGCGGTAAGAACGGAATTGATTGTCAGCAATCCCATGCGTCTGCTCAATGCAGCAGAGCGCATAAAAAAGTCGCAAAGTCTACGTGAATACCTCACGCCTGGCGAAGTGAAATCTATGATTTCAGTTTCTTCCGAAAATATTTCTACCGGAGATGACGTGGCAGCTTTCCTCTTCTGCTGCTTTTGTGGACTTCGCTATTCCGATGTATCACGGCTTAAATGGGCAGATATCATAGATACCGGCAAAGGAAGAAAGATAGCAATAACTATGAAAAAGACTCACCGTAGTGTGGAAGTTCCACTTTCAGATATAGCAGCCTCTCTACTGCCTGCATCTGGAGCGGCGGACACAAGTGTGTTTTCTTTTCCGGAGTATGGGGTCACATTAAAGAAACTTAGGAAAACCGCACAGGCCGCCGGAATAAAAAAAAAGTGACTTTCCACGTATCGCGCCACACTTTCGCTACCATGATGCTGACAGCCGGTGCAGATCTCTATACTATAAGTAAACTTATAGGTCATGCAGACATTCGAACAACCCAGATCTACAGCAAGGTTGTGGATCAGAAAAAGCAGCATGCAATAACCCTTCTTGACAAATTATTCTGAAAAACAGGCGTAAGCCGATATTTTTTGTTGCCAAGTAGTTACTTGCCGCATCATGTCTGATTCCGCAAGGGGTAAACTAAATTATTGAAATCACTCAAGCTCAGGTAGGGACGCACGGCTCGTGCGTCCGATTTTTTATATTGAATTTCAATCAAATGACTACGGATGCACGAGCCGTGCGTCCCTACCGTACAATCCGCTCCGAAGCATATCTGTCATCTCACCGTGCTCAGCCATATAATTAACCATATTGTATTTAGAAATTGACAACAAAAATTACATTTTCTAATAGTTCACTAAATTTATCTAAGATGAAAAGATTGCTTTCATTAATTGCGATTATGACTGTTATGGTTATGTCTACGCTGGCACAGCGCACGATAACCGGACAAGTCTTTTCGGGAGAAGACAACCTTCCCATAGTAGGAGCATCTGTTATGGTAAAAGGTTCTTCTATTGGCACGGCAACTGATCTGGACGGTAATTTCACCCTCAAGAATGTGCCTGCAAATGCCAAGAGTATCGTGTTTTCATACATTGGAATGGCGACACAGGAATTGCCTGTTTCCGACAATATGAAAGTTACACTCTTTAACTCCACGAATAATCTTGACGAGTTGGTGGTGGTTGGATATGGAGTGTCAACACGTGCCGCCTTTACCGGTGCGGCATCCGTTCTTGACGGGAATGTAGTCGATAAAAAGAACGATGCTAATTTTGTAAAGTCTCTTGAAGGAAATGTGACAGGTATCCAATACAACAATTCAACTTCGATGCCCGGTCAGTATGGCTCGGTATATGTACGAGGCATGGGTTCGCTCTCAAGCAATAACCAACCTCTTTACGTGATAGATGGCATGCCGGTGAATTCAGACTATGACGGTCTGTATTCCGACACCAACAACTACTTTGACCCGATGGCTGCATACAATCCTAATGATATCGAGTCAATCACAGTCCTTAAGGATGCTTCTGCAACAGCGATCTACGGTTCACGTGCTGCCAACGGTGTCATAATTGTAAATACGAAGAAAGGCAAAGAAGGTAGACTGAATGTCACTCTTGACGTTAAACAAGGATTCTCAAAAGTGGCTAACAACAATATGAAGTTTGCAAGTTCCGAGCAGAGTGTCAAGCTGTTTGCAAACGGTCTTATGGCTGCTTACCCCGGTGAGTATACCTATGATACCGCAGTTGCAGATGTAATTGACGAATTTGGATGGGACGGCAAGACCAATACCGACTGGATGGATGTGATCACACGCAACGCATATTATCAGGAATACAATGCATCCGTATCAGGAGCCACCGGCAGCACTCACTACTATTTCTCACTCGGTTATCTTGACACTGAAGGTATAGTCATCGGTTCTGACAACCAGAGGTATTCAGGACGCGTGAATCTTGACACTAAATACCGTTGGTTTACTGCCGGTATCAGCGCGCAGTATTCCTACAACAAGAATAATACATTCTCACAGGCTACATCCGGAAGCATGTCGGCGCCTGTCACAGCTGCCATGTCAACAATGACACCGTTCTATCCCGTCTATACAGCTGACGGAAAAGAATATGAAAACGCGGATTATTACAACCCCCTTGCTCTTACAGACCCAAAGCTCGGTGACATTGATCAGATCACTAACCAGACCATCAATGCCAATCCCTGGCTTCAGGTGAATCTTCCATACGGAATCTATGTCAAGACAAATTTTGGTGTTAACGTCATGAGCCAGCGCGAATATAACTATTGGAGCGCAGTTTATAACCCTCAGGGTATGGATTACAATGGTCTTGGACAGCAATACAATTCAAATTCCAGCACTCTTACATGGACCAATCTTATCGGATGGAATTACACATTCAACGAGAAGAATGTATTTGACGTGATGATTGCCCAGGAAATGCAACGTTACCAATATCATTACGATTTTTATTCAAGATATAACTTCCCGTTTGCGTCAGACGGCATACGCAATATGGCAACAGCTGCCGCTCCTGACAGCAGTGACTACTATGAGTCATCATCGCGTCTTGCTTCATATTTCGGCAGCGCCAACTATTCATATGACAGCCGCTACTATCTGTCGGCTTCATTCCGCCGTGACGGCAGCTCTGTTTTCGGAAGCAACAAACGCTGGGGTAATTTCTGGTCGGTAGGAGCTAAATGGAGAATCGCTCAGGAAGCATTCCTCAGGGATAATTCTGTTGTAAAGAACGCAGATGTCCGCATCACTTACGGTACTGTCGGCAATCAGTCGCTCCCATCTCTGTATGCTGCCCGTGGATATTATGCGATAGGTTACAATTACAATGAGGTACCCGGTATGGTGCCCGGAAATATCGCAAATCCTGATCTTACCTGGGAGACTTCCCAGAAGTTTGATGTAGGTTTCGACCTCAACCTCTGGAATCGTCTGAATGTCACTTTCGACTATTACAATGAAACCACCAAGGACGCGCTATATGAAGTTCCTATTTCGCAGACAACAGGTATGAGCTCAAAATGGAAGAATATCGGAAAAATCCGCAACAGCGGTATCGAGCTCGCCCTACGTGGCATAGTTTATTCAAACAGGGATATGAGCGTAAGTCTCTTCGGTAATCTCACCTACAATCAAAACAAGGTGCTCAAGCTTGCCGACGGCAGCATAGAAGGAACATTTCAGATCATCGAGGAAGGCAGACCATACCGTCAGTTCAAGATGAAGGAATATGCCGGAGTCGATGCAGAAACCGGCAAGGCTCTCTACTATCTCAATGAAGAGGGTGATGAGACTACCGACAGCTGGCTGGCTGCTGCAAAAAGATATGTAGGAAGCGCAGATCCCAAATTTATCGGTGCATTCGGCCTGAATGCCGATGGCTACGGATTTGACCTCTCTCTGACGTTCAACTACCGTGCCGGAGGAAAAGTTTATGACAGCGGTCACAACTTCACGGGCTGGGGTATGGCCATGAGGACTCCTCTTGAATGTGTGGCTCTCGATTCCTGGACTCCGGAAAACAAAAATGCCAAATATCCTCAGTATATATATGGCGATCCCAATTATAGCTCATCCCAGGCTTCTTCTCGGTTCCTTATGAGTGGCAACTTCCTGCGCCTGAGCAACATCACCTTCGGCTACACACTTCCTAACAAATTGACCAAGAAAGCGCTGATGGAAAAGGTGCGCTTCTACATTAATATGGATAACGTTCACACATGGACTGCAAGCGACTTCGTAGGATATAATCCGGAGACTTATTCATCAGGAGTCATTGCATGGCAGTATCCCGCTGTCTTCTCATTCTCAGGTGGCGTTCAGATTGTATTCTAATGGGATATTTTGTAGAAATATAAAGATTATTAAGAGATGAAAAATATATTATTCAAATCATTGGGATCGATCGCCATTGCAGTCGCCCTTACCGGCTGTGGCAACGAATTCCTGAAAACCGAAATGTCTAATGGTCTGGAGTTTGACACTGCCCTTGACCGTCTTGATAAGATCGGAGTAGCTCTCAACGGTACTTATTACCGCTTTTTCGAATATGAGTTTGCCGGAAACTACGGTACCGTCATTGGTGATCTTGCTTCCGATATCGTATATTGGAACCGCAGGACAAGTCATCAGAACGATATATATCAGTTCACTTATCAGCCTACCGGAGCCAGCTCGGAGTATATCTGGGAATACGGTTACAAAGTAGTCGACCACTCTTCGAGAATCATTTCTGCTTCAAAAAAACTACAATCTACAGTTTCACAAGAAGAAATGCCCGAACTTGGTGTCTACACAGCAGAGTCGTATGCCCTTCGCGCTTATGCCAACTTCGTATTGGTAAATGTTTTCGGACATCAGGTAATGGTTGACGGCAATGACTTCAGCTCAGAGCCGGGTATCGTTGTGGTGGATGAGCCGATCAAGGATGACCAGAAAGTGAAGAGAAGCACTGTGGGAGATACCTATTCAGCTATCCTGAGCGACCTTGATAATGCCATCAGTCTTTTTGAGACCTATGGCGACCGCGGAAGCCTCTTCTATTTTAATCTCGCCGCTGCCTACGGACTCGCTGCCCGCGTCAACCTCTATCTTGAAAACTTTGAGGATGCTGACCTTTACGCTCAGAAAGCTATAGAAGAATTTGGCATCGACACTCTGACTTATTCTCCTGAAGCCTACAAAGCCCTTTACAATTATGGCGACAGCAATACTGAGTCAATGTTTGCATTGGCAATCACAACCACTGATAACTGGAGCGCAAATTCATGCGGTACTCTTTTCTCAACCTATGATTATAGTCCCAGTCCTTGGCTTCTTTCGATTCTTGGAGAGAATGATGTAAGAAACGCTATCATGATTTTTGCAAGAAATAGCACTCCTACACTTCCTCGATTCGGTGGTGGCAAATTCGGTTGTTATGCAATGAGTAATCCGGCATATGCCACTAACTATCTGATCAATGCGCCTGAGATGTTCCTTATTCAGGCAGAATCAAATCTGAGAGGAACCACTGTTGATCTCGAAGCTGCAAAAAAAGCACTCCTTGTGGTAGCTAAGCGTAACCTTGACATTACATCTGTAGAGGATCTTCCTGCTACAAAGGATGAGCTGCTTGCTTTCCTTCGCGATGAATGTGCGCGTGAGCTTTTCCAGGAAGGTCACCGTCTGTTTGATATCCGCCGTTGGGGTGTGAAAGGAAATGCCTATGCATATGATGCTCCAAACGTGACATTCAGATTCAAAGATGTTGATTTAAGCAATGTCATCTTCCCGATTCCTGATGATGAGATAAATTCAGGATTCGGTGTGGAACAGACTCCAAACTGGAATGCAGGTCGTCCGCAGTAAACATATCCTTTTATAACAAAGGAATTGGAGAAGGCGATCCCGAACCCGGGGTCGCCTTTTTGAACGTGAGTGGAGACAAATGTTTTTTTATTCCTAAAAAGCGGTAAAATTACCACTTTTTAGGAATAAAATTTTGTAATGACAGATCTATAGCTTATCTTTGTATTCCTAAAAAGCGGTAATTTTACCGCTTTTTAGGAATAAGATTAGAAAAGCTTCAATACCCTTTGTCATGATGATTATTAGAAGAGATTATTATTTAGATCAGCTCGTAGCCGGAAGAGGAAATGGCTTGATTAAAGTTATCACTGGTATACGCAGATGTGGAAAGTCATTCATGCTTTCGCATCTGTTCAGGAAGTGGCTGCTGGATCATGATGTTACCTCCGACCATATACTGCATATTCCTCTTGATGACAGAAGAAATTCTGAATTAAGAAATCCCGACAGATTTCTACAGTATATAGATTCATTGATCAAGGATGACAATACATATTATATCATGATTGATGAGGTGCAGATGATGGAGGATTTCGTGGAGGTGCTCAACAGCATGCTCTATATGACAAATGTGGAAGTTTACGTCACAGGAAGCAATTCAAGATTTCTTTCAAGCGATATAGTTACCGAATTCAGAGGACGTAGTGATGAGATACATATGTATCCTCTTTCGTTCAAGGAATATTATTCAGCATTTGGCGGAGAAAAGAATGAATCCTGGAAACAGTATTATACTTTTGGCGGTCTGCCCCAGGTGGCTATGCTGGACAATAATCAAAAGAAAATGATATATCTTGAAAACCTGATGTCTACAGTCTTTATAAAGGATATAGTGGAAAGACATCGTGTGAAAAACGACAAGGAACTGGAGGAATTGATAAAAATTATAGCCTCTTCCATAGGAAGTCCTACAAATCCTACCAAACTTGTCAATACATTTCGCTCACTGAAGAATTTTGTCACCACCAATAAAACTCTTTCGAAATATCTTGGATATCTGGAAGATGCGTTTATAGTGAAAAAAGCTGTAAGATATAATATCAAGGGGAAGAAATATATCAACACTCTTGCCAAATATTATTTTTCTGATATCGGACTGCGTAATGCCTCACTTGATTTCAGGCAGATGGAAGAAACACATATAATGGAGAATATCATTTACAATGAATTGGTGGCGAGAGGATTTTCCGTAGATGTAGGGACAGTAGAAATCAGGGAAAAGAATAAAGAAGGGCATCTTGTAAGAAAAACACTTGAGGTGGATTTTGTAGCTAACTCAGGGAATGAAAGATTATATATTCAGTCAGCCCTGTCCATGCCGGACGACAATAAAAAGAAGCAGGAAACCGCCTCGTTCAAAAACATAGATGACTCATTTAAAAAAATCATTATAGTTCGCAATGACATAATGCGCTATATAGATGATAATGGATATATCATAGTAGGACTATTCGATTTTTTACTCAATCATGATGCCTATTAAGGTCCATTTTTTATGATATGGGACTTTATATATTTTGTTTTCTCTCTCTGCAATAAGCGGTATATGAAACCATAATGAGGGGGGACTTTAGGATGTCTGATTTGTTACCGGTATGTTACTTTTCAGATGCGGAGAACTGCCTCTGAAAGCTATTGGCAAAAATATAGAAACAACAGATTAACGGTAGGGACGCACGGCTCGTGTGTCCGTTTTTTTTATATTGAATTTCAATCAAATGACGATGGACGCACGAGCCGTACATCCCTACCGTCACATATGCAACACATTCGCTCCTCAGCAGATAAAAAACTTCATCGCATCTCATACTGAAAACAG
>JAIDQZ010000093.1 GCA_029062005.1 Muribaculaceae bacterium | reverse complement strand
AACCTTACAAAACCTGAGACAAATGTCTTCGAAGGAGCTTCTTGGATAGCGATGGAAAAAGACTCTACTATTCTTTTTCCGTATATTCATCTGCTAAAGGCTAACTCGGAGGAGGCAAAATCACTGAAAGAATATACTCTTCCGGTTTTTAAGAAATCTGTTAGCATCAACAGAAAGAAATTGAAAAACGCCATTGCACATATTTGTGGACTCGGGCAATACGAACTCTTTATTAATGGTAAAAAAGCCGACAGACATTTTCTGAGTCCCGGATGGACCAAATATGACCGTTCGCTCATGTATAATAACATTGACGTTACGGAACTCCTTAAAGGTAAGAAAAATGCTGACTTGAAGGTCATGCTCGGCAACGGTATGTATAATATTCCTGTCAAAGGTTATCATAAAATGGCGGGATCTTGCGGTGCTCCCAAAATGATATTCTCTCTCGACATTGAATACACCGACGGAACCAAAGACCGTATAGTGAGCGATCAGGACTGGACTGTGGAGGAAAGTCCGGTAAGATTTTCAAGCATATATTCGGGAGAATGGACAGATGCGGGATTTAAGGGAAAAGAGAGAAATCCTGTCGTAACGGATCCGGCATTCGATGTCGCGCTTATCCCTCAACCGGCACACACCATGATAAAGATAGTGCGTGAATATCCATCGGTCAAGATTGACAGCATTACGTATGACATAGGCAAGAACTGTTCCGGAATAGCGAGAATCAAAGTCAAGGGGAAAAAAGGGAAAAGTATAATATTACGTCCCGGAGAATTATTGAAAAACGGAAGAGTATCACAGCAGAGTCAGCCAAAATATGAATGGAAATACACGCTATCCGGCAATCCACGGGGAGAGACTTGGCAACCACAGTTCACATATGCCGGATTCCGCTATGTAGAGGTGATTGCTGACGATGATGTAGAATTGCTTGAACTTACCGGTCTGCATACTTCTACCGATGTAGATGAATCAGGCTCTTTTGAATGCTCCGACACCCTTTTCAACAATATCCACTCCCTAATAGACCAGGCGATAAGGAGCAATCTGGTGAGTATCACGACAGACTGTCCCACACGAGAAAAACTCGGATGGCAGGAGCAAAATCACCTTATGGCCCATTCCATCATGTACCGATATGATGTAAGGGAACTTTTCAATAAAATAGTGGATGATCTTGCCGAGTCCCAACACAGAGACGGAGCCATACCGACGATAGCTCCTGAATACACACTCTTCGAGAAAGGGAGTGGTTTTGAGGATACTCCGGAATGGGGAGCATCGTTTATTCTTCTCCCTTGGTATATCTACCGCTGGTATGGAGATGACTCCGCTATGAAGAAACACTATGGGAATATGAAACTTTATATCTCTTATCTCACATCAAGATCAAAAGACCATATACTCGACTATGGACTTGGCGACTGGTTTGACATCGGACCCGCCAAGCCGGGTAAAACACAGCTGACGAGTGTCGCTCTGTCGGCAACGGCAATGTACTATTATGAACTAATGACAATGAAAAAAATAGCGTCTACGCTTGGTAAAGAGACGGACGCAAGTGAGTTTGAGACACTTGCGGAAGATGTTGCGGCAGCTTTCAACAAAAAATTTATCAACAATACAGAAAAAGTATATGAAAAAGGAAGTCAGACCGGACTTTCTATGGCACTCTATACCGGTCTTGCTGAGAAGGGTGGCGTAAAGGACAAAGCATACGATGCGCTTGTATCCGATATAGAAGAACACGGATATGCTCTGACTTCAGGCGATATAGGTTTCCGATATCTTGTAAGGACACTCGCTGAAAACGGAGGAGACGATATACTATACAGAATGAACCATAATGACGAATTGCCAGGATACGCCTACCAACTGAAGAAAGGGGCAACCGCTTTGACAGAAAGCTGGCAGGCATACGACAATGTGTCGAACAATCATCTAATGCTCGGACATTTGATGGAATGGCTTTATGGTGGAATAGGAGGCATACGCCAGGCGGAGGATTCCTCTGGATGGAATAAAATCATAATTGACCCGAAGATGGCGGGCGACATATCTTGGGCAAATTCCTCATTAATTACAAATCAAGGCAAAATAGAATGCAAATGGCAATGCAGCGATGACAGAAAAAACTGGAACATCTATGTGACAATTCCCCAAAATACGGATGCAGAAGTTATAACGCCTGACGGGGAAATAAAAAACATCGGATCCGGAACATACAGATTTGCCAATAAGTAGATTAATAATAATACATGAATAACGTATAAATGTTTTGTTCGTTGAATGTATACGAGACCGATAATAAAGGTTTCGGGAATCATCAACACGGTTCTGCCACCTATTGATGGATCATTAACATTAATTTTCCTTACAATATTCATATCCGATTTTTTCAATTCACACATCACAAATACCGTTGTCTCAATTTTTTTCATTAACTTTGTGCAAAAATCCAAAGTATATGTATCCAATCCTTTCGTTCATATTCGTATGTATAGCAGCTTTGGGAATCGGTCAGTTTCTTCCAACCAAAATCAAAGGATGGAAGCGAGACCTAATTATGGTTTTTGCAGTCTCCACTCTCATTTTTATAATCCGGATCATTTTCGGGCCATTTTAAACCGTTGAATTTATGAGGCAGATGAGGAAGGCATCGCGGCAGATGGATGCCGCATGGGCTTTGGAGGTTATTGACAAGGCTCCTTACGTGACAGTCAGCATGACACGTCCTGACGGGACACCATATGGACTGCCACTGTCGCTCGTCAGGAAAGATGATACGACTTTCTATTTTCACTGTGCTGACGAAGGAGAGAAAATAGACTGTATAAGGCATAACCCTATTGTAAGCATTTCTGCTGTCAGCAAATGCCATCCCAAATATGAGGAAGAGAAAAACAATTTCACAGAACACTTCAATTCCGCCATTGCAATTGGGAAAGCTGAGATTGTTTATGATAATACGGAAAAGATTCTCGCTCTTAGACTCATATGCCAACGCTTTCTCCCCGGATATATGGAATATTTCGACGAAGCAATAGCAAGAAGTCTCGACCGCACAGCAGTCATAAAGATAATCCTTACCGAACCTCCGGTGGGTAAATGCAAATCATGAAATGAAAAACATATTGAAATTTCTTTTTATTATCCCCTTAATTCTTTCGTGCACACGAAAGGATGTCCCTGACCACACGGGTCTATATGAGGAAATCAGGCATGTCAACAAAATGGAGTTCGCATCCATGGCTGTGACAAAAACCGTGAAGACTGAGCGATCGGACTGGTATAAAGTAGGGAAACGTATAGCTGTATATTCATTCGACACTTATTTGAATGCATACATAGACATGTATGAGTTCGATATTGAAGACATGGAGTTTGACGAGAACAACAAGACAGTAAAAGTGACACTTCCTCCGGTCAGGATAGAGATAGCCGGGCGCGATATGGAAATGAAAAAAGAATATGAAAACGTTGGTCTGTTCCGTACAGAAATCGACTCCAAGGAAAGAGCCAAGATGAAAGAAAAGGCTTCATCGGACCTGATGAAGGAGCTTGAAGGAGATCCTGAATATAAACAAAGGCTTGACGAGACCGCCAGAAGAAAAGCCCGTTCCTATTTCGAGTCCCTGTTCAAGAATGCAGGATATACCGCCTTTATCAGATTCAGTGACGAATCGCCGGATAAAGGAGACTTTAGAACCCCAACACAATTAGAACCCATATGATCAAGGCTCTGAAATATGCAATCCCTCTTATATTGACTGTGTTAATCGTTTTCGCCGGATGGCTGCTATATCGTAAGATTCAGAAACCGGAAGAAATCGAGATCTTTCAATCCCGTCCGGGAGACGTCATGGAAATGGCGAGACTATGCTCCATGGAACTATACAACGAAGTCTCAATTCTCGATACAGTCAACTCAAAGGTGATGTTTGCTGTCCAGAAACAGGCAGGAAGCATTTCTTTCGACATGGAACATTTGCAGATAGACGATACAGGTGACACCATAAGGATCATCCTGCCTCCGGAAATAGTGGAGGTGCATGAAGCATCCGAAAAAAACGCATGGCAGGTAATTGATACAAAAGCTATCGGACCGATGGCTATCTTGCGAAGCAACAAATTTACAATTTCTGAAGAAAACCGTGTTAAAAGCAAAATTAAGACTAATGCTATCAAACGTCTGTATGCTAACGGCACAGTGCGCCAAGCGCGTAAGGATGCGGTAAAAAACCTGTCACTCATGATGGAAGGAATCTACAGACGACCTGTCATCGTTACCGATCCGACACCGGAAGGATCACAAAAGTAATGCATGTGTAGAAAAAAAATATCAAAGTGCATATCTGATTCAGAAAAAGCTGCAAAATTGAGAATCAACAATAATTTTTTCTGACTATATTCGTTAACTCAATATTGAAGCTGTTTTCAGGTAAAAAATGTAAATAAATGATATCTTTTATAATAGCACTTGCAACCCTCATAATTGGATATTTTCTTTACGGGAGCATAGTGGAACGAGTATTCCGTACGGATCCTTTACGACCTACTCCTGCAAAATCAATGGCTGACGGCATCGACTACGTAGAGATGCCGACATGGAAGGTATATCTCATCCAGTTTCTCAACATCGCCGGAGTGGGTCCGATCTTCGGCGCTATAATGGGCATCATGTACGGACCGGCGGCATTCCTATGGATTGTGCTCGGCACTATCTTTGCCGGAGCAGTCCATGACTTCATGTCGGGCATGATCTCGCTGCGTCTTGGCGGTAAGTCACTTCCAGAGATAGTAGGAAGCGAGCTGGGCAAGAAGGTAAAGATAGTGATGAGTGTATTCACCTGTATTCTATTGGTAATGGTGATAGCAGTGTTCGTACGCACACCTGCCAATCTCCTCGCCACCCTCACCCCTGATCACCTCAACGCCACCTTCTGGGCGATATGTATATTCCTGTATTATATCCTTGCCACTCTCCTGCCGGTAGACAAACTCATCGGAAACCTCTACCCGATATTTGGTTTCGCCCTCCTTTTCATGGCTTTGGGCATAATGGGATATATGATTTTCAATGCAGTGCCTGTTCCCGACGGATTCTCGGATGGTCTTTTCAACCGCCATCCGGCAGGAGAAGCAGCACCGATATTCCCTATGATGTTCATATCGATCGCCTGCGGTGCGATTTCCGGTTTTCACGCGACACAGAGCCCTATGATGGCCCGCTGTCTCAATAATGAGAAGCACGGCAGAAAGGTGTTTTACGGCGCTATGATATCGGAAGGTATAGTCGCCCTTATCTGGGCAGCCGCCGCCATCGCTTTCACAGGAGGCTACGACAAACTCGCAGGCTACATGGCAGATAACGGATCTGATGCAGGCATCCTCGTGCATGAGGTGTGCGTGAACTGGCTCGGGGGTTTCGGTGGTGTCCTCGCCATCCTCGGAGTAGTTGCTGCTCCTATCACCACAGGCGACACCGCAATGCGCAGCCTTCGACTTATCATCGCCGATTCCATGGGACTTGAGCAAAAAAAATTCATAAAGCGATTGCTTGTCACACTACCTATCGTCGGTGTATGCTACCTTCTTCTGAACATAAACTTTGATATTCTGTGGAGATATTTCGCATGGTGCAACCAGACTCTCTCCATTTTCACACTCTGGGCATGCAGTGTCTACTTGGCCCGCTACCGTAAGGCTTATCTTATCACGATGATACCTGCAATGTTCATGACCGCACTGTGCGTAAGCTTCATATGCTATGCCCCTCTTGGCTCATACATAGACGGAATCGGGCTACCGCTCTATGCAAGCGAGGCGATCGGAATCACTGTAATGGCGATATGTACATTCCTATTTTTCAAATGGCACCGATCGTCAGCCGCAATGTCCAATGATCAATGACCGCAACAACATCATACAAGTCTCTTAAAAATTTAAGTCATGAAGAAACTAATTACTACTCTTTTTGCTTTATCAGCATTCATTATCACATTTGCGGCAGACAGCAATCTGTCAGGAAAGACCATTGCTTTTCTTGGAGACAGTTATGTCAAAAACCATCGTCGTCCTTCCTCCGAAACCTGGCATGCCAAAGCAGCCTCCAATCTCGGTATGAACTATGTGAATTGTGGTCGCAACGGAAGCTCAATAGCTTTCGACCGAACAAGAGAGGGTTTCGGACCTGCCATGACAGAGCGCTATAAAACTGAGATTCCTGATTCCGTGGACTATATTGTAATAATAGCCGGTCATAATGACACCGGATTTATCGAGAATGATGCTGAACAAAATAGATGGCAAGAGTTCTGCACAGGACTTGACACACTTCTTGACGGAATCAAAAGTCAATTTCCGAAAGCACGTTTAGCCTTTGTCACGCCATGGGCTGTGGAGCGTCCAGGTTTTACCAAGGTGAATGCACAGATAATAACGGCATGCGGTCAACGGTGTATTCCCGTACTTGACATGGCTGCTATGGGAGTGATTGATGTAAACAATCCTGATTTCAGGGCTAAATATTTTCAAGGACCAAATGATACGGCACATCTTAATGCTGAAGGACATGACCTTCTCGTGCCGCTTGGCGAGGCATTCCTCCAATTAATAGGATTGAAATGACTTGAACAATAAAAAACAGGACTTTCGAGTTCTGTTTTTTTATTACCCTGATGTATGTTACTGTCAGTTTTGCTCATAACATCCTTATCACATATCTATAAAGACCGCTTAACTATCCGAAGATATCAGGAAGGAATATATATTGTCAGCCAAATAGGCAACGTCTCATGACAACATGTCCTTTATTCATGATTTTTTTTAAATTTTCAGATAAAATTGATGTATTTTAAATAAAACTGATTAACTTTGCATTTGAAATGCTCCAAGCTATTTCAATACATTTGAATAAAAGAAGCGGTATGCTCATCTTGTAAGTGAAAACGTAGGAAATTTTCATTAAAGTACGAAGATGGCATAGTGGTTCTCACGCATATGCGTGGGTCGCTATTGTTACATCTGTACTTTTGGTTTCCTACGACCTTCACTTAAGACGTGGCATAGATGGCTCACGTTTTTCTTTGCAATTATTCCAGACAGCATATCATAGAGCCACTGAAAAGCAACCATGGATAAAGCGTATGAAGCGACACTTCAATACACATATAGAAGGAATCGACCTTGATTTCTGGCACAGCCTGATAGAAAGACACGGGAAATACACATCTTTAAACCGTGGTGATTTCATCTGTCGTAAAGGAGAGCCGACAAAAATAGTGGGATATGTGAAATCAGGCTATCTTATCTACACGATAGCAGGTGTCGGAAAAATCGGTGGATTCACATTTCCTTATGCCCTTTTCGGAGACTATCCGAACTGCATGCACAATCTCCCTGCACAATTTGACATAATGGCAGGAAAGAAGTCTGAGGTGTGGATGATGGACGCAACAATATTACCTGAATTGTACAATAAGGATATTGAAACAAACGTGCAAGTTCATAAGTTTTCGGAAGCGGCATATAATTCATTGATACACCGTTATTGCTCGCTATTGGCAGGTTCACCTATCGACAGATATCGATACCTACTCGAAGAACATCCACAGATAGAGCAGGATATACCACAAAAAGAGATAGCGGAATATCTGCAGATCTCCCCTACATATCTTTGCCGCCTAAGAAAAGAGCGTTTAGACCAATAACCTATTCAAATTATCAAACAAGTTTGATAATTTGCCGTCCTGAGGATATTTTTCTGTATCCGTCCATATCTTTTCAATCTATATTTATTATTTTTGCAGTGTATGACACCGGATCCATTATTTATGACCGTGTCTAAAACAATAATGTATATGAAAGGCAATTTAGATGATTTCTTCATCCCGGATAATGAAGTGAAGCTATCGGAGGAACTTGACTACAGCAAGACGGATGAATATATCCGGTCGGCTGAAGCATTCTCCCGGACCACATATCAGAGTGTCTACATCATAGACTATTTCCGACAGAATTTCATGTATGTGTCTCCCAATCCCATGTTCCTGTGCGGACTATCTCCGGAGCAAATGATGAAACTTGGATATGGGTTCTATTTCAAATATGTCCCGGAAAAGGAACAGGAAATCCTGATTGATATCAACCGTGCAGGATTTGCATTCCTAAATTCAATTCCTGTCGATGAAAGAAAAGACTGGTATATCCAATATGATTTTCACATTATTAATAATGGGAAACCTATCCTCATCAATCACAAGCTCACCTCTCTTGCGCTGACATCAGACGGAAGAGTATGGCTGGCTTTATGCGTTGTGTCGGCATCCAGCCACACTACACCGGGACATATTGAAATACACCGTGTCGATTCTCCCGAATACTTCGAATATAACAGAACGACGCGCCGTTGGGACAGACAAAGCATGCCTACCCTGACATATGGGGAAAAGAGGGTCATCACATACTCAATCCAGGGACTGACCATGAGTGAAATAGCTGACGCAATGTGTCTGTCACCTGAAACCATCAAGAAATACAGGAAACAGATTTTTGAGAAGCTCGGAGTCCGTAATATTTCTGAAGCCATAATAGCTGTCACAAATAATAAGATGCTATAGATCACGGCTTATATTCTTGGTCAAATAAAAACGCGGATAATGCTTCACATGCCTTCCGACAGCAATATTCGCCACGATTCTCGCACTCATGTATGCAGCAGTTTTCACACCCTGGTAACTTGTCTTGTCTTCCCTTATCAAAGGTAGAGACTCCAACAGCCAGTCAAGATCACCGATATTCCAGAATGTGCAATACCCAGCCATATATTCAGCCGACCATAATCTTATATCCGGACTGCAGAATGACTCGCGGTCATCTTCCGGAAACAAGACTATTACTCCGGCACCCTTTATAAAATCGAAAGGATATATCGTCGGTATACAGTTATCTTTTCCCGTCAAGAGCGGTCCGGATCCTATGTAATGTATAATTATGTCCGCGACATTCTTATCCGGATTCAGCATTGATACCGACCCTATGATAACTTCGCGAAAACCAAGATTCTTCAGATCATGCCTGACTACGCAGACAAACTCATCCGGACCAACAATCAGCACACGGCAAGACTGAATATGTCGTTTTTCTCTTTCTGTCATAATGTATTAACAAACGCCTTTAAATATTCAATTCTTTCTCTGAATATTTCTGACAATGAATTAATTATCCAATGCAAAATTACAATAACAAAGACCTACACACCATACCCAAATGGGTATATTTTCACCCGATTTTGCAAAATACCCGTTTGGGTATGGCACACTTTGATATATAACCGTAATTTTGCAACATTAAAAATAACGAGATTATGAAAATACTGTTGATAATAGCTTCGTCAACCTTTTCAGCACTACTCGGAGTGCTTTGCTACGTGTACTTTTCCGGAAGTGATATTGAAAAAATGAATGAAGTATTCTCGGGAATCAAACCTGAAAAAACCGCCGTCACCTTTACTCCTTCAAATACGTCTTCATCAATGAAAATCGCATTGTGACGTGGTTTAAACTTTCAGTCCACGCTAAATGTCCGTGCGGGAACCTGACAAAATCTTAATAAAATATACGTCTTAACAACTTCAGTCAAAAATACTTCACACTGTTTAACATGAATAATAAACTTACTGCCATTATCGCAATATTAGCAAATGCATATTCTTTTGCCCAATCATCAGAACCCGATTCAATACAGTCGAAGGAAATCGGGGAAATCGTGATCGAGGCACCTAAGGTGATCAGAAAAGCTGATATGGACGTGTATCATCCTTCCAAAAGCGCTGTCGACAACTCAAAAAACGGTCTCCAATTGCTCAATAACCTAATGATACCCGCGCTTTCAGTAAGTGAAGCACTGAGCACAATTCAGGCATCAGGACAGTCGGTGCAGATCCGGATAAACGGACGCGAATCAACGATCGATCAGGTAAAGGCATTATTACCGGAGACGATAAAAAGGGTAGAATGGATGGACAATCCCGGATTACGCTATGGAGGTGCCAACTATGTATTGAATTTCATCGTGACAAATCCTACTGTCGGCGGTTCGCTTCAGGCGCAGGCCCGACCGGCTCTCAATGAAGCATGGGGGTCCTATATGGCGGATTTAAAATTCAACAACGGGCATTCGCAATGGGAAGTTTATGCAAGCTGCAAACTGACAGAGAATATAAAGATATACCGTGATTATAAAGAGACTTTCACCTATCCCGACGGATCTACACTGGCACGCTCAGAAACACCTCTTGGAGGCAGACTCAGCAATACTCTGCCGTATTATTATGCCTCATACAGTTATATAAAGCCAGACACAACAGTCTTTGTGGCTCAGCTCACCAATCAGCAGCATGCCAACAACCAGACTGAATATAACGGAATGATGTCGCTCAGCAACGGAAACGATGACATAATGCTTACGGAGAGATTTGGTGACAAGGGTAACTATCCGTCACTGTCTCTTTACCTCCAGCAGCATTTCGCCCGCAAGCAGATGCTTATAATAGACATGAGTGCATCTATGTATTTCGGACACTCCTGGTCTGACTACATAGAGCAGCTGCCTTTGACTTCATCTGTAAGTCCGGATGCAATAACCGACATTCATACATCCATCAAGGACAGAAATCAGGCATATGCGATTGAAACAGACTATATCAAGAACTGGAACAACGGAAGGTTTACCGCCGGCGCATCATATAATGCCAACCGCAACCGCTCGCAATACGAAAACCTTGACGGCATGGTATTCCATCAAAGACAGGACAAAATATATTTCTTCGCTGAATATTTCCACCGTTTCGGAAAATGGTCGGTTACCGCCGGAATGGGTGTGCAATACACGAATTTTCTTTTCAAGGAGTCTGATCAAGGCACCCATTCATGGAGTCCCCGTCCACAAGCTACGATAACCTATTCCGTGAACAGCAATCACAACTTAAGACTCAACTTCACATCATGGCAGTCTACACCATCTCTGGCAGAAACCAATGTAGTTCCTCAACAGCTCGACGGGTTTCAATGGCGTGTAGGAAACCAGAACCTGAAAACGGCAAACTCATATATGCTGACTTTCAGATATGGATTCAGTATTCCGAGAGTCAACGGATCATTCGGCATCCGGGCTTTCTCTTCTCCTAATGCCATTACTCCGATTTTATATTGGGATGATACCAAACTTATCACAAGTTATGAAAACAGCCGCGGATTACAAAACCTGTCATTTTTCCTTGCACCTCAGATCGAGATAATTCCAGACTGGCTTATGGCAAGCGGCTATATTCAGTTCAGGACTGAAAGGATGCGCGGATCAGGATATTCGCTCAGCAACAGCGACTGGAGCGGAAATGCTTCTGTTCAGCTCACACACTGGGGGTTTGTATTGTCAGGGCAGTATGTAAGAGCTCAACGTGACCTTTGGGGCGAGAAAATATCATGGGGTGAGGATATCAATATTATAGATCTGAGCTATAATTGGAAATCATGGCAATTTTCTGCCGGCATCATTATGCCATTCGGAAAGTATGACCAAGGAAGTGAATCGCTAAGCAAATGGAATCATAATGAGCAGCATATGAGACTTGACATGCGAATGCCATACCTGTCGGTAAGCTATAATTTGCAGTGGGGACGCCAGAAACGGGGAGTACACAAGCTCGTCAATTCCGATGCAAAAACAGACACCTCCTCTGCCGGAGGAAGATAACGATATGCAGGGCTCCATTTCCTAAAAAAATGGAGCCCTAATGACATACCTTCTTGACAGAAATTATTTTTTTCCTTATCTTTGCGGAATAAAGCGTGAAAATAAGTCTTGATTGGGTTTATTGTGTTTTAGAATTTTTTAAGTTTCTTCAAAAGCATCTTCCCGACAGGCTAAACTTTTAAATACCTTAAACCTTCTAAACATCAACTTGAACTTGCGAAAGTTGAATTAAGTAAAAACCGTGAACAATATGCCTTACCTCAAAACACTTCTTTCCGCAATAGCAGTCAGCCTGGCTGCAACTTCCCAAGGAGCGAACTTTTCTCGCATGGCGACGAGCGACAATGGCGACGGAACTTTCAACAACCCTATCCTTTTCGGAGATTTTCCGGACATGGATGTGGTGCGTGTAGATGATACCTTCTATATGGTATCCACGACAATGTTCGTTTTTCCCGGAGCAACGATATTGAAATCAAAAGACCTCGTAAACTGGGAATATTGCGCCACTCCTCTCAAGAGAATCGAAAACAGTGAGGCGTATAATCTTGAAAATGGTAAAAACCGCTATGGACACGGTCAATGGGCTACAGCCCTGCAGTATAATGACGGAAAGTTCTACATGTTGTTCCTCACTCTCGATGAAGGTGGATTCCTGCTTACTGCCGAGGATCCTGAAGGTGAATGGACAATGCATAAACTTCCGGAAGGCTTCTATGACTGCGGAATAATGTTTGATGGGGGAAATACCTATGTCGCCTACGGGATCGGAGAAATCCACATAGCGCAGGTAGACGAGAACTTTCATAAGATAAAGGATCAGGCGGTAGCCAAATGCTCCCTCGACACCGGAATGGAGGGTTGCAGGCTATATCATATAGGAGACTATTACTATATCTATGCAACATATCCGGGATGGCCCGGACGACAGACAATGTTACGTTCTAAAAATCTCTGGGGTCCATATGAAGAAAAGATGGTCCTTGCCGACAACACCGCCACCCACCAGGGTGCACTTGTGCAGACTCAGGCAGGAGAATGGTGGACACTTCTTTTCCGCGATAACGGCACACTTGGAAGAATGCCTTTCCTTCTTCCGGTAAAATGGGAAGATGGATGGCCGGTGATAGGCACCGACGGCAAAGCCGGAGATAAGTATACAAAACCTGCCACGCCGGAGGAATACCCGATAACCCCACTGCCGACAAACGACCCATTCCGCAACTATGAACTCGGAATGCAATGGGGATGGAATCACAATCCAGATATGTCAAAATTCTCGCTTACCCGGAATCCCGGTTTCCTGCGACTCTATACTGCATCCATAACCACAAATCCATATCAGGCACGTAATACTCTCACCCAGAGAGTGCTTGGATATCATAAAGACAAAAATTCCTCTTACGGCACCATTTCTGTCAACATATCCAATATGAAGGATGGTGATGTGTGCGGATTCGGGGTGTTTCAGGATCCGATGGCTTTTATCGGCATAAAAATGACAGGAGACAAACGAAGGTTGATATATCACTCATCATCATTGACAAACAAGGTTTCATCTACAGAAAAAAGCGGGGATGAGATAACAGATGACATTATCTATCTGCGCGCAGTACCAAGCCATTCCTCCGGAAAATGCCGTTTCTATTACAGTCTGGACAACAAGGACTATAAATCGTTCGGACCAGAATTCAAAATGGAATATGACCTTTCCGTATTTACAGGAAATAAATTCGCTATCTTCAATTACGCCACCAAGGAACTTGGTGGATATGTGGATGTAGATTGGTTTACGACAGAACCGGTGTTTGACGAGAATGATTTCTATGGGTCCGATTTCAACGGTTATTCCGATGATGTGCTCATGGTAGATCATCTTGAGCTCAATTCAGATAAGGAAATCCTGATGCTTCCCGGCTCTTCAAGTGCACTGGAGGTAAAAGCCGTATATAAGGACGGACACAAAGCGGATGTCACCTCCGCCGCGACCTATATATCATCAGACGAGAATGTGATAAAGGCTGTCAACGGACGACTCGCAGCAATTAAAGACGGAATTGCTACAGTGCTAATTTCATATGCCGGAGATAAAGGAGACCCGGCATCGGAAACCATTGACTTTACAGTTACCTCCTTCCCTCTCATCGAAGGTATGTTCAACCCCAATATATGGGAAAAGGGAACATTTGATGAAGAAACGCATAGAGTCACCGTAGGACAATATGGATTTGCAGGATGGCAATATCCCGGCGGCATCGATCTTTCCGACTACCGATACTGTGTGGCAAAAGTTTCCGACTGCAAAGAGGGGGGACTCTCTTTCAGGCTATTTGACAATGACAGTTATTGGACCGATGCCTCTGAAAACAGCTTCAATAAGGAAGGATACTCGATTGTCTCAATTTCTGACTTGAAATCAAATCAAGGTCGCAAGATGAATCCATCTCATATCTATATAGTTGGATTCTGGGGATTCGGGAATCAGCCGTTCATCCTTGACAAGGTGTATCTGTCTAACTCAGATGATCCTGCCAATGTGGAAGGTCCGGTGATTTATGACCGCTCCACACCGGTTGATGTATATACTATAACCGGAACAGCCCTAAAGAAAGGAGTGGCAGTTTCAGAAGCGACAGAAGGTCTTCCTAAAGGCATTTATATAGTGGGTGATAGAAAGATGATGGTAAAATAAATACAGGAGGAGTTTTGAAAACTCCTCCTGTATTTATAATCTCAAATCCAATTAAAGGAGGTTCTCGCATTCGGTTATCTCGGCATCAGTCATGGTATAGCCACCGAGACTACCTTCCTTTGCCTGGATGCAGATATACACCATCGGAGCATCTGATGTACATTTAAGATTCCGGTTGCAGTTTGAAGCAACCCTGATCACAGAACCTTCAGCCACATCAAACACTTCGTCATTGACCTGAAACTTTCCAGCGCCTGAAAGAATGATATAGTTTTCCTCATTCTCCTTGTGGCTGTGGAAGAATGGCACGGACTCACCGGATTGAAGGGATCCGAAGGAAATTTCACAGGATGTCTCTCCTGCTGCATCCTTAACAAATTGTTTTCCTTCAAAGCCTTTTAGACTACCTACTGATACATGGGAGAATTTTTCGCCCGAATTCAAAATCTTTACTTCACTCATATTTTTATTTCTATAAAAAGTTTATTAACTTTGCATGGGAAATCCACTATCATTTTGATAGTGCAAAGATAATATATATTTTTACGTAAAACAAGAAGTTACTTGTAAGAAAGACACTTTCTTTCAGGTAACCATTATTGATTATGAACGCATTGCCGCTACAGGAAAACTTAAAAAAATTCACACATATAGAGGACTGCCCTATCCGAAATATCATATCACGATTTTCAGGGAAATGGACGATGCTTGTGCTATGCATACTCTCGGAGAATCCTTCGACGCGATTCAATGCCATAGGAAAGGCTCTTCCGGATATTTCGCCGAAAGTTTTATCAGACACTCTCAAGAATCTTGAGTCTGACGGAATGCTGACACGGCAAGTATATGCAGAAATACCCCCTCGCGTGGAATATTCACTTACACAATTGGGGAAAAGCCTGATACCACTCATCAGCGATCTGATAACATGGGCTATTGATAATTTTGAAAAGTTTCCGTCAAAATGCTGATATGGAATCCGTGGCACGGCTGCCACAAGATAAGCGAAGGATGTGAGCATTGCTATATGTATTTCCTTGACGGGAAAAGAGGTATTGACACATCCATCATCACCCGCACTGCAAACTTCGATCTTCCTATTCGCAGGGACCGGAGGGGTAACTTCAAACTGCAGCCGGGAATGCAGATTTATGTCTGCCTGTCAACTGATTTCTTCATAGAAGAGGCTGACGGATGGCGACCCGAAATATGGAAAATGATGAGACTTCGGTCTGATATCGCCTTCCGGATCCTGACAAAACGAGCCAACAGAATAAGAGAATGTCTACCGGAAGACTGGGGAAACGGATATTCGAATGTCATGCTCTCCGTGACATGCGAGAATCAAAGACGAGCAGACGAGCGGCTACCGATCCTGCTTTCTATCCCTGCAAAACATAAAGGGTTTATGGCAGCTCCCTTCATTGGAGAAATAGACGCGAATAAATATCTTTCCACCGGACAGATAGAAGAAGTAATATGTGGTGGAGAGAATTATGACGGGGCTCGGATATGCCGTTATGAATGGGTAGAAAGTTTATCAAGACAATGTATTGATAATGAAGTAACGTTCAATTTCATAGAGACCGGCACCGTATTCGAAAAAGGAGGCAAGACATATCACATTCCATCCAAACGGACACAGAGCAACCAGGCTTTCAAATCCGGATTAAGCAAAAGTTTTGGAAAACCACAGTTCGATCTTAGGCTGCATTCAGGCACACTATTCGATTCAAATCATTACAAGCCGTATTTCAGAGAGCATTGCACAACATGCGGCTCCCGCTTGACTTGCAACGGATGCTCCAATTGCGGGAACTGCGAATCAAAATACCAATGATATCTGCAGCGGCATAGTCTGCTTTGTCTGCAATAATGAAAATATGAAAAAGACCGATCAAAATTAGACCGATCTTTGAAAAATATATTTTTAGGACCATCTCCTAAAATGAAATCTTAGTTTTCAACCTCCTTTATCCACTTTTCAATATCCTTGTCGGATACATCGTTCATAAGCAAACCTTTGCCGAACGCAAGATCTGGATATTGCTCACGTAGCTTCTGTTCACTATTAATAATGTTGCTTCCACCGGATGTCATGAATGGAACGATTTTCTTTCCTTTGAGGTCATTTGCCTCAATAAAGGTATTGATAATTGTGGGATGTGTGTTCCACCAATTGGGATATCCGAGGAAGACCACAGAATATTCCGATAAGTCGGCGACAGAATCCTTAAGGACAGGACGGATTGAGAAATCATGCATCTCCACATAGCTACGTGAAAGAGAATCACGCCAGTCAAGATCCGCCTCTGTATAAATTGCTTCCGGAACTATCTCATAAATCGGAGCACCGGCAATGTCTGCAATTCTTTGGGCTGCCTTCGCGGTAGTACCGCTTGCAGAGAAATAGCAAACGATCGACTTGCAGTCGGAAGATACCTCACCTTTGTTTTTTTCTGTTTTCGACGAGCAAGCACATAAACCCATCACTGCCGTCAGAGCCACTATCATGACTATCTTGATTTCTTTCATTTTCATAAAAATGCAGATTTATTATTTCGACTGCAAATATAATGAAAAACCTTCAGTCTTCATAATATAAACCTATAAAATCTAATTATTTTTTTTAGAACGAACCTTAACAAGAGGTAATATACGGGACTCAAAAATATCTCGCGAGATGATACGATAGTGAAAATGGACGGAGTCGTTGAAACGGTGGCTGTGGTGAGCTATATAATTGCCTTCTACGAATTGCTTTTGTAGTTCATTGCGGTCGGTCGCTTCATCGGGGAAATGCAGTTTTTTAGCTTTTATTACACTGTCTATTTGATTCCATGTCTTCATCCATTCCTCTCCCGACGGAGGAGTAATGCCCTGCACACTCTCTACAAAGGCAGGGAAGAATGTATTGTATGGAACAATGCCGTCTTTAATAAGAGAAAGATTCACACGATAGAAGTTGCCTTTATATCCTGTCTTTTCATATATAGGACCCTCAAAAGGACCTTCCTCGGCAAGTTCATGGCGGAGGTAGCGTCCGGATGCCGCAGTATCGGCGAGGATATGGCCGGGCCCGAAGAAATCCTGCATGAAATTCTTGTAGACGTCGCGGTATTGCGACGATGGATAATGACTTATCTGATAATCCAATGCCTCTGATATGGAATCGGCTACCGTAGGAATTGATGGCAACTCCGTTTCATTCATTTTAGATGATTTTTTGCCACATGCTGTCAATGATAAAAGACAAGCTAATATAATCAAAATCTTATTGTTCATTCCGTTTTTTCTTTAGTCGGCGGACGCACGAGCCGTGCGTCCCTACAAGATAGCCTTCTTTCTGAAAAAGAGAAGCCACAAAAGCGTTACAGCGAAAGCATAGGCCGCGAATATGCTCCAGGGATAAATCCAGTCTCCCATGAACAGGCGCATCGGCACTCCGGAGCCTGAGATATCAATCATCTGCCAATGACACCATCTGTTGACTATCGAACCGGCCGCGATTGTGCCGAACGTCGCTCCGATACCGTTGCTCATGAACATCATCAGTCCCTGTGAGAATCCTTTCATATTCGTAGGTGCTACCTGCTGGATATACAGATGCCCTGCTATCGTGATGAAATTAAAAGCTATTCCATAGACAATCATGGAACCGACAAGAAGCCACAGACCATCACCGGGATTGCCCACACCAAGCATAAGGAACCTCAACGCCCATGCAAGCAGACCTATGGCATAGACATACCTGATGCCTTTCCATTTAAAGGAGATTCCGACCAGAAGGATGCAGACGGCCTCCGAGATCTGCGAAAGGGAGAATAGCATGGTGGCGTTGCCTGAGGCGAATGAATCAGCATATTCTGCAAATCCGTTGAAGTGAGTGATGAATGGAGTCACGAAGCCATTGGATATCTGAAGACAGACACCGGACAACACCACAAAAACAAGAAATATCGCTATTTCCCGCTTACTGAATATCATCTGAATCGATTCCTTCAGGGATACCCCGGCAGACTGTGAAGCCGGAGCCGTATTCTTTATAGGCTTAAGCGAGGGTAGTGAAAACGAATAGAGAGATGCCAATATTCCCATGGTGCCGCTACACAACAACTGCATCGCATTATACTGGAACCGCATATGACCCACAGTCCCATTGTCGCTTAAGGAAAATCCTAATGACCCGTCGTGCCAATAGGCTGAATTCACAAACCACATTGCCGCAACGAAACCCACTGTACCCCATATACGTATCGATGGAAAGGAAGTCACAGTGTTATGACCACTTTGGGTCAGCAGACCAAATGTTGCTGTGTTAGCAAGAGCCATAGTCGGCATATACAAGGCAAGGAAAAGAAGATACAAAGGATAAAACACACTGACGTCAAGTTGAGTGTGGGTTATACCATATCTCCACATCACAAACATTACAATTGCAGCCCCAAGATGGCATAGTCCTAAAAGGCTCTCAGGACGCCCTGTCCTGTCGGCAAGGCGCCCCAAAAGCGATGGGGTGATTATCGACACAAGACCTATAGCGGCATAGAACCATGCAATCTTGCCGCCGATTCCTCCTGATCCGAGGAATTGTCCGAAACTGGGCAGATAGCAACCCCATACTCCAAACTGGAGAAAGTATAGCAATGAAAGACGACCTTTCATCTAATCTTTAATCTTTAAAACTTAAACTCCACTCCTCCCATGATTGTAGTGCCGGGCATTGGACAGCCGTAGATAATTTGGTACTGCTTATTGGTTATATTATCCACCTTTACTGAAAGTGTCACTGGAACTGTTGACCCGGAATTGAGGGTATATGCAGCTCTGAAATTTACCAATGTATAACTCTCGGTTGATCCGTCTGGATTACCATTCTTCATGCTCCAAATGCTCTGGTCCTCAAGAGTGAAGCTGAAATCACCGGGGGAATAGGTCACTTCTGCGCAAAACTTGTTTTTCGGTGAGTAGAGGTTGTCGGAGTCTGTGTGTAGATACGACCACGAAGCGCTTGCCAGAAGATTGGAGAGGATATTGTATGCCGCTTCAATCTCGAATCCCTTATTGTGAAACTTACCGGTATTGACATTGTGCGGACGACCATCTACCCTTACAGTCTGAATCATATTCTTTCCGTCGATGTAGAAGATGGCGGCTCCCAGCATCAGGTTATAGTCAAGGAAATGCTGGCGATAGCTGATCTCGTAGTTGAGCATATATTCAGGTTTGAGGTCCGGATTTGCCGGTGGATAGAGATATAGCTCGCGGATATTCGGCGCACGGAATCCTTTGCTGAACGATGCCTTTATCTGAGATGCACGCCCGGGCTTAACAATGACACCTGCCTGAGGCACCCAAACATTACCGTATGTAGAACCATGCTGCAGACGCACACCGCCATTGATATTCAAAATATCATTGAAAAAACCTTGCTGCATCATGACGTATCCGGCTATCTCATTTACATGATGGGTTGCTTCTGATGAGCGGATTGATTCATCCTCCTTATTAGTATTCCATATACTTCCGCCCCAATGCTG
>JAIDQZ010000092.1 GCA_029062005.1 Muribaculaceae bacterium | reverse complement strand
TTTGGCTTTGCTCAATACGTTGTTTGTTTACTTCTAAAATTAAAAAAATGCGCCCCAACCCAGCGACCCCAGGGGCTCTGAAATTTTATGAGATGGGGTCTAATCATTATATTTCATCTTCCTCCGCCGAAATTTCCCGTTGTTTTACACCAGGATATTAAGCATCGCGGAAATTATGATATTATTTCAATATCATAATGATGCAAATTTATATAAAAATTTTGATCTCTCAAAATATTCTTTTAAAAAACTCCATATTCTTTGCAAATTTCACATCCCGCCCCTACAGATCAGCAAAATAAGTCTGAGGCACATCTCATAAAAACCGGACCTAAATTCATAACTTAAACTGTAATCCTTTTAATATGATCAGACGTTTTATTTCCATGAAAGACACACAAGACATATTCTCAGAAAAAATCACAGCGTATGGCATCGAGCGTTTTCTTGCAAGCGACTTTGTGAAAGGGATCGGTCCGGCATATGCAAGGCGTCTCGTCGAGGTATTTGGCAAAGGGACGCTTGCCGTTCTTGCTGAAAGTCCAGAGAAATGCAGCAAAATCAAGGGACTCGGAGATGCACGTGCATTACAAGCATCGGAAAGCCTGAACGCCATCAAATATCCTCTGCCTCTCCTTGCTTTTCTTTTCTCTTGTGGAATCAGCGAGATGTACATAGATAGAATTCTTGGAAAATACCGAAAGCATGCGGAAAACGTCATCCTGAAGGATCCGTATTATATGGTTGAGGACGTATGGCAGCTGCATTTCCAAACCGCAGACAAAATCGGGAAAACTCTTGGAATTGCACCGGATGATCCCCGTCGTCTACAAGCTGCAATAGCAGGAGCCGTAAAACATTTCGCAGATGAAGGTCATCTCTTCGCAACGGTGCCGGAGGCTCTTGAATATGCCGCTGCAATAACCGGAATTTCCAAAGAGGAAATAGCAGAACAGATTGATGCGACGATTGAAGATAATCGTATAATCCGAAGCCGAGGCGTACTTTACCTTCCGGTCTTCTACAATGCGGAAAAAGAGGGAGCTAAGAAACTGCTTGCTCTCGCCAAATCAGATCCTGAGATAATAAATGTGTCTGATATACCAACGACCGACGGACAAGGTCTCGCCTACTCTCCTATGCAGATAGAAGCCATCAAACTGCTGCTAACCTCACCCGTATCTGTACTCACAGGCGGTCCCGGCTCAGGCAAGACTACCGTGCTCAGAGCCGTTATCGATGTGCTGGAGAAAGAGGGAAAACACGTGCTTCTTTGCGCTCCAACAGGCAGGGCTGCCAAGCGAATGACTTCACTGACCGGACGAGAAGCCTCCACCATCCACCGCCTACTCGGATACCGGCAAGGTGAAGGATATCATAAAAAGCAACTGGAAACCGATGTTCTCATTATTGACGAAGGGTCAATGATGGAACAGGTACTTTTCAATCATCTGTTGGATGCCGTAGGTCCGGGGACTCAGGTCATCCTTGTAGGAGACGCCGACCAACTGCCAGCCATCGGAGCCGGAGATGTGATGCGCGATATGATCAAGGCTCCTGCCATTCCGGTAGCGCGTCTTTATGAGAACTTTCGTCAGGAGGCAGGAAGCATGATAGCAGAGAGTGCCCGAGCCGTCAACTCAGGAGAAATACCGGAATCGCATCCCGAAAGTGACTTCATGATAATCCCAGAATCTACAACTCGTCGGATCCACGACCGAATCCTTTCGTTGGTGGCCGATGAGATACCACATGATAAAGGTGTGCCATCGGCAGAAATTCTTGTTGTCACACCGCAGCAGATCGGTCCCTTGGGATCAAAACAGTTAAACATTGACCTTCAGCAACGGCTAAATCCAGAAGGACCATCCCTCAGACGAGGTGAAACCATCATGCGACTTGGGGATCCGGTGATGCAGACATCCAATTCTAAAGACCGTGGAGTTTATAATGGAGAGACTGGAAGAATCATTGAAGTGAATCCGGTGGACCAGACCCTCGTTGTGGAATACATGGATGGGAACAGAAGTACTTACCGACGCTCGGAACTAAGCGAACTGACACTTGCATATGCAACGACTGTCCATAAACTCCAGGGATCAGAAGTGAGGAACATCGTGTTTCCAGTCACAATGGCACACCGCCCCATGCTATACAGGAATCTACTATATACCGGAATCAGTCGTGCCAGCCGTCTATGCGTCCTCGTCGGCGAAGAGGATGCCTTACGTTACGCAATTGAAAATGCAGCACCCGCTATCAGAAATTCCAACTTCCGGCACAGGCTATCTCAAGATGCAGCGGATTGAAGATATTAATGTGGGACCGGACGCCAATATCGAATGATTTCTATCTGAACGAATGGATTCCACCAGAGCCCCTGCTTCTTTTGCGATGAGCTGTCCTGCCGCCACATCCCACCGGTTCAGATTCAATTCCCAATATGCATCGAAGAGTCCTGCCCCGGTGTAACACAGATCTATCGCTGCGGATCCCATTCTACGGATGCCGCGAACGAGCAATGACATCCTGCATATCTCAGCAAGATTGTTGTCGGCATTATCGTTTCTGTCATACGGCATTCCTGTAGCGACAACCGCTTTCGATAGTTGTGATTTATCCGAACAATGTATGGTTTTACCGTTAAGCCACGCCCCTTTCCCTTTTACAGCATAGAAACACTCTTGAAGATATGGAGCGAACACGACACCTATTACAGCATCGGAATCATGTTCGAGAGCAATAGATACACAAAACGGAGGAAGTCCCATTGAAAAATTAGTAGTTCCGTCAAGAGGATCGATTACCCAACGCCATTCCCTTTCGTCATGGTCACTACCCGACTCTTCAGATATTATCCCGTGATAAGGGAATTTATTGCGAATATAAGAGAGTATCGATTCTTCCGATTCCTTATCCGCAATCGTCACCACATCACTATCATTAAGCTTTGTAGACTGTTCAAGTCCCGCCTGCCTGAAATATTTCATATGAATGCGTCCCGCATTGCCCGCCATCGTCAGGGCAGCCCATAGCCACTGAGCCTCATTATCCGAAAGACCTTCCGGTAAGTATTTAGTTAAATCCATACGAAATATTCAAATTAAAAATTTTGGAAACTGCTCAGTTTGCAAAATTAGCGAAAAAAATTGAGATATAAACATAGGAAGCATGACTTGATCATGGTCCTTATAATCTAAACTCAAGAGTGGGATCTTTATTTTCCTTACAGTATTGATATCCGAAAAATTCTTCAATTCACACATCACAAATAACATGGTCTCAATTTTTTTCATTAACTTTGCATCAAAAGCAGCAGATTATGGCAAAAAGGATAAAATACCCGGTTGGAATCCAGACCTTCTCCGAAATTATTTCAAAAGGATACATTTATGTAGACAAAACAGAACTTATATATGATCTTGTGAAAGACAGTAAATATGTCTTTCTTTCCCGTCCTCGCAGATTCGGGAAAAGCCTTCTTATGTCAACCCTCGAGGCATACTTTAAGGGTAAGAAAGATATCTTCAAAGGATTGAAGATCGCAGAATTGGAATCTGAATGGGTGTCTTACCCGGTATTTCGTTTCGACATGAGCGGCGGCCACCTGGAAACCCCTGAAGATCTGAAGCTTCATATCGAAAGTTATCTAAATTTCATAGAAAAAGAAAATGGTCTTCAATCTCATGGAAGTTTTGCCATTAAGTTTCGTGAACTGATAATTGATGCCTACCACAAGACCGGTAGACAGATCGTAATTCTCATTGATGAGTATGACAAACCCATGCTCGATCTTCTTCATGACAAAGAAAAGCAGGAAACTATGAGAGAAGCCCTAAGGGGATTCTATTCCGTGATAAAGGCTTGCGACGAATACATCAAATTCGCAATGCTTACCGGAATCACTAAGTTCGGCAAGGTATCTGTATTCAGCGGAATCAACAACCTCCGCGATATCTCAATGCTTCCCAAATACAATGGTATCTGTGGCATCACGGATAAGGAATTCCATGAATATTTTAGTGACTCCATCGCTCGGTTTGCAGAAGAAAACTGTATTTCTTCTGAAGAGACATGGAAAATCTTCAAGATAATGTATGACGGCTATCATTTCGCTGATGCCAAGGAATTTGTGTATAATCCCTTCAGCGTGCTCAATGCCTTCAACGATGGTCGTATTGGCAGCTACTGGTATATGAGCGGCTCTCCTTCCTATCTTATAAAATTGATCGAGAAGCATCCTTACAGGCTCAACGACCTTGAAGGAGCTGTAAGAAGCGAGATAGAACTCAGCGATATCGCAAATTTTGATGAAGATATCGTTCCATTGCTCTATCAATCAGGTTATCTTACAATAAAAGAAGTGCTTCCTAGCCTGGGATTTGGCAGTAGTACGACGGAATATGTTCTCGGATTCCCCAACAATGAAGTAAATGCCGCTTTCTGGGAATCGCTCTCAAAACGCTTCTTCCGTGGAATTAACGGAGTATCTGCTTTCAATCTCCGAAAAATAGTCAAGGATATTAATGAAGGAAGACCGGAGGATTTCATGCTAAGCATGAAGAGCCTCTTTGCTGATACAAACTCAGAACCGGAAAAAGACAAGGAGATCCACTTTCAAAATATGATGGCAATCGCCTGCAAGATGCTGGGGCTCGCAGTCCGCACTGAAGTGCACTCAGCCGCAGGAAGATGCGACTTTCAAATTCTTACAAACGACTTTGTCTACATCTTCGAATTCAAAATCAACAGCACTCCCGAAGAAGCATTGCAACAGATCTACGAAAAAGGATACGCAATACCATTCGAGGCAGACTCAAGGACTATCTTCCTAATTGGAGCCAACTACATCACCAAAACAAGAACCCTCGAATCCTGGATTATCCGTAAATTCAAATAGAACAATCTTATTTCTCTAATTCTGCTCTGAATTTTGACGGAAGAATTCCATATTTCTCCTTAAAGGTAGATGAAAAATATTTAGCGGATGAGAACCCGGTACGCATTGCGACTTCCACTATGGGTAAATCTGTTTCTTTTAGAAGACGACAAGCCGCCTCAAGCCTGACATTTCTGATATATACTGATGGTGACAGACCAAAACCACTTTGCATTTTCCTATACAAATTGGTACGATCCATAGCCATCATTCCACTAAGTGACGCCACATTGAGCGTTTCATCATCAAGATGTTCGAATATAATACTATTCAAGCGATTCTCAAAATCAATATCTTGTGATAATGGGGTATCTTCTGAAGAAATCGATACTTCTTCTTTTACTTTATTTATCAGAGTATCGCAATGATTTAACACCGACTTACTTCCACTTACATCCTCTTCATCACACTCTTTTTCAGACGTCAACGTGTCTATGGTTACTCTCTTCTTTCTTTTCAGATATATTGATATCACAAAAAATATAGAAAGTATGAATATTGATACCAATATCCACCATAATGAAGATAGTCTTGATGGGTCTGAAGATTCATGAAGTTTTCCTGCAAATTTGGATGGGAAATCATATTTTACATAGTCCCTGTCACATAGATCCGAAGGATTTAAAGAAGAATATCCTCCCGGATAAGCTACCTTAAGGAGACCACATGAATCCAATGTAATTGACTGTGAAATGAATTCCTTTCCTTCCAAATCAAGACCGTCAAGAATGCCTATATGAATTATCTCAAACCTTTTTTCAGAAAGATATCGTAGCCTTGACAGACTTGTAGTTGTAGCAAACCAAACATCACCTATACTATCGTTGCCGCTATTATTATGAGGGACATCTGCTATTACACTCTGTACATTACTATGTGGAAGTCCATACTTTTCATCAATGACTCCAAGCAACCGGTCTTTTTCATCTATAACAAAAAGACCTTTTCTTGTAGCCAGAAATACAAAACCTGTTGAAATATCCTCATCACTTGAATTTACTAGTCCATTTGCATACTTCAAGCCATTTATATGACACCTCTCGGTAGGATAATATCCAGTTTTCGGCAGCTTTTCAGGAGTCTTATTAGTTTTAACTAAAAGAAGACGTCTTGGATTTATATACCGAAGACCATCATTAATAGTTCCTATCCAAATACCATCGTTTTGATCACGTAAAATACAGTTGACCTCACCTTTTATTCCATCAAAACCATAGATAATATTATCATCATTATCAATAATAAAATCATTGACGATTTCATTCAAGTGACTCATACTCCAACTCCCATCCAAAGGATCGAACACCGCTATTAATCCTTTGTCATTATTTCCCGGAACATAGAATGAAAGCCACAACTTTCCATTATGCCACTTAAT
>JAIDQZ010000091.1 GCA_029062005.1 Muribaculaceae bacterium | reverse complement strand
ACCCCAAAATCTCTTATAACAAATTGTATTTCAATAATTTCAAAGAACTCTTATGATTTTTTAGTGGACACTAATGATAAATAGTATATAGTAGATAAGTTTGACATGAATTTTGGAAATATTTTGGAAAATTTTTAGAAAAAAAACTGTTTTAGTAGATAAGTGGTTCAAAATATGTCTCTTAAAATCAAGTTCCTTACCTTGGGAATGTCGTTTTCATAGTAGGATAACATATTCAAATGATTTAAGGCATTTTCTTATATCGTTTGAATGACACTTTTGTTATATATTGTGTAGTTATTCTCTTTTCGCCATCTTTTTAGTGTTGATAGAGATATATTAAGCCCTTGAATGGCAAAGTTTCTTAGATTCTCTTCATCTGTGAACTCTGGATTATACATCTTGGCAATTTGTTCTGCCCTTATCTGTTTTCTAGCAATGTTACTCGCTTGCCTCAATGTAAGCCCTTGTTTTTTAGCAACCTCGGCATTGACTTTATATCTGGTATTGAAATTTATTTTGATTACAAGATTATGATACTTGGAAATATCTGTATTTAAAACCTTTAAAGCAATCTTTATTACATCATGACTGTCTAACTTGAAGTTCTGGATATAATTCTCTTCTATAAGTCTATAAATGAGTGGCTCTATAAAATAGTGTTTCTTAATTACGCGCATAAGACCATTTAAGAATAAAAGCCTTTTAGCGTATTTGTGGCTTGTATCTAGTTTGTTGCGTCTAATGATATACTCAGTTGTATATAATTTGTTTTCTAATGGCTCATCAATGCAAAATACAGACTTGTATTTATTTGCAAGACCTTTGAAATCCATAGATAGCGCATCTTTAAGAAAAACTGGATTATTAAGTCTGTAACTTATCCTTGCAATCATAAGCACATCAACTGGTAACCACCTTCCTATCAAATTTTCTTTGCGTATTTCATCCATGCGCTTTATTATTGATTCATAGCCATATATCTCTTCACCTATGTATTTATACGAAAAAGCACCTCTTCTATGACGTGCTTTATTTCTCTTATGGTCTTGCTTGGATAACTTTCGGCTTCTCTTATTCATTGCTGTTGGTTGCCACTGAGAATTGCTTTTAAGCATTTTTCCCATGCGTATGCTGTCACTTTTCAGGTATGTATCTTTGCCCTCAGACTTGAAAGCCCCTCCTATTAGATTCACAATCATGCTAGACAGCCCCATGCCTTGAAATTGCTCTAAAACAACTATACGATGGAAAATGAGAGCGTTTGTATGCCCTTTCATTGGCATTGCCAATAATGAAGCAAAAGCCCCTATCTCGCCATTAATTCTTAGCAAGAAACAACTTGCCCCTTTGCATATACCTCCTCTGAGATAGTGCAAATGCTCAAATTGGTCGTATGCTTCACGTTCACATCGACAAACCTCTATTCTCTGGTTTATAAACTTCATACTTCAAGCAAGACACCTTTTAATCATACGCGATACGCCACATGGGGTGAACATTTTATCATTCATTGTTCTAAAACCTCCTTCATTAAGAGTCCTTGCAATCTCGCTCATGTTACTGGTCTCTTTCAACAACAATTTTATCATAGCAAGAGCCTTGACATTATTAGGATGGGAGATAGATTTTGTTATATTGCTCTGACTCGCCTTTGCTCTATCCTCATCAGAAAATGAGGCATTTGGTCTTCCTAGTTTCACTCCCTTTCGTTTCAATTCACTTAAAGCGGCCTTCGTTCGTTGGCTTATCATTTCTCGCTCTTGTTGTGCAAGACCACAAAAAATCGCCAAAGTAAGTGTGTTAAACTGTGGAAGGTCACAAGCAACAAAATCCACTCCACTATCCTTTAGGGAAAATACAAAAGAGACATTCCTTGAAAGTCTATCTAGTTTGGCTATGATAAGCGTGGAGTTGGTACGTTTGCACTCAGCAATGGCATTGAGCAACTCTGTACGATTATCACATTTGCCACTCTCATGCTCGCTGTACTCTGCAATCAGGTTTGCAGAATCTACTTTGTCGAGGTAGTTTGCAACCGCTGTACGCTGTGCATCGAGACCTAGGTTCTGTTTGTTCGTCGAGACTCTGTAATATGCTATGTAGTTTGCCATGTCAGTGCTATTAATTTGTTTTACACTGCAAAGTTACTAAAAATCAGGAGTTTAACGAACATTTGAGAGGTGAAAAATTAAACATTTAACAATATTTAACTATTTAAATACCTGATATGCAGGCTTTTAGTGTTAATTTTGTATTGGATTTATCCCCTAAATTTATCCACGGTTTTAGTTAAATTGCTGATTCACAGCATAGGTTTAAATTTTGCGAGAATTTCGAAACGTCAAGAACCTGCGCCGATAAACGCCTGTAAAAAATTCCGCATCCCACCCTCTTGCCCTTACCGGGCTTCTGTGTTCGGTCTGCACAGCAAAATTATTAAATAATTTTCTATCCACAAAAAATGAGACAAGTTTTTTAGAACTATCCAAGTTCCATATTCATAAAAAGCGGGGACCTAATTTGATTACACTTTAATTTTAATAAAGAAGAATAAAGAAGTTAAAGTTTGGAGGGAAAATGAACTATGGAGGGGAGGTTTGTGTTAAAATTCTGTAAAAATATGATTGAATATTGAGATCTGCACTCTTTATTATATCATATCGAAAATAGAAATTTCTTACAATCAGAATCAGTATAAACATCATATATGAAAAAATCTATCATATGGCTTCTTACTGTTGTGATGGGCATCACATTCTGCGCATTACTGTATTTTCAGATAACTTATCTTGAAAATATGGTGAAGATGCGCGAGTCGCAATTTTCCGAAGGGGCAATGCGATCCATCTACCGGACCGTCGGAGTGCTGGAGCGCCGCGAGACAATGCATTTTCTCGAACAGGACATCCGGATGCTCAACAACTCTTATGCCGACACTGAAGAAGAAGCAGGCAATGAGCTTCTCACCACAGAGGAATTGTTCCAGATACCACAGCCCGGTAAAGGACCTGTGATTTCTTACAGACTCCCGACAGAAAAACTTGAGAAAAGATACAATGACCTTCAGGAGACAATATGGGAGCAATACGTGTATCAACGCGGACTTCTCAACGAAGTCATACTCTCCATATTGTATGACGGAGCTCGCCGCCCCGTGCTTGAGCGTGCGGATGCTGACACAATCAGAAAAGTGCTCGCAGTGGAACTCGCAAACAATGGTCTTGACGTGCCTTTCAGCTTTGCCGTCACCGACAACAACACAATTATCTATTCGACCAATGAGTATGATCCTGACCTGAATGAAAAACAGATATATGCCGCACGCCTTTTCCCTAATTCCAACAGCCGATACGAACTGAAGGTGGAATTTCCGACAAAGGCAAATTACATATACTCATCCGTCAGATTTGTGATCCCAACTCTTGCTCTCTCGATACTGCTGCTTGCAATATTCATCTTCACGATGATACTTGCATTCAGACAAAAGAAATTAGGGGAAATGAAGACTGACTTCATCAATAATATGACACACGAGCTGAAGACTCCAATTTCCACAATCTCGCTCGCTGCCCAGATGCTCAATGACGATTCGGTGAGAAAGTCGCCCGAGACACTGCATCATATATCGGAAGTAATCAATGCCGAGTCAAAACGTCTCAGATTTCAGGTAGAAAAAGTGCTTCAGATGTCAGTATTCGAAAACAGCAACAGCGCACTGAATTTCACATGTGTTGATGCAAACAAGACCATAGCCGGCGTAGTCTCGACCTTCAAACTGAAAGTGGAGCGTTTCGGAGGAAATCTCACATTCATAAATGATGCTGACGAGGCAATAATATACGTCGATGAGATGCAGTTTACAAATGTCATATTCAATCTTCTTGACAATGCCGTCAAATACCGGAACGATGAGGTGGAACCGGAATTGACGGTCACCACTTCTGATATCGAGGGTAAAAAACTCAGGATCTCGATCAAAGATAACGGTATCGGGATGAAGAAAGAGGATCTGAAGAAAATATTTGAAAAGTTCTACAGAGTGCATACGGGCAATCGCCACGATGTGAAGGGATTCGGACTCGGACTGGCATATGTGCATAGGATGGTGACAGTCTTCGGCGGCTCTATATCAGTGGAATCTGAGCTTGGGAAAGGATCTGAATTCACAATAGAACTGCCTCTCGCCGACCCTCTAAAGAACCCCAATTAATGTCACGATTAAAAAAAATTGACATTTCGAAAGGAATTATTGCAGTTTATGCGTTTATATAGTAAATAAAATATCAAATTAGTAAATCTCAAAACACACACCCATGGAAGAAAAAATAAAAATACTGCTCTGTGAAGATGATGAGAATCTTGGAATGCTCCTGAGAGAGTTTCTGCAGGCAAAGGGATTCAATGCTGATCTGTTTCCAGACGGAGAAAAAGGATATAAAGCATTCCTTAAAGGAAAATATGACCTGTGCGTTCTCGACGTTATGATGCCGAAGAAAGACGGTTTCACTCTCGCACAGGAGATCAGAAATGTCAACGGTGATGTCCCCATCATTTTCCTCACAGCCAAAAACCTTAAGGAAGACGTGCTTGAAGGATTTAAGATCGGAGCTGACGACTATATTACCAAACCGTTCTCTATGGAGGAGCTTGTAGTGCGCATCGATGCCATACTACGCCGCGTGAAAGGCAAGAAAGACCGCGATGTTACAGAGTTCAGGATCGGTAAATTCTTATTCGACACCCAAAAGCAGGTACTCGTCTCCGACGACTCTACCCAGAAGCTCACCACCAAGGAGTCTGAACTTCTCGCTTTACTCTGTTCGCATGTCAACGACATACTTGAGCGAAATTATGCACTGAAGACAATCTGGGTAGATGACAATTATTTCAATGCCCGCTCAATGGATGTCTATATCACAAAGCTCAGAAAACTTCTGAAAGGGGATCCTTCTATCGAGATCATAAATATCCACGGTAAGGGCTATAAGCTGATAGCACCAACGCCTGAAGACTGATATAAGGGACATGAACTAAGAGTCAAGAACCAAGGGTCAGGGACCAAGGGACATGAACTAAGAGTCAAGAACCAAGGGTCATGAACTAAGAGTCATGAACTAAGAGTCATGAACTAAGAGTCAAGAACCAAGGGTCATGAACTAAGAGTCAAGAACCAAGAGTCAAGAACCAAGGGTCATGAACTAAGAGTCATGAACTAAGAGTCAGGGACCAAGGGACACGGATCGGGACCGGATATAAACGTTAGACTGATAGCAGAAAAATGAGAATTCTATATAGAATCTACCAATGGGTCATAGCCGCCCCCATCTTTGTAGTGGCTACCTTAATCACCGCAATCATAACACTGATAGGATGCGCGTTAGGAAAGACGGAGTTCTGGGGATATTGGCCAGCCCGGTATTGGAGCAGATTCTGCTGTGCGATCGCCTTGGTAAAGGTCAGAGTGGTCGGCAGAGAGAATATCGACAAGAAAAAGTCATATGTATTCACTGCCAATCATCAGGGTGCCTTTGACATATGGTCTGTCTACGGCTATCTGAACCATAACTTCATCTGGATGATGAAGAAGGAGCTTGAAAACATCTTCATGGTTGGCTGGGCATGTAAGAAGGCCGGTCATGTATTTGTTGATGACCAAAGCATCTCGAATATCCGCCACACTATTGAAGAGACAGAAAAAAAACTCAGCAGCGGACGGTCGTTGGTGATATTTCCCGAAGGAAGCCGATCTTGGGACGGCAAGATGATACCATTCAAGCGCGGAGCTTTCATGCTTGCTGCGGAATTCAGGCTTCCAGTAGTTCCGATTACAATAGACGGATCGTTTAAAGCCATGCCACGATTCACATACAATATACACCCGACTACCATAACCCTTACTATCCATCCACCCATTATGCCGGGAGAAAAGGGTTTTAATACAAAAGTCCTTATGGCTCAGTGCAGGGAAGCTATCGAATCGTCTCTTCCGGAAGAAGACAAAGGGATATCGAGCGAAGAGATAAAAATAAAAGCCTAATGATCAGTCATCTATGATTAGCTATCAATAATCAACGATCAATTATAAACCTTAAAATTTAATACAAAGATGTTGCAATATATAACCGATGCTTCTGCCAGAAGAAGCGTTGAAGACCAGATAAAGGAAGTCCTTTCAGCCGGATGCAACTGGATCACAATAGATCCGGCAGGGATGACCGACGACGAGATCCGCACTCTGGTGGCATCAATCATGCCTGAATGCATTGAAAAGCAAGCTTTTCTTATTCTTAAGGATAAGGTAGAACTCGCTAAGGAAATCAATGTTGGAGGTGTCGTGCTCAGTCAGGGAAGTGAATTTCCATCACATGCAAGAATGACGCTTGGTGCCGCTGCCGTAATCGGTGTCGAGGTCGCCACAGCCGATCAGATAGCATCGCTGCAGGGGCTGGATGTGGACTACGTGGTAATGACTCCTTACAAAGCGGAGGAAACATCCGACAATAAAGCGCTGGGGCTCGATACAATAAAAAAACTTTGCAGCTATATGGAGGGAAAGGGCATGGAGCTTCCTCGCGTAGCAGCAGGGAGAGTCTCTTACGACGATATTGCCCCGCTCATGGATGCAGGATGCAATGGCGTGGCAATGTCTGAAGCCATTGCAAATGCATCCGACATCACAGCCGAGACAAAAAAGGCAATAGACCTTCTTAAAATATATGAAGAAAAGGAACAAGCAAAACTTAATTCTTAAATCTTAAAACTATGGTAACACAACCCAGTCTCCCCTATTCTCCCGATGCTCTGGCACCTTTCATTTCTGAAAGAACAGTAAGCATCCATTTCGGGAAACACACAAAAGCTTATTTTGACACCACCAACCAACTCATCAAAGGCACTGAATATGAAGATATGCCTCTTGACGAGATAGTGGTGAAGAGTGACGGTATTCTTTTTAACAACGCCTCCCAAGCGTGGAATCATATATTCTACTTCTTTACATTCGATCCCGAAGGATTGCATGAGCCAGAAGGGGCATTGAAAAGAAAAATAGAAGAGACCTTCGAAAGCGTAGACAATCTGAAAGAAACGATGAAGGAAGCCGGCAAAACACTTTTCGGTTCCGGCTGGGTATGGCTTTCAGCCGATGCCGACGGTAAACTTATAATCACCCAGGGAAGAAACGCAGAGTCTCCTCTGAAGGATGGACTCACTCCTCTGCTCTGCATAGACGTGTGGGAACATGCCTATTATCTCGATTATGAAAATCGTCGTCCCGACTACATCGACGCACAATGGAATATCATTGACTGGAAGATAGCGGGACAGCGCTATGACAACATATTTGAGGATCTGTAGAACTTTTGGCGTGATATTTGTTATTATTAGGGAGAGTATCGCAACCTTGCGGCTGCAATACCCCCTAATTTTTTTAATCTACGAACCAAGAACATGACTAAAATCAACGATATAATAACATCAGCAATACAAGACAGGAAAGGCTTTGACATCTCTATCCTCGACCTATCGAATGTAGATGGAGCACCCACGGGACAGTTTATAATATGTTCCGGCAAATCGACTACACAGGTAAGTTCAATTGCAGACAATGTCAGGGAAGAAGTGCAGAAACAGACCGGAGAAAAGCCAGTCAACTATGACGGATACAGGAACAGCCAATGGATCGTGATCGACTACGGCGACACAATGGTGCACGTATTTCTTCCTGACACAAGGCATTTCTATCGTCTTGAGGAACTTTGGAGCGATGCCGAGACAATCCGGATACCTGACATTGAATAATACGGCAACAGAAAAATCTAAACTTTAAACTGAACTATAATTAAAACCGACAAATATAAAAATGGGAATACTTCCAAATAAAAACGGTAATTCAAACAAGCGTCCCGTGTTCGGAATGTACTGGATGTACATTCTGATAGTGGCATGTCTTTTTGGTCTGTATTATTTTCAAGACAGCAGCCAGACTAAAAGTGTAGACTGGACAGAATTTGAAGCAGCGGCAAAAGCCGGCGAAATGTCGAAAATCGAGGTGATTCCCGAGTCCGGGATTGCAATAGGAGTTCTGACCAAGGAAGGTGCTAAAAAACAGAAACTGCATGATGACTCACAGGGTCCGGATTCCGAAAAAAGACTTAAGACCACTATCCCGAGCACCAACAAGATTCAAGATAAAATCGATGCCTGGAATGAGCAGCTCGTATCAGAAGGCAAACCCGAAATGTCGGTAAAATATGAAAAGGGGAGCGACCTGATGAAGCTCTTCTGGTATTTTGGCCCTATTCTTGTCATAGTATTCTTTATGATCTACATGTCAAGACGCATGAGCGGCGGAGCCGGCGGAGGCGGTGGTATCTTCAATGTCGGCAAATCCAAAGCACGAATCTTTGACAAAGACAACAGCACAGACGTCACATTTAAGGATGTAGCCGGACTGGCCGAAGCAAAAGTGGAAATTGAAGAAATAGTGGAATTCCTGAAGAATCCTCAGCGTTATACCGAACTTGGTGCAAAAATACCTCGCGGAGCACTGCTTGTCGGGCCTCCGGGAACCGGCAAGACCCTTCTTGCCAAAGCAGTGGCAGGAGAGGCCGGAGTGCCGTTCCTCTCCCTTTCCGGATCGGATTTCGTAGAGATGTTTGTAGGTGTAGGTGCAGCCCGTGTACGCGACCTCTTCAAGCAGGCTAAAGACAAGGCTCCATGCATAGTATTCATAGATGAAATCGATGCTGTGGGTCGTGCCAGAGGCAAGAATCCAAATATGGGAAGCAATGATGAACGCGAAAACACTCTCAATCAGATGCTTACGGAAATGGACGGATTCGGCTCCAACAACGGTGTAATCGTGCTTGCAGCCACCAACCGTGCAGACATGCTTGACAAGGCATTGCTCCGGCCCGGACGCTTCGACCGTCAGATCTACGTAGATCTCCCTGAGCTTTCCGACCGTGTTGAAATTTTCAATGTTCACCTACGCAGAATCAAGACCAATTCCCATCTTGACGTAGAACAGCTTGCCCGTCAGACGCAGGGATTCTCCGGAGCTGACATCGCGAATGTCTGCAATGAGGCAGCCCTTATTGCGGCACGCAACAACAAGCAGGCAGTGGAATGGGATGATTTTATGGCGGCCATCGACAGAATTGTCGGAGGTCTTGAAAAGCGATCGAGAGTGATCACCGATGATGAAAAATTTGCTATAGCCACACATGAAGCCGGACACGCCACCATAAGCTGGATGACGGAATTCGGCAATCCTCTTGTCAAAGTGACCATCGTGCCACGAGGCAGAGCGCTCGGAGCAGCATGGTACGCCCCTGAAGCACGCCAGATCATCCCTACACAGGCGCTACTTGACACTATGTGCGGAATGCTCGCCGGTCGCGCTGCCGAAGAAGTATTCCTCGGTAAAATAGGCACAGGTGCTTCAGACGATCTTGAAAAAACCACCAAACTTGCAAGAGCTATGGTTATGATGTACGGCATGAGCGAGAAACTGCCCAACGTCAACTACAACGATTCAACCGGACAGGACTATGGCTTCACAAAGCCATATTCTGAAGAGACCGCCAAGCTTATTGATGACGAAGTGGTGAGAATAATCAACGAACAGTACGAACGTGCAAAGTCAATCCTACGTGAATATGCCTCGCAGCACAACCAGATACGTGATCTTCTTGTGAAGAAAGAGGTGATCTACAACGAAGATGTCAAAGCCATACTCGGACCTCGCCAATGGAAAAGCAGAACAGATGAAATAATCGAAATAAACAAAAAGGAGGAACAAAACAGAAAAGCAATAGAGTCAAAGTCGCCTTCAGGCTTAGATGATTCTGATCCGGGTACTCCCCCGCCGTTCAATCCTGAAAAATAAAAATTTAGGCTCCATCTAATAAACCTGCATATACAGGCAAGGCATGGTATTTAACCGTGACCTGCCTGTTTTTTTGTCACTTAACAATAATTAACTCAAAAATATAAGGCTAAATAACACGAATATGACACTTTTTGTGTAAATTTGCATGTTAATAGCATCTCTTTCCACGACCTTTATCTCATATATGGGTCTGAAGAAAGCCTGCAAAAGTCAACGATAATAAACAACAAATCATAACCAACAGGAAATGAACAGATTACTTTCAACCATGCTATTAGGTGCCACTATCATGGCATCTTCCGGCAATGTTGCGTCAGCAGCCCCTGTTCCAACGCATAAGGGACAATCCCAGGTGCCGGGGAGCCGCATGCATAAGGCTCAGCCCATAACACAAAAATGGTCGGCACCCCAATCCTTTGCCGGTCAAAGACAGCAAAGAGTCAGCTCACATTTCACCACCTCTGCAAGCGACTCTTTCGAGTGCGTGTATGCTCCCGACGGATCAATATGGTATGCCGTGACAGACTATGATACAGAAGAGATCAAATACGAATATTATACTGAGCATGACAAGAAGGGATTCACTATCACATTCTTCGACAGTAAATTCAATGAAATAGGAAAGGTTCGCGACAAAATAGAGTTTCAAGACAACGAAACAAGATGCGTACAGGTTTCCTTGGGATCGCAGATCACACAGAAATTCTTTAACTACGACAGCAAATACGAAGTAATGGTGTCACTTTTCATGAATACTCCTGAATATGTCACCAACAGCCGTACTTTAGCCTATAGCATCACTCAGCTTGAAGAAGGTGAAAATTCCACTCCCATCACAGTGTTACCCGGATATCCGGTAGATGAGGTAAACTGCGCCCGCGACAGATGGAGCGAGGAATTTTACATCACATTCCTCAACGAAGAGCAAGCCGGCGACCCTGACAACTATGAGAGCTATATAGACTTTCTGGGCGACTACAGAAACGTACTTACCACTTATGGTAAAGAAGTGAAGCAGGTAATGGAAAAGAAGATCCGTTTGCTCGACCTTCCCGGCGACCAGATGAGTTCGCCGATGATGGTGTGCAAAAATGAAGATGGACACCTGGTTCTTGTATACGCAAGCTACGAAAAGTCTTTCTTTGAAAACCCGGCAGGACAGTCTGAAAATGAAAAAGTCACCGAAGACAACCGTCTGATCATCGAGACCTACCGCATGAATGACGCTTATCCGAGAGAGATGGAACTGCTCTGCACCACAAAGATAGACACCAAGCAAAACACTGAAAACCAGGATGTTTATTGCACCTATTACGGCATCGGCAATCTGATGTATGACAAGGATGTGGATTTTGACAACTACACATCGGATGGAAGACCCGCTTTCATAGTCAGCGCCGACGACTATCTATTCAGCGATGACGACCACTACAACTCCAGCTATTATGTATATGATACCGACGGCAACCGCATCCATACGATAGCTGAGAATACCTATGACTACGTGATGATGTCGGATCTTCCCGGTTTTGAGCCTCAGGCGATGTTCATTCACATGGGAGACGACATGAATTTTGAATTTGTCGATCTCTACAGTTGCAAGAAAGTGACTGAGATCGACCACATGTACCGGGGTTATAGCTTATCCATCTCTCTCGACAGAGTTGCGAGCGGCGACGGCTACGTGTACGCATCCGCACTAAGCACCGGACTTCCGATCGATGACACTCACCTTGCCGCACCGGTATGCTGGATCGATTCCACCGGAGAGTTCATCAGACTTGACAAGATTCCTACCGGTGAAGGTGTCGAGCTTGCACAGATATACATGAATTCAGACGGATTGAAGCCTTTCGTCTTCAACACAGACAATGACATCGAATACATGATGCTTGTCAAGAGAAATATAGAAGGTCGTGACGCCCTTCGCGAGGAGCTTCTGATCGCATCGGTTGAAAAAGGAGTAATTCATTCATTCACTGATGATGATGTCAAAGGAGAACTCCGATCCGTAATGCTTATTGACGGCATGAACCCTGAACTTCTCATAGTGTACCTTGACAACAAGAACAAATACACAGCCGACGCTTATTCACTTCCCTTCAACAAATTCAGCGGAGGAACAGGAACGGCGGCGGATCCCTATATGATTACTACAGGAGGAGACCTCCAGCAGATCAAGTCAGACCCGGCAGCTTACTACAAACTCAGCAACGACATCGATTGCGACGGTATGGACTTCTACCCCATCGCCGGATTCTCAGGCACACTCGATGGAGACGGACATTCGGTAAATAACCTGAGGCTTGTCACCCACTCCAACAGCACCACCGGTATCTTCTCCGATACCTACCAGGCAACTGTAAAGAACCTCAATTTCTACAATGCGAAGATGCTTCTCAGCGGTTCACACGAAGCGGGTCTCATCGCTGCTACAGCCGGGAACTCTGTTTTCGACAACATTCATGTAAGGCGTCTTACAGCGACAGGAAACGACTTCAGCGGAGAATTCGGCGGACTCGTAGGCAAAATGTGGACAAAGTCATCCATAAGCGGATGTGAGGTAGCAGCAGCAGACATCGACCTTCCGTCATGTCCTGATGCAGGAGGTATGACAGGCGATATCAGGACCGGCTGCACCATTACTTCGTGTGCATTTTCAGGCAACATGACCGCTAACAGTACTCTTGGCGGCATTGTGGGAACAACAACTACCGGCGATGAGGTGATAAGTTTCTGCCACGTAGATGCGAATCTCAAAGCAGAGAACACAGTAGGAGGCATAGTCGGATTCCTTGACCGTTCCAAGGTAAAGAGCAACTACGTCGAAGGAACCATCGAGGCTACAAAACCTTCTAAATGGACCAATGCGGTAGCACTTGGCGGCATAGCCGGCGACCTTGAAGGAGACTGGCAAGGGAAAGCCGATGTGCCTGTTGTCAACAACCTTATCGGAGTCAGCGCCCTCATTTATCCTGACCTTTCCAACATTCAGGAGCAGCATCCGCGTCAGCTAAACACTGTTCACAGAGTAGTCGGACGCAGCAGCTACAACTATTACTATGAAGATGAACCCGGCAAGATCGTATATGAAAGCGGAGTGCTCAACAACCTTATAGTCTCTGACCTCGCAGTCATTGACGAGGTATTTGCAGAAAAGACAATCGAAGGACTGACAACCGACAAAAATGAAATCGAGCAGGAGATGCTTCAGAAGCAACTCGGCTTCGAATATGGAACAACTACAGAAGCTCCCTGGAACATTCAGTCATGGTATGACTACGATCCAAGCCTTTACTACGAGAATACGATCTACATACCGACTCCTGAAATCAAAGTAAAGAAAGGCGATACATTCAGCATAGAAGTTGCGTTGCTTACTCGCCAAGCCATGAGCGAAGACGATCTTATCGGAGACTTCATGTGTGAATTCCCCGAACAGATGCTTGAAATGACAAACGATATTTCTTTCAACGGAAAGGTCCTTACCGTAGGATTCAAGGCTATCAAAGAAGGTGATGCCAAACTATCAGTAACAATACTCGGTGGCACCGCAGGCTGTGATATAAAAGTCATAACTTCCGAGAATGCAGTCGAAAGTATAACCTCGACATCAGGCAACCTTGCATATGCTTCCGGCACCGTGACAGCTTGTGGAAGTGCAATCAGCGTCTACGATATCCACGGCAAGCTTCATCTTTCAGGAAAAGATGCCATCGACGTCAGCTCACTACATGCCGGCGTATACGTGGCAGTCGCCAGTGATGAGAATGGTAAGAGCGCATCCATCAAGTTCGTGAAATAACGTCAACCATACATGTTTATAAGCCGTCAGAATAATTCTGGCGGCTTTTTTATTGGTCTTTTTTTCCTTTTTTATGGAGGGCATACTATCCGGCAGCCATTCTATTTTGTTAATCTATTTAGGGACTTCATAAACAATGAAGGAATAAAGGACGTTCTACAAGTAAAAGATTCCTACGAAAACACATCTAAAAACAATATGAAACAGAATCTAACTAAAATCGCAGTCTGCTCGCTTTTCATATCAGGCGCCGGACTTGCCCTGACTTCATGCAAGGGTGACAGCAATGCCCAACAACAACAGACAGCTCCAACGCTTGCCACATTGAAAGTGACAGAATCGGACGCAGATCTCAACACCACCTATCCGGCAACCCTGCATGGTAAAAACGACGTAGAAATACGCCCTCAGATCTCAGGTTTCCTTACTAAAGTGCATGTACAGGAAGGTCAGAAAGTCGCAGCTGGACAACTCCTGTTCACAATAGATCAAGTACAGCTTCAGGCAGCCGTAGATGCAGCAAGAGCTGCAGTGGCGGTAGCACAGGCAAGCGTGAACACAGCCCAGACTAATGCAGACAACAATAAGATACTCCTTGACAAAAACATCATATCAGCTCCCGCCTATCAGACAAGTGTAGATCAGCTAAATGCAGCCAAGGCGCAGCTCGGACAGGCACAGGCAAACCTTACTTCCGCACAGAAAAATCTTTCTTATACTCTTGTGAAAGCTCCGGTAGCCGGAGTTGTGGGCACCATCGACAACAAGGAGGGGGCGCTTGTGTCTCCGTCCACACTCCTCACAATCCTTTCTGACAACGGACAGATGGAGGCATATTTCTCAATGACGGAAAAGGAAATACTCACACTAACCGACAACGGGAGAAAGAACATGAACCAGGTGCTTGACTCACTGCCAGGAGTTGAACTTAAGCTTGCCAACGGAGAAATATACAGCCAGCCGGGACGAATAGTGTCAATCTCGGGAGTACTCGATCCTTCTACCGGAAGCGCTACCGTAAAGGCAGCCTTCCCAAATCCAGACGGAATGCTCAGAAGCGGGAATACCGGTCAGGTGCTTCTTCCTCAGATCAACCGCGGTGTAATCACTATCCCGCAGAAAGCTACTTTCGAAATCCAGGACATGAAATTCGTCTACGTGGTAGGCGACAGCTCCAAGGTGCATCAGGCTCCCATCATCATCGACTCCAAGAACGATGGTGTAAACTACATCGTGACCAAGGGTCTCAAACCCGGCGATGTAATCGTGATAGAAGGTGTAGGCTCTGCAGTTAAAGACGGCATGGTGATCACACCCAAGAACTAATCCTACGACAATAACGACATAGAAATGAAACTTGACAGATTTATAAACAAGCCGGTGCTCTCGACGGTGATCTCCATATTCATCGTCATCTTCGGTATTCTCGGACTTACGAGCCTCGCCATAGAGCAATATCCGGACATAGCGCCGCCTACTATCTCGGTGACCACCTCATATACCGGAGCCTCCGCCCAGGCTGTGCTTAACTCAGTGATTGCACCTCTTGAGGAGCAGATCAACGGCGCTGAAAACATGGACTACATGGTTTCATCGGCATCCAATAACGGATCAGCCACAATACAGGTATATTTCAAGCAGGGCATGGATCCGGACATGGCAGCTGTAGACGTGCAGAACAGAGTGGCTAAAGCAGCGGCATTCCTTCCATCTGAAGTAAATCAGGTGGGTGTCATCACTCAGAAACGCCAGAGCTCCATGCTTATGGTAATGTCGCTCTTTGACGAGACCGACACCTATACCAGCCAATTTATCGACAACTACATGTCGATAAACATTATTCCGGAGATCAAGCGAGTGGCAGGTGTAGGCGAAGCAATGGCTTTCGGCGCAGACTACTCCATGCGCATATGGTTAAAGCCGGACGTGATGGCTCAGTACGGGCTTATGCCAACCGACATCACCGCCGCCCTCGCGGAGCAGAATATAGAGGCTGCCCCGGGTAGCTTCGGCGACCAGGGCAATCAGACATTCCAGTACACGATGCGCTACAAAGGACGACTTCATGATGAATCAGAATTTGAGGATATAGTGATCCGTGCCACAAAAGAAGGTGAGATACTGCGCCTCGGCGACGTGGCAGAAGTAGAACTTGGAAAACTCAGCTACGGTTTCGCCAACCGTGACAACGGACACCTCGGTTCTGCCGCAATCATCTTCCAGTCTGCAGGATCAAATGCGACGGAAGTAATCAAGAACATCGAAAAGCTTCAGGACCGTGCACGTAAGGATCTGCCTAAGGGACTCGTGATAGAGACCACAATGAGTGTCAATGACTTCCTCTTCGCGTCTATTCATGAGGTGGTGAAGACCCTTATCGAAGCGTTCATACTCGTGTTTATCGTGGTGTTCATATTCCTTCAGGACTTCAGATCGACACTCATCCCCATGATTGCGATTCCCGTTGCCCTGATCGGAACATTCTTCCTTCTTTACATATTCGGGTTCACCATCAACCTTCTTACCCTCTCCGCTCTCGTGCTTGCGATCGCGATAGTGGTCGATGATGCGATAGTGGTGGTGGAGGCTGTGCACGCAAAGCTTGATCAGGGCTACAAATCTGCACGTAAGGCCTCTATTGATGCAATGAGCGAGATCGGCTCAGCTCTCGTCTCAATCACACTTGTCATGATGCTTGTGTTTATCCCGGTGTCTTTCCTGGGCGGAACATCAGGTATATTCTACCGTCAGTTCGGTCTCACCATGGCTATGGCAATAGGACTGTCAGCAGTCAACGCTCTTACTCTTTCCCCCGCCCTCTGCGCCCTCTTCCTCAAGCCTCATAAAGCAGAAGCCGGCGATGAGGATCCCCTCGGAGGATATGATGTGGAGAATCCCAAGGAAGTTAAGAAAGAAAAGATGAATTTCCTGCAAAAATTCTTCTACTGGTTTAACGTGACTTTCGACGCCCTTCTTTCAAAATATAAGATAGCCACCACGTGGTTTATCAATCATAAACTAATATCTTTCGGAACTGTAGCCGCAGCGATCGGCATACTCGTATGGCTTATGAACATCACACCTACGGGTCTTGTCCCTACGGAAGACACCGGTACGATAATGGGAGCTGTCACCATGCCTCCCGCCACGTCGCAGGAACGCACACAAGCAGTGATGGACGAGATGGATTCCATAATCGGCTCGATTCCTGAAGTGAAGAGCCGCACCGCCATCACAGGATACTCTTTTATCGGCGGTCAAGGCAACACATACGGCTCATTCATCATCAAGCTTAAGCCGTGGGACGAGCGCAAGAAACCGGGACAATCAGCATCAGGTGTGCTTCAACAGCTCTTTGCCAAAAGCGCAACCATAAAGGATGCCAACATAATGTTTTTCCAGCCCCCTATGATCTCGGGCTATTCCGCCACCAACGGTTTCGAGCTTAAACTTGAGGACAAGACAGGTGGTTCACTCGATGACTTCTTCGCCATATACCAGAAGTTTATCGGTGTTCTCAACGCTCAGCCAGAGATTCAGATGGCATACTCTACATTCAACCCCACATTCCCTCAATATCTTGTCGAGATCGATGTGGCAAAGGTGAAGCAGGCAGGACTGACCCAGAACGCCATTCTCTCCACTCTTCAGGGCTATTATGGCGGTATGTATATATCCAACTTCAATTCATACGGCAAGCTCTATCGTGTGATGATGCAGGCTTCTCCGGATGCCCGCGTAAGTCCAGAGACATTGAAGCAGATCAAAGTGCGCAATGGCAATGAGATGGCACCAATCGATAACTTTGTACACCTGAAGCGAATCTACGGACCGGACATCATCAACCGTTTCAATATGTTTACGTCTATTCAGGTCACCGGCACACCTGCAGCCGGATATTCATCCGGACAGGCACTTCAGGCTATCGACCGAGTGGCACAGGAGACTCTTCCAAGAGGCTACGACTTCGAATATTCAGGTATGAGCCGAGAGGAGGCTTCAGGAAGCAGCGGAGGCACCGGCATGATCTTCATACTCATCCTTATGTTTGTCTACCTGATTCTTTCAGCTCAGTACGAAAGCTATATCCTGCCCTGGGCAGTAATTCTCTCCGTACCGTTCGGACTCATGGGAACCTTTATCTTCGCCCACTTCCGTGATATCGCTAACAATATCTATCTACAAATCGCCCTTATCATGCTTATCGGTCTTCTCGCCAAAAACGCCATCCTCATCGTGGAATATGCGCTTGACCGCCGCCGTACGGGCATGAGCATAGTGAAGGCTGCGATCCAGGGAGCGGAAGCCCGTCTGCGACCTATCCTCATGACATCACTCGCGCTTATCATCGGTCTGCTTCCGCTGATGTTTGCTAATGGTGCAGGCGCCAACGGCAACCAGGCACTCGGAACAGGTGCTGTAGGCGGTATGCTTATCGGCATGATTCTTCAGGTGCTTGTAGTGCCAGCCCTCTTTGTGGCTATGCAGACCCTGCAAGAGAAGTTCACTCCCCAGAAATGGAGCGATAAAGACAACCGCAAGATCAAGAGCGAGCTTGAACAGTACTCACTTAACAGAGAATAACACGATGAACAAAATCATAAAGATTTCCTGTATGTCGGCGCTGGCTATTTTCATGAGCAGCTGCCATATATACACAAAATATCAACTGCCGCAAGACAATGCGGCAGCCGCCGACTACCGTCAGGCTGTGGATAGCCAGGACTCAACAAGTCTCGCATACATGGGATGGCGTGATATCTTCACCGATCCTATATTGCAAGGCTATATAGAGCAGGCACTCGACAACAACACGAGTCTTGAAAACGCCAAGCTCAATGTAGATATGGCAAAGGCACAGCTTCAGGGAGCCAAACTCTCCTATCTTCCCTCGCTTGCATTCACACCAAACGGAGGAACAGCCTCCTACGGCGGAAGCCACATGAACTGGAGCTACACCCTACCCCTTGCGGCATCATGGGAAGTAGACGCTTTCGGTAAGATACTCAACCGGAAAAGAGGAGCAAAGGCAAGCCTCGAACAGACTCAGGCTTATGAGCAGGCAGTGCGCTCGCAGATAGTGACAGGCGTTGCCTCTACATATTACTCACTCGTGCTTCTGCATCAACAACTCGATCTTTCAAAACGCACCGCTGCCATATGGAAAGATCAGGTGGCTACTATGGAACAGCTGAAACAGGCCGGCAGCACAACGGAGGCAGCCGTGGTGCAGAGCCGTGCCAATTACTACAATATCCTTGCATCTATCCCGGATCTTGAGCAGCAGATCACTTTGGTAAACAATTCCCTTTCGGTACTTCTCAATACATATCCAAAGGAATGGAACGTAAGCACAAGTCTTGACCTGACGCTCCCTGCAGAGGCAGAGAAGGGTGTGCCGATGAGTTATCTTGCCACACGTCCTGACGTAGCCGCAGCTGAAAGGGGACTCGCCACCGCTTATTATGCGGTGAGTTCAGCTCATGCCAATTTCTATCCTTCGATTGCCATCTCTGCTCAAGGTGGATTCACAAATCTTCTTGGCTCTATGATCACGAATCCAGGAAAATGGTTTATTCAGCTTGCCGGTCAGCTTTCCGCTCCCCTCTTCTCAAGAGGACAGAATATAGCTCAGCTGAAAGTTGCCAAGGCACAGCAGGAACAGGCTATCAACAACTTCGAGAATGCCGTCATGTCGGCAGCCGCCGATGTAAGTGACGCTCTCGTGAAGATAGAAAAAAGTACGGAAAAGAAGCGTCTGGTCGACCTTCAGGTAAAGGAACTTGAAAAATCGGTGGAATATACCAACGAGCTCTTCATCCTCAATCATCAGACAAGCTATCTCGAAGTGCTTACAGCCCGCAGCAGCCTGCTTCAGGCACAGCTTGCCAGCCTGAGCAGCTGGCATGCACGCACTTCCGCACTCATCAGTCTTTATCAGGCTGTAGGAGGAGGACGATGAGTCTTCAATATATAGTTAAATATTCCTTGAAATCAGATATTATGAATAATATTTCACCATTAGCATTCGTGCATCCTGAAGCAAAACTCGGCGACAATATCACAGTCGGTGCTTTTGTCTATATCGACCGGAATGTGGAAATAGGCGACAATTGCTTCATCCATTCCCATTCAAGTATTCTTTCAGGAGCAAGAATCGGAAAGAACAACCGTATATATGAAGGTTGCATAATTGCCGCCACACCCCAGGATTTCCGTTGGAAAGGTGAGGAATCATTTGTCATTATCGGAGATGACAACCGCATCCGCGAGCAGGTCATCATCAACCGCAGCATTCATGAAGGGAAAGCCACCACCATAGGAAGCGGAAGCTGCATCATGGCTCAGTCGCACATAGGTCATGACTCGACAATCGGCGACAAGTGCGTGCTTGGCAACGGAGTGAAGATAGCAGGTGACTGCAAGATCGGTGACTGCTGCATTTTCTCTTCAGGTGCTCTCGTGCATGAGGGATACGAAGTAGGTGACTACGTGCTCGTGAAAGGGGGATGCCGTGTGACGGGAAATGTCCCCCCGTATGTGGTGATGGCTCACAACCCAATATCATATTTCGGCGTAAACTCCTTCATTCTCGGACGTGCAGGGATGCCTGACGAGAAGATTGACGACATCGCAAAGTGCTACAGACATATCTATCAGTCACACATAGCCCTGCATCATGCGTGCAAGCGCATAAAAGAAGACGTGGACAACGGACCGGAACGTGAGAATATACTGTCGTTCCTGAAAAACCACAACTTTGATATTGCCGCCAAGCAGAATTTTGAAGACTTTGAATGAGCTCTGTCAGGCTCACAACAGGTATCGACCGGAGGTTTTGATCTCCGGTCTTATTTTTTCGAAAGAAAATTTGCACACGTATGCAATTTTAACTAACTTTGAAGTCCAAATACAAACAACGATAACGAATCATGGAAATAGAAGGTAAGATCATACTTGACCTCGGTATGCAGTCAGGCATGTCAAAGGCGGGACGCGAGTGGAAGAAAAAAGAATGGGTACTTGAGACATTCGGGCAGTATCCACGCAAAGTCAAGTTTCACGTATTCGGCGACAAAGCGGATACGATGGGAATAGAAGTGGGCAACTCGTATATTCTGTCGGTAGACCTCGAAAGCCGTGAGTTCAATGATAGATGGTACACAGATGTAAGCTGCTATGCAGCCCGTCCCTATGTACCCGGCGGAGCCCAGCAGCCACCATATCCCCAGCAAGGCTATCCTCAGCAGCAGCCTTATGGACAGCAGCCTTACGCTCCACAACAGCCCTATGCCACTCAGGCAGCACCTCAGGCTTTCGGTCAGCAGCCTGCTCCGCAGCCCTTCGGCAGCGATGCTTTCCCGCCTGCTCCTATGTCAGGAGGATATGACACCCCAGACTCAACAGATGACCTCCCCTTCTGATAATAAATTTATGAAAGCCTCGCGTAAGCGAGGTTTTTCATTTATAAGTGAAGACATATCTAATAAAAAGAGGAGAAAAAGCTATATATTCGAGATTTTTTTTGTAACTTTGGGTCTTTATTGCGGTCTATATCCATATATGACCCTTCAATAAAGCATTTCCATATTCCGTTAATAGGATATGGCATATAACGACAACAATAAAAACAACTGACATATGTTTAAAAAATTCGTACTTTCCGCATTCGCCCTCGCAGGCGCGCTGTCAGGATTCGCAGCACTTCCTCAGGTGCAGCTCCGGGACATGCACGGCAATTCAGTTGACACATCAACTTTAAGTAATGACGGGAAACCTTTTGTGATAGATTTCTGGGCTACATGGTGCAAGCCTTGTGTTCGTGAGCTCAAGGCTATAGCAGACGTCTATGATGAATGGGTAGAAGACACAGGTGTAAAAATCTATGCAGTAAGCCTTGACGAGGCTCAGAACGAACAGCGCGTCAAGCCTTTTGTAGAAAACAAGGGATGGGAATATGAAGTGCTCCTCGATCCGAACGGTGACTTCAAACGCCAGCTCGGAGTGAGCGATCCTCCTCACGTATTTGTAGTCGACGGAGAAGGGAATATCGTCTGGAATCATCAGGGATATGTGGACGGCGCAGAAGAGGAAATCATTGAAGCCGTCAAGAAAGCAATGAAATAATCGGAACGATCGGTCAAATGAAAAATATCGTCATTCCATTCTGCACGCTCCTGTTGGGGACCTCCGCGGTCCTGGCGGATGAATCAGCCGGCAACACCCTGAGCGAAGCCGGGCAGGATGCCAATACTTATGTGGAGGGGGCGAACCGCCTGCCTTCAACTTATGTGGAAGGAAGCAAACGCTTCCCGTCCACATATATTTATGATCCTTCCGCCAAGAAAGACAACGATTCATGGTGGAGCAAGATCCGAGCCAACGGCTCCATACAGTCGGAATTCCTCATACCCTATAATTTCAAAGGAGAAAAGACAGGCGAATATGAGAAGGATGTACTAAACAATACATATTTCGACCTGACCATCAACGCCCCCTATATATCTGTGGGCGCCCGCTTCCAATGGGCAAAATGGCCACTACCCGGATATGACAAAGGATTCGGAGGCTGGGGCGTACCCTACATATGGGCTACCGGAGGCTACAAGTGCTGGCAGGCAACCGTCGGAGATTTCTATGAGCAATTTGGATCCGGACTTATCCTGCGCACATATCAGGAACGCTCACTGGGTGTCGACAATGCCATCCGAGGAGCAAGGGTGAAAGTGAATCCTGCTCCGGGATTGCATCTTACCGCTCTCGGCGGAAAACAGCGCAGATACTGGGAATGGAATTCTTCATGGCTTTGGGGTGCCGATGCGGAATGGAGCCTCAACGAAACATTTAAAGACAGATTCAATAAAAAATTCGGCATAACGATCGGCGCATCCTACGTAGGCCGTCACGACAAAGATGAGCAAATAAAGGTGATCCCTTCCGGAAGCTTAGTCCCTGATCCAACACCGGGATATAATTATTATCTGAATCTTCCTCAGAATATCGCAGCATTTGACGGACGTGTCAAACTGAGAGCCCATGACTTCAACTTCCTGCTGGAATATGCCACAAAGAACAACGACCCCAATTCTCTAAACAATTTCACCTATCGCAGAGGACAGGCGGTACTTCTTTCAGGCACATACTCGAAAAGCGGATTTTCCGCCCTTCTGCAGGCAAAGAGAAGTGACAATATGGATTTCCGTTCAAAGAGGGTCATCAATGCAGAGTATCTTCTCAGCTCCACGGTCAATCATCTGCCTGCCTTCACCCTCACCCAGACTTTTGCACTGGCAGCAATGTATCCTTATGCCACGCAGGCAGACGGAGAGTGGGCGTTTCAAGCCGACCTTAGATATCTTTTCAAGAAAAAGACGCCTCTGGGAGGCAAATACGGAACAAACGTGCGACTCAGCGCCAGCTATATATCCGGTCTTGATTACTTCAAGCCTAACGGCGCTCTTTCAAGCGACCGCGAACCTGGCACAAACCAATACGGAGCCCCTTTCTGGAAAATTGGATCACTTTATTACGCTGACCTCAACTTCGAGCTTAACAAGAAGCTTTCACGCAAATATCAGATGACGATCTTCTACATGTTCCAGAAATACAACCAGACAATAGTAGAAGGTCATGGCGGAATGGTGACAAGCAATATTTTCGTATACGAAGGTCAGTGGAAAATGGCAAAGAAAGCGCAATTGCGTTTCGAAGCCCAGTATCTTCAGACAAAGCAGGACCGCGGCGACTGGATAGCCGGACTTGCCGAAGTTTCTTTCGCCCCCCACTGGATGGTGACCTTGACCGACACGTGGAACAGCGCACGAAACGACAACTATTATTCCGTCCTTGTGACTTATAATCTGAAAGCGAACCGTTTCACTTTTGGCTACGGACGTGTCAAGGAGGGATATAATTGCTCAGGCGGCGTATGCCGGTGGGTTCCCGAGACCAAGGGTTTCAATCTAACTTATAATTATACTTTCTGATGAAAGCAACTCATCTTATATTAGGACTTCTCATTCTCACCGGCTTTGTAACGGGCTGCGACAATATTTCGGAAGACGACAGGTATATAAAGGTGGAAAAACCATCAGTAAACCGATCGTTGCTGATAATGGAGTTTACAGGCAACAACTGCATGAACTGTCCGTTAGGAGCAGAAGAGGTGGAAAAGATAAAGCTTGACGAGGGTCCGGACCGTGTAATTTCAGTCGGACTGCATCCGGAAGGAAATTACAACACTGATCCGGTACAATCATTATATCCGACTCCGGGCACATTACAGGATTTGCGGTGTAAGGAAGCTACCGAACTATTCAAATACTATAATCCAGGAGGATTTCCAACAGCAATTTTCAATGGACTTAAATCTTCAATGGCAAGTGCAATAGGAGACTGGATGACAAAAGCCTCCGACGCGATTCAGGTGCCATCGTACATCACATTGAATGCCATTTGTGATTATGATGAGACATCCAGAACCGTAAAGGTCACATATGACGCTACTTTCAGCGATGACTTAAACGAAAGCATCAGTGTAGCCGTCTGGATTGTGGAGAACGGCATCCGGGGCACCCAGAGAATGCCGGATGGAAAAATGAACCTGAACTACGTCCATAACCATGTGCTCCGCACCTCACTCAACGGAGCATGGGGAGAAAATATCGGAGATTCATTCACTCAGGCAGCCACAATTGAAAAAAGCGCATCCACTACCCTTTCTCCGGATTGGGTGGCTGAAAACTGTGATATAATAGTCTTTGCACTACGCGATGACAATAAGGAAGTGGAGCAGGCAATATCTCTGAAAATTGAGAATTGACACTTTCTTCAGCCTGTGAGCTGCCAATTTTGAAATTTGAATAATTTTTATATTATGAAAAGACTTACGATCTCAATAATAACTGCGGTATATGCCACCATTCTCGCACTTGCCGGATATGCGGCAGATGCAGTAAAATGGGACATAAAGCTCGTAGGAGACGGAACTGACTCTCCAAAGGTTGTGGCTACCGCCACGATCGATCCCGGATATCATCTGTATTCCATAGATAATCCGGACGGAGGATCAAATCCCCTCGTCTTCTATTTTGACACCAAGGGATGCGAGACAGTGGGCACTCCCACTGCCGACCATCCATATACAAAGGAATTTGACGACACTTTTGAGGTAGACCAACATTTCTATACCAATAAAGTGACTTTCACACAGAAGCTCAAGCCTACCGCCGGAAGCTATAGTGTAGATGTCGAAATAAAAGGACAGGCATGCAACGACACCGGATGTACACAGGTCTACGGATCAAAGAGCCTGTCGGGAAATGCGCCTGCAGCATCGGCAAAAGAGCTGCCTGAGCCTAAAACTGCGGTAGAGGAGCCTACGGTGGAAGAGAAGGCGGAAGCGATTGCGGAGACCGTGGATTCTCTTCATAAGGCGGACGGACCACTGATTCCAGGTGCTCTGACTCAGGGAGATGTGACCAAAGCCGGATGGTGGACCAATGTAGAGGCGGAACTTCGTGCCTTTGAGGAAGACGCACCCGAAGCTGCAGGAAGCTTACTCTATATCTTCATCGCCGGCTTTATCGGAGGCCTCATTGCATTGGTGACGCCATGCGTATGGCCTATGATTCCCATGACAGTCTCATTCTTCCTCAAGCAGAATAAGAAAAGCCGACGTAAAGCTATTGGTGCAGCTGCGACCTACGGAGGGTCGATAATAGTGATTTATGTTGTGCTTGGACTTGCCGTAACAATTATTTTCGGAGCATCGGCACTCAACAATCTCGCAACCAACGCGATATTCAACATCATATTCTTCCTCCTGCTCGTAGTCTTCGCGATCTCATTCATGGGTGGTTTCGAGCTTACATTACCGTCGAGCTGGACCAATAAAATGGATTCAAAAGTGGATACCACCACCGGAATGCTATCCATCTTCTTCATGGCATTCACGCTGGTGCTCGTGTCATTCAGCTGCACGGGTCCGATAATAGGCACGCTCCTTGTGGAAGCGGCATCGACGAGCAATTTCGTTTCTCCGGCAGTGGGAATGTTCGGTTTTGCCCTTGCCCTTGCCCTGCCCTTCACTCTGTTTGCCATGTTCCCGACCATGCTCAACAGCATGCCGAAAAGCGGTGGATGGATGAATACCGTAAAAGTTGTGCTTGGATTCCTTGAACTGGCTCTTGCCCTCAAATTCCTTTCGGTAGCCGACCTTGCCTACGGCTGGAGGATTCTCGACCGCGAGGTATTCGTCAGCCTGTGGATCGTGATATTCGCCCTGCTCGGAGTCTATCTGCTCGGGAAGATCACTTTCCCTCATGATGACAAAGTTGAAAAGACAGGGGTGACCCGGTTTATGCTCGCATGTATATCTTTCGCCTTCGCCATCTACATGCTCCCGGGGCTGTGGGGTGCACCACTTAAGGCAATAAGCGCTTTCGCCCCGCCGACATATACACAGGACTTCTCCCTATATGAAGGGGATGTCCACGCCGTAGTAGATGATTATGAAGAGGGAATGGAATTAGGCAGGAAACTTGGCAAACCGGTCATGCTCGACTTCTCAGGATACGGATGTGTCAACTGCCGCAAAATGGAAGCAGCCGTATGGACCGACCCTGAAATCAAGGCGACAATTGACAATGATTATGTGCTTGTAACCCTTATGGTGGATGAAAAGAAAGCTCTTCCTGAGCCCATAAAGGTGACCGAAAAAGACGGGACACAACGTACACTGCGCACTTATGGCGACAAATGGAGTTACCTGCAACGGTCGAAGTTCGGTGCAAATGCACAACCTTTCCACGTGCTTGTAGACAATGACGGCAATCCTCTCGCTCCGGCATTCGTATATGAGGAAGATATTCCCGGCTACAAGAAATTCCTCAAGCAGGGACTCGACAACTATAGGAAATAATGGTCGATTCATGATGCACGATGCATATTAACATTGACACTGCTTATTCCTGAAGAAGACATGCAAAAAATATTTTCATTGATTATCACGGGAGCGGCTTGCGCTATGGCGCAGGCCGTTTCCGCAAAAGGGGTATCGGACGTTGATGCCGGATATTCAAGGTATCTGCAACTTGCCGACTCCGCACAGTTTTATACTGCAAAAGAAAATTGGAGCGAGGCAGCCCGATGCACGAGGGAGGCGCTTAGGCTCGACCCCGGAAATGCCGGAAACATAATGCTGTTCAGCAATCTCGGGCTGGCAACCGGAATGGATGGAAAATTCGGAGAGGCAATGCAATGCTTTGAAATAGCACTGTCAAGAGCCCCGAAAAGCATACCGGTGCTTACATCCAAAGCAAAGATCCAGATCAAGGCTTCGGATATGGACGGAGCAATGGAGACGCTTGACACTATATTGGAGATTGACAGTGTGGCTGAATGGCCGCTCCAGACAAGAGGACTGCTGCGCATGCGGAATTCCGACTACAAAGGGGCATTCAGAGACTTTAAAAGCTTGACCAGAAATTATCCTAAAAACACCTGGGGCTATGGAGGCCTGGCAAAATGCATGGAGATCCAGGGTTATCTTTCGGAAGCAGCTGGCTACTATCGCGATGCAATAGATCATGCAGAAGATGACGATGAGGACAAAGTTGAGTTCCAGCTCGGGCTCATTGAAAATCTCGGGCACACAGGCAAACTGACCGAGGCACTGGAGGTGGCGAAAGAGGCGATAGCCGAACATCCGCACGACGGACGCCTGTATCTTCTCCGGGGCTGGATCAAGAAATTACTACTTATCTACAGGGAGGCGGAAGCTGATAAAAAACTTGCCATAGATTACGGCGTTGACTTCCAAACCATTGAGCGTTTCTTCCCAGCAAATCGATAAAAAAGATATTGACATCCCTTTCCGACATCGTTTTTTTTTATTAATTTTGCATCCGCAAACGACACATAACGCTTATTGAAATGGAAATTCTTCCCTTACATATCGAATATCTGCTGACGCGCCATGACTGTGTCATAGTGCCGGGATTCGGAGCTTTCATAGCTTCTGAAGCAGATGCTTATTTCGATATGGACAAAGGGATAGTCATGCCACGCAGACGTGAAATAAGTTTCAACAGCAGTGTAGTCACCGATGACGGACTCCTCTCCCACTCCATTGCCCGACGTGAGCATCTTTCATATGAAGAAGCCCACCGTTACATGACCGCACTCATCGACAAGATGAGCAACGACCTCAGACATGAAGGAGAAGTATCGCTCGGGATGGTAGGAAGGCTTGCAATGGATACTGAAGGATTTATCAATTTCGTACCCAGACACTCGTCTGCACTTGCCGATATCCTTACAGATATCAATCTTTCAAGATGCGATGAATGCGTCATGGACGAGAAATCAGAAGAAGCAACTGCTGCTTCTTTTGAAAATGAGACCGATGAAGACGGAATGCGTACCATAAGGGTAGCACCTGACAGATATGTATTCACCGTCAGCAAGCGTGCCGTACATGCAGCCGCAATGATCATAGCGGTGTTCACTATCGGGTTGTCGCTCCTGATTCCGATCAATCATGACAACGAGCAGAAAGCATCAGTGATTTCCATAGAAGAATTATTACACCATGCAATGAAAGATAACCTTTTAAATAAGGTCGATTCGGTTTCTTGCGAGTCAACGGGTGCAATAGACAACTGTGAAAACGCTGATAATTTCAAAAAAAATGAATAAAAATTTGCACAGTTAAGAAAAAAGCATTAACTTTGCATCGCAAAAACGGGGAACACCCCACCAACATTGCGAAAATAGCTCAGTTGGTAGAGCACGACCTTGCCAAGGTCGGGGTCGCGGGTTCGAGTCCCGTTTTTCGCTCAAAGCTTTCAGCTTCAACCCTGTCCGGATGGCGGAATTGGTAGACGCGCTACTTTGAGGGGGTAGTGAGCTTTCGCTCGTGTGAGTTCGAGTCTCATTTCGGACACAAAA
>JAIDQZ010000090.1 GCA_029062005.1 Muribaculaceae bacterium | reverse complement strand
GCTAATGTAAATACGTTGCTTCATTTTGATATTTCGTTTTTATTTGTTACTTTTGCACTGTCGTTTGGTGGTGCTTACGATAAGAAGATATTAACAACAGCCTCGGTCGGAGATTGCCAAGCACCACACATGCAGTCGAAAACCGGGGCTGGCTGTTTATTGTTATGAAGAAACTCTCTGTTATTCTCAGTATTGTTGCATTAGTTCTGTCGCTGTTCTCACTCTATGTAGCCTGCATGAATCCGACAAAGGATTCTACTCCAAACCTTATAGCGACTCTCGGTGTAATCTGCACTGTGCTTATTGGTTGGCAGATATTCTCTCTTGTCAATCTTTTTCAATATGAAAAGAGAATAAAGACTCTGGAAGAAGAGATTGAACATTCTAAGAATGATCTTAATGATGCGATGGCAAGTGCTTATAAATCTATGTATGAGAGTCAAGGTTTGCTCTACCACAATATAGCGAATATATATCATCATTTATGGCATCCATCGCATAATCCCAAAGAAGTTTGGCTGTTTCAGGAACTATCTAATCTACTAATTGAGATTGACGGTTGCTTATATACACAAAATCTCAAAGAACTCAATCGTGCAAAATCCAATATCACCGCATCTACCAACTCAGGATTGTCTCTTCCAGATGCATTAAGTGACATATTGAGAGATCAGTGGAAGACAGCAGTTGAGAATTTTAAGAAATCTAAATTCCAGAAGACTGACGCGATTCTGATTGAGATTGACAATGTAACTCGATTAATCGATTCGCTTTAGAAATATTTTCATGCAGATCCGGAATACGAATATTTGCAAGATAATTCATATTTTCCGCTATTTCAGATAGGGTCATTGCTTTATCTCGTTAAGTTTATGCTTGTGAAAGGAAAGCGTCTCAATCATCCGCACGACTGATTCGATGATGCATGGCTGAGCAGTTTCGTAGAGAATGTCTGAATACTCTCCTATCTCATTATAGGAGTATGACACATCCCACATCTTTCCCGTCATGGACGGATTAATGAACAGGTCGTAATCTGTGGGTTCACTATATTCGTCTTCGTTTATAGTTATTGTCGGCGGTAGCATTGTCAGAAGCCTACCCAACGACCACGCAGGACTATCATCCGAATATGAGTGGTCGTAATCTCCGAAGTCTTTTGGCACTAACTCTATCCTCCCATCCAAGAAAGATTCATTAAAAATTTCCAAATATTCTTCACGGCTTAACTGCGCTCCGCTTTCATCCCAGTAGAGATAGCACATATCCGCCGTACTCGGGTCTACTCCGCAAGCTAATAATCTTTGCGATTGGGAGGGGTCAGTTGCTATTTGTTGTATCATAATGCTTCAATCTCTTTTTGGATTTCGTCTATCCGATTGTCATACTCTGCCACACGTTGCCTTACAACATCCTGGGGCAACATCGCTTTCCATATGCCGTGTCGCAATGATTCCAGCTCGTGAAGCTCATTCATCAGCGACTGTGCTTTCTCGGCTAATTCTATTTTCATTCTTCCTTATCCTTTAAAAGTTCATCCAACTTTCGTTTCAGTTTCGTGCGCGTGGACTTGGCATCGTGCTTCGCCCACCATCCATTATCTATTGCTGACTTCCGGTTCCATCCGCAACGGAAGAAACGTTTCCATATTGAGGTTTTCATTACAGCGGTGTTATTGTGATTCGATACTTCTTTGGTTCGCTCTCGGAGGTAATATCGGGAAACAATTTTCGAGATAGTTCATAACTCTCGCCTGTCAAATCCCAATCCCCATCCTCGTCACAAGTCGGCTTATTGAGATATAAACATGGAATGTAGTTGTCATCCCTCATAATCCACCCTTCTAAGACAACTTCCTTTGGTTTTTCGGGAGTGTCAAGTTCAAGTTGGGTTTCATCGTATAGATTATTATTAATATCTACAAAATACCTTGCAAACGGAATAGCATCTTCTATTGTAAAAGCGGGGATTTCTACCACATCTATAATCTCCCCCGTCTCAATTACCTTTGCCTTCATTCCTTCACCTCCTTTCCTTGCAAAGATTCATAATACTCTGTCATTGCTCGATTATATTCTTCCTCCTGCCGACGCTCCATTTCTTGATGGTATCGCCACTCGTCATCGGAAGCAAAGCCTTTTGTCTGAGCAAGAATATCCTCAGCTTCTCCGAAATAGGCTTCGGGTTCATATTGTGAGCATCTAAGGCAGTTAGAGCCACAAGTGCAAGCGTATTTACATCCCATTGTTCACCTCCTTTCCTAAAAGTTCAAGAGCGGCATCCAGTCCTGCCGATAAAGCGGATTCATAGGAATCATGATTACCTCCTGCATCCTTCAAGAAATCAGCATTTGCCACTTTCATCAATTCAAATGACCATGAAGGATATTCATTATACAATGCACCATCTGCATCTACATCGTAGCCCATATATGGATTCACTGAAATATGGATTCCTTTATCCCTTATCCACGCCGTCGCTTGGTCAAGTCTCGGTGCGGAATAAAAGAAAAGACCTTTTTCAGCACCCTTGCGGTTGTCGTTGTAATTCTTAGGGTCTTTGCAATGCACTTCCTTCAAATCTCCTACTGACACCTCGGGTTCAATGCTTATCTTTTTGAGATATGCGTGATTCACTTTCTCTGCAAACCCCATCCGTTTCAACGCCACGGCTTGCTCATACGAAACATAATGCTCTTTCATTGTTCCACTATTTTGCAGTTCTCACACCTGAACCATGATATTTCTTCTTCACTCCAAGCGTAAACCCCTATCAGAAATTGGTCGAAGTCAACGCTCACGACATCGAAAGTATTACCCTCCCAGCATCCCGATAGAATCTGAACTTTCATTCCTACGGTCCATCCTTGCTCCTTAAATTCTTCTTGTGTCATTTCTCCGTATCGTTAAAAAAGTTCTGAGCCGAAAACATCCTCTATAAACTCCACTGCGTCTATCGCATCAAGTGCGTGTACTTCGGATAGTTCGAGGAAGTTTTTGACTTTCTCTTTCTCCACGATGCAGAACCTATCGGATAGCCATTTTAAGAATTTGGCGTAATCTTCAACCAATTCTTCTATATGACTGCTTAATACGGATTGCATCATATCGGCTATCATCTTTGCTTCGGGATAATCATTTAATTGATTGATAGGATTCTGACTATCCCAATATTCTCTTGCGAGCTTCCTTATATCTTCGTCTGTCATATCATTCTCCTTTCTTGAAAAAGTTTTCTCCGAAAAGAGATTCTAATACTGAATAAATTTCACGTCCTATATATCTATCCTCTATTTCAGTACCATGAATCTCTAATTCATTTGTGAGATTTTCTATTTTTCTAATCTTTTCTCTCTGCTCCTCCGTCAGAGTATTTGGGTCTATGATTGGGTTCATAACTTCTTCCTTTTAAGTTGTTGCAATTCTTGTTTGAGTAAGTTAATTCGCTGGCGAATGGAGGTGTATAGAGGTAGGCTATCGTGTAGACTTCTCTCATTTGAGGTGAGGGCATCAAAACAATCTCCTCGCAACTTCAATATCTCCCTTTTCAGCCGTTTCTTGGTCTTGCGGATTGATGTCATTTCATGTCTTGATAAAAGTTGTATTTGCAATTATCTTCTCTCTGATTTCCTCTGCAATCTCCCTTATCGCCTTATGTGTCGGCGCTAACGACAATATTGTGCATTGAGCCAACACAAGCGCGTCAAGGAAACTCCCGACAGACATCCCATCCTCCATGAGATTGAGGATCTCCTCTGACTTCTGCCAAACTTTATCATCTGTAATCATTTCTCCTTGTCTTTTATCTTTCAAATCTTGAATCTATTATTTCCCCACAATCCTTACATCTTACCCCTATCTCCACAAACCGCCAATATACTTTCTCAAATTCCTCAGTGTGTTCGTGTTTGCATTGATTCTCTGTCATTTCTCATTGATTTTATCGGTCAGGGATTGGGAGAAGCGGAAGATATTGCACCGCCCTTGCGCAAAGCAGAAGTCCCTACATACACAATTACCCTCATCGTCTATCAAATCACAATTTAGACAAGTGTCTTCTTTATCCTTTACGGCTTCAAATATCTTGCCGTCTATGATTATTCCGTTGAGCTCGTTCATTTCTTCTTACCAAAATAAATAAATGGGATAGCGAATATTAACGCAACTATTAGGAAACTACCGAATATTATTATCATCCCATTGTTCTTTGTTATACTTTTTATAATGTTCCCACTCCCTGTTGAATTTGAACTTGAAATCAAATTCATCAAGTTCTTCATCAAACTCCTTCAATAGAGCTTCAAGTTTGTTCTTAAACTCTCTGATCCTTGTCATTCCCTTCTAAAATTCTAAGGCATTCCGTAATGGCGTTTGAGATAACTTCTGCTGGGGAGTCCTCTCTATCTAAGAGAATACATCTTACTCTTGAGTCTTCTTCCCACTTTAGCTGTCCGTCATACCTACGCTTTTCACAATAATGCACATACGTAGAAATGTCAAATCCTTTGTTTACTCTCAGCCATTCCTGAGCCTGCGCAATAGTTGGAGCGTCAGCGATATAGTGTTTGTTTGGAACCCGCTTGTTTGCAGAGTCATACAAGTCGCCGATAGTGACAAATACTATCTCGTGACTATCTGGCATGTATGAATTGGAGATCAGACAACCATCCACATCATATTTATGCAGGCATGGTTCATCAAACCCTAACTTCTTTAAGGCTATTGCCTGTTTGTATGTCACACAAAATTCTGTCATTCTTCGTAGTCATTACATTCTTTCATTATTCGGCTTTCAAGTCGGCACGGCTCTCCGTCAAGTTTACAGATAGCACATTCAAGAAATGTCTCCTTGTAGTGCTTGCAATATGGAGCGTATTTCACTTTCCACCTCCCTTTCCGCACTTGCAGTCTGGGTCATGGACGATGGATGCGCCGCCGTAGCCGTAACTGCCGTTACCTAATCCACCTTTACCTTTGAATCGGTAGCAAATATAGGTGTGATTTTTGTAATGAAGAGTCTCCATTTGTTCTTGACATGGAATCTCGCCGCCATCGCGGTTTGAGGACTTGAATCCGCACAAGACTACGACTGCGGCGATGGCGTATAGGTATTTTAGTTTGGGTTTCATATTGGTTCTTTTATAAATTGGTCTATCGGGATTCTTGCTGATACTCTTGACGGATAATATGCCGTCGGTTCCCATTGGATGACATCTTTGGTACTTGTATGTAGTTTAGAGTTTGCACGGGCACTTACGGGAATATACCCATGAGAAAAATAACTGAAAGCATTTACACCTGTGGTGTAAACCTTACCATTCTTGGTTAGATTTACCTCTCCGGGTTTGTAGTATAGTCCCGTCGGAACATGTTTTATTCTGTATGGTTTCATTTCTTCTCAGTCTTTAAGTGTCCGTTTATATTATTCCCCATCTTTTTAATGATGCGTGAATATAATTTCGTCCGATGTTTACTCGTTTCCCTATCTCGGTTTTTGTAATCCCTTGCTGAAACCAGGATATTATATCAGACTTGTATTTATCTGTCTTGTGTGGCTTGCGCGGTTTTTGAGAATTGACGGGCGCAAGTATTTTATCTGAAGTCCAGTTGTGTGTGTGCCGAAAAATAAGAGTGTTTGCGGGTATTCCAGATATATCACTCCATTCTTGGGCAGACTTTGTTACACCATTGCAGGTAATATAGTGATTGGTTCTTTTATTATTTGCTTGAGTTTTCATATCAACCCACCGACAATTCGACGGTTCATAGTTACCGTTAACGTCCATGCGGTCTAATGTCAATTCATCTGTATATCCATTTGCTAAAGCCCAATCCCTAAATGGCTCATACACCATCCATTCGGAGCATATACTAACTCCGCGACCACCATAAAAACGATAACGTTCATCATTAGGAGATAAACACCTCCTTTTCATGGATTGCCAACACCTATACAAACGTGTATTTGTTTCGTGATGAGTGATACCGTTTTTACCTCTGAGACAACCACATGCTTTTGTTGTCCCTCTGTGTAAATAGCATAAACGTACTACTTTTTCATTACCACAGTCGCATCTACATAGGAATTGCCTGTATATATGCCCATCTGAGTCAACCATGCGCTCGACCTCTTTAACTACAGTCAATAGACCATAACGAGTGCCCGGTTCAATTTTTATGATTTTCATTTGGGAAGTTTTCTAATACGTAAATAGCCAACTGATAGAGCGCGTCTATGAGTTCGGGAGCGGAGCGACTGCATTTAATCTCAAAAATATCACAACAACTTGTGCGCTCATAGGAAACGCACCATTCTGCCATATAAGCAGATATATTCAGATAGTAGCAGTCAATCTCTTTCGGCAAAATTGAGATCAAATCCGCGAGGGTAAAAATCGGCTCACCACCATCTATCTTGCGATAGACATTAGGAATGTCAGTTGGTATCTGCACTCCCAAAGTATGCTTGCTCGCTAACTTCGCATCAACGCCAAGTTCAATGAGTCGGGTGGATTCTTCTACGGTTAATTTGTCCTTCATAAGTCATTCAAAAGTTTAGATTGTAGCCATACTGCAAAATCAACATATCTGTCAACTATCCATTTAAACGTCCATCCAACACAAGCGAATGGAAAGACTGCTACAAATGGAATGAAGATTATTGCATGATAGACTATCTTTTTAGGGTTGATTTTCATTTCTTATCGGTTTTAGGGGTGAAGTCGGGACAATGATAGCCGTGAAATAGTCGGCAGGGATAGACCCAGTATGTGCCATCAACTTCTGCTTTATGTTTGTTTCTGTCGCAAGTGTGATCGCACTCTGGATTGTAATGCTTGCACTCTCGCGGGTCTTGGGCGGTCTCCATTATTTCACAAGTTTAAATTCGTAAGCAAATACATAAGGGTTGGACTCCCATGTGCCTTCGCCGGACACATTGTCGATTAGCACTGCGAAAGCCTTTTGTGGGGTATCATAAGTTATACCCCATCCGAGTTTGTCAGCATCCTCTTTCAAACTTTGGCAAGGATAATAGCGCGTGACATATTGAGGTGCCTCTGTCGGAATCCTATGTACGACTTTTACCACTCCCTCCTTGATGCAGTCCTCATCGGAAATGTCCTGCAATCTCTCAACTTTGTGGTTGAGGAATTGGATTTGGTGGGGCATTAGGTCGGCGCGGACAAACATCTTGTTAGTCCAACCATTGGTCTGCTCAGCAGGAAAGTCATAGCATCCGAGCTCTTCATCTTCACAAGGGATGTGGATAACACCTGCATCCTTATAACTTTGCGCTATGGCTACGACTTCGCCAACCTTGTATTTAGGGAGAATATAACCTCCGTCTATGGTTGATTCATCGGCATCAAACAGACTCGGATATTCAAGTATAGCACCATCCGACTGACGTTTGTAGACGTGGAATCCTGCAACCCTTTCACCTTTGAACGATTTAGGGCAAGTGATTACCCGTCTTGTCATTGTCTTGCGTCCATCCAATACATCTTGGTTGAGTCCGTAGAAGTTGTTGAACATTATCTTTTTCATTGGCTTTTGTCTTTAGGTGGTTTGGGTAAACGCATCCACAAATTAAAGAAATGCACCTCGCTATCATTTGATTCATACCAGAACTTGCCACTATGAAAATAGGCGGTATAGGAGTATTTAATGGAGTTATCCATTCGTTGCACAGCGACAATTACTTGTTCGCCATCTTCGAGTCCTTCTATATCATCGCTTTTCCGCCACTGCCCTGCGAGTGCTTCGGTGGCGGCTTCGATGTATAGATCATGTATAGCGACAATCAATTCGGGTATGTTTAACCATAACGATGAAGTTATGTCGAACGCCCGTTGTTTAGCTTTTTCTTCTATTGTCTTCATATCACATAGATATTAATGCCTTACGAACCTTTACGGAAGCGGATTCTAATTCACATAGCGCGTTATATAGAGCCTTACGATTCATTTCTTTTTCTTCCAAAGTTTCTTTGTTTTCTTCGGTGTAGGGTTCAAGATAATCCTCATGCACTTCATAGCACGTGCCTCTGAGGGAATAATGATGCTTGCCGGTTTTACCTTCAATTACGTAAACTCGACCCTCGTATATCACCAACTGCCCCTCATTGAACTTCGGCTCACCCTCAGCCACTTGCGTTTTTAATTCCCCCGAATCCGGGGTATTTGGAGTGTCGGGCAGGCACTTGTCACCGAAAATAGTAAGAAGCATGGCTCGCGCAATGTCATTTTGAGCCATTTCCTGCACTTTCTTCATCTCAACCACCAGCATCTCTTCCGGTTCGGTGTCTGAGGTGAGGTTGTGGTCGCCGAAAAAGTCTTGAAGAAAACTTTCTAAGTCTGAACCCTCAATCGCATTTTGGTACTCTGCTCTTATTTCCTTTCTTACTTCTTTCGGCAAACACTTCCAATTGAGGTTTTGCATTTCCTTTTCCATGTTGCTTCTCCTTTCTCCAATGAAGGTAGCCGATAAGTGCCACGAGTATCGCGGCTATAACTATTATTGCTGTCTGTGCCGGTGTCATGATTGTGGGATTGAATTTGGATTTAACATTTCGTATTCTTCATCGCCAAGCTCGCGGAGATTCAGTATTATGGCTTTGCTTTTCATTTTATTTTCCGATGTCAAATATTCGGAAATCTTAGTCAAGCTCGCATTTTTGAAAGAAATAATATTGCATCCGGTTATTGAGGTTCCGTTTTCTCCTATTCCGGTAAAAGACACAAAATAGTGTTTTATCCTCTCCTTAAATGCTTCGTCTCGCTTGCGGGCTGCCACATTATTCATTGCGGCATTGTACCCGGCAGAGAATCCTGCATCAAAATCCGCTTGCATGTATTCCGATCTGCCTCCGCTGTTGGATACATGATCACTGAATGCTTCCTTTAGGGCTTGGTCGTATGGTTTGGGTTGTTGTTGGTTTGTTTCCATATTTCTGAAAGTATTGCCGGAAGCCGAAAGTGCTAACTTCTAAATCCAATCATGAATTTGTGACTCCCGGCAATTTTTACTAATTTTGTGGTGCTAACTTTTTAATAAATTCAATTATGAAAATTCAAAGAATCTTCACGGTGAGTAAGAGATTCATGGGTGTTGATCAATATGGATTCAACCTCAATGAGTTTACCGATCAGTTGAACAAGAATGGATGGGAGATCAAACAAATCGTCTCAACTACCTTTACCCACGAACCTCCCGGCGGTCATAAATACCCAGTACTGGTGATCACTGTGCTTGCAGAAGCAGAGGTTGATTCACCTGAGCAGGGTTAATATCTCCTGCATTTTCTTTTCACTGAGATAGCCTATAGTATTTTCCACTACCCATAACCGCTGTCTCCATTCCCGGAATGGTTTGTTGATAACAAAATCAACGAACTGCTTTGTTGTATCAATACCGAAAGGAATAGTCGCACGGATAATCCTGCGAATAATGTATCTCTTGATTATATTCTTCATATCACTTCCCATTTAATTGATCCAATAACTCACGTGCTTCAAGCTTCGCAAACTCTGGATCGTCACCAAAGTCGAATCTCTTGATAAGGATGCAGGTCTCGGAGACTCCATTAATAGCAGTGTAGATTGCGTAAATATCTACAAATGAATTGGTCTTTACCATTCTGTATCTCAGAGGTCTTGAGTTACCGGAAGTGGTCTTTGAGAAGATATTGTCTATCTGATCATTGAGACCTTTGTTCCTTTTCTCCAATTCCTTAATCTCCTCCTTCACACTCTCGCATTTGATATTGGCTTCATTGGCAATCTTCTTTGCCTTGCTGAGCATTGTGTTCGCCCATATTGTCAGTCCTCCTGCCAATACAAAGAGGACGATGGCTACTGTTAATTCCGGTGGTGTCATTGTTCTAATAGGTTTTTATTTTCTATAATGTTTCCGATCACGTTGAACTCGTCTGAAAATTCTTCCCACCAATCCACACCTGGATGCTGGAGGTTCATTACCCAGAAGTATTTGTCGTGGTAATATTCGGTCGGCATCAATGCCCAGCACATCTTATCCCAAAGCACCACTCTGGGGTATTTGCCATTTACTGTTATGATGTCTCCCTCATAAATCTCCTTGCCGTCCTTATCCTTTAGTCCGGTATACTGCCCTAACGTCTCCGGCAATATGCAGTATCTTCTGTCCCCGGAATAGATTATCCAATTGCCAAGTCCGGTCTTGCGTGGGAATCCGTAGACCCAGCGTCCGGTAAACTTGTCTTTGGCGCAATACTTTATTCTTTCGAGTTCCATATCACTCTGCATTAAAGAAATCATCTCCGAATAGCCACAGAAAGGCATCAGTGTGACCTCCTGCGTTATCGTCGTCAAATGGTTTGCTTTCATAATAGGCGAAGCATTGCTTTATTATGCATCTCTGTTCCTCGGTAAGAGTTGAAGGATATATTACCGGTATCTGAATCTTAGAGGGATTACTTATGGTCGCGCTCATTCTTACCTCCTTTCCTCGGTGTCACCTGCCATGCGATATACGAAAGCATAATACAGATGAAGAAAAACATGAAGACTATCAAGTCTGAGTCAAGCATATTCATTTTCATATTCCAAAATAGCGTTTGGCGTAGTATGCAATTCTTAATTCCTCGGCTGTCTCATCGTCATAGAAGATCTTATCTTCTTTCTCATGATATATTCCATCAAAATATCTGTCGTTCATTTCGGTTCTATTCCTTTTGATTTCAAATAATTTCTTCTGAATCTCTGAAACTCCGCTTCCTTGCGGTCGCGTTCCTCGTCCGTCGGCTGTGCCTTGCCGAAGCGTCCGTTGGCAAGGTAGTTCTTCTCTTTGGGGGTCTTTGCGCACCACTCTTCGTAGGTAATCGGCTTGTCGGAGGGTTTGAATTGCTTGTCTTCTTCCTCCAGCCGCTTCTGCTTGGCGGTTATGCACTCTTGCTTGTACTCGTCAAGCCATTGGAGAATGTCGCTTCCGTCAAGCTTGCCGTAGAGCTTCGCCGTGCGCATCATCTTTTGGAAGCAACCCTTGAGGTCGTTGAGCGACAAATCCCAATGCACTTCAAGAATCATTTCGGCGATCATCGCGATCTGATCGGGATTGAGATTCATCTTGACATTGAACCACACCTTTAAATCCATAAGGGATTCGGAAACCGCCATCATCGCTAACGGGGTTCCGAGTCCCCTATGGATCTGCGAGAGCGTAGGCGTTGAGTCGGTCAGCGGCTCGTCAGCCTTTACCGGGATTAATCCGGCGTAGTATTGCTTGGGCGACTTCGAGATCTTCAGCAGCTCGCCCTGCATCCGAGCCGGGAGCATAGCCGCCTTGCCTTTGGATATTTCGTTGCTCACGTTCTTCTCTTTGTTTTCTTCTTATGTGGTAAAGCAGATGTTTGATTGTAGCGGCTCGGTCAGGATGCTTCTCTTCGGTCATATTCCATTCCGCCCTAACCGCCAACGCCAGCCGCTCAAAGTCGGCTGGGTCTATGCGGTTGCTCATGCAGAACTCGTCAATCTTTATGCGCTCCCGTAGGAACCCGTCAAAGAACTGACCGAGGGTGCATCGTGGGTAGACCTCATGGCTGTAGGTCTGAATCGGTTGTGCTGTGGGTATCATTCCGCGCCCTCCGTCTTGTACTCGTAGGGATACACATCCATAATCGGGGTCTCACTGATAGAAGCGATGCGGTAGTCAGCCATTGTACCCTTCATTCCGTCCTGGAAGCGTCCCAGCGCGTTCTCGAAGTCTCCTGCCTGCACAAGTATCTGCTGGAGCGATTTCTTCTCCTTTCCGCTCTTCTCGTCAAGCGTGATGAAATTGACCTTGACTAAATACCATTTGTCGGCGTAGTCGCTCTCGTCAAAGAAGATTTCTGCGATTTTGGTTTTGCGGGCGACACTTACTGAAAACTCGCCACTAATAAATGGAGTGACCTTTTCGATTGTCCGTTCCTCCGCGTTGGAGAAGGTCAATGCGTCCACAAGGTATCTCTCTGTCGTTTTCCTTACTAAGCCGTTCTCCTGCATCTTGTCGAAGCGGACGGCTACCTCAAACCATAAACTCATTGCTATAATTTTTAATCGTTTAAATAATCAAATA
>JAIDQZ010000009.1 GCA_029062005.1 Muribaculaceae bacterium | reverse complement strand
GTCCGTGCGTCCGCGTGCGGTTGAATCCGGATTGTGTGCGGTTGAATCCAATTTTCTTTGAGGCGGACGCACGGACCGTGCGTCCCTACCAATCTATTGAAAAAATTCTCAATTCTCAATTCTCAATTAATTAAAGTTCTCAATTAATTAAATTAACAATCTCCGCGCCGGCATTGTTACTCTTATATAGAGATTGATTTTTAAACAAATAATTTAAATGAAAAAAGTTATTTCTTGCGCAGCTATCGCCCTTACTATGGCTGCCTGCTCAAACGACAAGGGGACTGTCACCATACAGCTCCCGGAAAACTATTCGGAGAAGACTATCGTGGTCAGCCATCTTACTATCAAAAACATGTTTGAAGCTACTCAGGTGGAGGATCTGAAAGTGATCTACGACACTCTCGACGTGAAAAACGGGGTTGCCGAACTCAAGCTGGACAAGGCGGGAGCCGCCCGATACAGTATCGAGCCATCGGTGCTGACAACTCTGCAACCGGAGTTCTACGCCGAACCAAACGAGGCTCTGACCGTGACCATAAAGAGTTTTGAGCCTTTGGATTATGACGTGACAGGGTCGAAGCTGATGGAGGATATTATGGCTTATAACAAGGTGATCAATCCGATTCAGCAGGAATATATGGCACTCGTAGGAAGGGACTCCGCAATCGACCCGGAGGAAATACAGGAGCATATGAAGCGCTATGACGATGCCTTAAAGAAATTCGTGGCTGATAATCCCGACAGCCCCGCGCTGCCTTTGGTGATCATCGACCTGGGAGCCGATGATTTCAAACCGATATATGACAATCTGTCGGCAAAAGCAAAGAAATCTATCCTTATGCCATATGCAGAAGCATATAACAAGGATGTGGAAGAGATGCTGAAACAACGCGAGGAAGAGGAGGCAAGAAAAGCGGAAGTGGCATCGGGCAAGATCACGGCACCGGGGTTCACTCTTCCCGACCTGGAGGGCAAGAAGGTAAGCCTTTCCGACTTCAAAGGCAAATGGGTGGTGCTCGACTTCTGGGGAAGCTGGTGCGGATGGTGCATCAAGGGATTCCCGGCTCTGAAAGAGGCGTATCAGAAGTATGGTGACAGGATCGTGGTGATCGGCATAGACTGCAACGAATCGGAGGCTGACTGGCGCGAGGGCGTGAAGAAGCATGAACTGCCCTGGATCAACGTCTACAACGGCAATGACCAGGCTCTATACGAGGCATATAACATCACCGGATTCCCGACCAAAGCCATCATAAATCCGGAAGGGAAACTGGTAGACCTCACCACAGGGGAAGACCCGGCATTCTTCACACGTCTTGCAGAATTCATGAAATGAACAATAATCAATGATAAATTGACTCAATTATCGACTGGTAGGGACGCACGGCTCGTGCGTCCGCTTTTTTTCGAAATGGATTATTTTTCGTAAATTTGCGGAATGAAACAAATCTTACGATATCTGGTGCCGACTGCCGTGTTCGTTATCTTTGCATTCTGGATTCTGGCGGTCAAAAACGGTTTCATGCTCAGATGGTATGACGAAATGTCGCTTTTCGAGCCTGGAACGGCAAGTCTTAACGAGTTCCTGCATTATCCGGGGGGCATTTTCAGGTTTGCCGGGACATTTATGACGCAATTCCTGTTCTATCCAGCACTGGGGGCGGGAGCGCTGATCATATTGTGGCTGCTGTGCGCGTGGCTGACGGGGTCAGCCTTCAGATTCTCGGGCGCGGGCACTCCGCTATGCTTCCTGGTGCCGTTTTGCCTTCTCGCCTCGATTCTTCATTTTGACGAGGCCTGCCTGACGTTTGAATCGCAGGGCTACGTGTTCTACAATACGATAGGGTTCACATTCTCGATTGCAGCGTATGCTCTCTTCGTATGCCTCCGACGCTACAGATATGCCGGGGCGGCAATAGCGGTGATATTGCCGCTGCTGTATCCTCTCGCCGGCTTCTTTACGCTGCTGGCAGCCGCAATGTGCGCCATCGCCCTGAGCATCTCAGCGGTAAGGGACAAGAATGCTTATCTGCTCGCCGTGCCGGCGCTCTCCGTCATACTGACGGCAGCCGTCCCTCCGCTCTATTACCGCTTCTTCAACGGCACGACGGCAGACAACGATTATCTCTACCTAAAGGGACTGCCGGAACTGACGATGAACGGATATGACATGTATCTGTGGCAACCTTTCGCGATAGCCACGGCTCTGCTTGTGATCTTCACACTTGTGTCTGCATTCACAGACAGAGAAAAGACGAAATCCTCAAAAACGGCGGCATGGAGTTCAGCCACGCTTTTCCTGGCAGGAATGATATGCTGCATAGGTGCGGACGCAAGAAAGAGCGAACAGCTCCGCGCCACCGTGCTGATGATCGACGCGATAGAAAGGCATGACTGGAAGAAAGCAACCCACATAATGTCTCTGACGAAGGAGTCGCCAAACTATACGATGTGCGTGCTCGACAACCTCGCCCGCGCCTACTGCGGCATGCCGCGCAAAAGCACGGAAGGGATGACGACGGAGACAAGGGATTTCAGGCATAACGAGGATTTTACGATAAATGCATTCGTTGACGTGCCGGTAAACCACAATATCGGGCGATTCAACCAGTCGCACAGATGGGCGACTGAGAACAATGTGCTCTATGGCAAGAGGGTATATTTCATAAGATATATCGTGCGCAACGCCCTAATGAACGGAGACATCGACTTCGCACGAAAATTCAACCGACAGCTGAAGCGCACCATGTTTCACCGCCGATGGGCGGAAGAGACCGAAAGATATTTAGACAATCCTGAACTTATAAAGACACTCCCGGACTATGATTTCCTCTCGGCGCTGAGATCTGAGGAAATAATGAGGGGGGAATGATGCAACAGATATGATAAGGAAACGATTTTTACTTACGGCACTTGCCGCACTGTGCCTGTCTTGCACAAAGATAGCAGTGCCGACTGAAGGAGTGGAGGACAAAACCGGAGTGCCGGAGATATATCCCGACTATACGGGACTCGTGATCCCTCCCAACATCGCGCCGCTGAATTTTGAAATAGCAATGCAGGGGCAGGAATATGTGACGCGCATTTCAAACGGCAAAGGCAAGGAGATGACGGCAGGCGGCAAGACCGCAGAATGGGATATCGACGAATGGCACTCAATGCTCACCGACTCGAAAGGTGGGACTATAGACTATGAGGTCTACGTGAAGGATGAAACGGGGAAATGGGATAGATACCGGTTTTCAAACAAGGTGGCGGAGGAAGAGATAGACCCTTATGTGAGCTACCGCCTGATAGAACCGCTCTACACTCAATATGGCAGTCTCTCGATATGCCAGCGCGATCTCTCTTCATGGGACGAGGAGACGGTTTTCAATAATTCGACACATACCACCTACGGCAGGCAATTCTGCATCAACTGCCACGTGCCGCGCAACAATTACCGCGACGGGGCTTCGCAGATCCACGTGCGACAGCACAACGGAGGGACCCTTATAATGACGGGAGACTCCATTGAAAAGGTCAACATGAAGTGTGACAGCACTCTCACATCGGGTGTCTATACAGCCTGGCATCCGACTCTCGACCTCATAGCATACTCCACCAACGAGACACGGCAGATGTTTTTCTCGTTCAGCGACACGCGTCCGGAGGTTTTCGACCTGCGCTCGGATATAATACTCTACGACATTAAGGCGAAGACAATAAGGAACGTGGCTAACGATCCGGAGCTTCTGGAGACGTACCCGGCATGGCATCCCGACGGGAAATCACTTTACTACGCGGCGGCACGATATCCCGAAGGGGTGACGGCAGAGACACAGAAGGATCATTACAGCGAGATGCGGTATGACATTCTGCGACGCAGGTTTGATCCGGCAAGCGGTGTTTTCGCGGAGCCTGACACGGTGGTTGCAGCATCGGCTCAGCTGCAAAGCGCGTTGCACCCGAGGATATCGCCCGACGGGAGATGGCTGCTCTACTGCAAGGCTCCATACGGCACTTTCCATCTGCCTCACGAGGAAAGCGACCTATTCATGACCGATCTCGAAACAGGAGAGGAGCGACGGCTTGAGAATGCCAACAGCGACCGCCCGGAAAGCTACCATTCATGGTCGTCCAACTCAAGATGGATCGTGTTCAGCTCGCGGAGGGAGGACGGGCAGTTCACCCGCCCCTACATTGCATATGTGGATGAGGACGGAGTGGACTCGAAGGCTTTCGTGATGCCGCAGAAGGATCCGTCGCACTACGCAGACTTCATGAAGTCGTATAACGTTCCAGAATTTTTCGTCCAACCTTTCAGGTTCACGAGAGCCCGTATCACAAAGGCACTCGAAGGGACGGCTCACGACGCAGAGTTTGTATTTTGAAAGCGGACGCACGAGGCATGCATACTTACCGGGACGGTAATTATTTGCAATGTTGAATTATAAATTATTTCAAAACATTCCATTCTTTTTCCCCTGTTTCACTGTTTTCTTATCGAGGGTTGCAGGGGCATACTCCCAGTAAGGCTTCATCTTATCCCTGAGCTGAGCAGCACCGCACAGCCTCTCCTCCAATAGAGAAGAAACACCTCTGACAAGATTCAGGAACGCATCTTCCTGTTCCTTACGGTTTAATTCCAGACCAGAACGGTATTCTGCAAAAAGTGACGGTCTGGACAATAGTCCGCGTCCTGCCATAACCCCTGAATATACGGACGACAAAGCCTTGATATCAGACGGGGATGAGATCTCGCCATTGAAGATGACCGGATGTCTCAATCTCGATGTAAATTCAGCCATCACTTCAAGCAGAAGATCACCCTTATACTGCTGAGCTGCAGTGCGCGGATGAACCGTGACATGCCGCAAAGGCATAGCATTCAAAACGTCCGCCACCATGAAGGCATCAGAAGGGGAATCCACGCCCAACCGCATTTTAACGGAAAACTCAATCGAATCGCCATATGCTTCCATCGCCCCGGCAATGTCAGCAACCATATCCCGGCGTGCGAGCAGACCCGCTCCTCTCCCCTTCCTGACCTGCGGCGGGAAAGGGCATCCCATATTCATGTCGATACGTCCTGCTCCCGACTCTGCAAGCGTATCGACAAGCAGACGCCATTCCTCGGCATCCCTGAATATAATCTGCGGAGTAAGATTGACACCTTGATTCATCTCCGAAGTGTAGTCACGCAGATCGCGGGCGCGTACCGCTCCCTTCTCAACACGGATAAAAGGCGTGAAATACTCCACATCCCCCTGCCCTTCACCAAACATATCGAAATGCACCTTCCTCCACGCAGCCTCAGTCAGTCCCTGAAGCGGTGCCGCCATCAGTTTAAATTCCTTCTCCATACCGCAAAATTACCAATTTTTTTGCATTATCCACCACACTCACATTCTTTCTTTATTACTGCTTACTCTTCATTACCGCTATTACTGCATATGCTTCATTACTGCTCTCTTGAACCTCTGCCCTCTCAGCATGTCAAAATTCCCGACTGGTTTATAGCCATAATCTCAGAAAATGACTATCGCAGTTGGGTTAAGGAACTCAAACAGCGATACCTCTCCGCTCGCCTGAAAGCCTCCATTGACGCCAATCGTACTTTGCTTGGATATTACTGGAGCTTAGGGCGCGACATTGCTGACAAGCAATATGCCAACACCTACGGATCCGGATTCTACAAGACTCTGAGCCATGATTTGCGGTCGGAAATGCCTGAAGAGAAAGGGTTTTCCGAAAGTAATATACGATACATGTATCGGTTTATCAGCTTTATTCTCAATTATTTGAGAATCTTCCACAGGGTGTGGAAAATTTTGCTTCGTCAAATCTTCTACAGGGTGTAGACGAATTGAAAACACAAAATCATCCGCAGGCTGCGGACGATTTATTAACTGAAATATGTTCAATTCCGTGGTTTCATCAACAACGTATTATAGACAAGTGCAAAGGCGATGCTAAAAAGGCTCTCTTCTTTGTCCGAAAGGTCATAGAGAATAACTGGGGGCGGGATATGCTGCTGAATTTTCTCAGTACCGATTTATATGAGCGTCAAGCGAAAGCCATTACCAATTTCAGCAAGACCCTCCCGGCATTACAAAGCGACCTCGCCCAGCAGACAACCAAAGACCCATACGTGTTCAATTTCCTGACCATGACGGAGGATTATAATGAGCGGGAACTGGAAGACAATGAAGCACAAGACGGAGTTGCTGAGGAAAAGAAAGCTGAAAAAAACGATGTCGCATAAATGTCGCTATAAATGTCGTTTGAACTGTCGCTTAAAGTTAGCACCATTTGTGGTGCTAAAAATGTCCCTGTATATCCCTCTAAATGTCCTTGTAAATGTCCCTGTAAAAGAGTATGAGGGTAAAAAGAGGGTAGACTGACGGTAAAATAGTGGTTGGTTGACGGTAAAATGTCGGTAAAATGATGCTAGAAGTGATGCTAAAAATGATGCTAAAAATGACGCAAGAATGATGCTAAAAGAATACTCAAGATTCTATTAGCACTTGTATATATCAAAGATTTTCAGTAATTTTGCGGTGGATAACTTTGCCGTTGGCATCGCGAACCGGTCTTAAACCGACATTCGCTAAGTTTCCACTCGCGATTATTCAATTGCAGTTGAAATGACAAAGGATGAGCTTGTAGCTAAGCTGCACGACATAGAATGGGAGGATTTTGAAGTCAAGGCTGCAAAATCCGAGTTGCCGAAGAATATCTGGGAAAGCGTCAGCGCGTTCTCAAATACCTCCGGCGGATGGATTGTGCTCGGAGTGAA
>JAIDQZ010000089.1 GCA_029062005.1 Muribaculaceae bacterium | reverse complement strand
TGTTTATGACCCCACTTGTGGTTCAGGTTCTTTGCTGATTCGTGCGGCTAATATTGGTAAGGCAGTAGAAATTTTCTGTCAGGAGAATAATCCTACCACCTACAATCTTGCTCGAATGAATATGCTCCTTCATGGTATTAAGTTCAGCAATTTCAAGATTGAGAATGGGGATACTCTTGAAGCGGATGCTTTCGGAGATAAACAGTTTGACGCAGTTGTGGCAAATCCTCCGTTCTCAGCTGAATGGAGTGCTGCCGATAAATTCAACAATGATGACCGATTCAGCAAAGCCGGACGTTTGGCTCCCCGCAAAACAGCCGACTATGCTTTTATCCTTCACATGATTTATCACCTCAATGATGGTGGAATGATGGCTTGTGTAGCCCCTCATGGTGTTCTGTTCCGTGGCAATGCCGAAGGTGCAATTCGTCGTTTCCTCATTGAGAATAAGAATTATATTGATGCGGTTATTGGACTTCCGGCAAACATCTTCTACGGTACTTCGATTCCAACCTGCATAATCGTGATGAAGAAATGCCGTAAGGAGGATGACAATATTCTTTTCATTGATGCCAGCAAGGAGTTTGAGAAAGTCAAAACACAAAACAAACTCCGCGAAGAACACATCCGCAAGATTGTCGAAACCTACCGTGACCGCAAGGAAATCGAGAAATATAGCCATTGCGCTACTCTCCAAGAGATTGCCGATAATGACTATAATCTCAATATCCCTCGCTATGTTGACACATTCGAGGAAGAAGAGCCTATCGACATCAAGGCTGTAATGACTGAAATCAAAGAACTCGAAGCGAAGCGAGCAGACCTTGATAAAGAAATCGAAGGTTACCTCCGTGAACTTGGAATCGTTGAATAATCCCACAAGACTATCCTCATGACACAAGATAAAGACCAAAAGACCCTTAATGTTCCACCTTTGCGCTTCCCCGGCTTCACCGACAACTGGAAATCTTTCAATCTATCCCATTTTTTTGATTTTAAAAATGGATTAAATCCAGAAGCAAAGCGTTTCGGAGAAGGCACTAAATTTATTTCGGTTTCGGATATTCTTAATAATGATTACATTAATTATGATAATATTAGAGCATCAGTTAGAGCATCAGATAAGGACTTATCTGAATTTGGTGTAAATCAAGGTGATATTCTATTTCAACGAAGTTCTGAGACATTAGAAGATGTAGGGCGGGCGAATGTTTATATTGATGATCGGACTGCTCTGTTCGGAGGTTTCGTAATCAGAGGAAAGAAGAAAAGAGAATACGAACCTCATTTTATGCGTTACGCGCTTTCATCTCCGATAAATCGAAAGAAAATTATTGTGAAGGGTGCAGGTGCTCAGCATTTTAATATTGGTCAAGAAGGTCTTTCTAAGGTTATAATAAATACTCCAGGAATTCTTGAACAGACTAAAATTGGTCTCCTGCTTCAACAAATTGATGAACGCATTGCCACTCAAAACAAAATAATTGACAACCTAAAATCCTTAATTAAGGGACTGCGAGAACGATTTTTTAATGGTTCATATTCAAGCTATATTTCACTTGGAGAAATAGCAGAGCTATATCAGCCTAAGACTATTTCAACTTCCGATTTAGAAGAAACGGGATACTTGGTATATGGTGCAAATGGAATTATAGGCCGTTATCATGCCTATAATCATGAGTTACCACAAATATGTATTACTTGTAGAGGAAATACTTGCGGACAAGTAACTCTAACTGTCCCAAATTCATGGATTACAGGTAATGCTATGGTCGTAAATATTGATGGTAATAAGGGTATAAATCAATCATTCTTATTCCATTTTCTTTCATCGTACAACTATTCTTCTATTATTAGTGGTTCTGGTCAGCCACAAATTGTTAGGAGTCCGTTAGCTAAAATCAAAGTTCCCAATCTTGATTTAAAGGATCAAAATAAAATTTCTCGGATATTAGACTCTGTGACAAGTAAGGTCGAGCTGGAACAGAACATACTAAGCCATCTTGAATTACAAAAGAAACACTTAGTCAACTTAATGTTTATATAAACATTTTTGATAGAAGACATCTTTTTTCTTGATAGAGAATATTTAATAGTTTTATCTCTATGCTTAATTTATTTTCAAGAACAGTAAGAGTCTTAGCTATGCGCTGTTGTTCAGCTATTGGCGGGCAATAAATCTTTGCCTTTCCATAATCCTTGAAATATATGTGAGGAATTGCCATACCCGTTTGAAAAGGCTCAAAAATAAAACTCATTAGACAGAAGTATAGGTACTTCAGGGAGTATCCAGATTTAGCAGTAAGATAGTTCAGTGTGCCAATAACGGAATATTTTCCAGTTGCAAATGAGACTGTCCCAGCACCTGAGCCGTCCTTTATGATTAGAATAGAATTCTTTTCGCATCTGTAATCATCAAGGAATCCTGCGATACCACTCGCTCCATATACGGGGTATTGTCCTTTTTCATTCAGAGACCCCTCTTGAAGCGTAGAAGTATGACATTCCATGCAGTCCGAGATTTTTACATTAGGTTCTTCGTGATGAGTCAATGTCTTTGCAAGTCCCTTAATTAAGGACTAAAGTACCCTCAATGTCCGCAATTTATGAGAATATATTTAACTCTCTGAAAGGAGAGATGTTTTCGTTAGCAGATGTGGCTGAGATTATTAAAGGGAAACAATTGAATGGAGAATTTCTAACGGAAATAGGCGATTACTATGTAATGAATGGAGGTGCAGAGCCATCCGGATACTATCACGCTTTCAATGTCTCAGCCAATACTATTTCCATAAGTGAGGGTGGAAATTCATGTGGATATATTCAATGGAATAGCGTTCCGTTTTGGAGTGGAGGCCATTGTTATACATTGAATATTAAAGATAAATCTGTTGAGAATAAATACTTATACCATTACCTAAAGTGGAGTGAGCCTGAGATCATGAAGCTTCGGATTGGTTCGGGACTTCCAAATATTCAAAAGAAAGATTTAGAAAGAGTATCTATCATCATTCCAACAAATTCAATGCAGAAAGAAATCATTGATTTGGTTGTTTCAATTGATTGCAAGTTTGATACAGAGTATTCT
>JAIDQZ010000088.1 GCA_029062005.1 Muribaculaceae bacterium | reverse complement strand
ATATTTACGAATATACCAACAAGGGGAATCTCGTTGCCGTAATTTCTAACGGTACGGCAGTTCTCGGTCTTGGCGATATAGGAGCAAAGGCTGCAAAACCGGTGATGGAAGGTAAGGCTCTTCTCTTCAAGATCTTTGCAGGTCTTGATTCTTTCGACATAGAGATTGATGAGAAAGACCCCAAGGAATTCATAAAGACTGTGAAGCGTCTTGCACCTACATTCGGAGGTATAAACCTTGAGGATATCAAGGCTCCGGAGTGTTTCGAGATTGAGAATTCACTCCGGGATGAGCTTGATATCCCCGTGATGCACGATGACCAGCATGGCACAGCCATCATCTCCTCAGCTGCGCTTCTCAATGCACTTAAGCTTCAGGATAAGGATATAGATAAGATCCGGCTTGTCGTGAATGGAGCCGGAGCTGCTGCTATCGCCTGCACTAAGCTCTATTGTGAGCTTGGAGTTCGTCACGAAAATGTGGTCATGTGCGACAGTAAGGGCGTGATCCGCGCTGACCGTGATAATCTTAATGAATCGAAGAAGGAGTTCGCCACTACGCGTGACCTGCATACTCTGGCAGATGCTTTGGTGGATGCCGATGTCTTCCTGGGGCTTTCTGTGGCTGATGTGGTGACTCCCGAAATGGTGCTCTCGATGGCTCCGCGTCCTATCGTTTTCGCTCTTGCAAATCCGGCTCCGGAAATTGCATATGAACTTGCCGTCAAGACGCGTCCCGACATTATTTTTGCAACCGGACGCAGCGACTATCCCAACCAGATCAACAATGTGCTCGGATTTCCATACATTTTTCGTGGTGCGCTTGATTGCGGAGCGACGGTGATCAATGAGGAGATGAAGGTTGCGGCAGCCAAGGCTATCGCTGAGCTTGCTCAGCAGCCTGTGCCTGACGTTATCGTAAAGGCATATGGCGGAAAGCCGCTGTCTTTCGGACCTGATTATATCCTTCCGAAACCTTTCGACCGTCGTTTGCTGACTGTAGTGGCTCCGGCAGTAATTCAGGCAGCCATGAAGTCAGGTGTGGCGAGAAAGGAGATAAAGGATTTCGACTCTTACAGAGAGGGGCTTGAGGAGATCCTGTGCAATAATGATTCCCTCATCATGTATCTCATGACTGCTCACGACACTTGCCGTGTCCCTGAGCTATAAAAACGGTATATATTGAAATATTAAAGGACGCATCTCAGTGCGCCCTTTTTTGTCCATCTAATAGAATATGGAATCTTATAATGTTTATTTTTTCCCTTCTGTAATCTTTCCGGCTTCTTTTTCTGATAATTTTCGTGACCAGGCGACTCTGTTGTCAGGATTTGCGCCGGCACCTTTGCTTCCGTGTTCCATATACCGTGCAGTCTTCTCGTTTTCAGGATTTCTCCAGTTGTCCCATCCTGCCGGGGCGATGTGACCGTCCATTTCGCAGTCGATAAAGGCTGTAAAGGCATAAGGGCGCCAAGGGCGTCCCAGATACACTTTCTTGACATCCGCATCGGCAGTAAGCCTGCAATTTCTGAACACAAATCCTATCTCCACATCCTCGGGGGTAGATGCCGCGGTGATATAGGAATCCGCCTTACTATGAATCCGACAGTTTTCAAACCAGGCGGTAGCCGGTCCGAAAATAAAGTCTGTGGTGCCCTCTATGTAGCAGTCATTAAACGATAGTTCCGAATCATGACCGGCAAGGAAGAGCGTATCCTGATCGCCTAAGAAGAGGCAGTTTTCAAAAGATAGGTCCGTCCCTTCCGTATGAAGAGCCACAGCCTGCCCCACACGCCCTGCATTGTTGCGTATTGTAAGATTCTTGAAAGTGATATTGCAGCCGTCCACACGCACTGTGTAGGTGCGGAAAGTTCCCATATTGTCAAGTTTTGCATAATCATTATACGTGATTATGGTCTTATCTCTATCTTCACCGATAAAATCCACATTTTCAAGCCAAGACGGAATAATTACTTTTTCATGATATTCGCCGTTCTTGATGTTGACTGTCACTTTATAGTCCATGTAAGCCCGGATAGCCTCAAGAGCTTCCGTGATGGTCTTGAAATCGCCGCTACCGTCAGCTGCCACAGTTATCTCGCGCATGTATTCAGCGCCCCGTAGTCCGGGAGCTGACATCAACAGCAATGCTGCTATGAAAAGTATTTTTCCGAGTTTCATTTTTGTGGGTGTTGGGTTGTTAGGTTTTTGGGTTGTTAGGTTTTTAGGTTGTTAGGGTTTTGGGGTTGTTGGTTTTTTGGGGTTGGGTGCAAAATTAATATATTTATATCATATATGCAAAGAGGAACACGGTTATCGCGCTCCTCTTTGCATATAATTCTCTATTCCGTCAATTATATTTTTTCTATGGGCTCAGCTTCCTTCTCCTCATCATTGGAAGATGAGTTCTTTTCTTTTTCAGAAAACGGTATGCTCATACGTGTCCATATTGCATCCGGTATCGCTTTCCATGCCGAGCACAGAGCTCCCCAACGTGCGTCTACGTATTCTACACGTGGATGCTTTACGATAGCCCTGATTATTTGAGGAACTACATATTCAAGCGACATCTCCATAGGATATTCCTTATTGTCGTCAAGAAGCGGGGTGCGTATCCATCCCGGACGAATGTCGGTGAACGTGATATCGACATTCTCCTTTCTTGCAAGCTGTTCAAGCGCTACCAGATAAGTCTGGGCACACTTCTTTGATGCCGAGTATGCAGCCATTTCTCCGATGCCGTTTGTCCCGGCTACACTTGTAAGCGCTACAATCTGTCCTTTCCTGTCATTGTCGCGGAAATATCCGTAAGCAGCACTTACCATCCTTGCAAATCCCGCGGCATTGGTGGCTATCATTTCCGCCTCACAGTGGGGATCCAGTGTAGGATTCGAGTAACCGATTCCGGCTACATGGAAATAAATGTCCATGCCCCCCATTTTGTCGATGAGTTCTTCCATCTTCTTCGGACCGTCATTGTGTGTCACGTCAATGGACTCATATTCCACGCAATCAGGATATTTTTCTTTCAGGGCTCTCAATCCGGCAGTGTGCCGCGCTGCCAACCCAGTCTTGACTCCACGGGAGGCAAGCGCCTCTGCTACTGCAAGTCCTATGCCGGAGGATGCCCCCATTATCAATACTTTCTTCATATGTGTGTGTTTATTATTATTTAATAATAAAACACTGTCGCTTTCCACTTGGTTCAAAAAGCTTTATATTCCGCTTTATAGCAAATCGGAGCATCAACACTGATCAGATCGTATTTGCTTCGTTTCAGCCCTGTCACCCATATTATCTCGCCGTCAGAGATTCTGTAGAGTACCCTTATCATTGACTTTTCTTTTATGTCAAGCCGTGCGTCGCTTATAATATCGCTTACGAGCCGGGTTCCCTTCATGCCCAACGGAGATATTCTGTCTCCGGTCTTTGGCATTCGCAGTTCATAGGCTGTCTTGTTCTGCGGAAGGTATATGATATCGTGGCTTTTGTTCTTTTTTATTTCCTCAAACACTTTGTCAGACATCTTGATCTCGCTCCATATCAATTCCATACCATAATTGACTATGGCATTGTCAATTATCAAGAGTCTGTCCCGTTCAAGTGAAACGCTGTGTAGGGAACCGAGTTTCCAGCTTCTTTTGCAAAAAGGCTTGGTTATAGATTCGAAAATATCTTCTGCTATTGATGTATTTCCTCCGAAAGGCTCGATAAAACGCTGTATAGTGCCTGCCGTGACTCCCTCTGAATATACGAGCAGTGTATTTATATCAGGACAGAGATTCTGTAGCTGCCGGCGATAGTAGGCATCTATGATATCAGATTCCTCCTTTAAAATGGATAGAGTTCTTGCCAGAGCCTTGCGTGCCCCACACCATCGGCTTTCGAGCAGTGGAAGTACCTCCCTGCGTATGAAGTTACGACGGTAGTCGCTGGTCAGATTGCTTGAGTCAGTGATGAAATCCTGTCCAATAGCTGAGAGATACGTCTCTATTTCTTTTCTCGTCACTCCTAAGAAAGGACGGATGACTTTCCCGTTGTCCAAATCCATACCTCGCAGTCCCCTGGAGCCGCTTCCCCTCAGCAGATTCATCATCATGGTCTCTATATCATCGTCAGCGTTATGGGCGACTGCCACTCTATCAAGATTATATTCACGGCAAATGCGGAAGAAGTCGGGATAACGCAACTCGCGGCATGCCATCTCAGTGCTTATACCGGGGTGCAATGATATGTAGGCATCCACATCGTAATCCATACGGTGAAGTTTCACACCGAGATTTCTGCATAATTCAGCTGTAAACTCCGAGTCGCGGTCACTTTCCTCTCCGCGAAGATGAAAGTTGCAGTTGACTGCCTCGACTTTCAGACCAAGCCTTGTGGCGGTTCTAACGCAGGCGCATAACAGCGCTACACTATCAGCTCCGCCACTCACCGCGACGAGCACACTGTGGATTCCCGCGCTCTCTAAGGCATTAAATACCGACCTTTCTATTTTTCTAAGACAATTAATCATTAATCATTTATCATTAATGAGAAAGCCACACCATCGTCATGGTGCGGCTTTGCAATAATTTCTGATGATTCCTTCCGCTTCTTACTTCTTGCTGCGGTTGCCGTAACGGCTGCGGAATTTGTCGACACGACCTGCGGTGTCCACGAGCTTCTGCTTACCGGTGAAGAATGGGTGAGAGCTGCTGGTGATTTCAAGCTTTACGAGGGGATACTCTTTGCCGTCGATCTCGATGGTCTCACGTGAAGCGACGGTGGATCTTGTGATGAACACTTCGTCGTTTGACATGTCTTTGAATGCCACTTCACGATAGTTGGAAGGATGAATGTCTTTTTTCATTTTAATTTTCTGCAGTTAATTATTTTATTCTTGTAGCTCGACAGGTCGCGATCCCGTCGAATTGGCGGTGCAAAATTACAAAAAATTCTTGAGTTGACCAAATAAATTTGGTTTAATTGTCCTAAAGATTAAGATAATTAAAACCACCTCAATCCCTTAAACCTCCTAAACGATCTAAACCTCCGAAACCGCCTCAACGATCTAAACCTCCTAAACTCCCTAAACCTAACTTGCAAGAAAGAGAATAAGAAGCTGTGCCACTATGACACGCATGAACATCGTAAGTGGATACACTGTCGAGTATGCCACAGCAGGGGCATCGTTGTTTGCGACTTTATTGGCATATGCGAGTGCCGGAGGATCTGTATAGTTGCCGCTGAGCATACCGATTATAGTGAGATAGTTCATTTTGTATTTGCCTCTTGCGAGGATGCCGATGACGAGAAGAGGTATCAGTGTTATTATAAGTCCATAACCTACCCACATGGCACCTCTGACGTTGAATACCGTGGCAGCAAAATCTTTTCCTGCCGCTATACCGACCGAAGCAAGGAAGAGGCAGATGCCAATTTCCCTCAGAAGCATATTTGCAGAGGAATTTGTGTAAGTCACAAGATGCAGCTTCGTTCCGTAGGCACTGATAAGGATGGCAACTACGAGCGGTCCGCCGGCAAGTCCAAGCTTCATCGGAACAGACATGCCGGGAAGGTAGAATGGGATGCTGCCTACGATAATTCCGAGGAATATGCCAACAAACATCGTGAAAAGGTTTGGCTCATTAAGCCGCTTCATTGAATTGCCAAGCCTGTCTCCGAGACGTTCGATATCAGCCGGTTTGCCTACGACAGTCAGTCTGTCGCCAATCTGCAGACGGAGGTTGGCTGTGGCGAGCAGGTCGACTCCTGCACGTGTGACACGCGTGACGTTGAGCTTATATCCCATTCTGAGACGCAGACTGCCGAGTTTTACTCCATTATATTCTGTCTTGGTCACAAGAATCTTTCTTGATACCACGGGTCCCTGCACCATCTCCCATTTTTTCTCTATCTTCGGACCGATGAAACGATTGAACGTTTCCTCATCCTGCACCGAGCATACGAGCAGCACAAGGTCGCCGAGTTCAAGGGTATCGTCTGAAGTGGGAATCTGAACTGTACCGTCAGGTTTTTCAATCCGGGATATGACGAAATTGGCATTTATGATAGTATGTATCTTGCGAATGTCGAGTCCCGCCATAAGATCGTTAGTCACCTTGTAGGTCACAACGTGGGGAGCAAGTTGAGAGTCTTTTGTGTCGTTTTCTACTTCCTCTATTTCCTTTTTCAGATCTATCTTGAATATGACTTTGATAAGGATAAGCGATATAATGATACCCACAACGCCGAGGGGGTACGCTGCCGCGTAGCCCATAGACATATCTTGCGAGATGGTGCTTGCATTCTCGTTGATCTGAAGCACTGTCTGTTGCGCCGCTCCGAGCCCGGGTGTGTTTGTGACGGCGCCGCTCATGATGCCCACCATCTCGGGAAGGGATGTGGCACCGGATGCTCCACCCTGTATGTAATATATTGCTATCGCTATGATTGCGTTAAGTATCACTCCCGTCACGGCAAGCATATTCATTCTTACGCCCCCCTCCTTGAAAGAAGAGAAGAATCCCGGTCCTACCTGCATGCCGATAGAGAATATGAACAATATAAGTCCGAAGTCACGGAGGAAGTGGAGTATGTCATGATGCACCGAGTAGCCGAAATGTCCGAGCAGAATGCCTACAAACAGCACTAAAGTAACACCGAGTGATACTCCAAGCACCTTTATCTTACCAAGATAGATGCCGGAAAAAATTATGAAACTATAAAGCATTACCGCCGAAGCGAGCGATTCATTGCCCGGCGATAAAAGTTCGATCAACCATTCCATGTATGGTCAAAAATTAGAATCTGACAAATTTACCTATTGAAACACAATAATCGGGAGAAAGGTGGGCAGGGCAGTCCATAAATTAACCGGACTGCCCTTCTATATTCATTCGTATTCGATGAGGTCTTGGTTGGTCGCCACGACGTCGCCGTTCTGTACGAGCACCTGTTTCACTACGCCTTCGATTTCTGACTCAAGGTCATTTTCCATCTTCATGGCTTCGTAGACAAGCATTTTCTGACCGATCTTTACCTTATCGCCCGGTTTTACATCGATCTCGATGATGGTACCTCCCATCGGAGCCTTCATGGTCGGACCTGTAACCGGATCGTAGGGTGAAGCTGCCTGAGCCTCTGCCTCGGCAACTGCTGCAGCAGCCGCATTGGCTGCTTCAAATTCAGCCTTGCGTTTGTTTTTAAGGAATCCTGTGGCTACGGCAGGAAGGAGTTCAAGAAGCAGATATTCTTCTTCATTCTGCGCGAGTTTAACACCGCCGAATTCTTCAAGCACGGGATTTTCAGGCTCCCTGAACTGACTTACGTCATAAGGCTTTTCCTCAGGACTGCCGGTGATCTGCTCACGGAATGCAGGATCTATCTCTACAGGAGTCTTTCCGTATTCTCCTTTGACAAGACCTACAAACTGATTGTTCTTGTTGGAATAGTCTGCCACACCCTTACGGCGGTCGAGGGCAAGCGCTACTGCCTGGGATCCTACGATCTGGCTGGTAGGAGTCACGAGCGGCACAAGACCCGCATCACGACGAACTTTCGGGATAAGAGCCATTGCCTCATCGAGCACATCTTCAGCATGGAGTGCGCGGAGATTGGCAACCATGTTGGAGTACATGCCACCGGGCACTTCCGCATTCTTGACAAGTTCATTGGGCTTGGGGAATCCGAAGTAAGCCTCGATCTTATGGCATGCATCCAGAAGTTCTTCCTCTCTGTTGTTGGTAGCCGCTTCGATTGCGCGGTCAAACTCGGCGTTGATTTCTTCCGGCATGGCAGCGTAGGCTTCGTCGAAGTCTTTGGGCCATTTATCTTTGTTCAGGTCAAAGGCAGCAAGGCTTTGGCGTGCCTCTACCAATCCCTTGCGGATCTTGGCTACAGCCTCCATATTTACTTCAAGCTCGATGCCGAGTTTCTGGCAGAATATCCATACAAGCTCGATTGCCGGAGCAGCAGAGCCTCCACCAAACCACCATATGTTGGTGTCGATAATGTCAACACCTTTGATGATGCCTGTGAGCACTGACGCAAGTCCATAGCCGGGAGTACAGTGTGTGTGGAAGTCTACCGGAACTGTAAGCGCCTGCTTCAGTTTTGGCATGAGACTGAAGATGCGGCTCGGATTCACAAGTCCAGCCATATCCTTGAGAGTGATCATCTTCGCGCCGATGCGTTCCATTTCCTTGGCTTTCTGCACGAAATATTCATCCGTGAATATGAGTTCCGGAGCTTCGGGCTCGTCATTGCCACCGAACAGACGGGCGAAGAACCCTTTCTTTACCGGCTCTTTCGGTTCTTCTTTCGGATCAACGGTGTAGCATACTGCCGCATCGGCGATGCCGCCGAGCTCGTTGATCATCTTAATGGAGTCTTTTATATTATTGATATCGTTTAGGGCATCGAAGATACGCATCACATTAAGACCGTTCTTGATAGCCTCTTTGTAAAATCCTTCCAGCACACTATTGGGATACGGCACATAGCCGAACAGATTGCGTCCGCGTGAGAGCGCGCTCAGAAGAGAGATACCCTTCATGTATTCAGAACAAGTACGGAGCCGATCCCAGGGGCTTTCTCCAAGATAGCGCATCACGGAGTCGGGCACGGCACCACCCCATACTTCCATAATGTAGAACCTGGCGTCCTGATAGAGGGGGAGGAGTTTGTCGATGTTTTCCTGCTTCAGACGAGTTGCAAACAGCGACTGCTGTCCGTCGCGCAGAGTCAGATCTCTTACTTTAAGTGTCTTTGCCATAGATAAAAATTATGGGTTATTTAGTATTATTTTCTTAATCAAAAATTCCTTCTACAGATTCAGCCTGGATCACTTCCTCGCCTCCGCTCCATTCTTCACCGCTGCAAGCATCGAATGAAGCGGGGAATTCAAATCTTGCATCCTGGCTGTAGGGAAGATTCTTGTCAGCGTAGACCTTCTGCATGTAAAGTCCATATACGGGAAGGGCGGCGCGTGCACCCTGTCCGAGCGCCATTGTGTTGAAGTGTATGTAGCGTTCGTCGCCGCCTACCCATACTCCGGTCACAAGGTCGGGGGTGAATCCCATAAACCAGCTGTCAGAGTTGGAGTTGGTGGTACCCGTCTTGCCTCCCATCTGTGCCGATATTCCATATCTGCTGCGCAGACTGGCACCGGTGCCGCTTTCCACAACACTCATCAGCATCGACAGTATTTTCCAGTATGACTGTTCATTCGTGACCTCGGTGCGGTGTGGAGTGGCGTTATATATCAGGTTGCCCTGATTGTCTTCGATTCTTGTGACGAAAACAGGATCCGTGCGGATACCTTTGTTGGCAAAAGTGGTATATGCACCCACCATGTCGCGAACCGGCACATCGACAGTGCCAAGGCATAACGGCATATAAGCCTCTATGTGTCCTGTCAGTCCGAATACCCTCATTTTATTGGCAAGGTTGATCGGCTTTAGCTCATTTACAAGGCGTGCTGAAATCCAGTTGTTTGAGTTGGTAAGAGCCCAGTGAAGTGTCACCATCTCGCCGATATGCCCTCCGCCGCTGTTGCGCGGACTCCAGCCGTTGAATGTAGGCTGTGTGTTGAGGAATCTGGAGCAGGGCGTGAAGTCCTGTTCCATGGCGAGGGTATAGAGGAAGGGTTTAGCTGTAGAACCGATCTGACGCTTACCACGGCTGACCATATCATACTGGAACCATTGGAAATCAGGTCCACCTACATAGGCTTTTACATTGCCTGAATGCGGATCCATACTCATCAGCCCTGTTCGGAGGATTGACTTCATGTAAAGAAGCGAATCCTTTGGAGTCATTGTCACTGTCTTGCTTCCGGGAACAGTTTTCCCATCCTCTTTCACATAAGCGAATATTTCCATTTCGACAGGAGTATTGAATGCTTTGTTGATTTCCTCTTCGGAGCATCCTGCAAGCTTCATCACGCGGTAGCGTTCGCTCTGACGAATGGCATTCTTTATAAGCTGCTCTACGCCTTTTGTGGAGAGTTCAGCCTGATTGGTCGTGTAAGGTCCGTTTTTCTGTCCTTTTTTCTCCTGGAAAAATGCCGGTTGCAAAGTCTCGCCAAGATGCTTTCTTACCGCCTCTTCGGCATACTCCTGCATCCGGAGATCTATGGTGGAATATATCTTCAGTCCGTCGGTATACAGGTTGTAGTAAGATCCGTCCGGCTTCGGATTCTTTTCAATCCATCCGTAAAGAGGGTTTTCCTCCCACTGGGTTGAGTCGGTGTTATAGTTGCCCATAGCGATGTCATATGCCATCTTGTTGTCATATTTCGATCGGTCCGGACGTACCGGCTTTTTAGCTGTCATGAGTCGTCTTATCTCCTCTCTTAGATAGGGAGCGGTGCCGACTTTATGGTCAACTTTATGATAGTCAAGTCCAAGTGGAAGTTTTTTGAGAGAATCGCATTCTTCCTTTGTCAGTTTCCCGTCTTTCTGCATCTGATCGAGCACCACATTGCGTCGGTTGAGTGTACGCTCCTCATGCCTCAGCGGATTGAAATAGCTTGGATTCTTGAGCATGCCTACGAGCATGGCCGCCTCCTCACACTTCAGCTCGCCGGGTTCCTTTCCGAAATATACGTTGGCTGCAGTCTTGATGCCGACTGCGTTGTTGAGGAAGTCGAAGCGGTTGAGATACATGTTGAGGATCTCGTCTTTAGTATAGAAGCGTTCAAGTTTGAGCGCGATCATCCATTCAATCGGCTTTTGCATTGCCCGCTTCAGCATATTGCTGCTTGGCTGGGAGTAAAGTTGCTTTGCAAGCTGCTGGGTGATGGTAGAGGCTCCGCCGCTTGACTTATCGCCCATCATGATGGTCTTCACCATGGTTCTTCCGAGAGCCATGAAGTCTATTCCGGAATGAGACTTGAAGCGTACGTCTTCAGTCGCTATCAGAGCGTCGATCACATAAGGGGAGAGCGCGTCATAGTCTGTGTACACACGATTGCCCGCACCTGCGAAATATCGTCCGAGTTCGGTAGTCCCGTCTGAAGCGTAGACCACGCTGGCAAGTTTGTCGTGCGGATCTTCAAGCTCCTCGATCGGGGGCATGTAGCCTATCACTCCGTTGTAGATAAGCAGCATGAAGATTGCGATGAAGCCGCCTAAGGCGAGAAAAGCAATCCACATCCATTTGATAATTATGCCGGCACTGATTTTAGATGCCTGGTTGCTGTCATCTGTCATCAACGGTATGTCATCGTCTTTCGACGGGTCTTGTTTGCGTCTTTTGAAAATGTTCATGTATGATACACTTCTGTTTTAATCTGCAAATTTAGTGATTTTTGCCGACATTGCAATAAAAATTTCCGGATTTAACTTTTACACGCCTTCATAAATGTTAAGACGATTTTCATGTCAGTGAAAGATATGACATTTTTTTATCGCTGTTCTTTGATATTTGAATACGATTGATTAAATTTGCATTATGAGTAATGTTTATAATAATGATTCCATAGAGGATGTATTTACACGCTTTCTTAATGAAGGAAAGTTCCGTAAGACACCCGAACGGTTTGCAATATTGCGAAAGGCACTTGAGATGAACTCTCATTTCGAGGTGGATGCCTTGCATGTAGCGATAGAGAAAGACGGTTATCATGTAAGCCGTGCCACTGTATATAACACCGTCGAGCTGCTTGAAAAGGCAGGAATCCTCAGGAAGAATGTCTTTGGTCAGAATTCAGCCATATATGAAGTGAACAGAGACAATCATATCCATCTCATCTGTAAACGCTGCGGCAGGATACGTGAGATCGAAAACCCTCACATAGCATCGCATGTGATGCAGCTTAATCCCGACAATTTCATTCCTGACAGTTTCGCTATCACGCTTTATGGTGTCTGCGGCGAGTGTTCGGAAACTGAAAAATCATCTATATAATAACTGATATCATGGCTAAAGTAAAACCTTTCAAGGGCGTAAGACCTCCGCGTCATCTTGTGGAGCAGGTGGCATCCCGACCCTACGACGTCCTTAATTCCGAAGAGGCCCGCAAAGAGGCGGAGGGAAATGAGAAATCCCTTTATCATATAATAAAACCGGAAATTGATTTCGAACCTGGTTTTGATGAGCATCATCCCGACGTATATGACAAAGCTGTCGAGAATTTCCTGAATTTCCAGGACAAAGGATGGCTTGTGCAGGATGAGAAGGAGAATTACTATATCTATGCCCAGACGATGGACGGGCGTACTCAGTATGGATTTGTTGTGGGTGCCTGGGTAGACGATTACATGGACGGACGCATCAAGAAGCACGAGCTTACCCGTCGCGACAAGGAGGAGGACCGTATGAAGCATGTGCGCTGCAACAATGCCAATATCGAGCCGGTATTTTTTGCCTTTCCTGACAATGAGATGCTCGAAAAGATCATCAAGGAAGTGACCGTCAAGGAACCGGAATATGATTTTGTGGCTCCCGACGGTTTCGGACATACATTCTGGGTGATCGATGATGACGATGTTATAGCCACAATCACGCAGGAGTTTGAGAAAATACCGAATCTTTATATAGCCGACGGGCACCACCGCAGTGCGGCTGCCGCCCTCGTGGGAAATGAAAAGGCAAAGAATAATCCTGACCATAAGGGAGATGAGGAATACAATTTCTTCATGGCTGTCGCATTTCCGGCATCTCACCTCCGCATCATTGACTATAACCGTGTGGTGAAGGATCTCAATGGTCTTTCGGAAGAGGAGTTCCTTGCTAAAGTGGCTGAAAATTTCATTGTTGAGGAAAAAGGGGAGGAAACATATCATCCTGCCGGTCTTCACAATTTCGCACTATATCTGGGCGGAAAATGGTATTCTTTGACAGCCAAGGAGGGCACGTACAATGACAATGATCCGATAGGTGTTCTTGATGTGACCGTTTCATCCGACCTCATACTTAGAGATATACTTGGCATCAACGACCTGCGCAGCGACAAGAGGATAGATTTCGTCGGAGGAATCCGTGGACTTGAGGAGCTTAAACGCCGTGTAGACAGCGGTGAGATGAAAATGGCACTCGCTCTTTATCCCGTCACTATGGATCAGCTGATAGCTATTGCTGACAGCGGAAACATCATGCCCCCAAAAACGACCTGGTTTGAGCCTAAGCTACGTTCCGGACTCGTGATCCACAAGCTTGATTAGTAAATGGATCTGACCTGCGGGTGAGCAGTTTCATATCCTGCATAAAAAGTAGAAAGACCTCGGCGATATTGCATGAGGTCTTTCTAATTATAGGGAGTGTCCTGTCAACACCAATCGATTTATCGGTCGGAGCCTGCTATCCAGGCTGCGAGACCTGCATTGAAACTGTCTGCTTCAAGAAGAGTCTCCATCGGAATGTGCATGCGGTAGCGCCAGTAATGTTGTGAATTGGCGGGTATGTTGATAAGCTCGTCATGAGGATTGTCACGACGTAGTGTGGCATCAGTGCTTAGCCAGTCCTGAAGCGGGAGAATGCACAGCATGGATGGCGATTTCAAGTGAAGGTCGATGATTTTGCTGCATATCCACGGTTCTGCATAGAATGGAGCCTGTCCTGGTTCCTTAAGCACATAGTTGAAAAACCTTTGAGTGGCTGAAGGATCCTGTTCCCACCATGCGCGTATACCGTCCATATCATGTGTGGATGTAGTGCAGACGCTATAGTAAGGATAGCGCCATGTCTCGCCAAATTCGACCTTCGGATCTTTAGGCATACGCTGGATCTCAAGAGCAAGTATCTGTAGACGGTGCATCACTTCCGGCACGCAGTCGGGTATCATGCCGAGGTCTTCCGCGCAAGTGAGCATTCCTGTCGAGTCAAGGAGCGGAGGAAGTTTCCACATAGCCTTTCCATACCAGAAATCGTTCATCCTATGGTAGAAGAAATCATTGTACAATCGGTTGAAGCACCAGCGTTCGTAGTCGGTCAAGGCTCTGAACTGATATGTGAACTGTGCTGAAATACGCGGGTGGTAATGACCTTTCTGATACGGATCCTCAATAAAAAGTACATCGTCAAGGAGACCCATAAGCGCATCTTTGATGCGTTTGTTCTTATCATCCGGAGCAAGACGTGAGAAATGATCCACCACCTTGCGCTGATTGTCGACAAATTCCTTCAGTCTGTATTGGCCTGCGTTTATCTCATCAAGATACTTCAGTTTAGCCTCTTCCGTATATTCACCGAAGAAGTCACCGAGCATCCATTCCATAATATATGGTTTCGCCTGAATTTCGGGATTGATCCAGAAGTCATAGTTATGTTTCAGCTCCTCAGGCGAGTAGGGGAGTGCCGGATTGAAATAGCCGAGAAGCCCGTGTACGGCAGTGACCGGGATCTGCCATATCCTGAAGAATCCGAGGATATGGTCGATGCGGTAAGCGTCGAAATATTCAGCCATCTTTTCAAACCGCTGTTTCCACCATTTGAATCCATCCTTAGCCATCTCATCCCAGTTATAGGTTGGAAATCCCCAGTTCTGCCCAAGAATTGAGAAATCATCCGGTGGAGCACCTGCCTGGCAGTCCATATTGAATAGCCTTGGATCTTTCCATGCGTCTACACTCTCACGTCCGATGCCAATGGGAATGTCGCCTTTCAATACAATTCCATGCTGATGCGCATAGTCACGCACTTCACGCAGCTGCCGGTCGAGATGATACTGTACATAATAGTAGTAAAGCACGTCGTTTTCATGCTTTGCTATGAAATCCATCACCTTCTCTTCGTCATAAGATGCGTATTCCCCCCATTGGGAATTATCGGCTGTGCGGAACTTATCCCTGAGCACTGACCACGCAGCGTATGATTGCAGCCAGTACTCGTTTTTCTTGACGAAATTTTTGTATTCCTGGGTTTTACGTGTTGCCTCACCCTGCTCTGAGTAGATCTCCCGAAGATAGCGGTTCTTAAGATCGTTGACAGCTTCATAATCGATCTGCGGCAATTTGTTGAGCTTCTCAATCTCAGCTGTATAGTAATCGCGGCGCTCCTTGTCTTTAATTGCTCCGACGGCCTTCAGACGCAGATACATAGGATGAAGCGCGAAAGTGGAGTTGGCGCTGTAGGGATAGGAGTCTGTCCATGTACCGGTCTTTGTGGTGTCGTTGATAGGTAGCACCTGAACAATTTTCTGTCCGGTCTTCACACACCAGTCCACCATCTTCTTGATGTCGTAGAAATCCCCGACTCCTGCATCTTCATTTGAGCGCAGAGAGAAAACAGGAATGGCTGTGCCGGCACCTTTCCATGACCTGCGTGGATTCTCGAAGCGTATGCCATCGAAGACAAGGAGCATGTTTTTATCTTTTGGGAAAAAGTCGAGACGTCGGTTGTCGCGTGCTTCCCAGTCCTTGACCTTTCTGGTCTTCTTATCGAGGATAACGAATTTGTATTCAAAAGGCAGAGTTACTTCATTCATATCGACCGCCACTTCCCATACTGGATAACGGGCATCGTTGAATACAAGAGACTTTTCCGGATTCCATCCACCGAGACAACGCGGCTCGCCGCTTATGGCGAGAACTTCATCCGGACTCACCATCGGCGCAACAACCTTGAAGAGTGTGCAGCCCGCTTTGGGGGTTACCGGCTGGTCACGGAAGCTTCTGTTCAACATACCATCGACGAAAGCCGAGGAATAATATGGCTTGTCGGCGGGGACATCCTGCCAATAAGCATGAATGTCATAGTTAGTCACTCCTTTCGCCGCAATGAATCTGTGTGGATCTCCCCATTCTTCACGCCGGTAGTTGTTATCCCCTTTCACGATAAAGCGGTATGTGAAACTTTCCACTGTCGCAGGGACGTCGACAACAGCTGTCCATAGATCGGGAGCCGTCATCTCAAGCGGCAATGCCTTATCCGTATCGCCGCCTCCCAGACGGGGAAGTGAACCACATATGTAAAGTGATTCCCCCCATTGGGTATGATAGGCTATATGAATTTTAATTTTCATGTGGTCTGAGGTTTTCAGGGTTAAAGGTTTTAGGGTTTAGGGTAATTATCCGCAGCGTGAGTTGCCGCATGAGGTGCAAATTAGACACCCTTCTTGATAAACAAGCGTCTCAGCCCCACAGTTCGGACATTTCCCACTTCCTAATGTTCCGTTGGGGATATATTTCTTCAAAGCACGTTCCACACCATTCTTCCAGGTGTTGATGCTGTTGGAGTCAAGTTCCAGTCCCTGAACGAGTTTGATCACTTGATCAATAGGCATTCCATAGCGCAGAACGCCTGAAATGAGTTTTGCGTAGTTCCAGAATTCAGGTTTGAATTTTTCGCTCAGTCCCTCTATCGTAGTCTTGTAGCCGCGCTTATTGATAAACTGGAAGTCATATCGCTTTCGTCCGTCGGGAAGAGTCTCCTTTATGATTTTTCCGTGATTGATGCTCTTCGGACAGAAAATGCCGTCTTCATCATCGGCAAGACCTGTGAAGATCTCGTAAGGTTTTCCGTCTACAAGACCTACAAATGCAATCCATTTCTCCTTGTTATTCTGAAATCTTACGACATCAGCCTCCAGTTCTTTAGGACGTTTCGCCACATGATCGGGCATATGTATGAGATGAGGCTTTTGGTCCTCTTTCTTTTTGACTGCCTCAAGAACATTATTGCGTGATCCGTCGCGATATACGGTGCATCCCTTGCATCCTGCCTTCCATGCCTGCATATAAAGTTCTCCTACGAGTTCTTCTGTCACGTCTGACGGAAGATTTATAGTGACGGATATGGAATGATCGACCCATTTCTGCACCGATCCCTGCATTCTTACTTTCTCCATCCAGTCTATGTCGTTGGAAGTAGCCTTGAAGTATGGAGACTTTTTCACAAGTTCATCCACTTCCTCCTGGCTCATGTTCTTTTGAGGTTCCATCCCGTTGATCCGCATCCATTCGATAAACTTGGGATGATATACGAGAAACTCTTCGTAAGCTTCACCGACTTCATCGATAAAATCTACTGATACGTTTTCGTCTCCGGGGACAATCTTCCGCCTTCTTTTATATACAGGGAGGAAAACTGGTTCGAGTCCGGATGTGGTACGTGTCATGAGGGAAGTTGTTCCGGTCGGCGCGATGGTCAGGCAGGCGATATTGCGTCTGCCATGCTTTGCCATTCTTTCATAGAGGTCGGGATCAGCCTCCTTGAGCCTTAGAATGAATGGATTGTCCTTTTCCCTCTCTGCATCGTATATTTCGAATGCTCCACGTTCTTCAGCTGCCGTGACTGATGCCGAATAGTAGGCGAGGGCAAGCTGCTTGTGAACCTCGGTGGAGAATGCCGTTGCTTCGGGAGTGCCGTAGCGGAGTCCGAGTGCTGCGAGCATATCCCCCTCTCCTGTGGTGCCGCATCCTGTGCGTCTTCCAAGAAGTGTCTTGTCGCGGATTTTCTCCCATAGGTGAAGTTCAGTCGATTTCACTTCTTCGGTTTCGGGATCTTCCTTGATCTTTGAGATGATCAATTCTATCTTCTCCATCTCAAGATCGATTATGTCGTCCATAATGCGCTGCGCCTTTCCCACATGCTTTTTGAAAAGATCAAAATCGAAGCTTGCTTCCGGAGTGAATGGCTTGTTGACGTAGCTATAGAGATTGATCGCTGTAAGCCGGCAGCTGTCGTATGGACATAGGGGTATCTCTCCGCATGGATTGGTGGAAATAGTCTCGAATCCCATGTCTTCGTAGCAGTCGGGAACGCTTTCTTTCGTGATAGTATCCCAGAAAAGCACACCCGGCTCCGCGCTTTTCCATGCGTTATGTACTATCTTTTTCCAGAGTGCCGATGCATCTATCTCGTTAGTCACGAGTGGATCATCTGACTTCACGGGAAATTTCTGCACGTATGGGGTTCCGGATTCTGCACAGAGCATGAAAGTGTCGTCGATCCTGACCGAAACGTTAGCTCCTGTCACTTTCCCCTGCTCCATCTTGGCATCGATGAAAGCCTCTGCATCGGGATGCTTGATGCTTACTGTCAGCATAAGTGCTCCACGTCTGCCGTCCTGAGCCACTTCTCGCGTAGAGTTGCTGTAGCGCTCCATAAACGGTACAAGACCTGTCGAAGTGATGGCAGAGTTCTTGACTGGAGTTCCCTTGGGTCGGAGATGGCTGAGATCATGACCTACTCCGCCTCTGCGTTTCATCAGCTGCACCTGTTCTTCATCTTCACGGATTATGCCTCCGTAAGAATCGGGATGTCCGTCCAGACCTATTACGAAACAATTGGAAAGCGAACCGACCTGAAAGTCATTGCCGATACCTGCCATAGGACTTCCCTGCGGCACTATGTATCTAAAATCCTTTATCAGTTCATAGACTTCCTCCTCGCTCATCGGATTTGGATATTTCTTTTCTATGCGGGCGATCTCCGATGCGATTCTGTGATGCATATCGTCGGGTGTCCTCTCATAGAGATGTCCGTAGGAGTCCTTCAGGGCATATTTACTCGCCCATACCCTTGCGGCAAGCTCATCGCCATTGAAGTATTCAAGAGCGCCTTGATAAGCCTCCTCTCCTGTGTATTGCTTTGTGTGGTCTGACATTTTTGTTGCTGTAATTGGGTTTGAAATAATCATTGAGGTTGTTTAGATGTTTTTTATCCGTAAACAAGTTTAAACAACTTCATTTGCAAAGTTCGTAAAAAAAATCCAGAAATCATATATGATTTCAACGGATATTTTCGGAAAGTTTTACGGTTTTGTCGGTCAATATATTGATGGATAATTATATATTGAATTTGTTTACACCAAAAAAATTCTTTTTGTGTTTTGCGGTTGTTTTGATCTATGATGTATATATGGAGTTATATTAAAAAATACTATCCGGCAGTTTTCATTTTCTCGTCAGCTGAGGATGGATTTCAGTCTGTCTTCATCAAGTATTGTGAATATAAGTTTACCCGAGGGTGTCAAAGACGGATCGGGAAGCGACAGAAGCTGACCTACGAGAGTTTCCATCTCGGTCTCCGAAAGCCTGCGTCCCCTTACTATGGCAGCGCTCCGCGCCATGACAAGAGCTATCCTTTCCATTATGTCATTGACCGGATCTGGGGTGGTGCCGAAGCTGTCAGATTCTTCCCTCACAGATTCAAGAATCCTCAATACTGTCTCCCTTGCATCTGACTGGCTTATCATGGCAGGGACTGCAGCAATGCTCCATTTGTTGTCTTCCTCATATTCCAAAGAGAATCCTATAGCTGAAAGTTCTCCCTGCACATGGGCGAGGGCATCTTGCTGTTCCGGGTCAAGAGCTATGGTCTCGGGAAACAGTATCCGCTGGCTTGTCACCTCCATTCGTCTCACATTTCTCAGACAGTCTTCGAAGAGGATCTTGAGATGAGCTCTATGCTGATCTATTATCATGATTCCGCTCCGGGTGCTTGTGACAATATATTTGTCGCCATATTGGAAGCATCCTTTGCCCGGAGGGGTAGGATTGTCGTCTATTGAGGGGAGTACTCCTTCCACAGGCATCATTTCTCTCGCGTTTTCTTCCTGGCGGTTCATGAATCGGTTGTAGAGGGTGTCCCAGTTACGCACATTGCTTCTGTTTTCTGCAGGATTGTACCGCTGATAACCGCCTGAACCGGAAGAAGGGAATGCTTCAGCATCCGGTGATATTCCTTTGCCGATCCCCATGTCAAATGGATTGTAGTCAGAAGGAACCTTTATATCCGGATTTTCAGGGCGTCCCTCCCCTTTTTGCTGAACGGGGACAAGGTCGGTGTCAAAGTCTATCTGTGGGGTTGCCGCAAACTTACCTAATGCTGCCTTCACGCTTGCACCGAGAATGCTCAATATCTCCGTCTCCCTTTCAAGTTTTACTTCATTCTTGCTCGGGTGGATATTTATATCAATTTCAGCTGGATCCACCTGGATTTTTATGAAATAGCATGGTTGCGTGTCAGTGGCGATAAGATTTTCAAAGCATCCGGTGATCACCTTATGCATCTTGAGATGGTTGATGTGTCGTCCGTTGGCTATAAGATGCCACAGGGCATTCCTCCTGCGTGCGAATTCAGGTCTGGAAACATAGCCCTGGATCTTAACGAGTTCCGTGTCAACGTCAATTGGAATCAGCTGCATGTTGAGGTTGTTCTTCCAGAGATCGTTGATTCTTTGAAGCATACTTCCGGGGCGCAGTTCTATCTGTCGTGTTCCTGTGTCTATGCTGATGCGGATTTTGTTATTGACAAGTGCCATCCGCTCGAATTCCCTCATGATATGTCCCAGTTCTCCTGAATCTGACTTGAGGAATTTTCTTCGGGCCGGCAGATTATAGAAAAGATTGCGGATGCTTATCACGGTGCCTTTCTCGCACAGGCATGGTTCCTGGGTTTCCACCTGAGACCCGTTGATCACAATTCTTGTGCCCATCTGTGAGTCTTCCGTGCGGGTGCGCAGTTCGACCTGAGAGATGGCGCATATTGACGGCAGTGCCTCCCCTCTGAATCCCATGGTGCTTAGAGAGAAAAGATCTTCCGCTTTCCTGATTTTTGAAGTCGCATGCCGTTCAAATGCCATGCGTGCATCCGTCTCGCTCATTCCTCTTCCGTTGTCAACGACCTGGATGAGCGTCTTGCCGGCATCTTTGACGTATATCTTTATTTCCGTGGCTCCGGCATCGGCTGCGTTCTCTACAAGTTCTTTAATCACAGAAGCCGGACGCTGGATCACCTCGCCTGCGGCAATCTGGTTAGCCACCGAGTCGGGCAGCAGTCTAATCACGTCCATTCCTTAATTATTAAAATACATATCGAGTTCTTCAGGAACTTCACCGAGTTCGTCTTCCCAGCGTAGCACACCGTCGATCATGACTCGTTTCGGGCGTATAGCGTCAAGCCATAGGAATCCCGGAAGATATTTCTGCGACTTTTTGACGAGAAAGAGGGGAGTGGTGTTTCCTGTCACTTCCGGCCACATCTTTATCTTTTCCATCTGGCGGTCTTTCATGTCGACAGTCATGTAGCTGCTTTCTGCATCCACAAGTTTATTGAAGGATGAGTCGTTTTCCATTGGAAGCATTATCACCTGAACATTGCCGTCAACATATAGACGCTTCAGGTAGTTGTCTTCAAACCATGCCTCCATCTTTTTTCCTGCAAGCTGGTTGTAGAAGTCTTCATCTACGTGTTCCGCCATAAATCCGGATTTGGGCAATAAAGCATGGTCGGCGGTTGAGTCATTGAAATGCACGATTATCTCTTCACCGTTGACCTGGCGTTCTCCACTCCAAACCACAGGTTTTCTTTTCATGAACATCAGGGAATCATTTTCATAGAATTCAAGCGTGTCCGCGACTCCCTGCAGATCCTGATTGAAGAACCGGGCTCTTGGATAGGCCTTCGCTACATGGTAGTCGCGTATCTCCTTAATGATCATCTCAATCTCCGGATCTGAATCTTTCCCTTTCAAAGTTGCTGACGGCTGAGGCTTAAATTCTTCTGTGTCTGATATGCCATGTCTGTCACGCAACGAGCCTATGCTGTCCGACTCCATATGAATGCTGTCGGAAACCGACACGATACTGTCAGTTTCAATTTGAATGCTGTCGGAAACCGACACGTTATTGTCCGACTCCATATCAATATTAATGCTGTCGGAAACCGATACGATGTTTTCTCCGACAGTTTCTTCGGGCAGTTCCGTATGAGCTTTCCTTATAACTTCAAGCATGGATTTCATCAATCCCTTCATTTCGCTTTCAGTAATAGGTACAAGAAGGTCTTCATCAACAACATTCAGTTCAAGATATTCAAAACTATCGGCATTGAACGGTTGCTTCACGAATAATTCAGGATAGAATTTCGGCTCCCTGATTGTGTCTTGAAGTATATAGGTGAAAATAGTGTCGGCTCTGAGGAAGAGAGTGTCAGGTCTGGAGTATTCCTTAAGGAGGGGATAGTCTGTGGCAAAAGCCTCTTTTGTGGAGTCATTGTACATTCCGAATCCACTTATAAGTATGATTTTGTTAGCAGTGTCGGTTATTACCGTGGGTTGTCCGAGTTTGGCAAGATCGCGATACTGATAAGCACGGCTGACGCGTGTGTTGTTGTCGTAGACTATGGAGTCTCCTTCAAGCACGGTTGCTCGTCCGAGCGAGTCCTTGTGGATAATGGTAGACCTGTGGATCATCTCAAGGTTGCCCATCTGTGTGTTATACCAGCCTTTGCTCGTGAATATGGTGTCATTGGGGCCGTAAATGTCTGTCGGACTGTCTATCTGTGCTATGTGGGTCGAGGTGTTGTAATAAAGGGTGTCGCTGAGCAAGGAAAAATTATCCTTATGGTTGACGAGTTCCACATCATAGAAAAATTCGGCATCCTTTGTCCGGCTGTTGTATTGTCCGAATGTCGATGTAAGTGTATTGACATCGTCTCTCAGCAGCCCTCCGCAGCCATAAAATCCAATTTCAAGATCCACATCATAGTCGAGCGTGTCCGTAAGAAGTTCTCCCGTAGGATCCTTAAGTTTTACTTTTGGTTCGCTGGGGCCGTTGGTGAGTTTTGCGAGTCGGGCATCCCCATTGTAAAACAATTGGTCGGCATATACGAACAGGGTGTCGCCCTGCTCCATCCTTATATGTCCGAAAGCATCGAGGGAATTGATTTCTGGATAATAGTATGCTGAGTCACAGAACATCCAAAGGGAGCCCTGACGGAATTTCACGTTGCCCGTGACTATCTGTTTTTCAGTAGTGTCATTCCATGCCTGCATCTTATAAAGGCTGTCGGCATATTCAAGAAACACCTTATCGTTCCTATATCTGTTTTCAGATGGAATGACTGGTTTGATCGGCTTGGTCGGCGCAGGCCGCGTGTATGTCTCCTCTTTCTTCCGCTCGGCATTGCGCTTGACCTGCTGTGCATACGCACTGAAGACTATATCACCGAAAAACATCAGTGATATAAACCCAATGACGAGTAGAAATCCCTTTTGATACCGAGTCATTTATTTCTCTTTCTCCCATCCTTCGTAGCGGAACTCGCAATTGTTCCACCCGTCGGATATATGCACATATGTGTCTTTGATTTTCTGTTCGACCCAGGCTTTTATGATTTTCTCCTTCGCATGTCTTTCATACATATTTTTCAGCATATTGTAGTCTTCAGATAGACTTGCCTTATGTCCCGGTATCCTTTCATGAAGCTTTACCAGTACGGCTACCTCCTGATTTTTATTTCCGGTCATCACAAAAGGCTGGCTCATCTCGCCCGGCTGCATATGTTCGATTTTCTGAGCGATTTCAGGGGGTAGATCCTGCATTTCAAAGCGTGTGGTGCCAAATCGCTCGCTATCCTCATTGCTGTTGATCATGATTCCCTTGTTGTTGCGTGAATCCTTATCCTGGCTTATCATGCGCGCGCATTCTTCAAAACTTACCGTTCCGGCTGCAATCTCTTTCCTTATAGAGTCGAGACGCATTGTGGCGTCGCGAAGGTCCTTGTCGCTTACGTGTGGCTTCAGAAGTATGTGGCGCACGTTGACCTGCTCTCCTTTCCTGTCTATAAGCTGGATGATATGGAAGCCATATTCAGTCTCTACAATGCGGCTTACTTTTTTAGGATCGTTCAGATTGAATGCGACATTTGCAAATTCGGGCACGTATGCCGATTTATTGGCATATCCGAGTTCACCGCCTTTCATGGCGCTTCCCGGATCCTGGCTATACATGATGGCGAGTGTGGAGAATGGAGTCTCGCCTGAGTTGACCCGTTCGGTATAGTCGCGCAGCCTTGCCTTGACATCTTCAATTTCCTGCTTGGGAATGATCGGATTAAGCTGGAGGATCTGGACCTCTACCTGCATGGGCACATATGGAATGCTGTCGTCAGGCAGTTTTGCGAAATATTTCTTCACATCATTCGGAGTCGCCTTGACATTCTTTGTGAGATTGGACTGCACTTGCTCCATGATGTAGTTTGTCTTCATTTTTTCAAGAATCTCCTCGCGGAGCATGTTCCAGGGCTTACGGAAATATTCCTCCACCTTTTCCTTGCTTCCCAGACCGTTGATGAAATAATTCATCTGCATGTCGACACGGCTCGACAATTGATTGAGCGGAGCCTCGATCGTGTCAAGCTTGCCTTGATGAAGGTATAGCTTCTCTACTGCAAGATTCTCGGGAATCACACAATACGGATCGCCGCCCGGACTGATGCCCTGACCGCGCATCTGAGCATATTCTTCTTCTATTTCAGATTTATATATAGCGTTGTCTCCTACGATCCAAGCAACTTCATCAATTACGTTTTTTTTCGGACCATCTTTCGGTGATGCGTCAGCCAGTATCCCGATTGAGATAGCTGACAGGCATGTAAGTCCTATAGCCAATGTCTTTTTCATCTTTGTTCTCTGAAATAAGTGCCTTCTTTCAATATATTGTTTTCTATTGCGGATTTCCTTAGGGCCTTGATAAGTCCTGCCTCATATTCCGCCAGATTTTGTGCCGACATTCTGTCTTCTATGAGGGGCACAGCATATTCTTCCGGAATTGTCTCGCCGGTTTTCCTGTAGTCGGTGAGATGAAGTATATATATTGTGCCGTTGAGTTCTGTCTCAAAATCTTTTGTCTCTTCAATAAACTTGTCGGCATCGCCGAACTTATATGGAATCTCACCGGCAATAATGTCAAAATCGATCCATCTGTCGGCGAAATAACTGAATCCGGTGGCTTCTCTTCTGCCTGTGTTTTCAAGCTCATCGTATGATGAGGGGTCGGCGTTCTTCATCCATATCCTTATGTCGTCAAGGTGTCGGGATGAAGACGGAAGCCTGATATAGAGCCCTTTCACTATCGGACGCTCAAGCTTGAGTTCGTCAAGATGAGTTTTATAGTAGTTTCTGACTTTGTTCATGTCGACAGGCTGCACCCCGTTCTGCCTCATTTTCCTACGGTAGGAATCTGCTATCAGGCTGCGTCGGTACATGTCAGTGAGGGCGTCAATCCGGTCCATATCATCGATCTGTCCGGCAGCGAGATCCTCAATGAGAAGTCCTTCTATCCACCGGTCGGTGATTTTTTTGATGAGGGCTGCGCTGTCAGCCTCCGAAATTCCCGATGGCAGTTGCTTTATTATGTCGGGGAGCAGAAGGACTGAGTCCCTGTATTGAGCCACTATATCGCTATCGGTCACAGTCGTGTCGTTGCCGCCACTACCACAACCTACAGCAATACTCAGGCTGCCAACAATTATCAATGCACTTTTTCTCATCAATGAGCAAAATTACAAAAAAAATCCCATCTATGCAACTGTTTGTGCATAATAAGCGGAAACCCCGGAAGTGTTCCCGGGGTTTCTGTTTCTTTATGTGTGAGAATATGTCAGTGTCTGTAACTTGTCACTTGACTTTTTTCAATACCTTTTCATTGATTTTTACAGGATAGCGTGCTTTCAGTTTCTCTACCCAATCGCTTTCAAGCTGATTCTGGTAGTCGCTTGTGACAAGGCTCTTGACATCGGTCATGACTTCGGGATTGTCGAGCAATCTGGGATCATAGATGAAATATACGGTGTATTTCTTATTGTTGGGTTTTACCGGGTCGCCTCCGAACATCAGGTTGTCGATCATAGCGTTCTGTCCCTCTTCCATGAGGATGCGCTCCATAGATGCCTTTCCGGTAAATTGCTTGCGTACCGCTTTGAGACTGTTGTCGTCGGATACATCCTTCAAGGCTGTACGGACGGCATCGGCTACCGAGTCGTTGATAGCCTGGACGAGAATCCCTTTCACGTGGGGCTTTGTCCATGTGTAGTCGGCGCGGTGAGCATTGAAATAGCTGTTGAGCCCGTCGTTATCCTTGGATGCCTTGTCCCAAACTTCGCGTAGGCTGGCTTCGTAAAGAAGCGAACCCTCGCGGTATTCATTGAGCAGATTCTTGTAGTCCGGCTCATTAGCATACAGCCAGTCATATTCGGTTGACTTTAGCTGATTTTCGAAATATTGGGAGATATATCTTCTCAGTTCGCTTGCAGCCACGTCCCCGTCTGGAATGACTACAGGTCTGACCGAAGCGGCCCATTCTGCAAGTGAAATGTTCCTTTTGCCGATTTTTGCAATTTCGAGCGCTCCTGTTCCGGAGACATCAAGAGCACCGGCATACCATGCGCTGTCGAGTCCATTCACCACCACATCACTGCATAAGGCATCGATGTTCTTTTGATTAAGGATCCCTTTATGTTTCTTGGCAAGTTTTTCGATAAGATTCTTTTCCACAAGGCTGTACCTGTCGTCCTGGGCATTACCTATCCTTTTGAGCAGCATTGGCTTCATTTCCTCAAGGGTTGCAGGTCCTTTTGCATCGAGCTTGCGGATGACGTGCCATCCGTATTGGCTTCTCACCGGTCTGGATATCTCGTTGATCTGAAGTGCGAAGGAAGCTGAATCGAAAGGCTCCACCATCATGCCGGCTCCGAACCAGCTGAGTTTACCGCCCTGTCTGCCTGATCCCTTGTCATCGCTGAGTTCGCGGGCAAGGTCCTCGAATTTAGAAGGATCTGCCGACACAGCATTGTATATGCTGTCAATGCTTGCCTTGGCTGCCGCCTGCTGTTCTGCAGTGGCTGTCGGTGGCACCATTTTCATGATGTGCTCTACAAAGACACTTCCCCTCGCAGGTCGCCTGTCGCCACCTTTCAAGATATGGTAGCCTTGCGGAGACTCAACGATTTCTGATATTTCGCCGGGTTTCAGGGAGAACGCCGCCTTTTCAAAAGCATAGGGGAATCTGCCGGAAACAATATATCCGATGCGTCCGCCATTATTGTTGCTTCCACGGTCTACGGAGTTCTGAGCTGCGATTTCTGCGAAATCCCCCCCGTTTTTTAGCAGGTTGAGGATAGAGTCCGCTTTCTGGCGGGCAATTTTCTGATCTGTTAAATTGTCGCCCTTTAAAAGCATGATGTGGAATGATTCTACTTCCTCGCGGCTTCTGTCGAAGGCTTCATTGACGAGGGTATTGAGATAGAGAGAGTCTGTGGTGTAAGGTGTGGCGAGATCTGCCTTGTATTGCTCCATTTCCTGACGGAAAGATGGAAGAGTGTCGAGTCTCTGATCAAGGGCATCGGCAACTTTAAGCTTATAGACCTTAAACATCTCTGCGTATTCCTCAAGAGACTGCGGATCCACTTGCTGTTGCTGGTTTTTGTGATAAAGGTATTCAAACTCTGAGCGCGGCACCTCCACGCCGTTGACCGTCATGATCACCTCATCTTTTGCCGCCGCGCCGAATGCGCATGAGGCAAAAAGAGCTATTGCAGCGATATGCTTTCTGTTCATTGTTGTCAAAAATGATAAAAACCGAAGTGGTAAAAACAAAAAAAGGAGGAAGCTATCAGTCTTCCTCCTTTTTTAACGGATTATTTATTCGAAAATTGTATTAAAGTAAAAAATTCATCAGTCTGCCTGATTGAGACCCGGATTCTGCGATAGCTTGTCGAGCACGTATTGGGCGGTGACTTCGAATTTCTTTGTCTTTGATGAAGGGACCTCATACATTGCATCTACCATGACGGTCTCCACGATACTGCGCAGTCCGCGGGCACCGAGCTTATACTCTATAGCCTTGTCCACAATGGTGTCAAGTGCTTCATCTGTGAAGTCGAGTTCCACACCGTCCATTTCGAATAGCTTCTTGTACTGGCGAATGATTGCATTTTTGGGTTCCACAAGAATCCTCCGCAATGCTTCGCGGTCAAGGGGATCAAGAGCTGTAAGCACCGGAAGACGGCCGATGATCTCCGGAATGAGTCCGAATGACTTGAGATCCTGTGGCATTACGTATCGCATCAGGTTTTCACGCTTTTTCTTGGCATCACTGCTGTTTTGTCCGTAGCCTACGGTGTGGGTGTTGAGTCGGGCGGCGATTTTTCTTTCAATGCCGTCAAACGCGCCTCCACATACGAAAAGGATATTTTTCGTATCCACCGGGATCATCTTCTGTTCCGGATGCTTTCTGCCTCCATTAGGTGGCACCAGCACGGTAGATCCTTCGAGCAGCTTAAGCAGCCCCTGCTGAACTCCTTCTCCGCTCACGTCGCGGGTGATCGACGGGTTGTCGCTCTTGCGAGCTATCTTGTCGATCTCATCAATAAACACAATGCCCCGTTCGGCTTTCTTCACGTCATAATCGCAAGCCTGGAGGAGCCTTGTAAGTAGAGATTCGATATCCTCGCCTACATATCCTGCTTCAGTGAGGACTGTGGCGTCAACGATCGTGAACGGAACGTCAAGAAGTTTTGCTATAGTCTTGGCAAGCAAGGTCTTCCCGGTACCTGTGGGCCCGACAAGAATTACATTTGACTTTTCAATGTCTACATCCTCTGCATCCTGCTTCCCTTCATCGAGGCGCTGGATACGTTTGTAATGGTTGTAGACTGCCACCGACATATATTTCTTGGCTTCGTCCTGACCGATAATATATTGGTCCAGAAACTCCTTGATTTCCTTCGGTTTCGGGATGGAATTGCGTCCTTTTTTCTTTGGCTTTGCAGAAGCCCTCTGTGCAAGTTCAGCCTGAGCGGTCGTCTCTATATAAGAGACGCAGTCTGAGCAAAGGGCAAGTCCCGGCATGATCTCCACTACCGGATTTGCATCCGAGTCAAGAACTCCGCACATGGCGCATTGCAGACCTGATCCCTGTGTTTTCTTTGCCATTTTTATGGATTATTTCTTCTTTTCGTTGATGAGAATGCGGTCGATCATGCCATATTCCTTGGCTTCCGATGCAATCATCCAGTAGTCTCGGTCACTGTCAGCGGCAACTTTATCAAGACTCATTCCGCTGTGTTCCGAAATTATGCGGTAGAGTTCATCTTTCAATTTCAAGATCTCGCGTGCGGTGATCTCGATGTCGGATGCCTGTCCCTGTATTCCGCCCATGGGCTGATGTATCATGACGCGGCTATGAGGAAGCGCGAAGCGTTTTCCTTTCTCTCCTGCCACAAGGAGAACCGCAGCCATAGAGGCAGCCATACCGGTGCATATGGTAGAGACATCGCTGTTGACATATTGCATTGTGTCGTAGATACCGAGTCCGGCATATACCGATCCGCCGGGTGAGTTGATGTAGAGTGATATATCCTTGTCCGGATCCACAGAGTCAAGATAGAGAAGCTGAGCCTGGATGATGTTTGCGCTCTGGTCGGTCACCTGGGTGCCGAGGAAGATGATGCGGTCCATCATAAGGCGTGAGAAGACATCCATCTGGGTGACGTTGAGCTGGCGCTCTTCAAGAATATACGGGTTCATATAGTCGGCGTGGGGTACGGTCACCGCACCTGCCTGACGGTTGACGGCTTTCTGATAGCCGTCGAGCATATTGCTGTTGATGCCGAGATGTTTTACGGCAAATTTTTCAAAATCATTCATAGTCTTTTCTTTTAATTCACAATGCATGATCCACAATGCATTATTTTTAATACTGTCTCTCCGGTCAGGAAAGATGACGGCGATGCAGAGACTACCGCATCGCCGCTTTTATATCATTAGATAATTAATCTTTAATAATTAATTATTCATCATTGAGATTAAGCTTCTGCGGGAGCGAAGAGTTTGTTGAAATCCTCCACGCTTACATTCTTTTCTTCGAGAGTGACAGCATCTTTGATGGCGCTGAAAAGTTTGCTCTCGAATGCCTGCTGGCGCACCTGGTCGCCCTGCTTGCCGTTGACAATCTCCTGAGCGTATTTCTCAAGAATATCATCAGGAACACTTGGCATACCGTATTGTGCGAACTGATTGCGTGCGATAGCCTTTGCAAGTTCAAGCACATCTTCACGCTCCACTTTCACATCAAGCGCCTGAGCGATCTTGTCGCTTACAAGCTGCCATACGAGCTGCGGACGAGCAGATGCGTATTCAGCGTCAATATTCTCGTCGTTGAGGGTTTCGTTTGCCTGCTTCAGATAGTCCTTGAGCACAGCGTCAGGAAGCACAATGTCTCCTACTGCTTTCAGGATAGCGTCCTTGGAGTCGATTGTAAACCGGAAATCGCTGTCGTTGCCGAGCTGCGCCTCGATCATGTCTTTCACGCTCTTTCTGTATTCTTCTTCGTTCTTGACATTGTCTTTGCCGAAAAGCTGGTCATAGTACTCCTGACCGAGTTCTGCGGGTCTGAGCACGATAGAGTCAGTCACCTCAAACTGGAAGTCTCCCTTGTGATTCTCTACGTCATCCTTGTCGATGTGGAGCATGGAGCTGAGTTCGACAGGATTGCCGTCGCATGTAGCGGAGGGATTGAATGTAAACTTGTCTCCGACCTTCTTGCCCACGAAGAGAGCTTTCTGCTCCTCGCTCTTAAAATGCTCGGGACCTACGATTCCGTTTTCAACCACGATTCCACCTTCCTTGACTGAGCCGTCTTCATTAAGTTCTGTGATGATACCCTTCACTACGGCGTTGCTTTCTACAGTGTCTCCTGATTCCTGCTTGCCGAAACGGCGGCGGAGATTCTGATCCTGTGTGGTGATCATCTCGTCGGTGACTTCGATGTTGTAGTATGGCACTTTCATGTCTTTATTCACCGGAGACTCGATCTCGGGAGCAAGACCTACCTTGAATTTGAATGTGAAGTCGTCGTTTTTGATGTCAAACTTCTCGTCTGCCTCAGGCACCGGATTGCCGAGCACGCGGAGATTGTTTTCCTTAATATAGTTATAGATCGCTTCTGAAGTTGCTTTATTCACTTCATCGTATTTCACTGCCTCTCCATATTTCTTCTGTATGAGTGCAGTTGGAGTCTTGCCGGGACGGAAGCCTGGTTCAGGACGGTTTTTAGCGATATTCTTCAGAGCTTTCTTTACGTTGTCTGCATAGTCGGCTGCTGCCAGTTCAACGGTGACGATACCGTTTACATCGTCGATTTTTTCAAACGTTACGTTCATTTCAGTATTTGATGATTATTTCTATATTTTCATTATCCTTACATACTGATAACAATAACCGTGCCAAAAATTTCAGGACCGGATGGGGCGTTTTCAGATAGTTTTGGGTTTATTCCGCAAAATTAACAAAAAAATCCGATATGGCAAAATAGTTGTCAGTTTCAGTTGTCAGATTTCGTGGAATCAGCACGTGGATGATCTCAACACATACGAGGGCAGCCGACCGATCTGACTTTCAGAATCTGATATTATGTTTCAGTACTTCCTTTGCTTTCTTTAAGAAGCGTTTGGTCTTTTCTTTTCGTGAATATGCAGGGGGCTCGGGGAGCGAGCCGTTTCCTACACGTGTGTCGAGCACCATGCCGAGACGGCGTGAGTCATGATCGATTGCGTTGACGCGCGCTATGAGGTCGGAGATTATGGAATCGCGCGGCACACGCTCTGTCTCGAATATAAGCATAGCGTCCTGTATGGCAAGTTGTTGGTTTTTCTCCTTGCGTCTGGCTTCCTTGACTGTGATGTATTCGCGATCGGTAATGGTGAGGTCAAAGTAGGTGCTGACGTAAAGAATCGGATCTTCGTAGTGCTTGAACCTGAACATGTCGTGTCCTCTTCCCATCGACTCGATCCGGCACGAAAGGCGGTCAAGGTTCTGAGGTCTTACAGCGAATGTGTCGGTATCGGAAAAGCGGTAATCCATGACGAGTCGCTCGAAATCAGTGTCGCGCCAGAGAGGACCCGCGAGACGTGGGGTCCATTTTCTCCTTGTGGAGTCGGCGAGTACGTTTACTGTTACGTTGACCCCTGCCGAGTCCCTGCTCCATATCTCGGAAGGGGAGTATTTTCCCATTACAGTGTCCGTGCCGAGTCTGTTCCCGCCTATGACGGCAGGAAGGTTGACTCGTCGGGGCAAGGAGACCCAGTCAGACCATGAGAAGTGATGACTGGCACGGTCTGAGACACTGTCGAGACCGGATGCATCGGTCCATTTGTAGTATGATCTGGTCTTAAGGAGGCGAGGATTAGTCCAACCTTTATATCGTTTCTCCTTTCCGGTAGGAATCATGAAGTCGACCCACTTCTCGCGGTAGAGCGTCAGTGTGTCGGAAGATGAAGACATAGTCGATAGCTCGCGGATGTATCCGGTAAGATGCAGTATGGGGCGATGCTTCGTGCTGACATTTACTTCCGGTAGCTCGTAGGGAATGGGTTCAAGCGGCGCGTTGGACTCAGCCACCACGGCTATGGCAGAAGCCACTCCTGCTAAAACTGGAAGGATTGCTTTTTGCAATGCGAAGAATCGACTCGTTTTCATGTGGCAAAGTTATCAAATCTTTGTTTATGTTGCAATTCCTATTTCAGGTCTTTTGGGATTTCTTGATGAAAATTAACTTATATTAATCTTGGTTGTTTATTTTGTAAGCATATTAGGTGTTAAGTTTTCAGCAGTCACTCTATGGATCTCTTAGTTAGGACACAAGACCGTGGGTCTGGCATGCAGACCTTTGAAAACTTAAAACAAATGACAGAATACATAAAGAATATGGAAATAAGAAATCAGAATCTGACAAGATACATCACTCCGCTGCGTGAGGGTGGGTCCCTTCCGGCCCTGGCGGAGGCCGACGACGGATTTAAATATGTAGTGAAGTTTCGTGGAGCCGGACATCGCGAGAAAGCTTTGATCGCCGATTTTTTAGGCAGCGAGATAGCTCGGGCTGCAGGTTTCAGGGTTCCTGAACAGGTATTCCTCAATCTTGATGAGTATTTCGGTCAGGCGGAAGGGGATGAGGAGATACAGGATCTTCTCAAATGGAGTCAGGGACTCAATCTCGGGGTGCATTATCTTCAGGGAGCCATGACGCTTGATCCCTATGCCAATCCTGTAGACGAAAAGCTTGCATCCGGAATCGTTTGGCTTGATACATTTATTACAAATGTGGACCGGACTGTAAAGAATACCAATATGCTTCTGTGGAATAATGAGGTGTGGCTGATAGACCATGGAGCATCGTTCTATTTCCATCATGCATGGAGCGACTGGGAAAAAAGTGCGCTTACTCTGTTTCCATATATAAAGGATCATGCCCTCCTTCATAAGGCGACACGTATGAAAGAGGCTGATTCTGTCATCCGGCGCAATCTGACTTCCCGACGCCTTTCGGAGATAGTGGATGCCATTCCTGCCGACTGGCTTCAGTGGGATGGTGCATCCCCTGAGGAAGGAGAGGAGAGAAGGGAAGTCTACAGGAATTTCCTGAAGAAGAGACTGAATGAAGTGGATATTGTAAAGGCTGTGGAAGATGCAAGAGCTAAACAGATATGAGTATTCCGTCCTCAGGTATGTGCCGAGAGTGGAAAGGGAAGAATTTGTCAATGTCGGACTTGCCATGATGTGCAAGCGCCGCCGCTGGATAAAGGTGAGGATATTTCTCTCAGAAGAAAAAATCAGGTCGTTATATAGAAATGCCGATATTGACATTCTGTCGCGGCAGCTTCAGTCGTTTGTGGACATAGCCGCTGGCGACCGGAAGTCTGGACCGGTGGCTGAGTATCCTGTCGAAGAACGTTTCAGGTGGATTTCAGCAGTCAAGAGCAGCGTGATACAGACTTCCCGTCCTCACCCGGGACTGTGCGAAGACCTTGAAGCCACCTTCGACTGTCTGTTTGGTGAACTGGTGCTGTAAAACGAAAAAAACGGTCATGCCCCCTCGGGAGCTGACCGTTTTCCGTCTTTGTATAGCGGTTTTATTATTTTCGTTTCTGTGAGCGCATCTTCTGTATCTCGGCTTTATTTGCCTGATATTGCTTGAGCTGATCCTTGTCGAGGATTTTCTCTACTTCCTTGTCAAAATCTGCACGGAGTTTCTGTATTTCTTCCTTGCTCTTTGCCTGAGCATTATCTTTAGAGTTCTTTTCAGCAGCCATGCGGTTTTCCCTCAAGGCTTTAAGCTTCTGCTGCTGATCCTCGCTCAGTGTAATGCCCTTGAACATCGGGTTTTCACCTCTTCCATGACGCGTTCCCTTGTGCATCCTTGCATCTTTCGGAGGCATCATCCTTCTATCTGCTGATCCCATCTTCTTTCCTGCATGGGCTCTCATTCCCTTTTTATTCTTGCCGTCTTTCATGCAAGGCTTGGAGCATTCCTTCTTGCAGTCTTTGCAGTCATTTTTCTTGCATTCTTCATTTTTACAGTTCTCCTTCTTGCACTCAGTCTTGTCACAAGCAGCATTCTTGTTGCATTCTTTCTTACAGCATTCCGCAGTCTGCTTGGTTGTTGTATCCTGTGCATTTGCAGCAACCGGTATTGCGATCATCGCCGCCATGGCGAGAGTAAGGGTCATAAGTATTTTCTTCATCTTTTTCTTTTTGTGTTAATGAGTATTTCTTGATTGATTACGATGATTTGATTTCCGGAGAGACAGATGGTTTAATTGGAAGAATCTATTTTAGAAGATTTTAACATTTATAGGTAAATGCCCCCAACCCTTACCCCTCTAAACCTCCTAACCCCTCTAAACTCCCTAAAGCCTCTAAACTCCCCTAAACCATCTAAACCATCTAAACCTCCTAAACCCATACAGAATCAGTCAATGTTCAGCAATATGCGTACGAATGATTCAGGCAGCCTGACGTTGTAGAGTTTCAATGCATCGCGGAAGAGTGGCGCTATCTCTTCATCTCTGAATCCTGCTATGCCGCAACCGATGCGTGTCACGTAGAAAGTATTTTGGTCGCAGTTGCCCGCAAACTCGATGAAATCATCCACATAGGGCTTTATGGTCTCAACTCCTCCCTGCATCGTGGGAATAGCATAGCTCTGACCTTGTAGCCCGATGCCTTGTCCGGGTATGGCGCCGAATTTCTGCCGTGCGATCCGTGCGGCACCTCCTGCATGATTGCCGGCGAGGTTGCTTCCGAAAACGAAAATGTCATCTTCGCCAAGCTCCGTGATATTTTCTGGTGTGAATTTCATATGAGCGAAAAGAGTCTGATCAAAAGGAACTCCGTAAGGTCTGTGTCTTGAATATCGTTCCATCATCTGTTTGTTGTCGGAGTTTCCCGCAAGGTCATCGGCAACTGACAGTATCAGGTCGTGGAGTTCAATGTTTTTTCTGAACTTTTCCGGAATACCTGTATATCCGAGGATTGCACCTATGATATTGCCGGCGACTGCGCCGGTGGAGTCGCTGTCGCCGTCGTGATTCACCGCAGCCGTCAGGCACCCTTCGAAATCGCGGATGTGGCGCATCACGCAGAAGACGGCGATTGCGGCGGTTTCCTCAGCCACCCAACCTTCGCCAAGCTCTGAGATAGCCTCACGGTCGGTCAGTGATGAAGAGGCAAGGTCAAGAGCCTTCTGTATTATGGCTACGAGCTTGTAAAACTTCACACAGCCCGGAACGGCTGCCAAAGTCTCATCCATGGCAAGAGCAATGATGGAGCGGAATGTCAGGCGTTCGATCACGTGGACCTTCATGCATTCGAATATGACGAGCGCCGTGAACACGGTGGCAAGTGTGCTTACGTCGTTCAGGTGAGTTATACGGGCGCAGTCAGCGGCTGCACGTGCTGCATCGCGCCGTGTGTTTTGAATTGTGTGATTTGAGTCTTTAGCCGCATAGAATATACCTATCGGGGCTATGCGCATCACGGCTCCGCAACCCTTTGAATCATTATTGACAGTCCTACCGTATTTCAGGGCGGAAAGGGCGTTGAGGCATGTATTCCCTGGAGCGCGTCGTGCCCATAGGTCTCTGACATGTGAAAGCCATGAGGAGGGGAGAGGAAGTTGGAATGAAGTCTGTGTGTCGTACCACGCGAGATATGCCTCTTTCAGATTGAGAAGAATATCCTCAGGTGTTGGCTTGGGGTTCTCGGCATATGCCGACAGGAGTCCTTCAGCTGTGAAGAGTGTCATCTGGGTGTCATCAGAAATCCGGGCAGTTCCCTTTGAATCAAGAGCGTATCCGGTTATTCCTGCCGGACCATATTCCTTGATAATGCTGTCGAGCGAAGAAAATTCTACAGCATATCCGAGGGCGTCTCCTGCAGCGCCCCCTACGAGACATCCGCGAGCCTTGTCGATCAATATATCTTTCATGATTGAAAAAATTTCTATTATATGATTGAGTCCTCTTTAAAAAAGTTGACTCAGTTATTTAAGTAGCGGAAAGACGCGAATCTTCTTCTTCCGTTGAGATAATTCAGGTCATGACCGTTTTTGTAAGCCTCCCTTTCAAACGATATGTTCATGTAAGCCTTATTCCAGCTTCCAAACTGCACAAGACGCACAAGCCATTCCAGGACATAGACGATATAAAATGGGATGAACAGCAGTTCGCGCATTTGTGCGTTGTGGATTCTCTCGTGGTTTACGACATACTTGTCAATCCATGAAGTGTCGCGTGCCCAAAGTGTACCGAAGAGATTCAGGCAGTAGCCCTTCCTCATCCACCTGCATTTGATAATTATGGGTTGTCCTTTCATTTCATTTCACTTACATAATGACAAAGTTACTACATTTCAAGCGGAAAAACAAGCAAGTCTACATTTTTATGGGGGAATAAATGTAGTGATTCTACATTTTTATGAGGGAATAAATGCAATAAATCTACATTTTTATGAGGGAATAAATGTAGTAAGTCTACATTTTTATGGGCGAATAATTGTAGTTATTCCACATTTTTATGGGGGAATAATTGTAGTGATTCTGTCACTTAAAAACATCTCCGAGCCAACTAGAGTCATGAGCAGCTGATATGGAGTGTTAAGGAATAGA
>JAIDQZ010000087.1:13605-20289 GCA_029062005.1 Muribaculaceae bacterium | reverse complement strand
GAAGCGCGGAAAACGAAACGACCGATACGGCCGAAACCGTTAATACCAATCTTTGTCATATTACCTAATTGTTTAACTTTATTGGGTTAAATTCTTTTATCGCCTGTAAAACTGTAAGTTAGCCCTTCATCCGGACTTTTAAATCTGATTGGGACACGTCTTTGTCTGTTTTACAGTGCAAAGATAACAAAATATTTTCGTTAATCATCCATATTTTCGCTTTTTTTAAACTAAATAACGAAAATATTTGTTAAATTTGCACATACCTTTCGTATGCATTTATTTCCACTATAAATTGAAATATAGAATAGTAAACTAAATACAAAGCAAAAATGGGAAAATTTTTATCTGATTTCAAGGAGTTCGCCATGAAAGGCAATGTCATCGACATGGCAGTCGGTGTCATCATAGGCGGTGCATTCGGTAAGATTGTGTCTTCTCTGGTCAATGATATCATCATGCCTGTCATTTCACTTTGCACAGGAAGCATGAATTTTGCTGACATGAAGGCTGTGCTCAGTCCGGCTGAAGTGGATGCCGCCGGTGAAGTGATCAGGGAGGCTGTCACTTTCAATTACGGTATGTTTATCCAGAACATAGTAGATTTCATCATCATAGCATTCTCTATATTCATGGCACTTCGTGTCATCATGAAGTTTAAGAAGAAAGAAGAGGAAGCGCCCGCCGCACCAGCCGAACCTACTACGGAAGAGAAACTTCTGACTGAAATACGCGACCTTCTGAAGAATCAGGAAAAATAAAAAGACATCGCCTTGCGTTGTACGTTTTTTACGTTTTACGCAATACACACTACAGATTGTCCGTTTTACGTTGTCTATATAAAGGCAATGTAGAACGGGCATTGTTGGCATGTAAAAGCGCCCTCCGTACTACACAGAATACAGAACGCATAAAATAAAAAAAGCAAAATATAATGAATAAGAAATTCAAAAGAACGCTTATCACATCAGCTCTTCCGTATGCCAACGGTCCGGTGCATATAGGGCATCTCGCCGGAGTATATGTGCCTGCAGATATATATGCACGCTATCTCCGCCTCAAGGGTGAGGATGTGTTTTTCGTCGGTGGTTCCGACGAGCATGGAGTGCCTATAACAATAAAGGCAAAGAAAGAGGGTGTCACACCGCAGGATATAGTTGACCGATATCACAATATCATCAAGAAATCATTCGAAGGACTCGGCATCTCATTTGATGTGTATGGTCGCACCACTTCAGCGACCCATCGCAAGACCGCCTCTGATTTCTTCCGCCGTCTATATGAAAAAGGGGAATTTGTAGAAAAAAGTTCCATGCAGCTCTATGACGAGGAAGCGGGACAGTTCCTTGCCGACAGATATGTGACAGGCACATGTCCTCATTGCGGAAATGAGAAGGCATATGGGGATCAATGTGAGAAATGCGGAACCTCCCTCAATGCCACCGACCTTATCAATCCGAAGTCTGCCATCACAGGTAATACTCCGGTGCTGAAGGAGACTTTCCATTGGTTTCTTCCTCTCGACAAATGGGAGCCGGAACTGCGCCGCTGGATTCTGGAAGAGCATAAGGAGTGGAAACCAAACGTATACGGCCAATGCAAATCCTGGCTTGATCTCGGACTTCAGCCGCGAGCAGTGAGCCGTGACCTTGACTGGGGCATTCCTGTTCCTGTGGAAGGTGCTGAAGGCAAGGTGCTTTATGTATGGTTTGACGCTCCGATAGGCTATATCTCCAATACCATCGATGCCCTCGGCGACGACTGGGAGCGCTGGTGGAAGGATCCGGAGACACGCATGCTTCATTTCATAGGTAAGGATAATATCGTGTTTCACTGCATAGTGTTCCCTTCCATGCTTATGGCTGACGGAAGCTTCAATCTTCCGGACAACGTCCCTGCCAATGAATTCCTCAATCTGGAAAACGATAAGATATCCACTTCGCAGAATTGGGCAGTGTGGCTGCATGAATACCTTGAGGAACTTCCCGGCAAGCAGGATACACTGCGCTATGTGCTGACTGCAAATGCTCCGGAGACAAAAGACAATAATTTTACATGGAAGGATTTCCAGGCGCGCAACAACAACGAGCTTGTAGCCATTCTCGGTAATTTTATCAACCGCGCAGTGGTGCTGACCCATAAGTATTTCGGTGGTGTGGTTCCTTCGGTCAGTGTGCTTGAGACTGTAGATACCCAACTTATAGGGGAGATAGAAAAGCTCAAGACTGAAATGAGCGAGGCTCTTGATACATTCCACTTCCGCGAGGCGCTTCGTGTAGCAATGGATATGGCGCGAGCCGGCAACAGATATCTTCAGGAGACGGAGCCATGGAAGGTTTCAAAAAGCGATATGGAGCGTACAGGAACCATCCTTAACATAGCGATCCAGACATGCGCCAACCTCGCGATAGCCTTCGAGCCGTTCCTGCCGTTTATGGCAGATAAGCTCGTCAAGATGCTCGGATTGGGAAAAATCACATGGGATATGCTGGGATCGTTTGATCTTGTGGCTGCCGGGTCACATATAGGCGAACCTGAACTTCTCTTCGAAAAGATAGAGGATTCGGTAGTGGAAGCTCAGGTGAAGAAACTCCAGGATGCGAAGGAGAAAAACAAACTTGCCGCATGGAAGCCTGAAGAAGTCAAGGTCAATGTAGATTTCGAGACTTTTGAGAAAATTGATATCCGTGTAGGCAAGGTGCTCGAATGCTCAAAGGTAAAGAAATCGAAGAAGCTGCTTCAATTCCTTATCGACGACGGGATGTCGAAGCGAACCATACTCAGTGGTATAGCAGAGAGCTATGAAGATCCTTCAGTGCTTGTAGGCAAGGAGATATGTTTCATTGCAAATTTCGAACCGCGCAAGATGATGGGCATCGAATCGCAGGGTATGATACTCTCGGCTGTGAATCCTAACGGAAAGCTTACGGTGATCTCCCCTTCGGCAGATGTGGCACCCGGCGCGTCAGTAGGATAAGGACTCAATTTTTAATAAACTGTACCTAAAAAACACCATGACTGCCAAAAACGGGCAGTCATGGTGTTTTTGTTAAGATTTATTAAGGTTTTAATTTTGGCGTCCCCGAAATATTGAGCTACCTTTGCAATGTGATCAAAACACATTTCTTAGAATTTTCATATTTAAAAATCTAAATTAAACGACATATGGCAAAGAAAGCAGTGAAGAAGCCCACCACCGGACGGATATCCGATATGGACGAGAAACGTAAGGCGCTTGATATGGCTATGGCACATCTTGAAAAAGATTTCGGCACCGGCACCATAATGCGTCTTGGAGACGATGCGGTGCAGGATGTTGAGGTGATACCGACGGGTTCCATAGGTCTTGATTACGCACTTGGCGTAGGGGGTCTTCCACGTGGCAGAATCACGGAAATATATGGACCTGAATCTTCCGGTAAGACTACACTTGCAATCCACGTCATCGCCGAAGCCCAGAAGATGGGAGGAATATGCGCCATCGTCGATGCTGAACATGCTTTCGACCGCTTCTATGCGGAAAAACTCGGTGTAGATGTCAACAATCTCTGGATAGCACAGCCTGACAACGGTGAGCAGGCGCTAGACATAGCCGAACAGCTCATCAATTCAGGAGCGATCGACGTTCTTGTAGTGGATTCAGTTGCCGCTCTCACTCCAAAGGCTGAAATCGAGGGTGAGATGGGTGACAAAAACGTTGGTCTTCATGCAAGGCTCATGAGTCAGGCGATGCGTAAACTTACCGGAAGTATTGCAAAGACACGTACGTGCTGCATCTTTATCAACCAGATCCGTGAGAAAATCGGCTTGATGTTCGGCAATCCGGAGACCACCACCGGCGGCAACGCACTGAAGTTCTACAGTTCAGTGCGTCTTGAAATCCGCGCTAGCGGATTCATTAAGGACGGTGAGCAGGCAGTAGGACGCACCGCCAAGGTAAAGGTTGTGAAAAACAAGGTGGCTCCTCCATTCATGAAGGCAGAGTTCGAACTTCTCTTCGGCGAGGGTATTTCCCGTGTCGGCGAAATAGTGGATCTTGGTGTGGAGAACGGAATAATTCAGAAATCGGGTGCATGGTTCAGTTACAACGGCAACAAACTCGGACAGGGCAGGGATGCCGTGAAGCGCGTGCTGAAGGAAAATCAGGAGCTCGCTGATGAAATCGCCGATAAGATAACTGAGAAGCTCAATGCCGACCGCAATTCCCGAAAAACATCCGGCAACCCCTTCCTGCCCGGACGTGAGAGTAAGGTAGTAACATCTGATGACGATGATATGGACATGGGTGTCGAGACGGATTCTTCAGATGCAGAAGACCTCTTCGGTGATGATTTTGCTCTCTAAGCTTTGTAAAAGCTACAAAAAGGTCATAGGGAAAACAACCTGTGACCTTTTTTCTTTATAATATGTTTATGTCCAAGATATGGTTCTTCTATTCCTTACAATAGCTCAGCATGGAGGGGATATGCATTACGCAGTGCTTCAAAGCGAGAAGGATCCGCTTTAAGAGCAGCAGTCATAGCGGCAGGATCGTAAGCCCCGACAATGCGGGACGCGGAGAGAATGCCGGGCTCTTTGTAAGGCTCCTGAAGACCTTCAGTATCGACAGGAACACCGATAGTTTCCGATACTGCCTCAAGAGCCATACGTGTAGCCCTCTGCTTTCCCTCCACACTGTAGCCGGCTATGTGGCACGTGGCAACGTCAGCAAGCGAAAGCAAGCGGAGGTCGATATGAGGTTCATTCTCCCATGTATCGATTATCGCATGTCTGATCCTTCGTTCGGAAATAGCCCTGCAAATGGATTCGGTTTCAGCCACCTCGCCTCTTGCCGCGTTGACGAAGATGGCTCCGTGCTTAAGGCTCCCGAGAGATATTTCATTTATCATATGGTAGGTAGGACAGTTCCCTTTCATAGTCAGGGGTGTGTGAACAGTGATGGCATCACTATGCGCCATTACTTCATCAAGTGGTAGATAATCATAGTCTTTCAGTCCGAGTTCCTGTCTCGGAGGATCACAGACAAGAATCCGGACACCGAGTCTTTCTCCCCAGCGCGCCACTATACCACCGACATTACCGCAGCCAATTACTCCCAAAACGGACTTTTCAGGATCAAAACCGTGTCGAAGAAGCGATGCCCACACATATAGTGCAACTCCGGGTGCATTGCATCCAGGGGCATTTCTTACAGTAATACCGTGTTGTGTGCACCATGGAATATCTATGTGATCAGTGCCTATTGTAGCAGTGGCAATGATCTTTACCTTGGAATCTTTCAAAAGGGAGGCATCACATCGGGTGCGTGTGCGAACAATGAGGGCTTCGGCATCTTTTATTGTCTCCTTATCGATAGCAGGTGCGGGCAGCGTAATAAGATCAGCTCCCTTGATGCGTCCTTCAATAAACGGGATATTTTTGTCAGCGATAATTTTCATGCAGTAATTTTTCAACTGATAAGCGACTCAATCAGCATGAAGAAGAAAAAGGCTATAAATAATGACAGCAGTCCCCAGAACCAGACGGGACTTTGGGGAATCCTGCGCATTACGAAGAAATTGGAAATCTGCACGGATACTGCAAAACAGAAGGAAGAGGCGTAAGCGCCGAAGTTGTCAAAGTCAACAATCATGAAAATGGCACAGCAGAAGCCTAAAAAGTTGATCATGTTGTTGAAGGTCCGCACCCTCATGTTGCCTGCATAGATGAGCATGGCATTGTTAAGGGTCATGATGAGTCCGGTGAGTGCAAGCATACCGAGTGATGCGAATACCATTATCAGAAAGTTACCGTCTGCATTTGGGAGATTGACAAGAATGTGCGGCATGCGGAAGTCAGAGAATGATATCAATCCAAAACCAAGAGCCACCCAATATGGTGCCACAAGTCCCATGACAAAAGCTACAATCTCCTTTACCCTCAATATCTTTGCCATCATCGCCATTATTGGATAGACAAACATGAGCAGCAGGAACGCATATTGCACCATCGATCCCAGCGAAAGATAGGTGGCGACTGCAAACATTGAGGTAGTAGCGTTTTCCGAATTATATGCCTTCATGATTATATCAAGGCATACCAGATTGACTATCAGCATCACGACCGGACTCCCGAGATAGGATATATTCACCGGATTGGATGCCAGAATCACTGCCATAGCAGTAGGAAGTATGGTCTCTGTACTCCTTACGAAAGAATGCTTTTTATTGATAAGAAAAGCGATAATTATCGCAAATACAATCAACAGGGTATTCAATCCGTATTCCAGAACCGGAGAGAGCATATATGTAGGGACTGAAATACACAATCCGAATTCGGCTTCCGGACCGAGCGAAGGCATAAACATCGCTGTCGCAGCAATCATAATGAAAGCTGCGACCGAACCTACTATGATGGAACCCGGACCGGCGGTGTAGTTATTGTCTGTCTCCTGTTCGGGGATAACAGGCTGCATCACTCGTCGTTGTCCTGATTGAATGAATCGCGGAAATTCTTTCTTGAGCGCATCTTGCCCGGGGCTTTCGTTTCCGTATAATTGGTGAGTTTAGGTCCTTTATCGGATATAGACCTTGCCTCATTGTTGCGACGCGGCTTGTCATCGTTGAAACGACGCGGCTTGTCGTCATTGAAGCGACGTGGCTTGTCATCGTTAAAACGACGCGGCTTGTCATCATCAAATCTGCG
>JAIDQZ010000087.1:0-13505 GCA_029062005.1 Muribaculaceae bacterium | reverse complement strand
CGACGCGGCTTGTCGTCATTGAAGCGACGTGGCTTGTCATCGTTAAAACGACGCGGCTTGTCATCATCAAATCTGCGTGGAGCCTGCTCGCCAAACATACGCTGCTTTTCATTGGCATTTCGCTTCTGCCTATCTCCTTTTCCGGAGTCTTTCTTACGGCTTTTTCCATCGTAATGCTTAGCATCGTCTTCCCATTCGCGGTCTGTCATGCGCCGTACTTTCGGTGTGTCTGTCTTGCCGGAGCCGTGCTTCACCACGCCTCCCTCAGCACGGAAATTATTGTAAGCGCCACTGAACATCACATATTCATTAAGAGTGCATTCAAGACCTCCGTTTAGCAAAGGATATTTCACAGATGGCTTGAGACCTATATCCTGCATGAAGCCTTCCACAAGACCGATGATCCATGCATTCCATCCTTCGAAATTTTTCTTCAGGCATGTGCCGATGGTCCTGTAAAGAGCCTGGGCTGTCATGTTGGTTGGATTGATACGCTGTCCATAGGGGGGATTCATCACAAGCACACCTTCGGGTGCATTTTCAGTCCAGTCCTCTATGCTCCGGCAAGAGATCTCCACCATGTTTTCCACCTTCGCGCTTCTGACGTTGCGCCGGGCAATCCTGACAGCTTCAGGATCAATGTCTCCGCCATATATCTTGTAGGCGAATTCTCTTTCACCGCTGTCGTCGTTGTAAATTTCCTCAAAGAGTTCGGCATCGAAGTCTTCCCAGGTCTCGAAAGCGAATTTCTCCCTGTATATTCCGGGATTTATGTTGGCTGCAATCAGAGCAGCTTCCGTAAGGAAAGTGCCGGATCCGCACATCGGGTCAGCGAAGTCGCAGTCACCCTTCCATCCGGAAAGCATTATTATGCCCGCCGCAAGAACTTCGTTGATGGGAGCTTCCGTATTCTCGACCTTATATCCACGCTTTGACAAGGGCTCGCCACTTGAATCGAGGGAAATAGTGACCCTGTTTTCGGATATATGCACGTTGAGCTGTATGTCGGCACCCTGCAGACGAATTGAGGGGCGGCGTCCGCAGATGTCATTGAAATGGTCGACGATGCCGTCCTTCACCCTGTAAGTTACGAATCTGGAGTGAGTGAAGTCCGCGCTCGACACAGTGGAGTCGATGGAGAATGTGGATTCGGGAGTCATATATTTCTCCCATTCTATCTCACGCACCGCATCATAAAGCTCATCAGGATCGGAAGCCGTGAACTTCACTATTGGTTTCAGTATCCTCAGTGCCGTGCGGCAACAGATATTGGCTTTATACATCAATGCAAGGTCTCCGTCAAACTGAACCATCCGATTGCCGACTTCAACATTTTCAGCGCCAAGATCTATAAGTTCGTCGCGCAACACTTCCTCAAGACCCTGGAAGGTCTTTGCCACCATCCGGAACATCCCAGGATTTTCCGGCGAAGCTGTGGATTGAGAATTCATCTTGAATTAAAAACTTATGACGTTATTGTTTGTATTATCCTTATCCTGCAGGTTCTGGCTCTTCTGCGAGGAGCCAATGCGGCTGTCCCTTCCGTCAGATATCTTCTTGAGTTCATCAAGAAACTGAGGATCACGATTATAGGTAGGAATCCTTTCAAGGAGCGCCACTACTTCGTGATTATCGTATTGCGACGGGTCAAGAACGGCATATTTAGCCCTGTTGGCATCCTGAATCTGCTGTTTCAGCTTATTGGCGCCATACATTTCGGCTATAAGCTTGTCTTCTTCCTTCTCCCTTTCTGCATTTGCCGCTGCATCGCCGGGGCCATCGCCGAAAAGCACGATATTATCCATATCTCCTGCCTTGTCTCCGTCGCCACGCTGTCCGTCCACAAGTGTCAGGTCGAATCCGGAAGCAAGAATCGTCACTTTCAGCTTGTCGCCGAGTTCAGGGACATCGGCAATACCCCACTTCACATCTATAGTGGCAGGGAGCTTTGAGGTGAAAGCATATATTTCCGTCATCTCCTGTGTAGTGATCGGGCGCTCGCTATTGCGGTTGCATGAGAACTTGAGGAGAAGCCTCTGCGATGTGTTGACATCGTGCTTCTTCATGAGCGGCGAGTGGAGCGCATTGCGTATGGCACTCGAAATGCGGTTTTCCCCTTCTCCGAAAGCAGTGGCGATTATAGCTGTCTTGGAGTCCTTCAGAGTAGTCTTGACATCCTCGAAGTCCACGTTGATGTAGCACTCCTCGCTTATGATCTCCGAAATTGATCTTGCCGCGTTTGCGAGAGTGTCGTCTGCCTTTTCAAAAGCGTTGAAGAAATTGAGATCAGGATAGATCTCGATCAGGTTCTCATTGTTGATGACAAGGAGTGCATCGACGTGCTTCTGCATCTCCTTCGCGCCCTCGATGGCTTTCATGATCTTTTTCTTTCCCTCGAAAAGGAAAGGGATCGTGACTATGCCTATCGTGAGTTTATTCTCCTCTTTTGCTATTCTTGCCACTACTGGTGCCGCTCCGGTTCCGGTTCCGCCGCCCATACCGGCGGTGATGAACACCATTTCAGTATTCCTGTCAAACAGCGCGCGGATATCTTCGGTGGAAGCCTCGGCGCATTGGCGTCCGGTGCCGGGATCATTTCCGGCACCTCTTCCCCTTGTCACGTCCCATCCGAGAATCAGCTGGTTGGGCACCGGCGACATCTTCAGAGCCTGCTCGTCGGTGTTGCAGACCACGAAGTTCACATTCGGTATATTCTGCCGATACATGTAGTTGACGGCATTATCGCCGCCTCCACCCACGCCAATCACCTTTATGATTGCTGATGTGGCGTCATCGAGAAACTCTGAAGTGTTGTTTATGTCGTTGAAAAAATCTTCCATATATATTATTATGAGGTGGTAGAGGAATGTCTTTATGATAGTTCTTCGCCTTCGTCGTCTTCGCCTATCGGAGTGAACCATTGACCCAGCTTGTTGCCGAGCCTGCCGAAGAATCCGGGTTTCTGCTGACGTTCCGTTTTTTCCGGTTCGGGAGTCTCTTTTCGGCTGTCGATATTGTTATCGGCATCAGGTTCCGGTTCAGGAGCCGCCGGCATCTGCAGGCAATCGTCGTCAGCTTTTTCAGATCCGGCAAACATTATCGCTGACATCTGCAGGCTTTCCATATTCTGACCGTTCATGTCGCTCATCTTGATATAGGACGGAAGCGTTGCCATTCTTACCTTCAGACCGGTGAACTTGCCGATAAGTTCCATCATTCCATTCAGTCGCGCACCGCCGCCGCATAGCACGATTCCTTCCGGAATATCCTTTTCAGTGAGCTTGGCATAGTTTATCTGCTCCACGATGTTGGCGACTATTTCTTCGGATCTTGCCACAACATAGTTGGATATGTCGCTCTGCTTGTGTCTTCCTACCTTTTCCTGGGATAGAGTTGTAGGTGCTATCGCGTTTCCGAAGTTTATCTTCAATTCCTCGGCTTTGTTCTCCAGCTCATTGAGCGCCATAAGGTCGCGGGTGATGTTTCTTCCACCGAATGGGAGAGTTGCGTAATACACGAGGTTGCCTCTTGTGTATATGGTGACCGTAGTGGTCTCCGCCCCTATGTCCACGAGCATGCATCCCAGCTTCTTCTCGTGCTCGTTGAGTGCGATATGCCCGGTGGCAAGCGGAGTGACCACCAAACACTTTATATCAAGCCCCAGACGGTCCACGAGGACCCTCTTTAAATTGTTCTGGATTGCAGGGCGTGCTACGATAAGGTCGTAGGTGGCAGATATCTGGTTGCCCATCATTCCTTTCGGACGATGAGTCTCCGTCTTTCCTACCGTGAAGATACGTGGCACGGCATCTACGATTTCGAGAGAACTTTCGATATCACCCTCAAGAGCGTTGTTTTTCAGCCGGTCGATGATAGAATCGGTGATCTCCGTATCGTCGGGAAGTGCCATCGACACGTCGATAGGAATGCTTTTAAACGATCTTCCTGACAGTCCGACATAGACTCCGGTGATCTCGCGCGGCGCTATGCCGGGTCTGCGTTCGAGACGCTCAAGCACGTAATTTGTAAGGTTGTATGTCTCCTCGATATTCTGTATCTGTCCATATCTTACTGAATCCGCGCTTTTTTCCTGTTCCACCGCAATTATCTCAAGCTGACCGCTTCTGCCGACTACGCCGACAGCTCCGATGACCTTGGAACTGCTGATTTCCAACGCTGCTATGTATTTGTCTGTAGCCATATATTTCTATCCGTTATCTTCTACGGTGTTTTGCGTGTTAATATTCGCCACTTCGGGAAGTGTGGCTTCCTCAAGATCGATACCGTCGTCTTCAAGGGCCCCGTGGCTCGATATAGCTTTGTTGCGCCTTGTAGCCACTATCTGCTGCCGGAATTTTACGGATATGGTGTCGTAAGTGTTCCAGCCCTTTGACGGAAGTATTTTCCTGTAGGCGGTGAGGATCGCCGCCTTTTTTTCGGAGAGGCGCGTTGAGTCTCCGAAATTGATTACGTGTCCCTGGAGCCGCGGAATAATTATGAGGTCGTTTGGTCCGTCGATCTTATAGGCTCCCACCAGGGGTCCGAGTTCAGGATCGCCGCTGGCATATCTTATCACAGAAAGAGCCGAAGGGATACATGCATCGAATTTACGTGGTGCAATCAGCACCGGCACATCGATGAAAAATTCGGCATCCGCATCGATTCTCTTTCCATACCGGTTGATGTAGAAACTACCACCGCTGTCGGTAAAGACCCTGACCTCCGCCTTTATAGGAGCCACTGTGATGCGGAGACGGCTGTCGGGATTGAACGAGCATTCCACCGACTCGAAATTGGAGTAATTGCCCAGGTAGTTTTCGAGTTTCTGCAGATCGATGTGCTCCAATGCCTCTCCTTTCAGCTTATGGCTGTATCTTGCAAGCTGCGAATTCACACCCTGACGCACCACACTGTCGGGAAGAGTATGCCCCACTATGCGGAGGTCGATCCCCGGACATATACGCTTTGCATTCTCCTCATGCACGAAGGCGAACGCAAATGCCACATATCCTATCAGCAGCACGCACAAGACGGATTTAACAATAGTCTTCCACATATTCCGACGACCTACCTATCCTCTTTTGTCTGTTTTGTTAATAATCTGAATATCAATTATTTTTGGTAACTATACAGCAAATCTCGGGCAACAGAACATTCAAATCTGCCGCTCCAAGAGTCATAAGCACTTCAAAATTACTATTTTTTATCAAATTGAGCAAATTTTTTCGCTCGCAAAATTCTTTATTTTTACTCCTGACGTCTTTCAGCACCATTTCAGAAGATACACCTTCGATTGGTTTTTCCCTCGCCGGATATATCTCAGTCATTATTACCCGGTCGGCAGCGGAGAGCGCCTGTGCGAATTCCGGTGCGAAATCGCGGGTCCGAGTATATAGATGCGGTTGGAATATGACCGCTATTTCCTTTCCGGGATAAAGCTTCCTGACAGATTCTATCGAAGCTTTCACTTCAGCCGGGGAATGTGCATAATCGTCGATCACGGTTGTCTTTCCCTCTTCCACACCGTCGAGCCAGATGTGGAAGCGGCGCTCAGCGCCCTTGAAAGTCTCAAGACCTTTCCTGATGTCAGCAGGAGAAGCTCCGGCATGCCATGCGGCAGCCGCCGCGGCTACAGAATTGTCAATATTGATCTCCACGGGCACTCCGAGACTGATGTCGGGAATAATAGTCTCAGGTCCATGAATGTCAATTGTCAGTCTTCCTATACCCCAGCGCACATTATCGGCATACCAGTCTCCTCTTTCATCGGCTTTGTGTCCGCTGTAGGTCTCTACCGTAACGTCCGCACCGGAGCGAGGAACGAGTTTGAGACCGGTATGCATGATCAGGAAACCGCCCGGGCGTATCAGGCTTGTGAAGTGTGCGAATCCTTCAAGATATCCGTTTTCGTCTCCGTATATGTCGAGATGGTCAGGATCTGTCGAGGTCACAACGGCAAGCCACGGATGAAGCTGATGGAATGAGCGGTCGTATTCATCAGCCTCTATTACTGAATAACGGCTGCCGCGTGAGATCATGAGGTTGCTCCCGGTATTTCGCAAGATGCCACCCAGAAACGCATTGCATCCTCCGGGTGTCTGCTCCAGTATCCATGCAGTCATCGATGACGTGGTGGTCTTTCCGTGCGATCCGGAGATGCATATGCCGTCGGTATCAGCCGTAATCAGTCCGAGCACAGCAGCCCGCTTGACAGGAGTGAAACCGAGGTCGCGGAATCTGCGGAGTATCCTGTTGTCATCTCCTACCGCAGGAGTGTATACCACGAGTGTATTCTCACTGTCGGTCATCTCCTCCGGGATCAATTCGGGATCATCCTCAAATACTATCTCCGCCCCTTCTTCAGCAAGGGCATCGGTCAAACGGGTGGAAGTACGGTCGTAGCCGGCTATACGGCATCCTTCAGACAGGAAATATCTGACAAGGTTAGCCATTCCGATGCCGCCGGCGCCTACGAAATATATGTTGTTCGGTATTTTCATTGCAGTATCTTGACAATTTCGTCCACAATCTTTTCGTCTGAATCAGGGAGTGCGAGCTTTCTGATCTCAGCACTCATTGTCTGAAGCTTATTGCTGTCATCTATAATGGAAATTACGGTATCCACCAGTTTTTCCCGGGCTTCTGCGTCCGTAACGAGGACAGCCGCTCCCTTATCGGACAGGGCGCGGGCATTTTTTGTCTGATGGTCTTCAGCCACGTTGGGGCTCGGCACGAGGATTGCGGGTTTTCCAAGCAGTTCAAGTTCGCTGATCGATCCGGCACCTGCCCTTGACACCACAAGGTCGGCAGCCGCATAAGCCGCCGCCATGTCGGATATGAACTTTGTGACAACGATGCCTTTCAGATTTTTAGCGGCTTTGTTCCCACGGTCTCCGAAATTCTTGCCGGTCTGCCATATCACCTGGATTCCTGCATCCGTGAGCCTGTTGATTCCCGATTCAAGACTCTCGTTGAGCGTAAGGGCTCCGAGACTTCCTCCCACCACAAGCACCGTAGGCAGCTTAGGGTTGAGTCCGAATCTTTCGCGTGCTGTTTCGGGTGTTATCGAAGAGGAAAGGATATCTTTTCGCACCGGATTGCCTGTGAGAACTATTTTCTCAGCCGGAAAGAATCTCTCCAGTCCCGGATAAGCCACACATATCTTTTTGGCTTTTTTCGCCAGCAGTTTATTTGTCACTCCGGCATATGAGTTCTGTTCCTGAAGCAGTGTAGGCACCCCTTCCTTCTGAGCAGCCTTCAGCGTGGGTCCCGAGCAGTAGCCGCCGACTCCGATGGCGATATCCGGCTTGAAATCCCTCACTATGCGGCGAGCCATTCCGATCGACTTGCGGAGTTTAAGAAGCACGCTGAAATTCTTCAGCAGATTCTTACGGTTGAATCCCGCCACCGGCAGTCCCTTGATTTCATATCCGGCTGCTGGTACACGTTCCATCTCCATACGGTTGTCGGCTCCTACGAAAAGTATGTCCGCATCAAGGCGGGCTTTCAGCGCGTTCGCTATACTGAGAGCGGGGAAGATGTGTCCACCGGTTCCACCGCCGCTTATCAGGATTCTATATCTGTCTTTTTTCTTCATGGTATCATTAATTTTGTGCCGATGCGTTGATTGCGTTCATATCGTCGCCCAGATGGCGGGCTTCATCGTTTTCCCTCTCAGACTTTCCTTCTTTCTGGCGTGTGGCATATCTTGACACCGAGAGCATTATGCCGATCGCCACACTCATCACAAGCACCGATGTGCCTCCCTTTGAGATCAGGGGCAACGGTTGTCCGGAGACGGGGAAGAGTCCGGTGACTATCGCCATATGCACGAGAGCCTGGAACACTATAAGTATGGCGCATCCCAGTATCAGGAAAGCCGGCAACGCACGGTTGAGGTGGTATGCCACATAGCCTGCCCTCGCCAGCAGAAGCAGATAAAGAATCATGAGGAAAATTCCGCCTATCAGACCGCTCTCTTCGATGACGATACTGTAGATATAATCTGAGAATGCGAGCGGCAGGCGCACGCTCTCCCTTGAGTTGCCGAATCCCTTGCCGACTACACCTCCGCGTGCCTGCGCGAGCTTAGCCATGATCACCTGACGGTTCTCGTCGTTGAGTTCATCGTCCGGGTGAACGCCACGAATGAAGCGGAGCACCCTGTTTTTATGTGTATCCGAACCTATGGAGTGTGCGCCTCCAGTGGCTTCCGTCACAACTTGTTCGGTCTCGCCTACCTTATCGAATTCCGATGAGCGGTTGATTACCTTTGTGCTTACATAGAAGACTCCGAAGAGAACCGCGTAGACACCTCCGACTATGAAAATCTTCTTGAGCGGGATTCCGCATATGAGGAACATGGATACGCTCACCACCATCACAAGCAGAGTGTTGGTGAGTCCGTTTAGGGCGAGCAGTCCGCCGAATGCAGCCACTATGATGGCGGAATACACTATTCCCGAAGTCTTCACATCGTGCGGTATCTGGCTTTTGGCAAGTATGGCAGCCAGCCATATGATCACGGTAAGCTTCACGATCTCCGGAGGCTGCACCGTGAATGGGCCGAGCATAAACGCACGCTGCGCTCCGTTGATCTCCACACCCATGAAAGTTGAATAGGCGAGCGCCAGCCATGACAGAATCCCGATCACTCCCGCAAGGCGTGTGATATAGCCGTAGTGTATCCTCTGCACGAGATATAGCAGCACAAAGCCGATGCCAAGAAACATTCCGTGCCTTATCAGCGGCGCGTACACGTTGGTGCCTATCACTTCGGTAGCCGATGCGCTGTAGAGTTCTATGATGGAGATTAGCACCAGCATCAGGTAGATGCCCCAAATATATGGGTCGCTCTTCAGCGTGCTTACCACAGCTTCGCTGCGCCTGCGCACCGTCTTCTTCCCTTTGGCAGTCTTTTTCTCAGGCTCTGAAGGGATACCTCCTATGGTTTCGCGGATATATATTCCGTCTTGATTATTTTGTGCCATTATTTAAATTGATTCCAGACCCTTGACTTTTGATCCCTAATTCTTTTTAAAGTTCGTTGACGGCATCCTTAAATTTGCGTCCCCTGTCTTCATAGCTCTCGAACAGGTCGAAGCTTGCGCAGCAAGGGGAAAGAAGCACGGTGTCGCCTTCCTTTGCAAGTTGTCGGCAAGCCTTTACCGCCTCTCCGAGCGAGTGGCAGTCGCGTATCTCTGCCACTTCACCGCTGAAGAAGTCGAGAAGCTTCTTATTGTCCTTTCCCATGCAGACGATGGCTTTCACCTTTTCCTTCACGAGTGGAAGAATCTCCGAGTAGTCATTGCCCTTGTCCTTGCCTCCGAGTATAAGCACCACAGGAGTGCGCATACTGTCGAGCGCATACCATGTGGAGTTGACATTGGTCGCCTTCGAGTCGTTGATCCAGTGCACTCCATCGAGATCGCGCACGAATTCAAGACGGTGTTCCACTGCCTCGAAGTCGCCGAGAGCCTCTCTGATCGTGTCGCTCTTTATGGAAAGGAGAGATGCCGATATTCCGGCAGCCATAGAGTTGTAGAGGTTGTGGCGACCCTGAAGAGAAATCCTGTCGCGCGGAATCTCCCATGTCTCTCCCGGAATGTCGAAGTGCACGATGCCGTCCTTGTCTTCCCAAGCCACTGAGTCTTCCTCATAAGTGTCGGAGAAAGGCATGAGTCTCGCTTCAGTCTGCAACGCCTTCACTTGCGACGTCACGATCGGGTCACCGAGCCAATAGACGAAGAAGTCATCCGCCTGCTGGTTGCGCGCGATGCGGAACTTAGCTCTTGTATAGTTTTCCATCTTATGATCATATCGGTCCATATGGTCGGGCGTGATGTTGAGCATCACCGCTATATTTGCCTTGAAGTCATACATGTTCTCAAGCTGGAAACTCGACAGCTCGATAACATAGATATCATGTTGCTCTTCAGCCACCTGGAGTGCGAGGCTCTTGCCTACGTTTCCGGCAAGCCCCACGTTCAGCCCCGCCTTCTGCAGTATGTGATATGTCAGCATTGTTGTGGTGGTCTTTCCATTGGAGCCGGTGATGCACACCATCTTCGCATTGGTGAACCATCCGGCGAATTCTATTTCAGAAAGGATAGGAATGCCTGCCTCCTCCGCTTCTTTAACGAGCGGGGCTGTGGGTGGAATACCGGGGCTTTTCACAATATAGTCGGCTGCGAGCACACGCTTGCGAGAATGACCGTTTTCCTCGAAGAGGATTCCGCGCCGCAACATCTGTGCGCGGTATTTATCAGGAATAGGACCGTTGTCGCTGACGAAAACATTCATGTTGAGCGCTTCGCCGAGAACGGCTGCGCCGACGCCGCTTTCGCCTGCGCCGAGCACTATCAGGTTTTTTCCTTCGAAATCTTTAGGATTCTTCATATGTCGTTTATTCGTTTCAAGTCTGTTCGTTATCGTTCTCATCGTATCTTCAGGGTCACGAACGTGAGCGCGGCGAGCAGGATCCCGATGATCCAGAACCGCACTACTATCTTTGATTCCGGTATCGGCTGCTTGGGAAAATTGATCAGCGAGCGTATGCCGTTGTCGCCCGCCTTCTGGAAATGATGGTGAAGAGGAGTCATCTTAAATATTCTCCTTCCTTCGCCGTATTTCTTTTTTGTTGCCTTGAAATAAGCCACTTGCATCACCACCGATAGGTCTTCGATGAAGAAGATGAGACACAGAAGTGGAATCAGGAGTTCTTTCCTGATAAGGATTGCGAATACGGCAAGGATGCCGCCAAGCATCAGGGAGCCGGTGTCGCCCATGAACACCTGGGCGGGGTATGCATTATACCAGAGGAAACCGACCAGTGCCCCGATAAAAGCCGACGCATACACCACCAGCTCCTCCGACCCCGGGATATACATTATATCGAGATATCCGGAGTAGATCACGTTTCCACCAAGATATGCCATTATGGCGAGCGCCACTCCAATTATCGCCGAGGTGCCCGCACAGAGTCCGTCGAGTCCGTCGGTAAGGTTGGCTCCGTTGCTCACGGCTGTTACAGCCACGATCACCACTATCACGAAGATGATCCATCCTGCCGTGTCTGCGGCGTTACGGTCGGGTATCCATGATGTGAGCCACTGATAGTTGAAGTTATTGTTCTTCACGAACGGAATTGTTGTCTCCGGTGTCTTGTAGACCTTTACCGGGTGTACAGTCCTCTCCAGATCTTCCATATCATATGAGCTTGACGCCATCACCACAGTAGGACCGTCTTGTGTGGAGGACGATATCGACGATGCGGAAATCAGATCTGCAACAGCCTCCTTTTCCGAAGTGAGGGGCACGCTGCTCATCTTTATGTCGGGCGAAAGCCACATGGCAAGCCCGACGATGAGCCCCAGTCCCACCTGTCCTATTATCTTATACTTGCCTTTCAGTCCGTCCTTATTGTGGTATTTTATTTTCCTGTAGTCGTCGAGAAAACCGATGGCTCCGGTCCAGAGCGTAGCCACCAGCATCAGTATCATATATATATTCCCGAGGTTGCCTAACAGCAGGCATGGAATCATGATCGATGCAATTATGATGATTCCGCCCATAGTGGGAGTCCCGGTCTTCTTCATCTGTCCTTCAAGACCGAGATTTCTCACCACTTCACCTACCTGCATCTTTTGCAGGCGGTCGATGATGCGGCGTCCGAACACGAGGGCTATCAGAAGCGAAAGCGTGAATGTGATCCCGGCGCGGAATGATATATAGTCCATCAGGCGGGCTCCCGGGAAGTCGAGTGCCGTATGGTTTTGCAGGTAATCGAAAATGGAATAGATCATTTCTTCTGTCGAGGCGTTAGTTAATCATTAGTTATCTCTTTTATTCTTGAAAGAATGCCATCACTTCTTCACGGTCGTCGAAATGATGACGCACGCCCTTTATCTCCTGATAAGGTTCATGTCCTTTTCCGGCTATAAGCACCACGCCTCCCGGGGGACAGGTTGACAGGGCTGTCCTGATTGCCTCGCGACGGTCTGTGATGCAGAGAGTGCGACGCATTTCCTCTGCGCTCAGTCCGGTCTTCATCATGCGTATGATTTCTTCCGGCTCTTCATCGCGGGGATTGTCTGAGGTGAGTATCAGCCGGTCTGACCGGCAGGCGGCTTCCTGCGCCATCATCGGGCGCTTGCCGTGGTCGCGGTTGCCGCCGGCACCTACCACGGTGCATATATAGCCTTCTCCGCCGACAATGTCGCGGATGGTGTCGAGAACGTTCACCAGAGCATCGGGAGTATGCGCATAGTCCACTATCGCCGTCACTCCGTCAGGACCACGGAATGTCTGGAAACGTCCCGCCACAGGCACGAGGCGGCTCATGTTGACGAGGATCTCGTCTTTCGGGAGTCCCGACAGGCAGGCGGCACCGTAGACGGCGGTAAGGTTATAGGCGTTGAAGCGTCCGGTGAACTGCACTTCCACTTCCTTGCCGTTGAGCGAGAGAAGCGTTCCGTCGAGACGGCTTTCCACCACTCTTCCGCGGAAATCAGCGTCGCTGCGCAGCGAGTATGTATAGGTTTTAGCCTTGGTGTTCTGTATCATGTAGCGTCCTGCCTTGTCGTCGATGTTGACGAGAGCGAACGCAGATTCAGGAAGCATATCGAAGAAGGCTTTCTTGGCGTTCATATAGTTTTCCACCGAGCCATGATAGTCGAGGTGGTCCCGGGTGAGGTTGGAGAAGACCCCTCCCTTGAAATTCAGACCGGCTATTCTTTTCTGCTGTGCGGCATGGCTCGAAACCTCCATGAATGCGTATTCGCATCCAGCCTCCACCATCTCGGCGAGAAGGCGGTTGAGTGTGATGGGATCCGGTGTAGTGTGGGTGGTAGGAATTGCGCGTGTACCCACATAGTTGCACACAGTCGAGATGAGACCGGCTTCGAATCCCTCCAGGCGCGCCATTTCGTAGAGCAGAGTCGCGGTTGTGGTCTTTCCGTTGGTGCCGGTCACTCCGACGAGTTTCAGGCATTGCGATGGGTGTCCGTACCATGCCGAGGCAAGACATCCGAGGGCTTCGGAAGAGTCTTCTACCCGAATATATGTGATGCCGGGCTCGAACTGCGAGGGCATTGTCTCGCATACTATCGCGCCCACGTGGGCTGACGCCACCACCGGGATGTACTTATGTCCGTCGGTCGTCACACCGCGCACGGCGACAAACATTCCCTCTTTCTGCACCTTGCGGGAGTCGCTTTCGAGCGCCACTATATTTTTATCAGTGTCTCCCACTATTTCGAGAGCCCTGATATTCTTCAGCAACGTAGATAATTTTGTAGTCATATATTTAATAATTGAGAATTGAGAATTGAGAATTAATTTAATTCATCATTGATAATTCATCATTCATCATTGGTTATTTGGTTCTTGACTCTTGGTTCTTGACTCTTGGTTCTTGACTCTTGGTTCTTGACTCTTGGTTCTTGGTTCTTGACTCTTGGTTCCTGACTCTTGAATATTGGATAGAGGAGGTAGGGTATGGATGT
>JAIDQZ010000086.1 GCA_029062005.1 Muribaculaceae bacterium | reverse complement strand
CGGCAGAGGGGTACAAGAGACCGGTCTCGGTAGGGCCGCACGGCTCGTGCGTCCGCCACCCGGAAGCAAGGAAATTGCCGTGTATAATGCCGATTGCAAAACCGTGTATAATGCCGATGCAAGGCGGACGCACGAGCCGTGCGTCCCTACCAGCCGGTGATATATCATTGATAAAATTTAAAATTAAAATAAAAAATCAGGAGCGCGATTTCTTTTCGCGCTCCTGCATTCTGTATCTCGTAATTTTCAATTACTTAACGGTCACCTTGCGGACCTTGCCGTCTGAATATTTCACTACATATACGCCGGCTGCCTTGGTTGAAGATATCTTCCTGCCGCTCATATCATATATCGCAACCACATCATTTGATGTCTCGATAGAAGCGACAGCATTCGGTGTATGGTCTTTGACAGCGAGGCTGAGCGCAACGCCCGGACCGGTGATATTGATATTTCCTTCCGACGGCTTTGTTGTGTCTGTCTTGGTCACGGTGAGCACACATTCGTCATATTGTCCTGTCAGCGAAGCCGCCACTCCTTCCGGAGTCTCGATCTTGAGCTGTTCAGGTCCATAGAAGCTGTTAAGGTTCACCGTTACCTTCTCATCCTCCGGTCTGATCTCTATCTCATCCACTTGTGATGTGAGCCAGGGATATTCTGCATTCACTCCGATAGCGAAAGTACGCGGATGATCGACATACACGCCGTTTTCGACATGGCGGGTGCTCTTCAGAGAATAATATGTGCCGTCATTCACCTCTCCCTCTACGTGTCCCTGAAGGTTGATCTCGTGAAGCATATAGCCTGCTGAGAAACCGAATTCATTCTCGATATAATTGTGGAGCGGGGCGAAATAATCCACCTTGTCTGAACGGAATCCTTCAAGCATAAAGAGGAATACAGGATGTTCTTCCGAAGCCTGGATCACTGCCGGCTCATCAAACTGGAAAGGCAGGTAGAGATAATCCTTCGCATCCTCTCCGTTGAGCGACTGCACATCCTTTCCCATCAGTGTAGCTCTTGCCACTACTGTATAAGTGTTATAGTCAGTGTGCATATCCTTGTCAAGTGCATAGATGGTGGCTGTCAGCTCTGCATCGTCCCAGAATCTTCCCCATCCGTAAATGCTCATGCCTTTCACCACGAGCGGAGCATCATGCGATGCGAAGAATAAGTTTCCTATTCCGATCAGGTGTGAGAAGTTTCCTTCCTTAGCCTCCTCGCCGTTGAGTGAATAGTCAAGCCAGTAGTCATCAGAATATTCCGTATAGCCATACACAGGGAGACTGTAGACTCCGAGTCTGTCATATCTTACGTCCTTGAAAGCGAAATCAAGAGTATTCATCGGATACTGGAATGCTGTGTGTTCCGACTGTATTCCATCTGTCACGAAAGTAGTGGAACCCCCTACCTGGAAATATTCTACAGGCGAAATGTAGTAGCGGTCTATTCTTTCGGATGCGGTAGCATTCAGCACAGGATAGTTGAAAAGCTTGGGAGTCAGGCCCGGGCGTACCGGATCATAAGTCATGCTCAGCTCGTAAGGATCTTCATTAGAGACTGTGCCTGCCAGACCGGAATACTGCCATGTGTAGTCTGCGTCTTCACTCGACATGTTTGACCATGTGATAGGCGCGTTCGGGGGATAGAAAGCTATGTCGGCAGATGTCTGCACGAAATTGGCGTCGCAGCTCAGACCCCAGTAGAGGGCGTTTGTCGGTTCCATATACCATACATCGTCAAGTGTAGGATATCCTACGCCTACTGCGTCGAGCATCATTGTGTCGCCGTCATCTCCTACATATCTGAACGCGATCCTGATATTCTTGCCTGCATACTCCTTGAGATCAATCGTCTGCTTCACGAGTTCGGAGCCGTTTGTTGCATTGCGGAGTTCACGATATGTGCAGTCCTTGTATTCTTCTGCATAGTCGCGGAGCAATTCCCATTCGCCTCCTTCTTCCTTCACGAGGATCTGGAGCGTATAGAGCACGATTTTGCCTCCTTCATACTCTTTTGTGATGTAGTTCAGATTTCTGGTATCGTAGAAATAGAACGGATTCATCATCATGTAGTAAGACAGAATCATATTGTCTGCCGGTGTAATCTCCGGGGTAATGAGCCATTCATCCTGCTTTGTTTCTGCAAATGACACTGCGAGGCAATATTTGCCGTCTGCCAGCGCCGGATAATATTGATTCGGCTCAAACGGGGTCCATGTATATTTCATGCTGCACTCGCTGCGGTGATCAACTTCCCATCCGTCGGGCAGCCAATACTGTGACGATCCATCCCATCCGCTGAAATTTTCATACAGTACATATCCCTTGGGAGCTGACACTTTCCCGGCTTTTTTCATCACGTTTCTTGTGCCCGATAAATTGTAATCAAGCGTAGAGCTTCTGTCCACATGCTTCACATTCCCGTTTTTCCAAAGCACATCGTCGGAATGTGTCTTCAGCATTGGCGCCGCCGCCTCAGCGCAAGTTATGGAGAGCGCAGCCAGGCCAAATAGTAAAAATTTTTTCATCATCTTGTTGTTAGTCAGTTTAGATTTTATCGGCGGTGATACACCACTCGTGCACCCACCCGCCTTCAACCTGTAAGGATTGAATAATTCAAACTCCAAAGTTAATAAAATTATTCCAAATATCCAAACATTTCTCCCAAAATCAAAATTAGTAAATGTTCGGGACATACGGTAATATATCATTTATCATTGAACGATGGGATGGTAGGGACGCACGGCTCGTGCGTCCGATTTTTTATCGGCAATCGACACGGCGTTTTATTTGCTCCGGATGGCGGACGCACGAGCCGTGCGT
>JAIDQZ010000085.1 GCA_029062005.1 Muribaculaceae bacterium | reverse complement strand
CCAAACAAGCGGCAAAAAGGGTAGGGACGCACGGCTCGTGCGTCCGCAATCCGAAGCAGGGGAAATCATTAATATTTATTTTTGCCGCTATGGGATTTTTTAATTATCTTTGTCAACCGAAATAACCAAACAAGCGGCAAAAAGGGTAGGGACGCACGGCTCGTGCGTCCGCCATCCGAAACATGAATACGATATTTCTTATGAAAACCAAAGACTATATAAAATGTGTCGTAAGCGTTATCATGGCGCTGATATTGTCTCTTTATCTTACTTCTGACGTGACATCAGATATGATTCTGGCACTTATCGGCGGCACTGCAGATTTCGAAGTGTCTGATTTCTATAATAGAGTGGATGCCGGCAGACATGAAAAAAGTCTTAACAAGGATATTGTGGTCGTGAATATAGATGATGTAAATCCCCGTGACTCCATAGCAATGATAATAGAGCGGATAGCTGACAGCAAACCGGCCGTAATCGGAGTGGATGTCCTTTGTCGGGAACCAAAGGACACTGCCGGCGATTCATTATTGATTCATGTTTTAAGAAGCAATAGTGAAAAGATTGTCACTGCAATTGCCCTGCGCGGCAACGGGGAGGAAGACTTTACATATATAGACGACAGTATATTTCTGGATTCTATACCTGCTGAGTCATTGGGAGTGGTCAATCTTGCCGCTCGCCACGGAGGCATAGTGCGTTCCTTCTTTCCTTATTTCAGGTCTTCGACAGAAACACTGCCGGCATTTGCAACCTTGGTGGCGTCGCTCTATTCGCCGGCCGCTGCTGAAAAGCTCCTCAGGAAGGAAAACGATGAGTTGAAACTCAGGTATTCAAACGAAGAATTCATGTGCATTAAGCCTCAGTCAGTATTTGCAGGAAAGACTGATCTGAAAGACAAGATCGTATTGGTAGGCACTCAGAATGACCCTTTGGACCTGCATCCGACTCCGATCCGCCCGGCTTATCCGGGAGTGCTGATTCAAGCGCAGATTATTTCCTCTATTCTTGCAGGAGACTACATATCGACTGCCGATGGATTGCTCAACACGTCAATTGCTGTTATTATTTCATTTTTGCTCTGTATGGTTTACGTCAGCAACGTCAGCAATAACGCTCAAAACCTGATATTGAGACTTTCACTTATAGCCGTAATGGCAGCTGGAGTCTTGACAGGATGTGTGCTGTACAGCAAATTTAATGTCTATGTCAACATCGTCATGATTCTGCTTGTGGTGGCGCTCAGTCAGTTCATTCTCGACATATGGTATGGCATAGGTGAGATTGTGTCAGGACTCGGCAAGTCCGGACGGCATGGCGACAGCAAGGTTGCGCCATTGGTGTTTCTGTTTGTTTCATCAGGCAGCCTGGCATACGCGGCAGACAGGGATATCTACACCGTATTTGATATAGACGGCACCGTCATCCGCCTCAATACGGGGCAGCCTCTGTCTAAAGGCTCCGACATAGGCGCTCTGGAAATGCTCGGTATGAGAAAAAACCGGGAGCTAACGCTTTACGATAGTTCGAACGGCAAACTGTATGTATCCGTATCTCAGGAAAACACGACTGCCGAGAAAATAATACAGGCTGCAAGGAGTCAGTCAAAAAGTCTGATGAAGAGGGTGTATTCAGAAATGCTTGCCAATGTCAGGAGACGGGATAACCGAAGGAATGCATCAAAAGGGATAAATATCGGAGCTACGGAAAGGGACAACGGCGAGGAGTTGAACGTAAACACGGAGCATGTCTTCTCATTCCTGACGTCATTGTTGTCTTCCGGCAATGTTTCAGCGGATATATGTCCCGATACGATAGCCGCGGACATGACTGCCCATGAAGTTTCAGCCGATGTAATATGGTGGAGTATCCGCAATAACTCATCCATCCCTCTTTATGTCAATATACTTCAGCTTCCGCAAGGCAATTGTCCCCCCGCATTCATTTACGAAAGCGATGTTGAAATGCCATCGTTGCTGATTGCTCCCGGAAAAGAATTGAATCTGACTGATCAGCTGTTCATTTGCAGCAACAGAAAGTATCTTCTTGTAGCTTCTGATTCTCCTTTTGACTGTGAGGATATCAATACATACTTTGCGGATGGAGAGGAGCCGGTTGACCCGAATGACCAGGACGCAAAAGGGATCCGGGTATTTACCTTTACCGCCGGTTTTCCGCCTCCGGACCATTGATCTACCTTTGTTACATTCCTTATCACATTTAAGCACATGAAACGCTTAGGCTTTTTTATTCTTATTTTCTTTATCTGTGATTCTTACGTGCAGGCCCGCCTGTTTATGGATAAGTTCAATGAAGCTGTGTCAGATTTTGAAAACGCGAAAAACAGAAATGAGCAGCAGAATGTGGTTTCCGCAATAGAAAGGCTGTCTACTCTCTACGATCAAATAGACGAACTCGAACTGGTGGACGCTCTCTGCTTTCAGCTGATCGATATGAACAAGATGATGTATGGCGAGGGCAGTCCCGAATACGGTAATGCATTATGCCGTTATGCCGCATGCAAGATACGCCGCCGTGACAATCAGGCCGCCGATAAATATCTTAGACTCGGAGAACCTTTGATCAAGTCAAAGTTAGGCGTGAAACATCCTTTCTACGGAACAGTTATGCAGACCAAGGCAACACTGCATTATGTCAACAACCGGATGCAGGAAGCCATCAAGTGCTATCAGGAAGCTGAAAACATATATAGGGATGCGTTGATAGCCGCTTCAAAAGAGAATTTCCTGAAATACCGATCCGGTTTCGTAGCCAACTTGGCAATGAAGCATTACGTCCGCTTCTTTGCAGGCGTGCCATCCGAAAACTTTGATTCTGATTTTGCTTTGATCGAAAGCCTCTATTCCGCCGACGGTGATGAAATGGAATTAAGCGATGCCCTGATGCTGAAGGCAACTGTAGAGCTAAAGTCTCGAAAACTGTTTGCTGCCCGACATGATACGGAGCACACCTTGAATATTTTGAGGAAAAATTTCGATGAAATGAAGATATTCAAGAGCATCAACACTGCGATGCAGCTTGCCAACATACTGCAGCTGCTCAGTGACTACCAGAATGCCGACATTATCATTGATCAGGAAATCAAAGACATAAATGCTGAACCCCGCCTGGATCAGTATGGAGCGCTCGGCTCACTTTATATGATGAAAGCCAACGGACTTGCACAGTTCAACATCAATCCGGATGATCTGGAATATTATTCCGGCAAGGCCATGGATTTGCTGGGTAAAGAAGAATATCTCCGGAAACAGTACATATCATCGAAATTCTATCATGCCATGGCACTGCGCCGCAAGGAGAGATTGGAAGAGGCATCTAAAGAGTTCTGGGACTGTTTTGAAGCTATCAAAGGCAGCGTAAACACCATAGAGGATCTGGAGAAGAAATATCTTTACTGGACACAGTATGCCATGACAGAAAGCCTGATATCGCCTGACAACGCGCTCCGGATTTTCGCTGAAATCGACCAATCATTTACACGGGAATGCCAGCCGTTTTCTCGCCAACAGCAATTCGCATCATTGAGACTTTCTTTTCTCGGCGGATTAGCCGGTACGCATCAGAGTATATATGCGGAAAACAAGGATGAAAAAAATTTTTTGATGGCGAAGTCCGCATGGATGAAAACAATGGACATATATCCTGAAGCCAGACCATACGACGACCCAAGGAGGGATCACGGTTCTATCGCACGACTGTATGCCATGCATGGAGATAAGGACGAAGCCTTGAAGTATTCGGAAAACTTCTATAATTATTGGTCTTCTTCTTTCATTGGGACTTTGGCAAATATGCCGCCAGGCGACCGGGAACGGCTACAAAATAACATTTCATCTTTTTTCCAGACCACACTTCCCCTTCTCATTGGCAATAAAACGAATGGCAAAGAAGTCAACCTTCTGCTGAACTCATCTCTTTTCTCCAGATCCATTCTTCTTGCCACGGAAATGCAGATGGCGAATATCGTCAAAAAGGCAGAAGATCCAAAGCTGGATAAATTATATTCTGACTATCTGAAGGCACGTGGAAACCTGTCGGGCGACAATCCTTCTTCAAGGCGTGACCTACAGACGGCTGAGACAGCCCTGATCAGACATCCGATGGTGTCAAAATATATGACAGACCTTAATTGCGTGGATTGGAGACAAATTCGGGATGCTCTCGGTGTTGATGATGCGGCGGTCGAATTCATACAGACCATACCGATATCTGGTGATCAAACGGGTGAGTATCTTGCGGTAGTGATACGTCACGATAAAGCTCCAGAATTGGTGCATCTGCCTGATATAAGCAATATCCGACTCAATCATGACTTTGACCTGAATTCTCTTGAGCATATCGTGTGGAAACCTCTCGAAAAAGAGCTGAAGGGAGTTAACAGGCTGTATTTCACGCCCTCCGGTATCCTGCATAGCCTTCCTGTCGAGAATTTCTCCGGAGTGGCATCTAGATCAAACCGGCGTCTTACAACACTTGCAGAAATCTTAAGGAAGAACGACCGCAAGTCTGGATTTTCAGGTGGGGCGGCTCTTTTCGGAGGTCTGGAGTACGATGCCGTTCCGGATACGATGCAAAAAAGCCTCAGATCCGATCATAATATGGCCACACAGAGATCGGTGGAGCTTCACCAGCGCAGCGGAGTGCGTTTCCTGCCCGCATCGCTCACAGAAATAAATTCTATAAGGAAAACTTTAGATGCGGGGAATATCCCGGTCAGGCTGTATACCGGATCGAAAGGAAGTGAAGAGCAGTTTAAGGCATTGTCAGGCAAAAATCTGTCGATCCTTCACTTTGCCACACATGGATTCTATTATTCATCTGACAAGACTGCTTCTGCCAGTCGTTCTCTAAGGAAAATGTTTTCAGATGGCACGGGGCTTTCAGACAGCGACAGGGCTATGTTCCGCTCGGGGCTGTTCATGTCCGGGGCAAACCATAAACTTAAAGGCAGTCCCCTGCCTCCTCCATGGGAGGACGGAGTGCTTACAGCAATGGAGATCTCAACCACCGACCTTTACGGCACTTCGTTGGCAGTGCTTTCTGCATGTCAGTCAGGTATGGGCGACATATCCAGCGAAGGCGTATTCGGAATGCCGCGGGCGCTGAAGAAAGCCGGAGTGCAGACCATCGTCATGAGCTTATGGAAAGTGGATGACGAAGCCACCTCAATACTGATGGATAATTTTTATAAATCGTATTCCGGGGGGAAGAGTGCTTCCGAATCTCTTGCAATAGCTCAGAATATACTAAGAAAAGATTCCAGGTTTGAGAATCCTTATTTCTGGTCGGCATTCGTGGTGCTCGACGATATCAACCGCAATAAATAGATAAAGAGCAAATTATGAATTATAAATGATCAATTAAAAAAGGGTAGGGACGCACGGCTCGTGCGTCCGCCATCCGCAGCAGGGGAAATCATTAATATTTATTTTTGCCGCTATGGGATTTTTAATTATCTTTGTCAATCGAAATAACCAAACAAGCGGCAAAAAGGGTAGGGACGCACGGCTCGTGCGTCCGCAATCCGAAGCAGGGGAAATGCCGTGTATAATGCCGGTAATCAATAATCAATGATAAATACAAAACCAAAGTATAACAGAAATATCATGATACAGGAACTCAAAGAATTCAACCGCAGGTTTGTAGCCGAAAAAGGCTACGAGCGTTTCGCCACAAGTAAATATCCTGATAAGAAAATCGCTATAGTGACATGTATGGACACGCGTCTCGTGGAGCTGCTGCCCGCTGCACTCGGTCTGCGCAACGGCGACGTGAAGATTATCAAAAATGCTGGTGCCACGATCACAAATCCTTTTGACTCGACGATGCGTTCGATACTCATAGCTATCTATGAGCTGGGGGTTAACGAGATAATGGTGATAGGACACACCGGATGCGGTGTGCAGGGTATGGATGCCGAGGAAATGCTTCATCTCATGAAGGAACGTGGTGTGAGCGAGGAGCATATAACACTAATGAAGCACTGTGGCATAAACCTCAACGAATGGCTTCACGGCTTCGACGACACTGACGATGCTGTAAAGGAAACTGTCGACCTCATAGCCAACCATCCCCTCATGCCCCCCACGGGAGTAAACGTGCAGGGCTTCGTGATGGATACCTCAACCGGTGAACTCATGGAACTGAAGCCATGAAGATAGTGGTATTGGACGGCTACGGGATGAATCCCGGCGACCTTTCCTGGGACGGACTGAAGAAACTCGGTGATGTGACGGTCTACGACAGGACGGCTCCCTCCGATGTGGCGGAGCGCAGCGCCGGTGCCGACATTATTCTCACCAACAAGACTGTAATCGATAGCGGGATCATCGACAGCCTCCCTGATCTTAAATACATAGGAGTCCTCGCTACGGGCTACAACGTGGTCGACACCAAAGCGGCACGCGGGAAGGGTATAGTTGTGACCAATATCCCGGCTTACAGCACGGACTCCGTGGCGCAGATGGTGTTTTCTCTACTCCTTGCCATCACCAACGGCGTGGAGCATTACACTGCGGAGAACCGTGCGGGACGATGGAGCCGGAATGCGGATTTCTGCTACTGGGATGCCCCGCTGACGGAGCTTGCCGGAAAGACTATGGGCATCGTAGGTTTCGGCAATATCGGCAGCCGGGTAGCCGCGATAGCACTCGCATTCGGAATGAAGGTGACGGCGCTTACATCCAAGGCACCCGAGCAACTGCCTGCAGGAGTTGAGAAAGCGGAAAATCTTGACCGGCTGCTGCGCGACAGCGATGTGGTGTCGCTGCATTGCCCCCTCACGGACTCGACAAAGCATATGATAAATGCTTCTTCGTTAGCAAAGATGAAATCTTCGGCAATATTGATCAATACAGGGCGCGGACCGCTGGTGGACGAGCAGGCGCTTGCTGATGCGCTCAACAGAGGGACTCTTCGCGGTGCAGGGGTCGATGTACTCTCCTGCGAACCTCCTGCCTTCGACAACCCTCTGCTGCATGCCCGCAATTGCTACACGACTCCGCATCTCGGGTGGGCTACGGTGGAGGCACGCCGCCGCCTGATGGATATAGCGGTGGCAAACGTGGCGAATTTCATCGGGGGCAGCCCTGTCAACACGGTGGATTGATACACAGCGGAATGGCAGTGGGTATGATCGATGGCAAAGCTCAGTCATGAAAAGACTTCAGGATATGACTCTTGATGAACTATGGGAACTTTTTCCCATAGTTCTGGCTCCGCATGACGACCGCTGGACAGATTGGGCGGCAGAAGAGTCGGCTGCGCTCTCATCGCTGCTGGGTGATTTCAGCCATACCGTAACCCACATCGGGAGCACCGCCATTGCCGGCATCGTGGCAAAACCGATTGTCGACATCCTTGTTGAAATTTCTCAGGAAGACGACATGCCGGCGATAAGGAGGCTCATGGAAACCAATGGATATATCTGCATGTCGGCATCGGACTGCCGCATGAGTTTCAACAAGGGATATACCCCCTATGGGTATGCGGAAAGGGTATTTCACATACATATTCACCGCTATGGAGACAACGACGAGATATTTTTCCGCGATTATCTCATCTCACATCCCGAAACGGCAAAGGAATACGAACGCCTGAAAATAAGCCTCCTGCCCCGCTTCAGGCACAACCGCGACGCCTACACTGCCGCAAAGACCGACTTCGTCAGGCGCATCCTAGCTCAGGGAAGTAGGTGATAGGCGATCATGCCTCCTCAACAGCATCAAGATACCACAAGGCATCGTCAGGAGGAGTCTTCCCACGCTTCACCGCTATCCAACACTCTTTTTCAGTGGAGGAATTGGTCTCAAGCCATTTGCGAAATTCGCTGCGAGAACATATATTAAGACGATTTTAAAGAGTCATATATAGAGAGTTTCAGAATAGAGATCTAAACATTCTCCAACGTTTCATTACATGACCGACTGCAATGAAAGTAAAGAGAATACCCGTTATGTAATGGATATGCGATATCGTTTCAGATCTGCTTCCGCACATCAATATTACACCGGTAAATCCTACAATTCCCCCTGAAAGCAATAGGATCGTAGTAACTCTCCTTCGTTTAGCAGGGATCCTTTTGAAATTTCTGAACCAGAACGAGTGCTGAATACAGTGTATCGTGATTATGGCAATCAAAGACAATCCGATAACTTCATGAATGTACCAAATCAACTTATTACTGAAGAAATGAAGATGCCACACATATTTATGTAGCACGAAGCCACTGACAATAGCTGCCAATGCAAGCAGCATTGATAATATATCAATAGTAGATTTTGATCCGGCCTTTATCATAGAAAAACTCTTTCGATTAAACATTATCTTCATAGTCACGCTTTATCTCGCTGATTGACTCATAAGTTGCAGTTTATCTTATGGATATCTCTGCAAGAAATTACGATTGATATGCCACTATGTGTCTCAGTGCTGTTTGCCATGTGCCATTCAAGGCAAAAATCTGGATATAAAATCATAGATATAAGGAAAGTATTCAAACGATCTTTTGATCTTCTTCTGAACCATATGCGCCTTTATATCTTTTTTGACATTGCTGAATACCCGGTCCGTCTTCCGATAAAACGGATGTATCCGTTGTTCCGCTTTCGAGACTACCGTTACAATTTCCCTTATCGAGTCAAAAGCCTCTTCCAGATTACTATTGCTCAGTTTAAATGTTATTTGCTCAAGCTCATCATCATCGTTCCAGATAAACACTATAAAACATGGCAAGTCTGACGATTCTTCCAATGAGAAGACATCAAGATATTTCCTATTCTCATTTGGTTCTTCCCATGTCGGGACCATCATCCCTAAGACACCAGGGGGATACGCCGGATAACGGTACTGTCCTTGTGCCAATGGTTGTACAGCAAATATTGGCCATCTGGGACCTGAAATCTCATCCAGTTCATTCCAGAAGTCTGTATCCCGTAAGACCTTCGCGATATAAGCATGGCTTCGGGTATACATAATAAATCCAAAGATCCGGGAGGTGGAATTGTCGCATCGGCTTCTTAGTTCTTTTAAACCAAATTCTTTTTCAATAGGGAACATGCAGCATGTGTTTAGATGATTATAAACCAATGCAAAGATAATATAAAAAATTAAGAAACAACATGAGTGTCCGCTAAAAAATTTAATTATCCATAATGACGAGCCAAATCGCCGATGAGATAGACGCCATCGCCAACGGCACCAAATCCGAAGTATTCTAACGATAATTAAAAATGGGAAGTGTCGCAATATCAGTATTTTTTATTAACTTTGCATTATGGAAACGAATAATGAGACAAAACTTGTGATATATAAAACGCCCAATGGGGAAACTCAGTTAGACGTAACTGTTCATGGCGATACAATCTGGCTCACTCAGCGTCAGATTGCAGAGCTTTTCGGTACAAAAGTTCCAGCCATCTCAAAACATCTGAAAAACATTTTCGAGTCCGGTGAATTGGAGCGTGACGCGACTATTTCCAAAATGGAAACAGTCGTGAATCGTGGTTTTCGAGGAACGACTGTAGAGGTAGTTGATCACTATAATCTTGATGCAATCCTTTCAGTGGGTTATCGTGTCAATTCTAAGAACGCTACAGCTTTCCGTATCTGGGCTAATAAAATCTTGAAACAGTATCTTTTGCAAGGCTATGCTATCAATGAGCGAATAGCATCCCAAAAGTACGATGAGCTGAGCCAATTGGTAAAGGTCCTTGGGCGAACTATTCAGAATCAGGAAAAGCTAACCGAGGATAGCCGCTCCCTGCTTGATGTAGTGGTTGATTATACATACGCTCTCGACACACTTGATCGTTACGACTATCAGGAATTGAAGATTGAAGATACAACCGGTAAAGAGTCTTTTCATGCTACATATGATAATGCAATGGAAGTCATACGCGAACTGCATGAGAAATTCGGTGGAAGCACCCTCTTCGGAAATGAAAAGGACGATTCCTTCAAAAGCTCCATCGGTCAAATCTATCAGACCTTTGGAGGTGTTGATCTTTATCCTTCAGTTGAAGAGAAGGCTGCTATGCTTCTGTATCTCGTCACGAAAAATCACTCTTTCAGTGACGGCAATAAGCGTATAGCCGCCACGCTATTCTTGTGGTTTCTCAATGGCAACGGCATCCTCTACAATGAAGATGGCACGAAGCGGATTGCTGACAACACCCTTGTCGCCCTCACTCTAATGATTGCCGAAAGCCGCACCGAGGAAAAGGACACAATGGTAAAAGTCATCGTCAACCTCATCAACAAGAATAATTGAGCATGGCGGAGTCTATAACTGGCATATATCTAACAGATGTAGTAAATGGCAAGACAATTCAGCTCAGTATAGAAGATTGTCCGGAACGAACCCTATGCCGTTGGATATGGAAACTGGATGATGAGGGAATTGATAGGGTAATTGATTCCTTAGTTAACTGCATCAAAAAATTCCGTAATATTATCGGACAGTCAACATTAGGCGACGATTTCATTTCGGATGCCGGTAAGAAATCAACATTAGCTCGCTCTACTAAAGACTTTTTAGCTGAGTCAATGTGCGTTACTGTTAAGCAGTGGAGATATTTGAATTGCTGATATACGAGGATACATTGGATATCGACTTCGTATGACGCTTCGTATACAGCCTCCAAATGAATTCAACTTATAACCGTTATCATCGTTTTTCGCCGCTGCACGGACATTGCATAAGTTCTGTAACGTATAATTATAAACTAAAGGATTTTCAGCACTATGTCTTCTATCCAAAATATCTTAACACTCAGCGAGTTAATACTAATTATTTCTATTGGTGCATTTTCGATGCATTTGTTCTTTAGACTACAAAGTTAACAAATATATTGATTATATGCAACCATTTGCAACCATTTTTTGAGAAACATCTTCTCCTATACACAAATAATAGCCAAATTCCCTAATTTATTAGAATAGAGATTGTAACGAGACAATGTTTTGGGCGATTGCAGAGTGTGAGTTTTTCTTGAGTCCGTAGGGCGTAACAAGTGTAATATGAACAGCCTTTTTGGTCTGGGTGGCTTCTATGAAGTTACCGCGACGGCGACGGAGTTTCATTTCTTCGTCTTCAGTAATGGCATACTCTTGCGCGGAGAATTTCATTTCACATAGATTGATCACACCATCATTACGGTCAATCAGTAGATCTATCTGAGTTTTTTCGATACCTTTATCTTCATCGGCTTCTGTACGCCAGCTATAGACATTGGATAGTACACCGGATATACCAAGAGCCTCCTTGATTTGAGCTATATGCTGGAGACAAACCCTTTCAAAGGCCAGTCCACTCCATGCCCTATGTAAGGAAGAATCTATATTATTTGTCCAAAAATGAGAATCATTGTTTTTATTTCCTTTCATATATTGAAAATAGAACAGTGTAAAGTTGTCGATAAGTTGGTATAACGCATCTTTCGACTGTTTCCCAATATTTGTGTATTTACGAATAAATCCACACCATTCCAATTCATTTAGGTAACGCGATAAGTCTCCACCGGTAGGGATTCCACTTGCTTTGACAATTTCCTCACGTGTAAGTCCTTTGCTTTTCTTGGCTAAGGCGGTTACCACGTTCATGTAAGGTTCCGGATTACTAAATAGAGAAGAATATAATTGTTCGTACTCATGGGACAGCCCTTCTGTATCAGGACTGAAAAACAGGGCATCAATATTTTGAGCCATGCTCAATTCTCTTTTAAGCAAACTCCAGTAAAACGGTATTCCACCCATTATCATATAGTTTTCCACTATCTGATAACGACTTAATCCTAAGTTATTAGCTTCTGAGTATTGTTCACATTCAGCCAAAGTAAACGGCTGAAGCAGAATCTTGTTTGTCAGACGATTGTGTAAACCACCATGATTGTTAATGAGTTTGTTTACAATCCAAGAGGTTGCTGATCCACACGCAATAAGGAGAATATCTTTTCTTGCAGATGCCCAGCTATTCCAGAAATGTTCTAATCCGGATATGAAATTGGAACGAGGGGTATCCATCCACGGAAGTTCGTCGAAGAAAACAATCTTTTTACCCTCAGGCAATGACCCAAGCCATTCTTCCAACGCGAAAAATGCCTCGTACCAGTTTTTGAACTGAGTATATTTCTTCCCGGAAGCTGTCTGTAAAGAAGCACGAAAGTTGAGCAGTTGATCCTTCATTTTTCCGTGTGCCAACCCGGTATGTTGAAAAGTAAAAGAGTAGTTAAACGTCTCCCGGATAAGAAACGTCTTTCCTACACGCCTGCGCCCATATACAGCTACAAACTTAGAATATTCCGAGTTTGCAGCCTCTAATAGTTCCTTTTGTTCTGGTTTTCTTCCTATTATCATTTGGATTGTATCTGATTTCTGATGCAAAGTTAATAAAAA
>JAIDQZ010000084.1 GCA_029062005.1 Muribaculaceae bacterium | reverse complement strand
GGTTTTTACAGTGCTTTGTTGCATAAAATATATAAGCAACATCATCAGTCCCGACAGTGATTTGAAACGTAATATCTTATCTATCATTGGGGATGGTGGGAATTTGTTGAACTTGCAGGAAATGGGATTCCCGAAAAATTGGAAATTCTTAGATGTTTGGAAATAGTGCTTTAGAAATCTTAATCTGTCAAATATTGATATGTTGATAGATTAAATGATAGAATAAATGATAGATTAAACTCATTACAAAATTAGTATGGGGGTATCCTCGTTGGAAAACCTCGTTATAATCCTCCAAAAGTGGGTCAAAAAGCATAGATTTGGAGGATTATACGCATATTTTACTATCTATTGCTTGTTTAGGACTACCAGACCTAATAAAGATATGCTATAAAAATTACATAAATTTCAGGCAACATTTGTCTCTTCGCATAAATTGTTATTCATGTTAGAATAGTAATGGACTGTCCTATACGGATAGTCTTTTTTACATCGGGACAAATTTTAGAAAAATCGGCAAAAGCCGAAAATGAGGTGTATGATGATTTGCAGAATTGCTATGGAAAGGTAAAATATGTATTGTGAAGACAGTGCAGATAATAGAATACTACTGGATGTTCTGTTCATAGGCTTGACTAACTGTCCAAGATGGTTTGTCATGGACGGACCTCTGGTTTTATATAAAATGGTATAGTCAGGCATCACGAGAAGAACGTAAAATCAAAGCTGGATGTATATAGTTTTATTATAAAGTGGTAAGGAAATTTAAGGAGATGTTAGGTTTGTTTAGGAATTTAGGCGATCCAGAGTTTCATTAAGATTCATCCGGATTTAGATTTTATAGGACACTTAATAGGAAACTTTTGAGATAATGAAAAAAGAAAAAAAGTCGCTAATTCATTAAGAATAAGCGACTTGTGAATTTTGCTAAGTGGTGCCACCAGATATAGATTGAGTTTCATTCGGATTTATTTCAGTCTATGAAATCGGTTGATTTGTTGTCATTCAGACTTTTATGATTCATATGGATTCAATACAGTTCATATAGATTTAAGAATTTATAGGACACTTTGTAGGACACTTAATCAGGAAGTGGGTTAATCTAGCTTTTAAGGATTATTAGGAATGAAAAGCTCCTTTTGCCGGAAGAGATAGATGCTTGGTGTTGCTGATATGCTGTTTCCACGATGGGATGCCCAATACTGTCATGCTCGATGCTGCCCGTACACGATGCAAAGAATGGCGCAGGCAACGCGATCACTGAATTTCTAACTATTAATTTTGCATCTCCCTCTCTTTTGATCCGACAAAAGGAGCAATAATGGTCATTCTTCAATCAGGTCAGTTGTGAATCCAAGTCCCTGTATTTGAAGATCGAGTTTCCGTAATTTCGCTGCACTCTCATTGTAAAGTTTGCGGAACTCCGGGACATCGACAGTCCTGACGTAGCGGATCTCGCTACGGTTATAGCGGCTTTCCTTTTGGGTCAGTGTCTCAACAGCAGAATTCAGAATGCTTACACGTTGTTTCAGCGTATCGCGTTCAGCTATTAGAGATGTAAGGTTACGACCATCCTCATACTTGGTCAGAGTATTTGTCATGTTAATGGCATAGATGATTCTGCGGAGTTCCCCCAGAGTAGAGTCAAGTTCTTCCACCACCTCCATTGGAGTCTCAGCCATATCGTCGCCTTCCTGAATTTTGACGCAGTCGTTAAGTCGAGAACGAAGTTGGGTAATCTTGTTAACCAATTGCGAGCGTATGCTCAAAGCTTCAGCCAATTTCATATTATTTTTCTTTATTATCCTTTTAATCTAACAATTATAACTCATGCAATGTTTTCACTGCAATATTAGTATCCCACTCCGCAAAGATTAAGCGCACAAGAACCAAATTCTATAAACAGTTAAAAAAATTCATAATTGCAAAGATACAACATTTCTGTGAAATATAAATTTTTATATCATTTTTTATATTAAAAGTTCACAATATTGTAAGACATACTGCATTAGACGATCTATGATTGATTTTAGGATTTTATAGGACAGTTTATAAGTTGCTTTTGCAAAAAGTTGATTATCTTTGCATCTTGAAGAATTTTAGGAATTGAAATCTATGAAGAAGAGACTTACACCTTTTTTCCTAAGAACTCCCGACAAGAATCGGGAGGAAGCCCCATTATATATCAGAGTTCAGGATAAGGCTCGTGGAATTGATTTGAAATTCCATACTGATATCAGAGTCAATGTGCAGGAATGGATGGATGCATGTGTAGATGACATATCGTTTTCGATTCATCAAAGAAAATACCGAGAACTACATCAGAAACTGTGGAAGATAGAATGTATGGTTGCCGATGCAATTAATGATGAAGTCTTCGATAATAATAAGCTGAGTCTTTCTATTCTTGAAATAAGTGGTTCCACTAAGTATGCGAGAAAGTCTTTGTTGAAAGCGGAAGAAGACGATGCTATGAAAGAATTGGATCGGGTACGGCAAGAGTATAAGATAGCAGAGCAAGCCAAAGAAGAGGCAATCAAGACAAACATATGGAACTTCATTGTGAAATTCTGCTCAGATATAGAATCAGGGGAACGACGTAATGGTTCAGAGAGATATACCGCTGGTTCTGTTAAAAGCTGGAAAAGCTTCAATAGTCTTTATGATAGATTCGATCCGAAGCATAAGTACACATGGCAACAGATAGACCAAGCATTCGCTAACAGATTCATCACGTTTCTTGAAGCTAACTATAATGTAACCTCGCAGAATAAACATATTGGCAACATGAAGGCTATAATCAATTTTTCATTTAAAGATGGACTGCATGACAATACCAGAGCCGTTATGTTTTTTCATAAGAAGCGTGAAAAAGATGGTTCTAAATCAACGGATGTATGGCTTAGTGAGAATGAGTTGAATGCTCTCTTTGCAATGAGAATCGAAGATAAGCGTGACGTAGAAGTTAGGGATATATTCTTGGTTGGCTGTTATACCTGTCAGAGAGTAAGCGATTATAAGGCTATTCCGCGTGACGCATTCCAGCATACGGATAAGAATACTTTGGTCATCAATCTCACTCAACAGAAGACTGGTACCAGAGTATGTATTCCCGTTTTCGGTCCGAATCTCAAAAGTATTCTGGAGAAATATAATTACAACCTTCCGAAAGTTAATGATCAGTTCCTGAATAAACGAATTAAAGTAATCTTAAAGAATTTGTCGGATAACGTTCCAAGCCTTAAGAAGAAAGTGCCGGTACTCTTGAAGAGAGGTCGGGGTGGTACTCTTCCGGATGACTCAACTGTTTCCAGAGATGCTTCCGGTAATCATGTCAAACCTCGATATGAGTGTGTAAGCTCACATACAGCGAGACGGACAGGCATCACTCGTCTCTACAATACAGGCTTGTTCCATGACAATGACTTGATGGCTATATCTGGACATAGAGATGTAAAAGTATTCCGAGAATATATCAAGTTATCGGCAGAAGAAATGGCAGACAGGATATCAGAAATTGCCAAGAAGGATCCGTTACTGTAGTCAAAATAAAAGTGTATTC
>JAIDQZ010000083.1 GCA_029062005.1 Muribaculaceae bacterium | reverse complement strand
TCTCAATTTTGATGACAACCTTCTGCTTGAAAACTGGGATGAGGATTTGGTAATGCAGATGCTTGATGATGTCTATCCCGGCTATGAATATTTGCTCCTTGATGAAATCCAAAACTTACCTGATTGGGATTTATGGGTCAATAAACTTTACCGACGAGGTAAGAATTTAATTATTACAGGTAGTAACGCCAAGATGTTGAGCAGCGAGATGGCAACAGTATTGACAGGTCGTTATCTCCAGATTGAGATGCTGCCGTTCAGCCTTGAGGAAACAATGCGCTGGAAAAATGTCAATCCCAATCTTGAAGAACAGTCGGCACAGGCTGTTGTTGTCGCTGACGATTATATGCGTAATGGTGGCTATCCCGAAACTATTCAGTCTCGCAATATCACCAAAAGCTACTTGTCAACTTTGTTCGACTCCATATTGTTGAAAGACGTTGCCAAACGCCATAAGGTCAGGAATACCACCGATCTATATAATCTTGCCACTTACCTCCTCACCAACTTCTGTAATCCGATTTCTGCGAATGACCTTGCTACGGAATTGGGATTGTCAAGCGTAACTACTACAAAAAAATTCTGTGATTATTTGGCAGAGCCTTACCTTTTCTTCTATCTTCCGCGCTTCAACAACAAAATGAAACTGATGAAGAAAGCCCCGAGTAAAGTTTATGTCGTTGACAACGGTTTCGTGCAAAGCACGGCTTTCAACCTTAGTGAAAGCCTCGGCAGACTGTTAGAAAATCAAGTGTTTATTGAGCTGTTACGTCGCGGATATATTCCCGGCAAAACACTCTTTTATTACCGAACACGCAACGACAAGGAAATAGATTTCGTCACCCGAAAAGGCTCAAAAGTAGAACAACTCATACAAGTCTGCTACGATATGTCATCCGAGAAAACCCGAAAACGTGAACTCGATGCCCTCATCGAAGCCGCCGAAGAACTCCACTGCGACAACCTCATCGTCATTACCAACTCGCATGAAGAAAAAATCAAATGGAAGGAATCTACTATAGTAACAATTCCAATTCAAAAATTTGACAATAAACTATTTGTATAAAATATGAGTAATTTCACATACGAACTTCCAAGTGAGGATGGATTTTTTAACGCTGTTATGACAGTGTTATGTAATGATCCCAAATACAAAGATAAAGACTACTCTAATATTTTGAGAGAAGGATACTGTGAGATTTCTGCAACTAGTAGTTACTCTCAAAGAAGATGGGATGCGATGTATACTATTGTGAATTTTTATATTCCACAAGATACTTTTGGAATCCATGCTTCAAATCTTGCAGATATTAGAGAGATTTTGTTACTGGTTAGTAGTTCAGTGATGCCCCCTAATGCTGGCTACGACGTTATGGAAATTAACATTTCACCTAACTTAAACTCACCAAGAAATAATATACTTGAAGAAGTCATTATTGCTACCGATCAGGCTAAGTTGGATATTCTTTCTGACGAAATTAAGCAGAAAGGTAAAGAAATGTCTGAACTATATGTTACCCTCTATTGTGTTGAAAATTCGCTGCGGAATTTTATCGATACAACACTTTCAAATGCACTTGGCGAGAATTATTTTTCTATGATATCTGTTCCAACCGACATTGCGAAAGGAATTGCCACACGAAAAAAAGAAGAGAGTCAAAATAAGTGGTTACCACTTCGTGGTGATAAAGAAATCTATTATTTGGATTTTATAGATTTAGCTAAGTTAATTCAAAATAATTGGGAGTATTTTAAAGCTTACTTTCCAAGTCAGGGATGGATATCAACAAAGATTGAGGAGCTTTACAAAGTCCGATGTTTAATCGCACATAATAGCTACGCTGGAGACGATGAGAAAGATATGGTTGCCCTCTATTACAAACAAATCGTTAAACAAATTGGGAATCATATCTGAAATCGTATCAAAAATTTATTTCTGATCACTTTTATAAGCCAGTAAATTTTTGTATTTTTGCAATCCCAATGGAAACATTGGGAAGAACATTGAAATTGTGCCGTGTACAATTCGTGAACAACGGAAAGTGCGGCATTACAATATTCTGAATACTACCTAGTTAAGACGACATTATCCGGCTCCAGGCGGATCACAAAAAGGGCTATCAAACGATAGTCCTTTTCTTTTATTATCAAGTAGTTAGCAGTTAAAATGTAGATATAAGTTGATTTAATAAGATTTTCAATGGTATATATATTCACGTTAATACACATTATTACTTAGTTGTGATACCTTTTTGATTCTATAATATCAACAATGCCCCACTCTAAACTCAGTTTTTTGTAAAAATTGCGGTTATAATCGCAAAAATTTGTATCTAAGGGATTTTTAATTGCAATTTTTTGTATGACTGTGAAAATCTGATTCAACAGTTTAAGCTATATGGGTGTTATATTAGTAAATTAATACTATAATTAAAATTAATACTATGGATTTTATTACTGAAAAAGAGAGAATTTATACAAAAGATGATTCGGGTAAGGTTATTGCAGAGGTAACTTTTCCTATTCGTAATGGTGTTGCTACTATTGACCATACATTTGTGGATCCAATCCTTAGGGGTCAAGGGATTGCCGGAATTTTAGTAAAGCTTGCGGCTGATAAAATTATCGCTGATGGGAACAAGATTGCGGCAAGTTGTCCTTACGCCATCGAATGGTTCAATAAAAATCCTGAATATTTTTTAGCTGACATCGCTCCTGCCGCTTGTAAAATTAATCTACACAAATAACCGTCTAATACAGTTAACCTCAATTTTTTGTAAAAATCGCAGTTATAATCGCAAAAATTAGTACTCACAAGAATTTATAGTCTTGATATTTTGTAATACCATACGTCTTTTTAAGAACTAATCCAAGCACAACTGCCAAAAAAGCACGTTTAAAACTCAGTTTTTTAAAAAATACGGTTATAATCGCATTTTTTTGTACCTTTGCATTCTCTTAATTGTGATTTTTGTATGGCAGTTAAAGTTGACACCCAAAAAGAGATTATATTCGGTTCGTCTGACCCTAATGTCTCCCGTGTGATCAGCAAGAAGGAGAAAGACGGTGAACTGCGTAAGGTAGCGCCACGTATCTATACGACTAATCTTGTAGATAGTCTGGAAAGCATCGTGCGCCGTAACCTTATAGATATACTTGTTTACCGCTATCCGGATGCGTTGATAAGTCACCGAAGTGCCAAAGAGATGCGTCCAACTGCCACTGGCGACTTCTTCCTGACAAACTCAACTACAAGGCGGGTGACCGATTTGCCGGGCATTACCTTGAATTTTGTGAAGGGTCCGAAAGCTACTTCACACGATATTCCGTTTATGGGTATGCACATATCGGGAGAGCATAGATATATGCTTGAAAATATGCAGGTGTCACGAAAGTCCGGTGATGAGTCGCGTGTGTTACCAGTGAGTGCCATTGAAAATAAACTTGAACAGATACTGCTTACTGGAGGTGAAGACCGGCTCAATCAATATCGGGATGAGTTAAGGACTGTAGCCGAAGAATTGGGTATGCAGACCGAATTTGCCAAGATTAACAACATTATCTCTGCGCTGCTTTCAACTCATGATGCGAAGGTGCTGTCAACAGACTCTGCAAAAGCACTTGCAGCCGGAAGTCCGTTTGACAAAACAAGGGTAGAATTGTTTGAGGTGCTTTTTGACGCGATAAAAGACAGGTATTTCGTCATACGTAACAACCGCAATACCGATGAGGAGTCTTTCCGTCTGTTCTCATTCTTTGAGAGCTATTTCTCCAATTACATCGAGGGAACGGAATTTGACGTAGAGGAAGCCAAAGCCATCGTCGACTCCGGAATTCCAATGCCACGGCGTGATGAGGACTCACATGACATACTCGGAACTTTCAAAATACTGTCAAACCGCGCGGAAATGATGAAGATACCGACTTCCCCAGATGAATTGTTTGCGATTTTGAGCCACAGACATAGCGTACTGCTTGAAGGACGACCGCACATGAATCCCGGAATTTTCAAAACAAAGAACAATCGTGCCGGAATGACGGAGTTTGTAGATCATCAGCTTGTGAAAGGTACGCTATCGCAAGGTTTCAAATATTATGCGGCTTTGACCGACCCATTTGCGCGTGCGATATTCATGATGTTCATGATAAGTGAAGTGCATCCCTTCAATGACGGCAACGGACGCATAGCCCGTGTGATGATGAATGTCGAACTTGTGCGTGCTGATCAGTCGCGCATTATCGTCCCGACGGTATTCCGCGAGGACTATATACTTGCCTTACGAAAGCTGACCCGGCACAAAGACCCTTTGGCATACATAAACGTAATGACGAAGCTACATCAGTTCAGCGATAACCTCTATGGCACAGACTTCACTGAGTTAAAGAACTACCTCGCCGCTTGCAACGCCTACGAAGAGCCCTCGCAAGCGAAACTGCAAATAATAAATCGCTCATTAGTGAAATAAATTGCTTTATAAAACCTTATAATTATGGATAATTATCATAAATTTAAAGCTCTGTTAGAATACTTCGTATCTCATCTTGAATGGATTATAAATAATGATAAGAATCATATTGGATATTATAAATATATTAAAAATATTTCCGATTTCAAAAAATCTGGACAGGGTTACAATGGCCATAATATCCAAACTCAAATAGATAGGTGGGATAAATACGATGATGAAATCATATGTATCAATGTATATGGACCTGACCCAACAAACAAAGGCACCTATCTTAATTGGAAAGGATCTTGGGATAATATTAAACCAAAATGGGAAAATGGTCATGTAGAAAAGCTATATATAGCAACTGAAGAATATGCTCAAGCAAACCCCGAGTATATAAAATCTATTGACGAATTAGGACTTTTTGACAATAAAAATCCTAATATATCATTAAAGAAATTCTTTGATAAATATCAACTAATTCACAAAGGAATGACAGACTTAGAAATTTCTTGCATTAATCTATTAAAGTCAAACTTTAATTTGATTTTAACTGGTGCTCCTGG
>JAIDQZ010000082.1 GCA_029062005.1 Muribaculaceae bacterium | reverse complement strand
ACCAGTTTGCTAAACTGACGTAGGAGCAATCCTACCACGAGTTCGAATCTCGTCCTCACCGCAAGGTCCGACAGTATAAACTGCCGGACTTTTTTTCATAAAATCACCATTATCATGAAATCTTCCGTCTCAATAATTTCCACACTTGCACTGATAAGTCTATCAGCCTCCTCCGCAGAAAATATGCCTCCGGAGATAGGCAACCTTCAGAAAGGGGAGCATATGCTATACTGCCATATGAACGATGCCGGACCGGCATGGACTGCATATGCCATAAGCGAAGACGGCATTCAATATCATGATCTGCTGGAAGGAGACTCCATATTCAGCGACAAGCTGATGGCTCCAATAGAAGGGCGTACGCGCGACGCTTTCATCTGCCGGCGCCAAGACGACAAAGGGTTCCTTATGGTGTGTACGGACATGGAGGCAAATGAATCGTCAAGACGCCGACTCAACAAGAAGGAGACATGGGACAATTATGGGATATGCCTTCTTTCGAGCGATGACCTGATCAACTGGAAGTCCACCTCATTTGATTTCCGAAAAGGGAAAGAAATTTTCAGCGATCCTGAAAATACGAGCGTGTATAAGGACTGGTCATCCATCAACCGCGTATGGGCACCCCAGATCATGTGGGATGCCACATATGAGTGGGAAGACGGCAGAAAAGGGGGGTATATGATATATTATTCGATGTGGAACCGCGACGAAGAACCCTATGACAGAATGTATTATTCATACGCAGACGAATCATTCACGACACTCACCCAACCTAAGCTACTTTTTGACTGGGGCTATGCCACAATAGATGCTGACATAAACTGGGTGCCAGCCGACAGTCTATGGCATATGATGATCAAGAAAGAAGGAGGGAAACCGGGATTGTTTACTGCTACCAGTCCAAAGCTTACAGGTCCCTGGAGCGAACCGGTGGATGATGACTACATTGACTTTGAAGGCAACAAGAAATGTGAAGGAGTGTCGGCATTCCAGCTGCCGGGAGAAGACACATGGCATATAGGCTATATAGAATATTCCTCTAAGCCTCGCAACTACCGCATATGTCAGGCAGACCGGAATATGCGCAATTTCTCCAACCCTCAGAACATAAAGGGTGTAAAGCGACCACAGCACGGATCATTCATGAGGATCACGAAAGAGGAATACGACCGCCTTCAATCATGGAGTGACCGGAATGGATCATGCCTTCCTGCCAAGCAATAACCGTCAATTTATCAATAAGCATGAGACTGGTGATACAAAGGGTTTCGGAAGCATCCGTAGCCATAGATGGAAAACTCTTCAGCAGAATCGGCAGAGGACTTATGATACTGGTAGGAATAGCTGAAGGAGATACGCAGGCAGATGTCGACTGGATTGCGGCAAAGACCGCCTCGATGAGAATTTTTGCTGATGAAAATGGAGTGATGAACCGCTCTGTTATGGAAACAGATGGAGATACTTTGGCTGTCAGCCAGTTTACACTTATGGCATCCACCCGAAAAGGCAACCGCCCGAGTTATATCCGCGCTGCCGGACATGAACTCGCCACAGATCTATATGACTCATATTGTGAGAAGCTGTCGGCAATCTTAGGCAAAGAGGTGAAAAAGGGGGTTTTTGGTGCCGACATGCAGGTCGCACTCATCAACGATGGTCCGGTGACGATCATCATTGATTCGAGACTCCGCGAATAATTCCGATAAAGATACAAAGGGATCTCATATGAAAAAAAATATAATACTATTGTTGAACATTCTGTTAGGAATCTTTGTGGCTAATTCTCAAACCTGTGTATGGTCAGGAGCCATCGACGTGCAAGGGACAAAGCTTCCTATCGTTTTTCATATGGATGAGGAAAACCCAACATTGGACTCTCCGGCACAAGGCGTAAAGGGATTGCCAACGAAAATAACAAAAACCGGAGGCTACAGTATCATAATAGAAATTCCCTCGATAGGTGCAACCTTTAAAGGGTTATGTGCGATCGATAAGATAATCGGCAAATTCAATCAGATGGGAGCTGAATTTCCTCTCGTGCTTACTCCCGGAGAGAAAAAACCGCAACGGCCTCAGACTCCTGTCCCACCCTTCCCCTATTCACTTGAAGAAGTCAGCTTCTCCAACGGCGATGCTGTATTGAAAGGCACGCTGACACTTCCGGAAAAATATAACAGGGAAACTCCTGTGGTAATAATGATTACAGGAAGCGGACTGCAAAATAGAGACGAAGAGATTTTAGAGCATAAGCCTTTTGCCGTAATAGCCGATGCTTTGGCTAAAAACGGAATAGCTTCTTTACGATACGATGATCGCGGCTACGGCGAGTCGACCGGCGACGCTGCCAACTGCACTACTGAAGACCTCATGCATGATGCCCTGTCAGGCATCGATCTTCTGCGTCAGAAATTCGATAAGGTCGGAGTGCTTGGACACAGTGAGGGTGGGACCATTGCCTTTATGCTGGGTGCTGACAGCAATGCTGACTTTATTGTAAGCCTTGCCGGAATGGCAGTCTCAGGAAAGGAAACTCTTCTGGACCAGAATCGCCATTTACTATCTCAGGCAGGCTACCCCGAACAGACTGTGGAAAAATATTGCGAACTTCTGCAATCTGCATTTTCCGGGGATGAATCAGCGCCACATAATTTAGAGATGTCGGATTTGCCCAAAGAATTGAAGCAGAACCTTCAACCTGCATTCAAGCAATTAGAGTCCCCATATATGCAATATTTCCTTACTTTGGACATGAGAGAGAGATTAGGGGATATTGCGTGCCCCGTATTTGCCATAAACGGAACAATGGACACCCAGGTATTCCATGAGAATAATTTAGGAGCATTGAAGGCAGGATTGTCCTCAAACGCCGCCAATAAAATTATGGCGATTGACGGAGTGAATCATCTGTTTCAACATTGCAAGACCGGGGCTGTCAATGAATACGCCACTATTGAGGAAACCGTTTCGCCCGATGTTCTGGAAATGATAGCCCAATGGATCAAATCATTGCAATGATTTGAATAAAGCAAGAATAGTAGCGGCTCGGGAATCAAGATCCATCTCACAAAAATGGGGCATGGAATCATTTACCGGCATCAATAGCACCTCAATTCAGGCTACAAAGACAAGGTTGCCTATAGATTTAAATATTCTTATTCCGAAGTATCGGGAGTTAAAAACATCGTACGCATCCACCTCGGCAGATACCAATATTATCCTCTACAACTACAAGGCATCTTTGGATCACAGTCCAACAGCCTCATAAGCAGAAGTCAAACACAAGAGTTCAACAAAACCATCCAAGAATCTGCGTACAGCTACGATATAACAGATAAAAAAATTTCAAGCTATACAGAATTCCAATATAGAGAATCCCAAAACGGAACTTCTGAGACATTCTCTGTAAGCTGGATCCATGAATTCTGACAGATAATTATAATCAATTGAAGGTGCAAGGCAGCGTCAACAGCTGATAGTATAATGTCCGTGCCATACGCAGATGTCCTTCACTGTTCGGATGCAGCCTGTCTGTCTCAGCATCATTGAAATAGTGTGCGTGTCCGTCATTCAGCGGATAGAGACCGCAAAGAGAATTCAAGTCGATAACAGGAACAGACCATATCCGACCGGCTTCCTCCACTGCCTTCACATATGCGTCAAGATACTCTCCGCAACGGTTGGCATAGTCTTCCGGCACCTGCCAGTTCTTGTCATTGGCATAGAAACCGCTCCGATGAATCGGTGTCAGCAATACGATCTGCTTCTGAGGATAGGTTCGTTTAAGAGAGTCGAGAGCTATATTGATTCTGCCTCGATAAGTTTTCGTATCCATACACGGGGTGCGACGCATTCTTGATTCCGGACGTTTTTCGTAACGGTGTCCGTAGACTACTTCTTCCATTTTTTCGTCATACCAGCGTCCGAGCGGCACGGCATTATTGTAATCGTTCGTGCCTATAAAAATCATGATGGCATCGAAGTCATCACCATGCTCTTCTTTCAGTTGATTGGTCTGACGAGGTATATCGTTCCATTCCCTACCACTAACAGCATATACATAAGGCGTAATGCCAAGCCATTGCTTTAGATAAGTCCAATACTTTGAGTCGGCAGCCTTATTACGGGGATCGGTGATGGAATCGCCGAAATAGGCTACGGTCTTTCCCTCCCATGGATGCACTATATACTCTGCCTTGACAATCAACACGATAAAGAGAAATAGAATTAAGGTTGTGATTTTCGTTTTCATGCTGTTAGTTTTTTATTTATGCAAAGATAGCAAAAATTATGCGTCAAACCAAATAAGGTTCCATCTCATAATAATGTATTCTAAATCTAATAATGTAATCGAATCATATGTCACGAAATTTGTAATCAGCCGTTTCGACTGATTCCCTGCACGTTATAGTCATATTATGAGATTTTTTTGTTAATTTTGCAATATGAACGAGAATACTCCTATACCACTTGCACCATCATCGCAAGACAATGAAATAATACTTTACCAACCGGATTCAACCGTTAAGCTTGAAGTCCGT
>JAIDQZ010000081.1 GCA_029062005.1 Muribaculaceae bacterium | reverse complement strand
AAGGAATCTCACGTAAAGGCGCAAAGGGCTCGCAGAGGGCAATTATCTTCAAAAAAATATTCAAAAAAACCTATATCTCAAGATTTTTATATATCTTTGCAACTGCAGTTGTCTATAATACATAAAAAAGAATATCATGATACAGGAACTCAAGGAATTCAATCGCAAGTTTGTAGAAGAAAAAGGCTACGAACGTTTTGCCACAAGCAAGTATCCCGACAAGAAAATTGCTATAGTAACATGTATGGATACACGTCTCGTGGAACTGCTCCCGGCTGCTCTCGGCATCCGCAACGGAGACGTGAAGATCATCAAGAATGCCGGTGCCACCATCACCAACCCTTTCGACTCCACAATGCGATCCATTCTGGTAGCCATCTATGAATTGGGAGTCAATGAAATAATGGTGATAGGCCATACAGGATGCGGTGTGCAGGGCATGAACGCCGATGAGATGCTACACCTCATGAAAGAACGTGGAGTAAGCGAAGAACACATTACTCTGATGAAGCACTGCGGCATCAACCTCAAGGAATGGCTGCACGGATTCGACGATACTGACGAAGCTGTAAAAGAAACCGTCGACCTCATCGCCAACCATCCCCTGATGCCCCCGACCGGTGTAAATGTGCAAGGCTTCGTAATGGACACCTACACCGGCGAGCTTATGGAACTTAAGTAAATATGAACAAAGAACTTAAGAATATGACTCTTGAAGAACTATGGGAACTTTTTCCCATAGTTCTTTCTGCACATAACCCTCATTGGACTGAATGGGCTGAAGAGGAAATCGCTGTGCTATCCTCCATCTTGTCCGGTTTTGACATAAAGATCAGCCACATAGGGAGCACAGCCATACCGGGTATCTTGGCAAAACCCATTGTAGATATTCTTGTAGAGATTCCTTCTGAAACAGATTGGAAGGAAGTCAAGAAGAGAATGGAATGCGCCGGATACATATGTATGTCGACATCTGGCGAGCGCATGAGTTTCAACAAAGGCTATACTCCGGAAGGGTATGCCGAACGAGTATTTCATATACACTTTCACCCCACAGGGGATAACGACGAGATCCGTTTCCGCGACTACCTAATAGCCCATCCTGACATAGCAAAGGAATACGAAGAACTGAAACTTAGCCTACTCCCGCGATTCAAGCACAACCGCGATGCCTACACCGAGGCCAAAACCGACTTCGTATGCAAAATCAATGCGATGGCGAAATAAACCTAAACCCTGATGCCGTGTTAATATCATATAACCATTTTGATTATGAATACCCTACAAACCACATCGAATCCATCAGCCACCCCCAAAGGTTCCGGAGAAGAAGATATAACAGTTGACAAACGAGGTCGTCTCGTCGGCAATGTCTCTATGTTCATTGCCAAGACCTTCTCCGGCCTGAATGAGAATGCACTGAAGTATCTGCTTCCTACTTGGATGAACGCATTCACAGGAGTGGTGCTTCGACTCGGTTTCGGGTCTGTTTTCTTCTGGATTCTTGGTTGGGTTCGTCCCGATAAGACAGAACAAGTTACGATGCGCGACCGCTTTTTGCTCTTGCTGACGGGTGTCATCGCAGTATTCGGATATATGTATACCCTCCTGATAGGACTTACATATACCACTCCGATCTCTTCATCTATCTTCATAGCCCTGCAAGCGACTGTGGTATATATCATCTGCCTGATTCTCCGCACAGACCGTCTGTCTACAGGACGCCTTATCGGCATTTTCTTAGGCATCGGAGGAGCCCTTATATGTATCCTTACCCAAAAACACAGCGAAGTGGCATCCAATCCGCTTTTGGGCAATATGTTCTGCCTGCTGTCCACCTTCCTTTTCAGCGCATATCTTGTGATAGAAAAGAAATTCCTTAAGCGTTTAAGTAATGCCACTGTAAGCAAATACACATTTTCCGGAGGACTTCTCGCAGGAATAGTAGCCGTTCTAATAACGGGTAAGTGGTTTGCTCCTGTACTTACATCGGGAGTTTTCTCAACTCCATTCCTTGTTCTTGCCTTCGTTCTCCTCTTCCCTACCTCTCTTAGCTATCTGCTGACAGATATAGGGCTCAAGAAACTTCCTGCTACAGTCGTGGCACTATATTCCAACTGGATACTCATCGTGGCTGCCATAGTAAGTTACGTTTTGGGACAGGATAAGTTTTCATGGTGGCAGATCCTTTCCATCATCCTCATCATCGCGAGTGTATTCCTTGTGGAATCAGCAGAAGCGAAGGACCATAAATTAGTGAGTTGAAGAAATAATCTATAGGAACAGAAGTGCGAGCATCTGCGGCTTAGCGAGAAATTCCGAAATTACTTAGGCGCAGAGACATTATCCATAGATGGACATGCAAAAGACTATCGCTGAATCCTTATAAACAAACTAAAATCGTAATAATATCATAATCTATTTTAATATGTCATATAGCATAGCAGACCTAAAAGAAAAATTAGATCCTAAGAATATTGAGAATTGTGAGTATTCGAAATATTTCGATGAACTTGCCAGTATGCTAATGAATCATTTTGTCATCGTTAAGGGCAACGATAAATATGAGCTGGTTGAGATTGAATTCTATCTTTTTACTCCAGAGCATCAGGATGTGATTACCTATCCCAGAAAGATAGTCGAATCCCACAATCCCAATTCCGGGAAGAAAGAAGAAAAACTTCTTCCAATGGAGGCAGGGCAATGGTTCTTCCATCAGAGTGGAGTCGATATTACATTCAAGTGTGATGAAACCCGATTTGGAGGTATCTTGATAAGAGGAATACGCAAGTGCTCTGCCGATAGCAAAACAATTCTTGGACCCATGAAATGTGTTGATGAGCTTTGGGATAATTTCAGCGCATTTTCCCCAAAAAGCAAAGATATTCCTCGTATTGAAGAAGCTATTGGAGAATATAAAAAGAATGACATCAAATGTTATAAACGTTGGATTCCGGTCAAGACTGAAGACTGCGACAAAAGGTTGTCCAAATGGATAGACAACCTTAAGAAATACAATCTAAGCATATCCAATCAAGACCCAACAGAATTGGTTTTCAACGCTCAATATAGATATATAAAAGATGGTACAGACATGACAAAGTATCCTGCAAAGCCAAAAGAATACAATAACAATATCAAATCTTGATATTCCAGGAGATACAGTTGAGCGCTCCGCCGTCTTTTACTATTCGCGGACATGAGATCGGTATTATCTCGCAATCCGGGAAAAGACTGCGGAATCGCTCAACCGCTATCTCATCTTCCAGAACGGTTTTACCCGTTTGACGATAATCAAACACGCCTCCACCATTAGCTTGACTACGGCTGTCCATGCGCATGGGCGTTAGTTGAGGAAGGAAAAGCTTGGTTCCTACTTGTAGATAATTTATATAGCACCAGTTGTGACTATGTTGTTTTTCAATGTTGAATTCAAGTATCTCGACGTCGAACCATCTTGACAAGATCTGCCCAAACTGCTTGGCCAAACGAGGGGAATATCTTGAATAGTTGGTCAACAACACCTTACCTGGACTGATTTCTCGTACTACACCGTCAGCGTGCCCATATATCTCTTCTCTATCCCATGGCAGCAATATGACCTCTGTCTGAAATATCTTTTCCAGACCATCAATTACTTTAACACGTCGAAGATGTTTATTCTCACGTATAACCTTGTCTATCATTATAACGCCTCTACTTGTCTTTACCACGTTACCTCCGTCAAGTATCAATCCTGAATGCAATACCTCAATTCCCATGGCTGCACACACTCGGGCCTGATTGGTAACGGTATTTATATATCCGTCGCAATAAAGATAGTCAGGACAGTATTCAAACCCGACGAATTCATTTACTCCAATCTGTATGGGCATATAGTCGCGAGCCCATATGTCACGGGTAAGTTCAAGAAACTTAACCTCAACGTCGTGCGCCATTAAAACCGCAGCGATCTCCATACCGTCTTCTTTCGCAATAAGCCGTTTTGAAAGATAACATACATTTGTCTGCTGATCCAGTATCATAATTCATTTATTTAATATTATACTCCCACATCATGAGATTTCGAGTGCAAAATTAGCCATTCAATGCACCATAATGCAGTACAATCGAAAAATTTTAGTAAATTTGCATTATGAGGTCATCAGAAATATTCAGAGAATACATATGGCTTGTCAGAACTATCTGGCAGGCAGGACGCATAACACTCGAAGAAATATCAAATCGTTGGGAAAACTGCAGTCTCAGCGATGGAAAGTCTTTATCTCGTTCTACCTTCAATCGTCACAGAGAGGCTATAGAGAGAATCTTTGACTTACAGATTAAATGCGACAGGCATTCAGGCAATGTGTACTATATTGCAAATGCAGATACCATAGGATCAGACAATATCGCCAACTGGCTTGCCTCAAGCCTTACAGTAAGCAATTTGATTTCAGAAAGCAGAGAAATCCAGAATCGCATCATGCTTGAGCCTGTTCCATATGGTGGCGAAACACTGCAGATTTTAATTGATGCAATGAAAATCAACCATATTGTCGAGATGGAATACCGAAGCTATGGAAAGCCTGCTAAACAGTACACACTTGAACCTTACTGCATCCGTTTATTCCGTCAAAGATGGTATCTATTAGGGCATTTCGATAATAAATTCCGAATATTCTCTTTTGACCGTATAACCAAGATTAATATTACCACTCAAAAATTCATCCTTAAAGACTCATTTGACTGCGGGCAATACTTCTCGGATTTTTTCGGTGTGATGACCGATTTAAGGATAAAACCTCAGAAAATCATATTGCGCGCTCATGGACAAGAGCGATATTATCTGCAAGATCTTCCACTGCACCATTCTCAGAAAATTATATCCGAAACAGATAAAACCGTAGACTTTGAACTCTATATACGTCCTACAACTGATTTTATGGCTACCATCTTCTCACGTGCCGGTTGGGTTGAGATTATCTATCCTATGGAATTGAAAGAACAGTTGTTGGACTGGGCAAAAAAGATGATGACAAGGATAAGCGGAGACTCAAGTACTCTTCCTCAATGGGAATAACCTTGAAGACTCAAGATATTAGGTGATTTTGTCTAAAAGTGCTCTTTACAGAGAGCATTTTTAGACAAAAGTGTTGTTTATAAAGAGCATTTTTGCTATCTTTGCACTGAAATAGTAAATGACTTTTATGGATAATCTGATAAAGACCTCACAACGGCTTGTGAATTCAGTACAGATGGATACATTCCGGTATCTTTATAATAAGATCAACTGGAATGATCGCCTCGTGATGATTAAAGGAGCAAGAGGCGTTGGCAAGACCACTATGCTGCGGCAACGGATAAAAGAGAAATTTGGACCGAACGGCCCAGCCCTTTATGCTTCTTGCGATAATCTATGGTTCACTGAAAACCGTATCGTAGATCTTGCGTCATGGCACTACGATCATGGAGGAACACATCTTTATCTTGACGAAATCCATCGATACCCCGGAAACTGGCAGATTGAATTAAAAAACATTTATGATTCATATCCTGACTATCACATAGTATTTACCGGATCATCAATGATACATCTTGACTCTGCCTTGGCAGATTTGAGCAGAAGATGCCTGCCATACAGACTGTATGGACTATCATTTAGAGAATATCTTGATTTTTCCGGGAAAGTATCATTCCCAGCCTTGACTATTCAAGATATACTTGACAATTCCCACAAGGCTGAATGGGAAATAATCAACGCATTGCAGGAAAAGGTGCTACCACTGTTCAATGACTATCTCGGGAAATGCTACTATCCTTTCTATGACCTAAAGCAGATCGGAGAATACTATGGCCGAATCGAAAGATTGATCGATACATCAATCAATCAAGATATTCCTGCACTTGAATCAGTAGAGTATGAAACACTCCACAAACTCAGCAGACTTCTCTACGTAATGTCTACGGAAGTTCCGTTCACACTGAATGTCCAATCACTGAGTCAAAAAATACAAGTGTCACGGAATACTATCATAAGAATGTTTGAACTTCTTGATAAGGGAGGTATCGTAAGATGTATCTACAGTGGATGGCGCTCTCCGAAATCTGTGGCAAAACCGGGGAAAATACTTTTTGACAATGCAGATATTATGGCGGCTCTCAGCACTCTTAATGACATAGGGACAGTACGAGAGCCATTTTTAGCTTCATTGCTTGCTCCAGCCCATAAACTATATGAGCCCCCGGT
>JAIDQZ010000080.1 GCA_029062005.1 Muribaculaceae bacterium | reverse complement strand
ACGCTTCAGTTTCTCTATCTCACCCAGCAGCAAGGCACGCACCTCTTCAAGGGTCTGTCCCTCCTTCGGCATGCCCAGCAAGATAAAGATGCCGTGGTCGAGCAGAGCTTCCACGCCCGACTGGGCTACCATGACTTTCATTTCCTGGTTCAGGTCGAGGTCGAGCAAGCCGGCCTTGCCGTTGGAGAGCACCGCATCAATGAGTTCCAGCGTATCGTTCTGCAACGACTGGGCACGGTCGCTGCGCCAACCGATACACACACTTTCGGCCTCCAGACCCACCACCGTGCTGTCCACGGGAGCGGTGAGGGGCTCCAACTTCGGGAACTGAGGCTGAGCGACATCGTCGCCGGGCCGCCACTGTCCGAAGTGTTTTTCCAAGACGGCCATCACTTCATCCGGCTCGAAATCGCCGGCCATGCAGATGGCCACGTTGTTGGGGACGTACCACTTCGCAAAGTAGTTCTTGATGTTCGTGATAGAGGGGTTTTTCAGGTGCTGCTGCGTCCCGATGGTTGTCTGCGTTCCGTAGGGATGGGTCGGGAAGAGCTTGTTCAACAGGGCCTCATACAACTTATTCATGTCGCTGCCGAGGCCGATGTTGTATTCCTCATACACAGCCTCCAGTTCGGTATGGAAACCGCGGATGACCATATTTCGGAAACGGTCGGCCTGAATGCGCGCCCAGTTCTCTATCTCGTTGGAGGGAATGTCCTCCACGTAGCAGGTCACGTCGTTGGAAGTGAAAGCATTGGTGCCCTGCGCGCCGATGGCAGCCATCAGTTTGTCGTATTCGTTGGGAATGAAGTATTGCGCAGCCAACTGGCTCACGCTGTCTATCTCGTGATACTTCTGCCGTCTCACGGCCTCGTCGGTAATCATTCGATACTCCTCGTAACGGCGTTCTATCTCGTCCAGCAACGGCTGCTCGGCCTCGGCATTGTCCGTTCCGAACTGCCGCGTGCCCTTGAACATCAGGTGCTCCAGATAGTGTGCCAGTCCCGTCGTCTCGGCCGGGTCGTTCTTACCGCCGACGCGGACCGCTATATTGGTCTGGATTCGCGGTTGGTCGCGGTTCACGCTCATAAAAACTTTCAGCCCGTTGGGAAGCGTATAGATGAGCGAATGCATCGGATCGTCCGGGACGGTGTCGAAATTGTGGGTGTAGGCCGCGGCGGTCCGGGCAACCATCAGGGCTGCTCCGACGACAAACATACGGCCGATAAATGAAAGGTTTATTTTCATAATTATAAGTAGTTGGGATTTGTTTTCGCAAAGGTAAGCAAAATATTTTACAAACGAATTTTCAATATGTTAACTTATGTTCTCACACCTCGCCTGTCGTAAGGATAGACGCTTGCAAAATTATTAAATCACCCGCTCTCACACAATACCCAAAAGGGTATGTTTTCAATCATCTTCTTTTGGATTTTTCAGAGTATTTATAAGGTATCTAAAACTCCTATTTTTGAAGCGATTTAGATACATAATTTATAATTACGGGAAAAATGACGATAGAAATCAGCGGAATGTATCAATAAATTTGCTGATTCCGCACGGTATTGTCGGAAATTTTGTATCTTTGCAGTCTAATAAGACGACAATGTTTATAGGAAGAGAAAACGAAATAAAGAAACTTCGCAGAGCCTATGAGGCTGACGAATCGAAGTTTATTGCCATATACGGCAGAAGACGAATTGGGAAAACGTGTCTGGTTAGAGAGGCGTTTAGAGATAATTTTGCATTTACTTATTCGGGTATGCCTAATGTATCCACCCGTATTCAGTTGCATAGTTTTTACAATGCCTTGAAATCGCAAGGACTGGGTAAGTCAACTGTGCCACAAAATTGGATAGATGCTTTTACGCTACTTTCTGAATTGATCGAGAAGCATCCTGACGGGAAAAAAGTGATATTCTTAGATGAACTTCCGTGGATGGATGCTCCGCGGGCAAGTTTTCTCCCAGCCTTTGAGCAATTCTGGAATGGTTGGGCTTCTGCAAGAAAGGATATTCTGCTGGTAATATGCGGATCGGCTACCTCTTGGATGGTAAATAAGGTATTTAAGAATCGTGGAGGCTTGCACAATAGATTATCCGATAGGATCTGTCTTCAGCCATTTACTCTTAATGAATGCGAGCAATATTCTACTGAACGTAAACTGGGATATACTCGTGAAATGATAATGGAGACTTATATGGTTTTAGGTGGGATTCCATATTATTGGTCACTTTTGGAAACGGGAATAGGTATGGCTCAGAATATTGACAATCTATTTTTCAAGAACGGAGCTGTGCTTGGAGGTGAATTTGACGAATTATATCGTTCTCTTTTCAAGAACCCGGCTCCATACATAGAAATTATTACCGCTCTTGGCAAAAAAAAGGCCGGTATGACGCGAGAAGAAATTATAAAAGCAGCAAAACTAAAAGATAATGGAAAAATTGGTGATTGTCTTGAGGAATTAGACGCGTGCGGATTTATTCGACGCTATAGCTCATATGGAGCTAAAAAGAAAAATGCTGTTTATCAACTTATAGATAACTATACACTCTTTTACTTCCGATTCATCGATTCAAAAAATAATATTGACGAAGCCTTTTGGTCAAAAAGTCTTCGGACATCGGCTTATCACAATTGGTGTGGCTTAGCTTTCGAGCGCGTATGCTTACTGCATATAAGGCAAATTAAAAAAGCATTAGGTATTGGAGGCGTGATCAGTAATGAATACTCATGGCGAACACCTCCCTATGCGGATCTTCCGGGCGTAGAAATTGACCTGCTTATAGATAGAGCCGACAAGGTTTTCAATCTATGCGAGATGAAATATACAGAAAGTAAATTTACCATAGATAAAAAATATTCAGGTGCTATAAAAAATAAAGTACAACGCCTTTATGATGTTACTAAGACCCGCAATGCGGTTTTCGTAACTCTTATTTCTGCCAATGGAGTTACAGCGAATG
>JAIDQZ010000008.1 GCA_029062005.1 Muribaculaceae bacterium | reverse complement strand
ATTCGCACAGGATTCAAACCTGTAACCTTCTGATCCGTAGTCAGATGCTCTATTCAGTTGAGCTAGCGAACCTCCTTATTTATGACCCCTCTCAGAATCACGATGCAAAATTACTGCTTTTTTTTGAATTGTGCAAATTTTAGAGGAATTTTTTTATTAGAAAGGATCATATTTTTTAAAATGAATATTTCACACCAGCCTCCCCTATCATATCAGAAATAGGGGGCACGGTCTTCACTATTTCAATTTCACCACTTTTCACGTTGTGCCATTGTGTGACTACGGCTTTACCAAACCTTACTGCCACAGTCTCAAGAAGAGCAGACGGAACAGACATAATTTGCTTTAAAATCTCATACACATCTGCATATGACACTGTCGTAGCAAGATCATCGTTAAATTCATCATATCCGGATGCATCGATATGCAAACGGACATTTATACGATATTGATTTCCCGTAATCCTCTCTTCAGGCAATACTCCATGGCGCCCATAGAGCATTATATCACGCAGCTGGATCTCAAATTCAGGCATCGCAGACCGGAATTTTTGCAATGCGCTTGGCATGACGCCCACCTTCAAACTCGGAATTGAGATAAGCATCCACTACCTTATACGCTTCTTCAACTGAAATGAACCGCGCAGGAAGCACAAGGAAATTTGCATCGTTGTGCTGACGAGCAAGGGCAGCAAGCTCAGGAAGCCAACACAATGCAGCACGAATTTTCTGATGCTTATTGAGCGTCATCTGAATTCCATTGCCGCTTCCACACATTGCGATACCAAAATCACATTCACCTGATTCCACCGCAAGGGCAGCCGGATGTGCATAGTCGGCATAATCACAAGATTCGGGGCTATATGTACCAAAATCTACAGTTTCATAACCCAGTTTTTCAACGTAGGGCTTTATGACCGATTTAAGATCATAAGCCGCATGATCGGATGCAAATGCTATTTTCATGATATTTGATCAAAATTATTTGATTTTTCTGAATCTTCATGTTCCGGACTCTCCTGTCCTTCATTTTCCGGATGTACTTCCACAGATGAACGCCATACAGCATTTGTCTGCTCGATAAAATCCAATATTGTTTCCCTTCCTTTTTTCTTTTCCGAAGAAGTCAAGAAAACAGGAGGAAGTTCTTCCCATTTCTCCAAAAGTTCTTTCCTGAAAAGGGACATGTTATGATCCGCAACTTTCTGGCTGACCTTATCAGCTTTAGTAAACACAATTGCGATCGGAACTCCATTTTCTCCGCAGAAATCCACAAACTCAAGATCAATGTTCTGCGGTTTGTGCCTTACGTCAACCAGGACAAACAGACATGCCAACTGTTGCCTCTCAAGAGCATAACCTTCTATCATGCGAGCGAAAGCCTGTCTCTGGTCTTTTCCTCTCGCTGCGTATCCATAGCCAGGAAGATCAACAATATACCAATCACCGTTATTGATTTTAAAATGGTTGATCAGTAGTGTCTTTCCAGGTTTCTGTGATGTCTTGGCAAGTGAACTGTTGTTGGCAATCATATTTATCAACGAAGACTTACCGACATTCGAACGTCCTATAAATGCGTATTCGGGCACATCCGTAGCCGGACATTGCCCAACTTTTGCACTGCTTATCTCATATTTTGCGTTTTTTATTTCCATAGCATTAATTTAAGTTACATTAGAAAAACAATCCATGTATAGCTTTGATTGCCTCGACAGTATCTTTTTCTTCCACAACAAATGATGCAGTAGTGTCGGAATTTCCTTCCGAACACGCCAAAGTCCTTATTCCAAGACGCAAAAGTGTATTAAGAATCCGACCGTCAAGACCTTTCATATGTCTGATGCCCTCACCTACAACCGCTATGGTAGACAGGTTCTCTTCAAAAGAAATATTCTTCAGGGAGCCATCAAGCAATTCAGGAACGAATTCCTCGTTGAGCGAGCGATATGCCATACCCTGATCAGATGAGGAGATAGCAAAAGAGAATTCTTTATTTTCTCCTGGCTGAGCAAGAAGGAATACACTTACTCCGTTTCTGGCAAGAGCATTATATGCGCGGGTGTTGATCTGAGCCACATGCTCTGTCAGGTTGCCGGAAAGACGCACAAGACAGGTATTCTTTACTGCAGTGACACCCTTCACCGGATAATCTTTAGAATCAGAAGAATCGGAAATCAATGTGCCGGGGGCTTCAGGATTAAATGTATTGAGGATGCGGATTGGAATATTCTTATGAAAAACAGGATAAATGGTAGGCGGGTATATGACTTTCGCGCCGAAAGTGCATAGCTCCATGCTTTCAATGAAAGACATTGAAGGAAGCACCTTGGCATCATTGATAATCCTTGGATCAGCTGTCATAAACCCATCCACGTCAGTCCAGATATCAAGCATTTCAGCATCTAATGCCGCAGCTATCAAAGCAGCTGTATAATCACTGCCTCCACGTCCAAGATTGGTAATCTCTCCGGAATCCCTGTCTTGAGAAATGAAACCTCCGGTGACATGAGGACCATTTGCAAGATCAGCAAACTCCCTGACGATAAGATTATGGGTCAATATAGAATCTGCTATATTCTTATCAAACCATTTTTCAGTCTTTACGAAATCAAGTGAATTATGAAGTCTCGCGTTTTTGATTGCTCCTGCCACAATTGGTGCTGACATTCTCTCGCCGAGACTGACAATCACATTCAGCGTCTTTGCGGGAAGATCACTTATCAAGGAAACACCTTCGTATGTACGCCTGAGTTCATCAAGAAGAGCATCAACGACGTTCAAGGTATTTGCCTTATTCTCCTGCCTGACTATCCCTTCTATAATATTGTAATGCCTTTCAGCTATCGCATCTGCCTCTGATGCCCAATCACCACCAGCTGCCGCAAGATGAGCCGTGGCGATAAGTTTATCGGTAAGACCACCTAATGCGGAAACGACTACAACCGTATCAGACGGAAGCGACTCCACTATGCTTCTTACATTTTCAAGGCTGCTGACCGTACCAACGGAAGTACCTCCAAATTTCAATACATTCATGGTGCAAAATTACAAAAAAAATATGATGTGTCAAACAGAAATATTTCTGGAGCGTTAAATAAGTATAAATAATCTTGACTTAATTTATCTTGCTATGAATACCGCTGTAAAGACCTATACCAACTATTATGGTTTCCTGGATGCACTGCGTAAGGCAGATGCAATGAGAAGACTTCAGAAACATGCAGATTCTGATGAAGCCGAAATGCTGAAGTTTCACCCCATCACTCAGTCTGATATGGAAATTATAATGCCATATCTTCTTATGGAAAAAGGACGTACCACTGACTTCTCTTATGGAGGCATCCTCATGTGGGTGGATTATTTCAAATATGAATATGCGATATCGGATGACACTCTTTTTATAAAGGGTGTGGTAGAAAACGATACCGATACACCTGCATTTTCACTTCCAATAGGAAAGCTTCCGCTAAAAGACAGCATCGAAAAGATTCGCTCTTATTGTTCACACCATTCCATTTCACCCGTGCTTTCAGCTGTGCCTGAACATGCTCTTGACGAACTTGAGGAGGCAGGAATATCATCCATAAATCCGCTCGATGACTGGGGTGACTATCTGTATGATGCACAAATGCTGTCGACATTATCCGGCAAAAAAATGAGTAAAAAGCGTAATCATGTCAATAAATTTGATTCCCTCTATCCGGAATGCACAATCGAGGTATTGAATGCATCCAATATTGACAAGGCTATAAAATTTATGGATATCATCGACTGTGAGGGTGATAGAGTAGAAATGGCAATAGAGGAAAGACTGATGACCAGAAATATGCTCGACATGATAAAGCAAGGAGATATATATCTGGAAGGAGCAATACTTATGGTCGGAGATGACGTGGCGGCCTTTACAATCGGAGATATCAAGAATGACACACTTTTCGTGCATATAGAGAAGGCATCACGAAAATATGAAGGCAGCTATGAGAAGATAAATAAGGAATTTGCGGCGATGATGTGCAGGAAATATCCTCAAATCATGTACATAAACCGAGAAGATGACTCCGGCGACGAAGGTCTGAGAAAAGCAAAGCAATCCTATCATCCGATTGAAATACTTAGAAAGTATAATATAGGACTTTGAATTTTGAAGAATGGATAATTTTTGGTAATTTTGCAAAGTAAAAAGACAATTGCGCAAAAACACCAAATTTATACATATATGAGCGACGTACTTGTCATCATACCTACATATAACGAAATAGAGAATATCTCCCAGATGCTCCGTACAGTCATGAAGCTTCCTGACGGGTTTGACGTTTTGGTAATTGATGACGGTTCTCCCGATGGTACTGCAGATGCTGTCAGGACCGCCATGAATGAATATCCGGGAAGAATATATCTCGAATGCCGCACCGGAAAGCTTGGTCTGGGCACTGCATACATCCACGGATTTAAATGGGCACTTGCAAGAGACTATCAGTATGTCATAGAAATGGATGCGGATTTCTCGCACAATCCCGACGATCTTACGCGCCTTTATCATGAATGTAAGGATCGGGAGGCAGACGTATGCATAGGATCTCGATACATAACAGGTGTGAATGTTGTAAACTGGCCGATGGGCCGAGTGTTGATGTCGTTTTTCGCATCAGCCTACGTACGCTTCATCACACGTATGCCTTTGCATGATTCTACGGCTGGATATGTATGTTATCGTCGCAGAGTCCTTGAAGCAATTGATCTTGATAAAATTGAGTTCAAGGGGTATGCATTTCAGATTGAAATGAAGTTCAAGGCATGGAAAAAGAAATTCAGGGTGGTTGAAATTCCGATAATATTTGTCAACAGGCAACTGGGAACATCTAAGATGAACTCAAGTATTTTTGGAGAAGCTGTTTTTGGAGTCATCTCGCTACGTCTAAAGGCAATATTCGGTAAATTATAGAAAATGCATAAATACATATTGTCCCCGTTTGGATACCAAACGGGGACATATTACTATTTATACGCACGCATAAATGGGACCTTAATCTCCTCTGTAATAAAGCTGCAGATAGCAACGGGAAATGAAATCATGAAAACGAGCGACAAGCGATGTGTCATCACTGTCCGGAAATTTTGCATCGGGCAGCCATCCCTTCTCGCATACATATTCAAGAAGGTCGTGAGGACATCTCCCCCTTATTGTCAGCAGGTCTATAGCATGAGATGAAGCATAATCAGAATCATAAAAAGGATTGGTGGGGGCCTTGATACATCTACAAATATCAGGAGCCACAAGCAATCCCTTATCAGGATTTGACATAAGGACAAAGTCTCTACAATCTTTCAACTGTGAAAGATGCTCCTCTCCGGGTTTCCAACCAAGATGATTGATAAGAAATCCGTTGAATTCATGATATCCCTTAATAAAGATGACAGGTTCTCCTCCGGTAGCCTCAATAAGCCGTTGGTAAGATGGATGAGAAGATTTTTGCTCTTTTTTCTCTCGTCTATATGGAAGTTTATGATGTACTGTCAGATGTACCCATTCCCCGATATATAGGGCAAGCGGTCCGGTCGGCTCATTCTTAGCAGCGTCTTGAATTGCACCGGCAATTTCCTCATTCCCGCCACCTTCAGTAATCTTTTCAGTGATTATCTGATTTACGGTAACAGCGAAAGCAGGACGCAACAGCCAACTATGAAGGAAAAGCCAACTGCCGAGATGCATAATCATTTCACGATCCTCTTCTTCATACACATCAAGCTCATGGGCGAGATGATATCCTTCAGGAACAGGTGATTTTTCATAGACATCCTCAAGTTCCTTATACCAGGCATCAGCCAATGCAACAACAGGCATACTAAAAGGATATACCTGACGATCGTCGGAATACATCGCCACTGCATACCATACCAAAAATCCGACATCCTCCCGGTTTAACTCATAGTCGATATATTCCTCAGATACCGAGAAGAAGGGAACAGGGGTTCCATAAAGTCTCCGGCATTCGTCAATAAATCCATGCCATAAACCGGCATCTGCGATCATATCCTGAAAGTATCCTATCACACACAATGCGGCACGCTCTATCAATGCTGAATGAAGAGATGATGCATTGGTGTCTTTTTCCGCTATATCTATAAGACGATTGGTCAGATCATAGTAATACCTGTCAGTGGACATTTCTTCCGGACAGCGAGGCTGACCAAGAAGGAAGGATTCAAACTTCAGCATATCACTTCTGAAAGTTTCGACTGAGGCACTGTGACCTGAGTGCCATCGATCATATTTTTCACAGTGGCGGTGTTATCTTTAAGTTCTGAGTCACCGATCATTACCACATATTTCACTCCTTCGGTATTGGCAAACTGCATTTGTTTCTTCATCTTGGTACAATCCGGATATAACTGGGCTGAAATACCTGATTCACGTAATGCCTTGATGCATCTTAGAGAGGCAGCCGCCTCTTCCTTTCCAAAATTTATGAAAAGAGCCTTTACACTGCCTGATATTTCAGCAGGGTAAAGGTCAAGTGCATTAAGCACATCATAGATACGGTCTGCACCAAAAGAAATACCGACACCTGACAGACCCGATAATCCGAATACTCCTGTAAGGTTATCATAACGACCACCACCGGTGATGGAACCAATCTCGACATCCAGTGCCTTGACCTCTATTATAGTTCCGGTGTAATAATTCAAACCACGTGCAAGGGAAACGTCAAGCTCCACTCCACAGGAATGACCAAGATTCTCTATTCCCTCAAGCACCTCCTTCATTTCTTCTATGCCTTTCATTCCGGTCTCACTCCCTACAAGCATAGCAGACAATTTTTCAAGCTTCTCTTCATTAGAGCCGTTTAGTTCGAGCAATGGACGAAGCGCATCAATGGCTTCCTCGGTAAGTCCTTTCTCGCGAAGTTCGGCATTAACATTTTCAATACCGATCTTATCTATCTTGTCAATAGCTACAGTAATATCAACAATCTTATCAGCCTGACCAATTATCTCAGCAATTCCACTCAGAATCTTCCTATTGTTGACATGAATGCAAGTATTAATTCCAAGCTTTCCCATCACATAGTCGATAAGAGAGAGTAATTCCACCTCATTGGCAAGGGAATCGGAACCAACTACATCGGCATCACACTGATAGAATTCCCTGTAACGTCCTTTCTGCGGACGATCAGCACGCCATACAGGCTGAATCTGGAAACGCTTGAACGGCATCTGTATTTCATTGCGATGCTGCACTACAAATCTGGCAAACGGAACTGTCAGATCGTATCTGAGACCTTTCTCACACAATTGATTTGTAAGCTTCGGAAGATGTTTTGCCTCAAGATCTTCATTATTTACATCTTTCAGGAAATCACCTGAATTCAATATTTTGAAAAGCAACTTATCTCCTTCTTCACCGTATTTTCCCATAAGAGTTGAAAGATTCTCCATAGCGGGAGTTTCAATCTGTCTGTATCCGAAAAGACTGAATGCACCACGTATCGTATCGAATATATAGTTACGGCGAGCCATCTCAACCGGAGAAAAGTCTCGTGTTCCTTTTGGTATGCTTGGTTTCTGTGCCATGATTTATAAATATTTGATTTTTTATTCTTGCTATTCGGATGCCATCCTTCTGAAAACAGAGGGAGAATACCCAGTCAGATGTTTGAAATATTTCCCAAAAAACGACTGATTGGCAAAATTAAGTTTATTTGCAATCTCCTGAATCGTCAATGCAGTCTCGGCAAGCATAATCTTTGCTTCCATGATTACATAATGATCTATGAGTTCTCCGGCTGTGTGAGATGTTATCTCTTTGGCAACCGCAGACAGATGCTTCGGAGTCACACACAGTCTGTCAGCGTAAAAAGACACACTGCGTTCACTTCTGAAATTCTGAAGCACCTCTATGATGAAATTTGAAAGAATTTCTTCTTTCCGTGACTGAGGTTTCTCTATGCCATCTTTGGAAACATAATGCTTCTCGATAATTTCATAAAGAAGCGCCTGGACAAGATTGCTTATCTTGGTCCGTTTGAGCGGAGAATCAGCACCCTTAAGCTTCTCTCCTATCAGTCTCATATATTGCTGGATATCCAAAGAATTCTCTTCAGAGAGACTACTTACGGATTCTATGGGATTATGGATGAGCAAAGGAAGGAAACCTGAGATCCTGGGCATTATCGACTCTATAAGCTCCAGGTTGCAGCCTATGGCTATAATCCTGACAGATCCGGCAGATTGAAGCGAATGGACATATTGATTAGGATTAAGCATCATTAAGCTGTTTTTAGTAAACTTGAACTTTTTCACGCCGATGCCGACCACGCCTTCTCCCTCAAGGCACAGGGCAATAGTAAGTCCAAGCACCCTTATCGGTGCCTCCATACGGTTGATGGCATTGTCCACTTCATAGTAAACGGCATATTTTTCCGGATCCTTAATACCTTTTCTACGGTTGAAATACCTGGAGATATCCGATATGTCAAAGGTTCTGAAGAACTCAGGGTCTAATTTATCCATCATAATATATACATATTATAATTCAAATGAAAGGCGCAGATTGAATTGCCTGCGTGTAAGATAATTGGGAACTGCATATTTAATTCCGTTGACATCTGTCACCCAATAATATCCGCTGACATTAGAGATATCAAAGAGATTGAACACATCGAGAGCGACTGATATATCTTTGAAGTGCCGCCATATATTAAAGGGACGGACTCCTTCTTTTTCATTGCCTACAAGTCTATATGAAAAACCTATGTCGACTCTCTTATATGCCGGAGCCCGGAAATAATCTTCGGACCGGGAAACATGTGGAGCCGTCATAGTCAGACCATCGGAGAAGATTCCCCTCAAAGAAAATTTGAGTTTAGGGAATTTGGGAAAATAATCGGTAAAAAATAAACCTAATGAATATCTTTGATCACTCGGTAGAGGTGTCTTGACACCATTTAAATTCTGCTGTGTGTTCATCAGTGAGAATGAAATCCATGAGTCGGAACCCTCTACAAATTGACCAAACAGTTTCATGTCAAGTCCCATGATGTGACCCTTGGAATCGTTAATACCTGAATATTCAACCTTCAGATTGTCATATTCATATGATATAAGGCGCGATAGCGCTTTGAAATATGCCTCTCCGGTTAGTTTAAACGGACGGTTCATGGCTCGGAAGATATAATCAGAACCTATTATGAACTGAAGGCTTTGCGGAGACTTTATATTCCTGTTAAGCTGGATAAAGCCATTTCCAAGCTCATCTGTCACAGTTGCCCTATACTCTTTATAAAAAGGAGATTGATAATATAGTCCTACGGCTGCCCTGAAAGTGAGCTGATTATTGCTGACAGGTGCGATGCTTACGTTGGCACGTGGCGAAACAAGAAACTCTTTATTGAAGTCCCAATATGAAAGACGCACACCGGCATTCAGTGTAATATAGGCTTTAGAGGTCTCAAAATAGAGAGCATCCTCTGCAAATGCCGCTATGCGGTTGGCTTGCATGTCCTGTCTTGAAGAAAGATTGTATATCAGGTGCACTCCTTCCGGCTGGGTAGGTAGTGAATAACCCGCCGAATCTCTCCATTCCCATTCTTTTGAACGATCGCGAAATGCTTCATGTTGATATGTGACACCGTACGTAATATTATTATTCTTGATCCTCGTTGTTCCCTTAAGGATTGCCTGCACTACCGATGCCTTGAGTCTGTTGCGGGCATGCTCCATATATTTGCCCACACCCAACTCTCCTCCTATACCATCATCACCTCCGGTTCCCGCTTGATTTAGCCAGTATTCTCCTGATATGTCATAGCTGACCAATTCATCTGTCATGAATCCGGATAGTCCCAACGAAAAAGAAGATGCCCTATTCTTTTTATATGTCAAATTTAAAGCACCCAGAAAAGTCTGAAACTTGTCTTTTTCCTGACCGTCAAAATACACTTTAAAAGACTTGGCATTCTCGGAAGTGCCGAAAGTCGTCTCCCTGTCGGTCGGGGTGAAATTATAATTGTTCAAGGCAATGTTCCCAAGAAAATTTATCTGAATTTTTTCGGATGCCTTAAAAGTCATGTTTGTCTGATAGTCAAAGTAACTTGGATCGTACTCACCTCTTGTCTCAAGACTGCTCAGCAAAGAATTGTTCTTTTTAAACCTGACACCGTGAAGCATTGACACTTTACCGGAATTAAGACCTAAAGCAAGTGAGGCTCCCATAAAACTGCCTGATACCCTCAGTTCAAAAGCTTCCGGATCCTTATATGAAATATCGAGTACTGACGACATCTTATCGGCATACCGGGCAGGGAAACCACCAGATGAGAACTTCAGACTTCCTACCATATCCGGATTTATAATTGAAAGACCTTCCTGCTGACCACTCTTCATAAGTTGTGGACGGTAGATCTCAACACCATTGATGTATACGGAATTTTCATCAAACGTGCCCCCTCTCACCGAATACTGAGATGTCATCTCATTATTTGAATTGACACCCGGCATAGTTGCCAAAACAGCTTCGACACTACCACCACTTGCATCAGGAGACAATCTGAAGGATTCGGCATCAAATGTCTGCATACCGTTGATATTGCTTCTGAATCCTTCAACCTGAACTTCTTCAAGCAACTTAGTATCATTATAGAGTCTAACATTAAGAGTCACATCACCCTTTGCATCAATTAATGACCTGTCAACCGTCTTAAAACCTATACAGCTATATGAAATGACGATCGTATCTTTCTCTGCAACTGACAAAGAATATTTACCTTCGAGATCAGTATTTGTTCCAATGGCCGTGCCCTTAATCTGCACAGTGGCAAATTCAACAGGTTTATCTTCCTGATCGATTACCTTTCCGGTTATACGGACATTTTCCGCCATACTCCGGCAGAAGCAAAACGATAAAATCAATGACAACAAAAGTCTGACTATGTTCATACTTTAATAAACGTATGAATAAGCTTCTTCGTATATAAATTGGTCAATTTTTCGGATAAAGACACGTCAAGAACATCGGCCTGACCACAATAATTTAAGGCAAATATTCATAAAATCTATAGATATAGACCGATATAAAAAAAGACCGGGTCCCGATATCGGGATCCGGTCCGTAAGGCGGCGATTACCTACTCTCCCGCTTTCGCAGTACCA
>JAIDQZ010000079.1 GCA_029062005.1 Muribaculaceae bacterium | reverse complement strand
CCTCATAGGAAAACAAATCCAAATGACAATCCCAGACAAACCCACAAGTCGTTTTCAGAAATATGTGGCAAAATGAACTTGAAGGGATTGGTGGATAAGGGGCTATTTATTATAGAAAAAATTTGGTGCTTTTTTCAGCATATATTGCTAACTTTGCGTGTGATGTCGGCAATGCCGGCACCGGAATAAAAAAAATCACCAATTAATCAAATAAATAGCCATGGCAGAATTGGATATAGCGGATGTGTTTAACGCCGCTAAAGTGCTCAAAGATGTGGCGCGTCATCCGCGTCTTATCGGTCCTACAAAAATAAATCCGGAAGCACAGGTTTACCTCAAGCCGGAAAATCTTCAGCACACCGGAGCATTCAAGCTTCGTGGCGCTTACTACAAAATTTCTCAGCTCACTCCCGAAGAAAAGGCAAAGGGCGTGATTGCCTGCTCTGCAGGAAACCATGCCCAGGGTGTGGCTCTTAGTGCTACAGCAAACGGCATCAAGTCACTGATATGTCTGCCTGCCGGTGCTCCTATCTCGAAGGTGGAGGCTACCAAGGCTCTCGGTGCTGAGGTGTGCATGGTGCCGGGTGTATATGACGATGCTTACGCAAAGGCTGTCGAGCTGCAGAAAGAGCATGGCTACACATTCGTTCATCCGTTCAATGACCCTCTCGTAATTGCCGGACAGGGTACTATCGGTCTCGAAATAGTTGAGGAGATGCCGGATGTTGATGCTGTTGTTGTGCCTATCGGTGGTGGGGGACTTATTGCGGGCGTTGCATACGCAGTAAAGACACTCAACCCCAATGTCAAAGTGTATGGCGTTCAGGCAGAAGGCGCTCCCTCAATGGCTAAGAGCTTGAAAGATAAAGAAAGAGTGCATCTGGACAGCGTGAACACAATTGCCGACGGCATAGCTGTGAAGGAGCCGGGTGATCTCACCTACGAACTTTGCAAGGAGTATGTGGATGAGGTGGTTACTGTAAATGATGACGAAATAGCGGCAGCTATTCTCAAACTCATAGAGCAGCAGAAGCTCGTTGCTGAAGGTGCGGGAGCAGTGTCTGTTGCGGCTGTAATGTTTAATAAACTCCCTGTCAAGGGCAAGAAGGTTGTGTGTGTTGTGAGCGGCGGCAATATTGACGTTACCAGCCTTAACCGCGTAATTACCCGCGGACTGGTTAAGAGCGGACGTGACTGCACTATCGGTATCAACCTGAGCGACAAGCCTGGACAGCTGTCAAAGGTTTGCAGCGTGCTCGGTGATCTTGGTGCGAATATTATCAGCGTACAGCATGAGCGCAACTCTACAAATACCCAGATTAACGGCTGCACACTGCGAGTGGAGATGGAAACCCGCAATAATGACCACATCAAGGAGATTAAGAAAGGTCTCACAAGTGCAGGCTTTGAAGTGGTGAGCTGATAAGCGCACCTCTGATAAATATTCAGGCTCGGTCACCGTCAAGGTAGCCGGGCCTGTGGTTTTTGCTGCGGTTTTTGCCGGTTATTTAGTATATTTGTGGGGTTGAACAATAATCTTATCTCAGATTTTGAGGTTGGTCAGGACGTGTTATTAATAACTAACAGTTAAGCTGCAATGAATATCGAAACAATTAGAGAGTATTGCCTGTCGCTGCCTTTGGTGACGGAGGATATGGCTTTTGGAGAAGAACATCTTTTGGTGAGGGTGTGTGGCAAGATATTCGGTTGCCTTGATTTGTTTCAGGGTGAATTTGTGACTCTGAAATCAGACCCTGACTATGCGGTAGAGTTGCGTGACCGCTACGCTGAAATAATTCCGGCATGGCATTGGAACAAGAAGTATTGGAATCAGGTGAGTCTGGAGGGGAGTATTCCCGATGCTCTGATTAAATCACTGATACGTCACAGTTATGGGGAGGTGGTGAAAAAATTACCGGCACGAATAAAAAAGGAGTTTCCACAAATATTGGATATTCAGTGAGTAGCCGGGGTTTGAATGATGATAATTCACTGCCGGTGCTTTTTTGAAGCTTTTGCTAAAATTCTTTCAATGAATTCCGATTTAGCTTCGGTGTATGCGTCGCGGTCATGGGCGAACTTCGGTAACAGGCTTCTTTTTAAGGTTCCGTACGCTTTGGCATCCTCCGGGTGTGCAATCAGATAATCGCGGAAAATAATCTCGTTACAGTCGCCGGTTCTATGAAAATGAATGTGGAAAACCTCCGGTGCATATCCATCCGGAGTGTATCCTTTATTGAAGCTAATTCTGTGCTCTGATTCCGACATGCAGATGTAGCCACTTTTTTGCATAATATCCTTAATCTCATGCCATTTGATATCCGGGGATATTTCAACCAAAAGGTCAATGACAGGTTTAGCCGGAATATCAGGGATAGCGGTGCTTCCGATATGATTTATTACAGGATTAAAATTATGGAGCAATCGGGAGAGGGCGGTTATTTCAGCGCAAGCTGAGTTTCGCCAACCCTCATTGTGAGATATAAGGGTGATGGGAAACAATTCCCATAATTCCTGAAGAGTCATTTGTTCAAGAGGCTTTTTCATTGCAGCGCAGGTTAGGTTTTATTTGTAAAAATACGCATATATATTTTATGAGCACGGGGGTTGACACATAAATTCACCAATCCGGGATGATGAATATAACCGCAGCTTAAATTAGAAGAGACTGTGTCAAAATTAAAATATACATTTGACACAGCCTCTCTCCGATAGAGTGGTAAATAGTATTAGAATCCGATTCTTGGACTGTTGTGGCGTGAAATCCTCTCCTGGCGGCAGGTGGTGATGATTTCATCAATATTGATGTTGTCTTTGCCAGTCAGGATTGCATTAACCGAGTGTTTTCTGACGATATTTTCAATTTCTCCCCCCGACAGGTCAAAGCCGTTAGCCAAAATTTGAGCGTCATGATCCGTGAGCCCTTTCAGCATGGCTTTCCAAATCTCCGCCCTTGCTGTTGAAGTAGGCTTGTCAAATCGGATCTTATAGAGGAAGCGTCGCTCGAATGCCTTGTCAAGATTGGTGGTGAGGTTTGTAGTAGCAATCATAATGCCTTCAAGAGTTTCCATTTCCTGAAGGATGATATTCTGTATGGAATTTTCCATTTTGTCAACGGCTCTCGCCGCTCCTTCCATTCTGACTCCCAGCACAGCGTCCGCCTCGTTGAAAAGCAGAATCGGGGCGAGTTTGGAGTTCTTACAGATATTGCGATAGCGGTCAAAGAGGGCTTTGATGTTTTTCTCGCTTTCGCCAACCCAGCAGCTCTTTATCTTATCCACATCCACTCTCATGATGTCACGTCCGGTTTGTCTTGCAAGCTGATACACAGTCTCGGTTTTACCGGTGCCGGGTGCTCCGTAGAAAATGCAGCAGAAACCGGGGCGCATACCAGCCGAGCGAAGCCGGCTCTGAACATCGTTGAAGCGTTTTTCGGATAGGATTGATGACAGCTCACATATTTGACCAAGTTCCGCGTCATTGTAAATCAGCTTCTTTTCTGTGAGAGAATCTGCCTTGATGAGACCTTTTGCTGATGAGCCGATTCTGTTGATGTTCAGTTCACACAGCAATTCATCCTTAGCCTTTTCGGTGAGTTTGAACGCATCGCTGCGAGCCATACCATCCTCGTTTACATTTTCAATTAGTCCTTTTTCAAACAGTTCGGAATCTCTGTTTCTCAACTCGCGCTTAATCCAGCATGGAATCTCCTCATTGTCAAATAAATCATCAATGTCGTGAAAGCCGATATTGTCATCATTGTCCTCAACAAATAGATGAGCCATGAATACCAGTAAAAGAGTATTCTCTTTAGTGAGGTTATAGCAGCGCAACGCTTTTGCAAAAGCAGTGGTATGTATCTCTACAAGCATATCCATTGTGGTAAGGACAAGCGATTCATAGGTCTGTTCATCGTTGCTTTTCTCAGTCATCAACCTGTCGAAACGGTCGAAGAAAGTCATAGTGTCAAGAATCGGTTCCTCGGTGTGGATGTAAGCACTGTTGGCTCGGAGAGCTTTAAGAACACCGTCTGGCACTCTGTAACTCACAGATCTTCTACGATATGATGAGCGGATGTAGTGGTTTTTCTCAAGGACATCAATTTCATCGGACAGACGGAGAATCCTCGTGGTGCGGCAACCGATATATCGAGCTATCTCCGAAGGAGTTATGCAGCTGTCATCACTGCGGTCAACAAAGATTGAAAGCAGAACTGTCTGCATCGGGGTGAGTTTAAGTTTTTTGGAAGCATATTTAATATGTTTGTCGGCGTTGTTGAAGAAGTCATTGTCAAGATTAGAGTCTTCAGCAAGTTCAACGATGTACTCGAATGCTTCCAAAATGCTTTTAGCTTTTGCTTTTTTTACTGCATCCAATTTTTTTGAGTTGTCTTTTCTCGTGAGTTCCAATTCTCTCATAGCTGATATATTTTTTATGACGTCACAAAAGTATCCGGCACCTGTATCATTTAGCGATACAGGATGGAAAATTATAAAGGTCGGATAAATTTTTACACCGGATTGCCCCTTTCAAGAGAGTCGTGTCTGTTCCACTTTTATTGTGGCTCAATCAGGCTATAGCTGAAGGTGTTTATCAACAACGAATTGAAGAACTGCGCTGGGATATGCTGCCTCAAATTGCAGCGATACCATCGAGAATACCAAATAGATGAGTCATTCCTGCGCCTGAGCAACGATGACCGAAATCATTGGTAATCGTCAGGCGGTTGCATGGGAGCAGTGTTGTCAACAGCCTGATGTGGCTGTCACCGAGAAGCTCGTCCTGGGTTGTGCAGAGAGCAGAAATGCGGTTTGATTTGGCGGTGATGGTTGAAGGCAAATCGTAGTGAGCATATTTGTCAAGCACGTCTTGAGTGAGCGTGTAGGTTTGAACACCGTCAAGCCGCTGGCAGAAGTAGGGGAGCTCCTCATCTTTCCATTTGGCAAGATCGTTGAGAGGGTCAGTGCAAGGATTAACCACAACGAGCTGAGCGTTGCCGCTGTCACACATAAGAGTCATCCATCCTCCGAGCGATGTGCCCACGATAATCTGAGGCTTCTCCCGTGTGATAGTCTCGTTGATGATAGCGAGCGCTTTATCAGGGTCGGCGTCAACTTCCGGAGTTACAACGCGGTATCGCCCCTCAAAGTGGTCTTGTAGCTGCTGGCGCTTTGATCCGTTGGCACCGGAGCGGAATCCGTGGATATACATCAGCACCGGAGGTTTCAAATTGTTGTGTGTCATTTCTTTATTACTTTTCAGATGATAATTTCGTTAGGAGTATTGAGGGTGGAATAGTCACTGTTCATAATAGCTCCGTTGGAGAATATTACACCATTTTGATTAAGGATTCCATGTTGTGCGTGAACGTGTCCGAAAAGATGTGTTTTGAGATTCGGAAGCCGTGCAATGCAAGCTGCAATTTCTTCAGATCCGTAATTGATATTGTCATCGAAATCGAGAATGCCGAAAGCAGGTGAATGAGTTATTAGCACTTCTGTGTCGGCTGGAATGTTTGCATAATTTCTGCTCTGGCGGTCGGAAATACAGTCACTCATAAACATAGGAACACCATAGAACTTCACTCCTTCAATCTCCACTCCAGAGTTGCAGAGGTAATGAACGTTGGAGTCCAATCCATCAATATTTGCGCCATAGAGACAATCATCGTGATTGCCGCAGATAAAAATCTTATGCTCGTAAGGGAGGTCGCAGAACCAGTTCATAAAGTCGATAGCCTCGCGCTCTTCCCCCACCATGCAGAAGTCGCCGGAATGCACAACCACGTCGGCGTCCGGTAGATCCCGGAGCCGATGATGGCAGTTGTGAGTGTCGGATAGGTGTAGTATTTTCATAATAATTCTTTATAGGGGAAAATATAGATTCTTTGAGTGGTGGTTTGAGAAGTTATTTCAGTATATCCCGACTGAACTTTTACAAGTGGGTTAACAATTACTGCGTCCCAGTCCCAATCCCAAAGTTCTGAGACAAGGTCATCAACGACTGCTTCATTTGCAGCGCCTTGTCTGCGATATTTTTCTTTGAAAAAATCTTCAGATACTGGTCCGACCAAAGTACATGGCATAAGCACTTCATCATCAATGATAGCCAAAACTTTATCTCCGGGAGAGAACACGGTTTTTTCTTGATAATTACTTCCTCCAGGCTTATGTTCACCCCATGAGAACTCGGAGTACTCAGTGAAGTCCGGATTATATACAACATATAATGAAGGAGCCATGTCATCGTCTGATTCAATAGTATATGCGAGGAGTCGATTGGGTGCATAGCTTACATGACGTAATGCAAACTCGGCATCTTTCCAGCATTGGAACTCGCCAAGACTCCGCTCATCAAGTGCCCAATATTTCAATCCCTCGGGATTGTCAATAACCCGGTCCGCCTCCTTAGGCTGTTTATATGCTATTAATTTGGCTTCTGTAATGTCAAACCACGGATCTCTTATAGCCGAAAAATATTCACCGTCGTTAAGCAAAATCACAGGCAATTTATCGCAGAATAAATCAGCAAAGGCTTGTGGATTGTCTGTGTGGATAGGTATAACAGCCTTTGGTTGTAGCATTGAAAACAACTCATCAAGGCTATCCATGTCACAGTGACCGCTGGTGTGCATATAGCGAAATTCATTGCCAACAGATTTTTCAAGATCCGGATTGTAAGCAGCGTTGGACTCATCGATATAGCCGTCCCACATAGATAGATATTTAATTCTGCCTTTTTCCGGAAGTTGATTCAACAGACTGTCAAACCGCTCCCCCTGTCTTGCAATAAGCACATATCCATGTATTGAAACGAAATCTATAAATTTATCATTGGCAATGAATTCAGTTCCACGATGAATAAGCGTCTGAGGTTTCTTACCCTCAATGTAATTATAAAGGGACGATTTACCCCAGACTTTATCCCGTCCGGCTACTATATCCATAATTCGCTTCTGATAGGCATCCACATAAAATGGGCGATTTGCTCTAATAGCCGCATGATACAGACTAAACAGGCGGTCTATATTGGTGGACGATACATACACCACATTATACTTATTATCTGTAAACGCCTTTTCAAACTCCTTCTGGAGTTCATGCTCCGACTTGGCAGACGCGTCTGGTCTATTGACATTTGTAGCTTCACAGACAACGTAATCAGCCCTCTCTACATATCTTTCAATAACCGTTGATAACTTTCCGCTACGGAAACCATGTGTACGGAAATCTCCTGTGTGAAACACTTTGAGATCTTTAGCCTCAATGCAGAACGCATACGCATCAAATGCAGAGTGGTCAATAACTATCGGTAGAATATTAAATTCTCCAAACGAGAATTGTTCTCCAGCAACAAAGGTCTTAATCGTTTTAAGACGTTCCGCCATATTGTGGTGATCTTCGCTTACTATACTTAAATGATTTGCAAGTTCTGATGCTATTTCTTTAGCCAACTTGCCCATAAATATGGGAAGTTCTGCCGGTAATCCGGTGATTTTACCGATATGATCGCCATGATAGTGAGTGATTAGCAGGGCGCTTTTTAGTATGTCGCCACATGTCAGTCCATCTATCTCCAACTTTTTGTCGGACATAGGTGCGCCCGGTAACTGTTCACCGTAATCGACAAACAGTTTCCACCCATTAATCTCGTATTCGGTTACGCATCCTCCTATCTGATTGGAGCCGTGATGAACTGTTATTTTCATTTTTTTATCTCATCTAAGAAAGTACCGGAAAACTCAAATATATTGGTATCTAAAAACTTTTGTTTATTATAGTACAGGCTATGGCAATGCAGACGGAAATCAGTATCGGGAATTTTCAGAGTTTTATCTTGGAATGTTTCGGTATTGCCTTCCGGCATTATTGTTACCACCTCTATATCATATGTGTCTAAGCATCTTGAATTTCTGTTCCGTTTGGTCTTATGCCCCATGAAAAATTCCATCCAGTCAGGTTGTCTTGTCAGCAGCTCTGCTATAAATGTAGCATAAGTTATAGCCTGAGACATAGCAATCTTTTGACTTTCCGAATCCTTGTTTTCATCCTTGATTTCGATAACGCACAAACGTGTATGCCCTTCGGGAGTCTTTATTCGTGCCAGCATATCAATACCTCCTCCACTATGTTCAGCAAAGGTAGGGTTGTGCGTACTGGCTTTTAAGGGAGTAGGCATCTGAAAAAAGTTGCCATGCAGCAGAATCGGCTGAATATTATAAAGGACTTTCTCTGCCGCGATTCTTTTGCGGAACTCCTGTAGAAGTGCATTTTCCACTTCATGTTCAGGACTTTTTGTTTTGGTTCTTAATGACAATTTTATTTTGAAAAAATTGCGGAATTCTGTAGCCTTTGGTGAATCCCAACCGGTGAGTTCTTTATATTTTAGCGGACAACCTTTAATATCATGGGACTTTGATTCTTTGACAAGACATTGTAGTGTTATTTTTCTATTCCTATCAACTCCTACTTTTCCAACGTTCTGTCCTTTGAAACGAAGATAGTAGTTTTGAGTATTACGATCACCCACGGTAGTATAAACTGATAGCCCCTGAGGTTTTGTGAATCCTTTTTTTGTTTTGTCGGGGTTAGACCAAATGTCTGAAAGGTATCCTTCATACCTTTCATGCCATTCATTATTGCACTTCAGTATTTCGAGGGTTCTATTAATTATACTTAGCATCTGAAATAATTTAAGATAATTACAAATTTAGTGATTTCCAGAGGGGTTGCAAAGCAGTTTGTTGTAATTCTCCATGCCGAGGATTGATTTTAGTTCATCTTCGGTGATGAAGTCACCGGTGTCTCCGGCACAGGTGTTCCACCGCGAAGTGATTGAGACGATTTTATTATCAGGGCTGACTTCGACAGCTATCAATGAGTATCCGTATTGGTCATGAGGAAAACTCATGCCCGGAATACAAGGAACGTCCCACCACTTTCCGTTACCACAGAAATAGAAACGGTTGCCATTGGCGGTATAGGCATTGAATGATTCTTCTGAAATAACGATGCACCAAGAAGTCATATCAAGATATTGACGAGCCTCCGAATAATCTTCGATATAATCGACTGTATAGTCAAATTCAATCGTAGGTTCTTCAACTGGAACCATAGGAGTCATGCCTATGATTTCACAAACTATTTCAGGTGTGGCTTCATTGAAAGTGTTGTCGAAAAAGTCAAAACCGGGGGTCTGGTCAAGAACCCTTAGGATAAGCCGCACACGGCTCACATCATCAGGATTGTTGATATCTATAAGCCCTGCAAGATTCCATTTTAAAATGCCGAAAGCAAATTTTGACAGTCGGCTGTTAAGTTCGGGAAACAAAGCGAGATAGGTGTCCACCTCGCTCTCTGATTCAAGCTCGGCAAAACACCGGATAATTTCTTTTTTGTACTGATCTTTCATAATAAACGATGTAAAGTTAGTGTTACGGTGTCTCATTTTTCGGGACATCACAAAATTTTATAGATTTACGACTACTGCCAGACGACCGAGTCGTTGCGGTTCAAGTTTCCGCTCGAATACGTATTTTTTTGGGGTGGGTGCTATTATCTAATACGATGAAGGATTTTAATCGAGTGTAAACAGCTGTTAAATTTCATCTTGTTTCTATATTTTCTCGCTTCGCATTATAGTGATATAGCTTAAATCTCAGATATTTATAATTTAACAAAGTTTAATAAGTGGTAAGGTGTCATGCTGTACCGCAAAATGAGTCAACCCTGATGTAGTTTTGTGCACTAAAAAATCACTGATACATTTCAAAGCTTCAATATGAAAAGAGTAGAGTATCCAGACGGAGTCGAAAATCTTATGATGCATCTTTGGTTGCGCCATAAAAGCGGTAAATCTCAAGACCGGTTAAACTGCTACACTGTAGATTTTCCACCAATCTCAGAAAAGGAAAGGGCGGAGATGAGAAAAGGAACGGTAGATGATCAGAACTATACCGATGAAGAGCTTTACGGTACCAGCATTTAAATATCATACGGGTGTATCGCAAAGTGAGACACGGGGAATATACTTTTGCATCAACAATTAAACATTGATTTTTTATGTTTTCAGAAGAGGAAAGAAAAGCATTCGGTGCCGCGATGGATGCGGAATTGAATAACCGGTTGAAAATGATGCGGAAGCGTCAGTCGTATTTTAAGGAGATAGCTAAGGGCTATGAGTCTTTTGAGGAGTTTGTCAAAGCTCAGGAAGAAAAGTTTGAGATTCTTGGCATAGAGCTTTATGAAGAGGAATCATATATCTCGCTCCGCATTCAGCTTGACTACACCGATTACGAAACCTATCATATTATTAAAGGTGATAACGGACACCTCACCGTCAGCGATATAATATGGTGGCAGGATTTATATTGCGCCAACAGTGTTATGAATATCCAAACCGGCAAGAGCGCGGAAGAAGAGGATATTTCCAAATGCTTTTGAAGTAGATGTAACACAAAATATACGTTCATGGTTAAGAATACGGCTGCACACCTTAAGCAGATGCTTAAGGAAATATATAATTGCAAAAAGCCTTTTGAATTACTCGTGATAGATAAAAAGCCTAAGACCAGAATGGGTGTTTATATTGTTGAAAAACAGAGAATTCGCGTATATGCCAGATGGGGAAACGTTTGCCCGCTGGAAGAGATAGCAATTCATGAATATGCCCATCATATACATGAGACAGAGAAGAGAAAAAATGAGAACAGAAGAAAGGAGCGAGTACACGGTCCTGAATTTTGGAGAATCTACTCCGCCTTAATGTCTGTTGCCCAAAAAAAAGGTCTTTTTACTGACTCCTATATCGCTGACATTATTGACTATCCGCATCTTTCTTAAGGATAATGATTGTCAGGCAAAAAAATGTCGTGCTGTATCACGAAATGAGACACCTATACGTTAAATTTGCAGCATAATTTGTTACCGATATGAACCAACTGCCGAAATATACATGGTTGATCGAGACCATCCGCCGTGCCGGAAAAATCTCCCTCAAGGAGATTTCCGATAAATGGGCACGAAACAAAGAACTCAGTGACAACCGTCCGCTTTTCAGAGCCACATTCAACCGCTGGCGCGATGCTATCTACGACCAGTTCGGAATTATGATTGAATGTCAGAAAACCGGAAGCTACCTTTATTATATAGCCAATCCGGAGGATATCGATGAGGATAAGCTTAAAAAGTGGATGCTCGACTCCTTCGCGGTAGGCAATATAATCGGAGAGAATCTATCGTTGAAAGGACGCATACTGGTTGACGAGATTCCTTCGGGACGAGATCATCTCACCACATTTCTGGAGGCTATGAAAGAGAACAGGGTGGTGAATATCACTTATCGCCCGTTTGGAAAATCACATGGCTACACCTTCCCGATTGAGCCGTATTGCTTGAAGCTGTTTGACAACCGTTGGTATGTGCTTGGGCACAACAACCGTGACGAGATAAGGGTTTACGGTCTTGACCGTCTGGAGAGCGTAGAACCAACAGAAACACTCTTCAAGTTGCCAAAAGATTTTGATGCGGAAAACTATTTCTCTACGGCTTTCGGTATTGTTGTGGGCACAGGTGAGAAACCGGAAAAAATTATTATCAGAGCCAACGAGGACCATAAGCATTACCTCAAATCGCTACCGCTTCATCACAGCCAGCGGCTGTTAGAGGACTGTGGCGAGTATGCCGATTTTGAGTTGTTCCTCTCGCCGACGTATGACTTCATAATGAAGCTCCTCCATGTCGGGGCGATGGTTGAGGTTATCGAACCGGTTCATTTACGCAAGACAATGAAAGGCTGGATTTCGGAGATGTACGAACTATATAAAAACGATTGAACATGACCGATTTCGCAGCAATTGACTTCGAAACAGCCAACGGTCGCCGTTCAAGTGTTTGCAGCATTGGTATTGTTATAGTGCGTGGCGGTGAGGTTGTTGACAAATTCTATAGTCTTATTCAACCTGCTCCCAATTATTATACTTACTGGACAACTGAGGTGCACGGGCTCACCCGAAGCGATACTGACGGTCAACCCACCTTTCCAGAGGTTTGGGCACAAGTGGTAGAAAAAATCAAAGGATTACCTCTTGTAGCCCACAACCGTCCCTTTGATGAGAGTTGCCTCAAAGCAGCATTCGAGGAATACGGAATGGAATATCCCGATTATGAGTTTTACTGCACACTTGCCGCCTCACGCCGATGCCTTGACCTTCCCTGCCATCAGCTCCATTTTTCAGCAGCCGCCTGCGGTTACGACCTTGAGAACCACCACCATGCACTCGCCGATGCCGAAGCCTGCGCAGCCATAGCGTTGAAACTACTCTAACCCGCAACAGGCAAAAAAGTAACCTTTATCAAGTATTTCTAAAGCTGTATCGCAATCTGATGCATCTGAGGAATAACTTTGCAAACAATTAATCATAAAAAACTTATGACAACATATAGAGAGTATTTCAGGTATTCTGATTTCGAGGAGGTGTGGAAAACACTCAGCGAAATTTACAAAGAACCGGAGGAAGCACGTCCTCTTTATGAAGCGGTGCATCAGTCAGTGTGCGAAATGGAGGAGGATAAATCAAAATCAACCGAAAAGATTGCGGCATTTATATCCGCAAATGGAGATCTTAAAATCAGTGGAGCACCGGATCCGCAGGAATGGCTTGCAGGCAGGGAGGTTGTTATTGATTATGATCCTGATGATAAAAAGGGGCATAATGTCAATGAATTAGTCGGTGGTCTATTATATTGGTCAACTCTCTACGGCATCAAGACCCGGAAAATGCAGAAGGAAGGCTTTTCAAAATGGCTTGACTATGGAATGAGAGGGCCCTTTTATACTATTCCCGACAATGATTTCGACAAGATTGGCGAGGGAGTGATGGTAAAATATATCTTCCTTGACTTTGACGGTGTTCTGAACACAGAGCAATATCATTCTCAGCTCGCCATTGAGGGTAAACCCACAAAGGATGAGTTTGGACCGTTGTTTGACCCGAAGGCGGTTGCCCGCCTGGGTGAGATTGTTGAAGCCACTAAAGCCGAAATCTATGTGATATCTTCATGGGGAGAGGTTCTTGGTGCGGATAAGATCGTTGAAATGTGGGAAAAGCGGGAATTGCCCGGAAAGGTGCCCGATGTTTATATTCCTGATGACAAATGCTGTTCAAAGGCTCAATGGATAAAGAAATGTATAAATGATATGATGTTCTTGCCATACATAATTCTCGATGATGAAGCGATATTTTTACCGGAGCAAGAGGACCATGTCATAAAAATCAATCCGGTCACCGGCATCAGTAAAGAAAACGCTGAACAATCAATCGCTATTCTTAATGAGCTTGATAATCTGCCTGTATCGGCATTTGAGGATAAGGCATACGAGGAAGAGCGGGAGCGCATATACCGTATAAATAAAGAAAGCAGCAACCGGAAGAAACTGAGATTTTGGAGAGAGACAGTTGTTAATGATGAGGCATACGACTGGTCATGGAACCTCACTATTCTTCGTAAGAAACTGGAGTATAATATAGGTTATTACCGTTTCACTCAGCGATATGACGGCTGGAAAAAGGATGTGGAGCGAATGGCACTTGCCTGCCGGCTAATGAAAATAGCAGTCGGAGAAGATTCCATTTACGAAAAAGACACTTATGTGAATATACGCAACTGCTCGCGGTTTGAAGTCAAAGCGGCTGAATTTGAAGAGGATTCTAAATTCATTGAATTGCATAGAGATGAGCTGCGAGAAAATAAAGCATTCCAATTGGTGTGGACCATTCTGCGTCAGAACATGAAATATTGGTGGGACTAAAATAAACATAAAATGAGTAATCAGAATACAAATGTACCGGCATCATTCAGAGTAATTGGTGTCGGAATGGGAATAGATGAAGTTATCAATAAGATCAAATTATTGGAATTAGACGGCGTTTCTGCTGAAATTGCAGAATATCCCTATGAATGTATTCCCGGCGACGAGGACAAACTTGCAATAATTATCTTTACTGACTTGGAAGAAACGGCAAATAGAATAGCCTATTCTTTTCATGATGCGGGTGTACTGACTATCGGCATCTCCGAAGACGCTGATCCTTCGTGTTACGACAGCGTAATGTTGTGTGATTCGCGCAGGGAATATCCTGAAATAATAAAGGCTCTGCTGCAGCCCATTGTCACTCTGGGAATGATAAACTATGACTTCCAGGACCTGAGCACTACACTTCGTGATACCGAATACTTTACAGTAAAGTCAACATCAGGAGAAAGTGTTAAAGGTGCCACTGAAAAATTGAAGGATGTTTTTCACGAATTAGATTTAACCTGTGTGGATTATCTTACTCTAAATCTATATTTTAACCCGAATCGCGCATTGCCAATAGCAATGAATGATATGGAGAGCCTTTCGCAGCTGATTTCAAAAATGCCGGAAACTGTCCACGTAATATGGTCAGTTAACCATGACGAGAATCTAAATGGCGACGAAATCAGATTGTCAGCAATATTGGCGGTAAAGGAGAAGAGAGAATGTTTAAGGAAGTAATTTGGTCAAATATCAAAATGCTGCGCTTCTCCATACTCCCCGGAATCCTTGGAGGAATAGCCTGCTTCATCGGGGCGCCGCACTCGGTGCATGTCAAGATTTTGTTAGGGATAGTGATTGGTTACGCTATTCAGCATAAACACTTTAAGTTAGCCTTAGAAGCAAATAAAAAACTGCTTGATTCCTGGCTGGAAGAATAACCACAAGCATTATCGCATATCATTCCGGAAATTCCCCCTCGACTCTTATCGGCGAGGATTCAAAAAAGGTGACTGTCAAAGATGATATAGCAGTTTCACCCTACTACAACTATGATCTCTACCTCACAAAAAAATAACTAACTTTGCAATATGATACAACACAACTATACCCAACTGGAAGAGAAAGTAAAAGATCTCATCCGTGAAAGCCTTTATACTCATATAAAAGGTCATAATAATATTGATAATATGCTCGATAATGATACTCTTGTCAATAACTGGTTGACTGATATTATGGCAATCGGGTTCAATCGTCAAAATCTTGAAGCGGCATCTCAGGATATTCTTGAAATTCAGTTCCCCCTTATGGAAGCAGGTCTAATTCCGCTTAAAACTATAGAAGACATCAGGGCTAAAGTTTACCTCACATTCAATCGTTTCTCATCAGAAACGTTTGCATTTGAGAAATACGTAGAACTTCGCGAATCTGAAAAAGAGGAAGCTGTTTTATATGCGGTGCGAGAAGAACTTGAGATGACAGAAGAAGGAGATTTTGAGCTGTTCTGATCTGTCTGACAATGTCGGTTGAATTCATCTCTGGCAAAGATCATTACGATAAGGTAGTAGCACGAGTGGCTTCCGTTAGGAAGTCGCTCTGGATAGGTACAGCCGACATCAAAGACCTGCACGTAAAATCCGGCAACTCATCTGAGCCATTCCTTGCGCTACTTGCGAGACTTATAAACCGGGGAGTTGAGATTCGGCTGATACACGCCAAAGAACCTGGACCTGCTTTTAGGGAGGACTTCAACCGGTATCCGATTCTAAAAGCGGGAATGGAGCGGATGCTATGCCCGCGAGTCCATTTCAAAATACTTATATTTGATTTTGCGACCGCCTATATCGGCTCAGCAAACCTGACAGGAGCCGGCATAGGCATGAAGAGTAGCAACCGCCGCAACTTCGAGGCAGGGATCCTCACCGATGAACCGCACCTGATAGAAGCCGCCTGTGAGCAGTTTGACAGCGTGTGGCGCGGAGAACACTGCACCCACTGCGGCCGTCGCCAATACTGCACCGACCCCATCAAATGATGGTATGCCTTATTTTGCGGAAATGACATTACAAAGAGGTTTAAAAGCTTTTTTTCAAAATATCGTTATAGGCAAAACTACCGTATTCTTTAATATAATCCCGCATATTGTCTCTGTCAAGGTCAGGGAACTTGGTATGGAACAGTAGTAGTGATAATGATTCTATAGCACCGCCCATCGACCGCTTTTGGTATGATTGGACGTAGGCTTTCTTAACATCATATGACTCATTGCTTAATTTGGAATTGAGTGAGCTTGATATAAGTACCAGATTCCCGAAAGAGTTCCTAATAGCTGTGTCCTCGTCCGAATCAACCCAGCGAAGATTGGATTCACTTTTGGGAGTTTGAGGTATGATATGTTCTCGGCTGCGCCGGTTTGACACGAATCTATAATCGTCGGCAACTGCGAGACTGTGTTCATCCTGCTTAAACAATTCCCTTCTGTTTTCCCAAATGAGATATTCTAACCGTCGGAACCAATAGACCTTTACTTCTGGGAAAAAGAGTTGGTCATATTCAACATAACCTCGATACTTCCTATCAAGTGCTTTTAGCTCGTCAAGAAGTTTGTCGGCGTCAAAATTTCCTTCATTCTTTAGCTTGTGCATGAGAGGCGTTATCCAATGATATAATGGTGTATCTGATACATATAACATTGCCTCGAACTGACGACAACGAGCCATTTTTTCCTTTTCATCTGAATAAAGGACAAGGTCATAATTTAAACCCCAATCTTCTCGTTCTAATGAAATGAAGTAGTAGTCCAGAAGAAGTCGGTACAATAAAATATCCTCGTAAAACTTAGGAATATCCAATGAATGAATTATTTCATCCGAAAAAGCCCTAAGTAGTTGTTGTTCATAGAAGCTCTCTTTGTTTTGAACATTCTCGTTGTAATTTTGGAGGTCTAAAACCATGAGTAAAAACTCGGAAATGGATATTAAAGAAGGATTCCGTGGCGTATCATAGGACATCTCATTTTCATCAGAGATAGGTAGAATTTCTCCAATGGTCGTAGCATCATCTTCTTCGTATGACCCTATGCACATATCCATGGCTGCTTTAATATCCCCCTTGCGGCAAAGAGATATGGCTTGACGATATTTCTTCGCATAGCTGAAAGCACTTTCATTTGCTTGTAACTTGATTGCCTTTTGGGATAAATCACATGCCGTATTCCAGATTCTAATCAAATCTCTCTGATGAGGTTGTCCTTGGATTAATTGTACTTTTAGAATATCATGTTCTTCCAAGCCCCTCCCTCCGACATTCATATTCTCAAAGTATTTGTTTAATAGATTTTTGTCACCTTCATAGCTAATCGGAAGTATAGATATGAAGAATGAAAGGTTTTTGAAAATCCACTGACAAAAATCGTCGCGTAATTCCGAATCTACCTGATTTTGGAGGAAACCGTCTATTGTTGATATACCTTCTTCCATGAGGGCATTAGGCTTTGATCCGTTGACCTGTCCAAGAATTCGCCCTTGAAAGTAGGAAGAGTCTGCGCTTCGTGCTATAAAGTGAAGACGATCTCCTTTTGAAAGAAATTTACCCCATGACGATTGAAATTTATAATCTTTGTTAACGGCTATACCTATTAAGCACATAACCGTCATACGTTGCTGACCGTCGATTAAATCGTATCGGTTGTTCAGTCTCACGCAAGAAAGAGCTCCGATATAATATGGGGTATCTTTATATTCGTGGGATTTATAATGCTGATATAAATTGTCCATCAAACGGTATACCTGTTTACTATCCCACGCAAAAAGACGTTGATAGATAGGAATACCGAAGTTGAGACCATTTTCCACAACTTTTTCAGGTGTCAAACGGATATTACAAATTGTATTCATAACTTAATGCTTCAATTATTGATGGTACTGTAAATCGAGACTCTAATTGAGTAAAAAGATCCTGAAGATGACTATAGTAGCGCAATTTGATTCCACTCAGATCTTCTAATTCAAGAGGATGTGTTTGGATGCTATTCAAGCATTCTGCTATAAAAAATGACGGAGACGGAGCCTGCAATAACATAAAAACAATATCAGAGTTCATGGCGGCTCTCTCAATTTCTTTTTTTATCGCGGGTTTCTTATAGCGGTGTTGGGAAATGTTGCCTATTATGGCAAACATTGCTTCAGTCAGAAATTCTTTACCAAATTTTAGATAGTACGCGAAGGTCAAAGAAACTATCACTGAACTATATCTGCCGTGAGTCTCACCTTTTAGTGTTCCAAGCAAGCCTGATATTTCAGGCGTTTCAAGGAAAGACTTATACTCATCGAGGTACCGGGAGGCATAAGTGAAAAAATATTCTCCTCCTGAAATTTTTGAGTAAGGGGCTGCCTGAAGATAAGATGTGTGAATAGACCCAATTTCGGGCGCAGCACTGTATTCATCCAAAGTAGGATGCGGAGCGCCCCAATTTGGTTGTTTATGCCTAAGCCATGCTCTCAGTCTTAGCAGATGTATCGAAAGTGTTTCTTCAAGCCCCTCATAGTCATTAAGCAGAATCTTATTCCATTTTTCTGCAATCCACTCAGTTTGTTCTTCGTTTTCTAAAAATCTTAAATGGTGAGCCTTCAATAAGTCTAAATCCGAAAGTAGTACTCCTTTAGAATTTACATTTGAGAAGAATGTATATGCTAATTCAAGTTTACCTTCTCTCAAAATCAAAACCGAAAGTCTGAGATTGTTTATTATTTTGTTTAAGAGGTTTGAATCCTTGCTTTCTTTTATGAGTTTATTTATCAGATGTAAATTACGTCCGATTTGTTCTTTAGACTCCTTTGAGTGGAAAGTCTGACTTAATAGTGGAAGCGAGCCTGAATACCCCAGCGATTTGCAAATTAATGTTAATGTAACTAATCGTTGTTGTCCATCTATCACGCAGTATTCACCTTCAGCTGTCTTGTGGAGAATGATTATTCCAAGGTGATATTCTTTCCCTGTTACCATTTCATTTAAGGTCTTCCACAATGACTTAACTTCTTTTTTTCCCCAGCAATAGTTCCGTTGATAATCGGGTATCACAATGTTTTGAGCGAATACAGTACCAAGACGACATATATCCAAACATACATCTTCCTCAGCAAGAGTTGTCTCGTGAAACTCCAGACGATGTTTGAAAGAAGCATTCTCAAGTCGGGTTTTCCCTTGCTGCTTTGCACAATCTGCAATAAGATCGTCAAAGATATCTATTATAAGATTAAACGCGTCTCTTACCTCTCCCCAGTCTCCGGTATGTTTTAAAAGTGTGCAACTATGGTTAGGGATTCCTTGCCACTTCTTCCATTCAATCATCGGGTTCCTCAGAGTTTTTAATCTGAGTGCTTTACAAAAGTCTTTATATTCCGACATTTTGTATTTTCCTTCCAGATGAAGTTCGACATGGTCGCGGTAAAGTTCATAATGAATGTCCATGTCGTCAGCCAATGAAGTGGCCAATTGTATATATCTATTCCACTGACGAGAATACGGCTCGTATGAAGCCCGTGTCGTTCTATTGGGGAATGTGCTCTTGACGAAATCTTCAAGATGACTATTTATCCATGCCATACTTGTACTCTTCTGTAAAAATTTATGATTCGGTGGGAAAATTATCTACGACTTCACGGTAGTCCTGGTCATCGATGATTTGACGGAGGAGATTGCGGAAGTTGCCTTGGAAGCCTTCGTTCTGGTTATACTCGCGGTATAAGGAGTCATCGCTGCGACGCATACGAAGCATCACTGTATCAACGATGCGGTTGAAAGCAGCGTCTGCATCGTTGCGTAACTCTCTGAGAATATTATAAAGATTCTTTTCCTGCCGGATAATGAGGCTAAGACTTCCGGCTGATAGACTGGTAAATGTCGTGTCTCTAATACGCATCTGACGCTGCCGACGAATAGCCTTG
>JAIDQZ010000078.1 GCA_029062005.1 Muribaculaceae bacterium | reverse complement strand
AACCATATTGTTTTAGGAAAATTCCGGTGTATTTCCGGTCATTATTCAGGTGAAAAATCTACTAATTCAATCAAATAATAACAGTATGAGAAAATTGTTTCTAATTTTGGTGACGCTGATGATGTGCAGCTGGAGCCTCTACGCCCAGAATGTGACATATCACGGCACCGTATTGGATGCGGAAACCAGTGAACCGCTTATCGGAGCAACTGTAATGCCCATCGGTGGAGGTCAGGGAACCGCCACAGACCTCGACGGCAACTTCACCATCACAGTGCCTGAGTACGTAAACCAGGCGGAATTCTCCTATGTGGGATTCAAACCTGTCACTGCAGTCCTTTCAGACAGAATGACAGTCAAACTTTCTGCAACCGCTACAAATCTCGACGACCTCGTGGTGGTGGCATTCGGTACCACTACAAAGGAGGCATTCACCGGCGCCGCATCTGTGGTCAACGCTGACGACCTCAAGACAAAGACAACAGCCAACGTGACTGACGCTCTCGTAGGTAGCGTGCCGGGACTCCAGCTCCGCAGCACTACAGGTGCTCCGGGTGCAGGTAACGGCGACATAACCATACGCGGTATTTCTTCAGTTTATACCTCCACATCTCCTCTCGTGATTGTCGACGGTGCTCCCTATCCGGAGAGCCTCAGTAATCTCTCGCAGGATGACATCGCATCGATCTCGGTACTCAAGGATGCTGCATCTGCAGCCCTTTACGGTGCCCGCGGCGCGGCAGGCGTGATCATCATCACCACTAAGAAAGGAGCCAACAAAGAGGCGGAAATCAAAGTCAATGCCAAGTGGGGCGCCAACACACGTGCCGTGCAGGATTATGACGTGATCACAGATCCGGGAGAATACTTCGAGGCATTCTATTCTCAGATCTACAACTACAACTTCTTCAATCAGGGTATGTCGCCTGCAGCTGCCAATGCAAAGTCAAACGAAACTTTGCTCAGCATGCTCATGTACAATCCCTACACACTGCCCGAAGGGGAAAACCTCATCGGCATGGACGGCAAGCTCAATCCGAACGCCACTCTCGGACGCTACTACAAGCTGAACGGAGAGAACCGCTATCTCATCCCGGATAACTTCAATGATATCGCATATCAGACAGGATTCCGCCAGGAATACAACCTCAGCATGAACGGCGGCAATGACAAGTCAAGCTTCTATGCCAGCCTCAGCTACCTCGGTGAGGAAGGTATCCTGAAGCCTTCAAACTATGACCGACTCACAGCACAGATCCGCACCGACTATCAGGTGAAGAAATGGCTCAAGGTAGGTGCCCGCGTGTCATACACCCACTCCAAGACCACAGGAAACTCCGACATTGACAACAAGGCGTATGGAGCAGGCAATGTGCTTTACTTTACCTCTATGGCAGCTCCTATCTTCCCTATGTATGTGCGTACCTACGATATCGTAGACGGCAGGAACGGAATTCCGTATATCATGACTGATGCCAATGGAAATCCGGTATATGACTTCGGTAAATTTACATACGTAAACGGTGACCGTCCTTTCGCTGCTCCCGGCAACGCGATCGGAGCGCAGGCTCTCGACAAGGCGGAGACAGTACGCAATGCCCTCAACGCCACATTGACCGCCACCTTCGACTTCACCGACTATCTGAAGCTCGATATCCTCAGCAACGTGAACTGGGGCCTCAATCAGTACACCTACTACGGAAGTGCCGACAACACTCTTAATACAAGCGTAAACGGAAAACTTACCAAGTCAAATACAAACGCGGTAAGGACCAACAACTCACAGACCCTTACATTCTACAAATACTTCGGCGACCACTATCTCAACGTGCTCGCGGGTCACGAATACTACCGTCTTGACAACAACGCCCTTCAGGGATATGCTGAAGGCGGTTTCTCTCCCGACATCCTTGAGCTCTTTGCCTTCTCCAACCACAATTTCATGGCAAATACTTCCTACAAAACCCAGTACAATGTGGAAGGATGGTTCGGAAGCGCACAGTATAATTTCCGTGAAAAATACTACGCATCGGCATCCTACCGCCGCGACGCCTCTTCACGCTTTGCGAAAAACCACCGCTGGGGCGACTTCTGGAGCGTGGGTGCTGCCTGGATGATCTCCAAGGAGAAATTCATGGAAGACACTACAGGCTGGCTTGACTATCTGAAGCTGAAATTCAGTATCGGACAGCAGGGCAACGACGGCATCAGCAACTTCAACTATGTAGACACTTATCAGCTCGTGCCCAGCACATCTACAACCATGTCGCCTGTATTCACAGGTCTCGGCAACGAGGATATCACATGGGAGACAACCACCAACCTCAACGTAGGTCTTGAATTCGGATTCTTCAAAAACCGTCTTGTCGGCAATATCGACTTCTACAACAAGAACACCAGCGACCTTCTCTTCTGGATGTCGATTCCCGAATCCAACGGTATCCGCGGATACTGGGGCAACATGGGTACGATCCGCAACAGAGGTGTCGAGCTCTCGCTTACCGGCATTCCGGTGCAGACAAAAGACTTCGAATGGTCGATTACTGCAAACATCTCCACTAATAAGACAAAAATCCTCTCGCTTCCTGAATCGAAGACCAGGAATGACGGCGGTTTCTATGAAAATCTTCACTGGTTTGAAGTCGGAGGGGAAATGTATAACTACATGACATATGCATTCGCCGGCCTCAACGATAAGGGTGAGGCACTCTATTACTACGATCCCGATCTGATTCAGTCTACCGGAGCGATGAGCATTTCAAAGCCGGGCAAAATAAAGTCAATGGACTACGTTACTACCCAGACCACCCAGGCATCTCGCTACACAGTAGGCTCCATACTTCCGAAAGCATACGGCGGCATCAGCACCTCCGCACGCCTGAAATGGTTTGACTTCACCCTTAACTTCGACTACCAGATTGGCGGCAAGGTTATGGACAGCCGTTACCGCGCCTTGATGGCACCGAATGAAGACCTTACGACCACACCTGCTACCAATATCCATAAGGACTATATCAAGGAATGGAGTCCCTACAACACCGGCTCCAATCTTCCCCGCTGGCAGATCGGCGACAATATGGGCTATATGGAATGCGACAGATTCCTTACAAACGCAGGCTACTTCAATTTCCAGTCTTTTGTAGTAGGATTCACAGTTCCGAGATTCTGCAATGAGATCTCAAAACTTCGCATCTACTGCGCCGGAGAAAACCTCTGTTTCTGGTCTGCCCGCAAGGGTCTTGACCCACGCTATTCATTCGACGGAAACACTTCGCTTGGAGCATACTCCCCAATGCGCAGCGTATCCGGTGGCGTAGAGATCACCTTCTGATGTTTGTGAACACCATATCATTAAAACTGAATAAGAAAATGAATAAAATATCATTATATATGACAGGTGTGGCGCTGACCATCCTTCCCACCTCCTGCATTGAGGAGTTTTCGGCTCAGCAAAACGGCTACATCACTAAAGACCAGACAGCAGATGCACCCGGAGCTTACGACAACTTCGTGTCCGGTATCATCGACAACAACAGCGGTCAGTTTGTCGACTCACGTCAATATGCCAATGACTTCGGCTACCCGTCATTCTATATCGAACGCGACGTAATGGGCAACGATCTCGTGGCATATGGCGGAAGTCACAACTGGTTTTCATCATGGTATCAGGGTGATGCCACCCTCGGTGCAGGCTACCTCAATGCACAGTATCCGTGGGCATTCTACTATGCCCAGATACGTGCCTGCAACACCGTAATCGGCATGGCTGGCGATGATCCGGACGACAGCAAGAAAGCCGGAGCCGGCATAGCTCTGGCGATGAGGTCACTGTATTATCTGGATCTCGCCCAGATGTACGCTCCCAAGACCTACCGCACCGACAAGGATGCCATCACAGTGCCTATCATCACGGAAAAAACAGACGCCTCACTGGCCTCCAATAATCCACGTGCCACCAACGAAGAGATGTATGACTTCATAATTTCAAGTCTGGATCAGGCAGAGGAATTTATTGCCGATTATCAGAGAACCGATAAATATACACCGGACCTTTCAGTGGTCTACGGACTCAAGGCGCGCGCTTATCTCATCATGGGCGACTGGGAAAACGCAGAGAAATACGCAAAACTTGCCGCCGAGGGTTATGAAGTGCTCACAGCCGAGCAGTATACCGACCGTAACAACGGCTTCAATAACTCCAACTGGGGAAATTCATGGATGTTTGCCATCCAGATCAAGCCCACGGATCCCTGTCAGACCTACAATGACGGTGACAACAGCTGGGGCACATGGATGATCTGCGAATTCCCGTCGGATGATACCGGTCTCGGTTACTATAACACATATGGCGCCAGTATGATAATGGACCGTCACCTCTATGAGACAGTGCCTGCTACCGACTGCCGCAAGAAATGCTTCCTCGACTTCGCAATCGACGAGATGGAGAGCGAGGAAGAAGTTCTGGCAGCTCTCGCAGAATACTCTGACGTGCCTCAATACCTTTTCGGTACAGGTCTCGCCAACGGTCAGTTTGGCGGTCTTTCACTGAAATTCCGCTCGAAAGGAGGCAACCATTCCGATCCCCAGTATGTAGGCTGGTGTGTTGACGTGCCAATCATGCGTGTGGAGGAAATGAAGCTTATCGAGGCAGAGGCTGCCGGAATGCAGGATGAAGGACGCGGCAAAGCCCTGCTTGAGGCATTTGCAAAGACCCGCGACCCGCAATACGTATACGGCAAGCACAACGAGTCATACTACAATACTTCGACTCCGGCATTCCAGAACGAGGTATGGTGGCAGCGCCGCATAGAGTTCTGGGGCGAAGGTCTCGCTACGTTCGACATCAAGCGTCTTGAAAAGGGTATCATCCGCAGCTATCCCGGCTCAAACCACATCGACGGCTACCGCTGGAATATGGAGCAATATCCCAACTGGATGAACCTCTGTATCGTGCAGACCGAGACCAACTACAACGCGGCTGTTGTCAACAATCCGGCTCCCCAGCCGCCAACAGGAGGCAATTCACCTGAATACACTTGGTAAATCCTAACAACAGAATATAAATATGAAAGCATTAAAATATATGATGATTCTCGCTGCCGCCCCGATGATGTGGGCGTGCAGCGCGGATGAAGGAACTGAACCTGGTTCCGATCCAAATCCGGTAGTGACAGTCTACGCATATGCCCCAACGGAAGCAGGCTTCAATCCGGACAACGATGTGACAGTGCGCCTTGTCACCAACAGCAAGGTGACATCCGTGAAGTATCTCGCTCTTCCGACAGCCGACATCACCGCCACACTCAATAACGGCGGAGAAAAAGCTCTTGTAGACAAGGTGGAGTCTGAAGGAGTGAAAGTGGATGATCTCGAAGGAAACAGCTTTGCCGACATAACACTCACCGATCTGCACGGAGAATATACCATAGCTGCAGTAGCCAACGGATCTTCACTCGGAAACCGTGTCTCATTCTTAGGCCTTGACTGGAATACAATAAAGGAAGGCACATTCTACCTTCAAAATAAAAATATTCCTATCGAATCTACAGAAGCTGCACTTGAAGTCTGCACTTCAAATTCAAAATTATACCGCATAAAGAATGCATTCGGTGAAGGATATTCATTGAAACTTGATCTGCTGAATGTCACCGGAGTAGATGATGGAGTAAAATATACCCTCTTCAGGGTCAAGTCTCAGGATACTCCATGGGTAATGGGCGCTTATGGTCGGGTTTCTGTATTTGATGTCGGTTACTGGCAGGAAGACGAGTCATTCGTCACAAGTGATACAGGCTATGCCAACTTCCTATATGAAGACGGATATGTGGATGTATGCCTCGCATGGTATATGTCGGAAGGTGTCTTCTCCTATGGCTACAGTGCGTTTATTCCGAACGAATGAAAAATCTATATCCTATAAACTGAAATAAAGGCGGCTCCGGGAACGGAGCCGCCTTTATTTCAGCATTTTGTAATGGTCAATAGTGGAACGAGGATCCACCGAGGAATTCGCGGAGCAGCGAAGTCGGCGGTATCTGGTCTGCCGGAATAGGATCGAAATATTCAAGGAATTTCAGCAGCCGGTAGGCGTTGCTGTATTGCTCCACGTTGTGAGGCACCTGGCGCAGTATAGGCTCCGCATACTCCTTCATCACGCCCAGTTCGAAGATGAGCGATGAGTTGAACGTGGCGTCAGCGTTCTCCTGAAACGGAAATATCCATTTTTCTTCTCCACGGCGCACCGACGGCCAGCGCCTGATGGTGTCGAGCGCCGAAGTATGTCGGTAACGGTAGTCACGCACTATGCGGCGCAGAAGGCGGTTGTCGTTTGGTGATATCCAGTTGTGGTCGTCAATGGCGAGGGTGGTGAGGGCGGATACATACACCTTGAATATTGATGATGCCCCGACCGAGGATATAAGTTCCGGATTCAGCCCGTGTATCCCCTCTATGATGAGCACGTCTGAAGGTTCCATCTTCAGCGGTTTTTCCTTCTCGATTCGCCGACCGAACTCAAAACTGTATGTGGGGAGGTTGACTGTCTCGCCTGCAAGCAGGCGGGAGAGGTCGGAGTTGAGTCGCTCAAGGTCGAGGGCATAGAGGCTTTCATAGTCATAGTCGCCGGTCTCATCTCGGGGTGTCTTTTCCCGGTCTACGAAGTAGTCGTCGAGTGATATCATCTTAGGTGTGACAAGCGATGTCATCAGCTGCACGGCAAGCCGCTTGCACGTAGTGGTCTTGCCTGAAGAGGAAGGTCCCGCGAGAAGCACTATCTTGGCTCCGCGTGCCACTATCTCATCGGCTATGCGTCCTATCTGGCGCTCATGCATGGCTTCAGCCACGTTGATGAGTTCGCGTACTTTCCTTTCCCTTACCGACATGTTGAGTTCTCCAACATTACGCACTTTGATCACTTCGTTGAAGTGCATATAGTCCGTAAACGCCTTGAACATCTTGGTCTGCCTCTCCGGTGTCTGCGCACGTCCGGACTGCTGCGGATCGCGACCCATCAGAATGAAGCCGTCGGCATATGGATGTAGTGCGGATACAGGTGCATAACCTGTGCTCGGCGGCAGGGCGCCGTAGTAGCTGTCGGCAAGTCCGTCGAGGGTATAATATGTGGTATATAGTTGGGAAGTGGTCTCAAACAGCAGCACTTTACTGAAAAGGTGCTGTTCGCGGAGTTGCGGGAGGATGTCGGATGTGAGGCGTTCATGTCGCTCAAACGGGATATCGGCATCTGCGATTTCCTGCATGCGTGCGTGAAGTGCCCTGATTTGATCCGGACTCACGGCGATTGGCACCTGCGAATCGCCGCATTGTGTGAATATGCGGCAGAAATAGCCCCTGAAGATGCTATGCTCTATGCGCAGCTGCGCCGTAGGGAACATCTCGCTCACTGCCTTATACAGCATGAAGCAGAGGGCGCGCACGTAGACACGTCGCCCCGTTTCGGAAAGATCGGAAAGGTATTCCACCTGCTTCGGGGAGTAGATAGGGAAGCGAAGGTCTTCGGTCTTGTTGTTCACCCGGCAGCATATCGGACGGAAAGGCAGCGACACCTCGCCGCCGTCAAGCAGCTGCAGGGGAGAGCATCCGCCCGGGACCGCTACATATCGTTCTTGATTCTTTATATATATTTCCATTGTTTTGGGGGTGTTGGTGTTGTTG
>JAIDQZ010000077.1 GCA_029062005.1 Muribaculaceae bacterium | reverse complement strand
CTCTGTCGTTTTCCTTACTAAGCCGTTCTCCTGCATCTTGTCGAAGCGGACGGCTACCTCAAACCATAAACTCATTTGTCTTAATTTTTAATCGTTTAAATAATCAAATATCGAATACTGCTTCAAGTGGGGTTTCTTCCCCGATTCCTCCGCGATTATGCGGTCGAGTTCCGCTTCCATCTTGAGATTCTTTGCCTTTAGGAAACTGAGGGAGGTTTTGATTCCTTTGGCACACGCCATTATTGCTTTCGAGCGCGAGGGAAATAGATTAGGCTTATCCAAAGCGCAAGGTCCGCCACCACTCAAGCAATCAAATCCCCATCTATATCCGCAAACCCACCCATTCGGAGTTTCGGAGACCTTGAATATGAAATATGCATCGTTTCCATCACTCCAATCATAGGCTATTTCGGGATTCACGCAAACTCCGCAGTCGTTGTACTCGTAGCCGTTGAAGGTTGTCATTGCTCAATCCTCCTTGCTTTGTCAAGCGCATCTTGAGCACCTTTCGCGTTCCCCAACCTCTCTCGGAAGCGGTCTATGGTCTTGCGCTCTGGATGCTTAGCTGCGTCACGCTTTATGTAGTAGTCAAGTTGCGCCCTCTCGGTCTTGACTTGCACTGCAACCAACTTCCGAAGCCATTGCAGTTGGGAGCGCGTTATCTTGACCTCAAACATATCGGAGGGAAGCGGTCTCGCATCCATATCCTTCGCGTACTTCGCCAGGTTGTTGATTGATACCTTGCTCATAATCACTGCTTTATCAATAATCCCAATACTCCGTCATACTCCGATGGCACATAGCCGTAGTTGACACCCACCTTGTCGGGAGTTACCACGATGATGTGTCCGCTCGGGCATCTGACCTTGATGTTGCCGCTATCGTAGACGTGGAGCACCACGACCCTCATCCCTCCTGCGGTGGTGATTCGGAGGGTGTCCCACGGCTGAATGTTGTTGTCTGTATCTGTCATAGGTAGTCGAATATTGTGTATTCCTTGATGTGTCGCTCACTCTTCTTGTTCTCCGGTTGATTTGGAATAAACAGCGTCCTGAAGATGTGGTAGAGGCACGAAACTACGATGCTGTTCCCTGACAACTTATACATGGCAGTCTTGCTGATCGCCTTCTTCGTCTTGGTTACACCGTTTTTGAGCGTGACCGTTTCAGTGGCGTTCTCTATCTTGTCAATGTCGCTATCTTCGACATCCATAAGCCTCAATGCTTCTCTCGGCGTCATTTTGCGTACCCGGATTCTTTGCCCGAAGTATTCAAGCAGATCCTCTTTCGTGGGGTTGGGGTGATATGCCAATGGTGGCTTATCTCCTGTTGTTGTCATAATCAAATTATCCTTTGTCACACTTGTTATCGTATTTGTGCATCCGTCTGTCCTTGCTTCAAAGTGTTGTGCGTTATTATCGCCTCTGCCTCTTGATGCTACGCATAAGATTTTTGAATATAAACTCGGTTCAACTTCAACTATAAGAGTCTACCTATTGCTCATTTGCATTGCCGTAACCGTATTGAAGTAAGGATTGACATGGAAGTTTGAAGTTCCGTAACCCTCACCGTGGTTTGTCCGTCCGAGGACGTAGCGTTTTATTGATTTGGATTGCATATCACTAAAAACTTCGGCTCTCTATCGCCCCCCACAAGTGTTTAGCGTTGGGGAAATTCCTTTAGCAAAATAAACTCTACCGCATTGAGGATTACTAAAACTCTTTGCTTTGTTCAGGCTTGCTATCTGAATTACTTTGTCCATCTTCAATCACTATAAATGCCGTCTGTCTGAACCGGGGGGGGGTATCTATGATGTTGTAGGGGCAATGCACACCGGGGTTGGCGTGTAAAGTGCCGCAACATCCGTCATAGAGGTTTATTGCTATCTGTCTCATCTATCACAATTATTGCAGGATAATTCCAAATCTTTCCTTGACCTAAGAAATATGAGATTCTCGCCTTTGCAAACGCGGAGGATTGTAGCGTGGGGCATAAGCCGTCAATGAGGTTTATCGGGATTTGCATCTATCACAAGAAAAGCGGTTTTATGTCGGGTTGTCTTGGGTGGCAACACATTTACGGGACCAGCTTTTGCTAAGTTGCAGGTTATCGCTATCGCCCCCCCGATTGGAGATTAATTGCCACTTGTGAGACGTTCTTCCCATTCTTCATGATAAAGTTTCTCCATTTCAACGCGGACGTTGGGTTGGTCGAGAATATCCGACAAAACTTTGTTTGTCACGCGCTCTTGGTCTATGAAATAACTCTCGTCGATCGTCTCAGCGTCCACCATGTAATCCTCAACGCATTTGTCGAGAGGGAAGCCTTGTGGAAAGTTGTAGGTCGGATTGAGGTCGGACTCTGTGCGGAGAATAGAGACCATAAAGACACGCTCCCGGTTCTGCGCCACACCGAAGTCCTTCGCGTTAAGCACCGTGTGAAAGTTGGCGTAGCTATAACCCTCAAGCAACCTAACCCACCGCTCAAAGTCGGGAAGGAATTTCTTCTGCACAAGAGCCTTGACATTCTCCATAAGCAGATACTTCGGCCGCTTGTCGCGTATTGCTTTCTCGCACTCCCATAAGAGCGAAGAACGTGTCTCACTACCCTCGGAGAATCCCGATTGCTTTCCGGCGTTGCTTATATCTTGACACGGAAAACTATACGTGAACAGATCGAAGTCCGGCACCTTCGTCCAATCTATCTTTGATATATCTCCGTAGTTGGGCGTATCTCCGTGGATAGCAGCGTATGCCTTTATCGCGGTCGGCTCAATCTCGGAAGTGCCGACAAACTCAAACGCCACATCATCGGGGAAGTCGCGTTGCAGACGCTTGGCGGCGATTGCTTGTGAGCCGTAGCCCGCGAAAGCTTCAAATACTCTTATCTTCTTCATCTCTATTTCGGTGGCGTGAACTCAAACGTGGTGGAGTTGAGCGTGCGGTGGAAAGTCAGCAGACCGGACCGCACCATGTTGTTGAGCGCGTCCTTCACGTCCTTGTTGACCCTTGCCATTATCTCCTGCATATCAGCGACCACAGGGGCAATCTTCCGCTCCTCCTTGTCCTTTATCACGTCAGCTATCACTGCCGCGAGGTGTTCCTCCAGCGGCGTTGTCTGTTCAAGTTCCTCTTTGCTCATCATCTATCTCTGTAAATTCAATTCCTTTCACTCGCTTCACGAGGATTTCAGCCGTCAGTCTCCGTGCTTCGATGTGCTGTATGTAGCAATCGCCAGCGAACTGCGGGACGAGTCCGAAAAGCGGAAGAAAACCCTCGGGCGCCATGTGGAAGTCATCGCACTTGTATCCGAGCTTCCTCACCTCCTTGTCGCAATCCTTAAGGAAAATCTTTGTCGCGTCAAGTATCGTCATGGCCTGCTGAGTGGCGATAGCCAGCGTCTCGTAGTCCTTTTCAAGTCCGATCTTCTTCGTCTCGAACTCCAGGCCGTTGAAAAGGCGCCGGAAGTCTTGGTCGAACTGATCCTCAAACTCCTCGGCGTTCTGTCTCTCGTCCTTGCGCGACTGATCGCTCACGCCTCCTTGGTAACTGCGGTCCTGCTCGAATATCCGTTTCAGTTCCCTTATTCTGCGTATGAGGGGCTTGGTCTCCTTAATGCGCATCCGGATGCAGAGGTCAATCACGGTCTCTATATAGTCCCACGCCAGGCAGGTCAGCAGGTCGATGCGCAGGATCCATCCGCCGAAGACTTTGTAGCCGACGGCCTCCTCTTCTTTAACCGGTCTGCTCCGTGGTATCTGCGAGGGAACGAGACCGCCCGCTCCGTTCATCGGAAGGAATGTGCTCATCTTATGGGGGGGTATTCATTTTTTTCATCGTTTTTAAAAATTACCGCCCTATCCTCGCGGACGGGGCGGTCGAAACTAACTTAATAAATCTATACCATGAAACGATCAAGTACTATTTAACTCTATCCTCCGATCTTCTTCAACTCTTCGCCCCTTGCAATCACGGCTTTGTAGATCTTACCTTGCTTGCCGCAAAGTTTTGGATCAAGTGATCGGTATTTGTTGTAAACCGACTTGACCTGCTCCACTGTTGTGGAAGCATATATCTCAGCAAGAGCGTCTGCAATCACACTTGCATCGTCCGTCCGGTGCTTATTGGTCTGATCGGAGTCCTTTGAATCGTCAATCGCAAAGAGCGCGTTGAGCGCATACTTTCGGGCGTAGGAAGATGTCGCGCCCGTCAACTGCGCTCCGTCCATTCCTTTCTTCGCAATTTCCTCACGTGCGAATCCGCAGGTGATTATTTCATCGTCGCCATTGGAGAATATAGCATCTGCCTTCACGTAGATTCTATCACCTATCATGCAGATGTTGTCTCGCATCACAAGCGTCGTGTCGGTCTCCTTAAGCAACGGCTTGACTGCCTTAAGGATTGACTCGCACGATCGGTACTTATATCCTCCGAACTTATTTTCAAGATCTTTCGGGGCGTTGAGGTTTGATTGGATATACACCAACGCCGCGTGAAGTCTCTGTCTCGGGCTTCCGGTCTGCCACGGCATTACCTCGGGAGGTGTGCCGGAATCGTTCTTTTCTTCTTCCATAGTTGTTTGATTTATTCTGTGAATGTCTTGCGGTCAAACCATACGGGAACTTTGAGCGTCATCACCGCATCGCCCTCGGGCAGATTGCTTTCCGCGCCCGGCCACTTGTTTTCTTTAGTGCATTTGGTATGGAGGTCCAAGAGACGCTTGAACTCAACCGCTCCAACTCCCATTGTCACCATATCCAAATCCTTGTCATAGCCATAGCACCATTCGGAAATGTCAACCACAATCGCATCGTATGGCGCGGATTTCGTCACGAATACAAGAATCGGCCTGTACCGCTTGCCTGTGATTTTGTGAAGCACATACTGATACATGCTCATGCTTATGCCGTAGCGGTATTTGATTATCTGTCTCGCTATGCTGTCCTCGTCAAGAGTATCGAGCGCACATGTCTTCCAGTCTATCAGTAATCTGCCGCGTGTCAGCAGATCGGGACGGATCTTCAACTTGATCCCGTCCTCAGTCACGTAGAAGTATGAGACCTCTACGGCGGTCGCTTGCTTAAGGAATCTGCGGATGCGCTTTGCCGTCACGCCACCTATCTCCAGCCTTGTAAGCGCACCGACCATATCATCTATCTGCTGAACTTCGGCAAGAGTGGCAATCTCTTTGCCTTGATTGTCATCAAGAAACTTGGTATACGCCTCGGCATACGCTTTTGCAGTCACGCCATAAGGCTGATCGGTCTTAGGATTCTTTGGCGGTTGAAATATAGCCACCGAATCCCAGAACGCTTCATTTGTGCCATGTTGCTGATAGAGTTGCATGGCAAGATGAAACAGCGACCCGAACCTCTGCGCCTCCGTCTGTGGTTGCGGATTGTCCTGCATGAACTTGAAGTAACGGGGCGATTTCAGGTAATGCTTAAGGCTCGTTGAACTGATGTAGTCGCGGTAGTCCTCGCCGTTGTGATAGTCCTCATTACTGAGTCCGTAAATAATGTCGTTCATTCCTTGCCGAGTATGTAGTTGCAGAGTTCCTCGCGGCTGGCGAAGCACTGGTCTTCGTGGTAGGACTCGATGAAAAAGAGACCAGACTCGTCGCCCGAATAGCGGATCTCATCCTTGCCGAGGACTATGCTCTTGACCTCTAACTCCTTTACCTTGCTGTCCTTGATTACGTACACCTTGTCGCCGAAGGTGAATTTTGCTTTTCTTTCCATATTGATTGATGTTTAATGGTTGATGTTTCAGTCTATTCCGCACGCATATTCCGCGCGTCTGTAGTTCCGGTGCATGATGTCGATGGCTTCCCTGCGTCCTCTCTCGCTCACACACCGCTCGGGGTGGATGTCCTCCCACATCATATCCTCGAACTGATATAGAAGCCGTTTGTCAAACTCGGGAATGTCAAGGCTCTCTATGTAGTCACTCCTTGTAGCCATACACCCTCCATCCCTTGTTGATTTGTACTGCGAGTCCGAAAGCAAGGATTCCGAGCGTCTTGAAGATGATGAGTCTGATCGCGCACATTGTGAGCGATAACGACTCCGGCGGAATATCACCCAACATCAAGAGCGCAAGGGCGATTATTGCGCCTATCACGCATTTTCTGATGAATTTCTCCATATGATAATTGATTTGATGGTTGTAAAAAGAAAAGCCCCTTTCATTGCGGTATTCAACGGCAGTGGACGTGGGCAAAAGAACAACCCAGACATCATGAAACGTCCGTGCGTCCGACATTCCTTATTCCCGCTGTCTTATCCCCTTGCGGAGACCGATTCCACTCGGCAGGGGCTTTTGAAGATAGATTTGTGTGGTGCAAGCGGAGGGAGTCGAACCCTCATGCGCTGGCAGGTTACCGATTGGTACTCTTATCAGCCTTGTGGCTATCGGCATCCCCTACGGCTCCGAATCGTAGGCTTCGCTTGCTTGTGAAAACCGGGCTATCCTCACGGACTGCCCGGAACTGACCTTAAAATCATATTAAAACACAATTTCTTTTGCTGTGTGCCGACACGATGTATCACGACCGTATAGGCTGTTATTGCACCGGACGTCCTCGCGGATTGTCCTACGGGGTTATTCATCACACATTTAGATTATACTATATCCTCTCGGCACGTCATCGCGACGTTCCTTATTGCATATGAAAAATTGTCTGTTATGTGGGTGCCCGCGAGGGTTCTCGTGTGTCCGCGCGGGCTTGGCGTTTCCGCCGATTTTCATTAACTTTGCAAGTGGAAAACTAAATTAATGAAATTATGAGTAAGTTTGTAGAATTACCCGACACAAGCGGAAAACCCATCCTCGTGAATATCGACAAGGTAATGTTTGTTGAAAAATACACTAACTATCTTGTTCTTGTGTTTGGCAAAACCGATGATGGAAGACTCACCAAGAATGTGAAAATTTCAATGGAGCGGTTCTTGGAACTCGCCTCTGATAAAGCGTAAAACTTTATCGTAATATTCTGAGGGGATTACGCCTGCCTTTAATACGATTTTCAGTCTTAATCCCCACTGCCATATCGGTGCGTTGAACACATATTCTGCGCACTGATTCATTGCGCCCGTACCTTCGTGTATGAGGCGCAATGCGATTCGCTTTCTGATGTGTCTTTTGAGTAAATTTATCATATCTCTGAATTTTGATTAGCAGCCCCGGCGCGACTCGAACACGCGACCTTTCCGTATAGCCTTCTGAAGAACCTGCCGAATACGGACTATTCTGACCATCTGAACTACGGGGCTTCCGTTTATATATGGCAAAATTAGTAGATGCTATGCCAGGTTGCCTTATATCGGGTGCGCCGTCATACGCGCTCACTGCCACCCTATAAGGCTTTCTTATTGTGTCCTTGGTTAATGACCTTACCTGTACTCGGCTTTTTACGACCTTTCCTTCTCATCGGTTCAGGTACAAGGACTAAATGTTAAAGGGTTAATCACTGTGCATCATGTTTTCCTGCTCTCGGTTGATGCGATATAAACCTCACGCCTCGTTTATCGGTCAGGCGTTACCTCCAACTATTTCTCGTCTTGGCTTGCATAGTCATGTGCCTCACTTGCACCTCGTTTGCATACAGGGGAACTCCCTGCCGATAGTGCAAGACCCGCTATGTCATTGTGCTTGTTTATGGTTCCCGAAAAAGACTTTCAAATCTCATCGGGATTTTGTAACTTTGCAGTGCGAATACAAAATTACATCCATGAATAAGTTTATCGAAAGAGCAAACGAGATTATATCTCGATTGGAGACCTTTGGCGATATGTCAAGCCTTCAGGCATTGATAGTGTTGGGAGATACTTCAAAAGAAGCGTTTTATGATTGCTTACTTGATGCTCAAATTCTGCTTTTTGAGTTCAACTGCATGCCGCTTTACGAGGAATACACAAAAGCTGTCAGATCGTTGGATCGGGAGGGACCGAAAATCTGCAATCTCCTTCGGAAGATGATTGAGACGGCTGAGTTCCGTAGCAAATAGCGTTTGCCATTTCCTTTGCAGTCTCATCCTTATATCCATCAAGCCGGAATGCTTGGTGCAGTGATTCGTGTATCACGCTTTTTATGGTATCGTCACCTATTTCGCGAATGACTTTCATTGACATTCCTTCAAGGTGAATGCTGATGCCGTCTTGGGTTAGCCTTTTCGTGTCTGTGTCTACTATGATTCTCATAATCTAATCTCATTTTTTATCTCCCATAGGAGCATTTGCTCCGTCACTTGCGGCGGACGGTGGGCCGTTAATAACTTCTCCAGAAGCGTTTCACTTCCTTGCCTGTGAACATCCTTCTCCCATTGCGTCCGGGAATCCAGTCAATCCCTCCGTTGCGCCTTCCTTTGTCGGCGGCTCTGCTGATGGTGATCCGGCTCAGTCCGAGGATTTCAGCTACTTTGCCGACTCCGCCTTTCCATCCGTCAGAGATATTGGGGCATTCAGTTACAAGGTTCATGATCAACTTCGCGTTTGAGGAAATAAATGACTCCGCCATCGTAAGGTGCGACTCCATAGGCTTCCCAACCCTTTCTCCCGAATACATCAAGCTTGACATTTGGATATTCAGTGTCATTGGGAATGTGGACGGAATGGTATTCAAATTGCTTTCCCATCGGCTGCATCCTTTCTGTGCTCCACTATCACGATATTCTGCGACCCGAGACGCGATATTGGCATCACGTCCTTTGACAGACCCAGTTCCTTGCGCACCTGCCATGCGGTCTGATAGGTGGAGTCCAGATCAGCCGTACCGGAGCATTCTATCGTCAGCTTCTGACCGGGGAGAAGATTCCTTATTGATTCGCGTGTCACCATTTCTTTATTAAAATCCTTGTTTAAAATTTGCATAAATAAAGGCGAATCGTTATCTTTGCATTGTGATTATGTGAAAGTTGCTCCAATGAGCGACCCGCCTTTGTATTGTCTTAATTGTGGTTCTTTATTAAAGACAGTGCAAAGATAGTGGAACATTTTCGTTCCACCAAATATTTTGGTACAAAATTGTACCAATTAAACATTTTTTAACATATGGATAAAGAATCTGCCTTTGCACGATTTAAGCAATCTATTGATTATCTGAATACTAAGGGACAAGCGATTAAGGATAAGGAAATCGCTTTATTATCCGGTCTTCAGAGACCTCATGTTACAGCCATGAGAAATGGGGATTATGTCAGACTTACTGAAGGCAATTTGCGTAAATTCGCATCCGCATACTCAGACTACATTGACGAAAACTGGCTCCTGACCGGAGAGGGCAATATGATAAAGCCTGACCGAAACATGCGTCCACACTACGATGCTAAAGCATCAGCCGGATTCATGGACGGCATATCCGAAGGAAAGATGTCGGCTGAGTTCCGCGCTATGGCGGTGCCCTTGAAGCCTTATGACTTCAGCATAGATGTAAAGGGCGACTCCATGATGCCGCGCATCGAGGACGACGACGTGCTTATGTGTCGAAAGCTTTCAGATCGCCTCAACCCTCCGATCGGCAAGATCTGTGTACTCGACACAAAGGAAGGCTGGGTCGTAAAGGTAATAGAGAGCGTCAACGAAGACACCATAACCCTCCATTCCCTCAATCCGGCTTACCATGACTACGACATAGACCATAATTCCATTCTCGGCGTAGCGGAAGTCGTAGGGCTTGTCAGATCATTTGTATGAAGACAATCGGAGGCTACAGCGAGATATGCAGAAACCTGACGGATGTCATGCGCAAGATAGCGGATGGGAAAATCCTGTCAGCAACATCGGCTTCAACATTGCGCTGCTGATATTGCAAGCCGACGGCATGATAGAGCCGATTGAAAAGAGCGACAAATTACAGACAGTGCGACTTTCCGCAAAAGGACACGAATTTCTCCAGCGCGGAGGATATTCGGAATTTGTATAACACGCAATAAGAAACACAATGAAAAAACTTAGTTATTATTTTTTCCTTATACTGACCATCTGCCTCTTGACTACACAGTGCGGCAATAAAAACACAGAAGACTCCGATGCGGAACAAGTTGTTCCCATGTGGATCTTCAACACCACATCCAATACACAGCAGATAAAAACAAAACTCGAAGAGGATCGTATTATTGATACAGAGAAAACTGTAAAATTTGGAGATAAGGATATTACAATATTTGGATGTGGAGAATATGTCGTTGATTATCTTGGGATAGACTGGACTGGATATTTTGTCGGCACAGTAAACGACACAATCGCGATCGTAAATCTAATGCGGATAGGCGGTCATGGAGAAGACTTATCTTCAATCAAAGTCAGTTCTCTCATTGACCAACTTGATAAGCTATACGGCAAACACCGTCAGAAAAATGTAGAGGGTTACGGACCTTTTGATGACAACTCACGAAACTGGGATTGGGTTCGGCAAGACGTAGAAGTCCGTCTATGGGTATCAGACGCAGTAAGCAAAAACGATGTTATGGGGCTTGAAATAATAAATGGAGACAAAGAAGAATTGGAAAATTTGATCAAAGATTTCCCTCTATGACTACGGCCAAATCCATCTACTCTCCACGTGAGGTCTGTGATATGCTCGGTATCTCAAAACCGACACTCCGCTACTGGAGCAGCATCTTCCCTCAGATAAACCCAAAGCTGACACCATCCGGGCACCGTCGATACACGCAGAAGGACATTGACACATGCCGCGACATCATGTTTCTGCTCCGCGACAAAGGCCTCTCCATTGAATACGCCCAGAAGGAAATGGACCGGCAGCGCAAATATCCTCCGAGACAGCCACGCAAATGCAGGAATCCGGAAGAAGCGATTGCTCTGCTTGATGAAGTCCGGGAAGCCACGGAAGACCCGCATATGGTCTCTGCTATTGACTCGGTGATAAAATACCTCAATAATCTCAGTGATGTCGAAAGAAGCAGTAATTAGGACATATCGTGGAATTAAGAACGTTGTCAGGACGTATCCGTTTTTCTACACATTGGCATTGTTGATCGTCTGCCTGTCGGAGAAAGCGATGTCTGTCAGATGTGGGGAAATAATCGAATTGCTTGCATTCACGTCTTTGCCGTCAACCTTTCTCTGCTGGAAGCTTTCAAGAATCATCGGACTCTGTTTCTGGTATAGGCTACAATGTGTGTTAATGTCGCTGCCGCTGCTGATACCGATTTGCCGAACGCTTTATCCGGAATATGACGGCATTGTTTTGTTGGTGGTAATTGCAATTTTGTCAGTCTCGCTCATAAACAGATGGATGATGAATCATAAAGACTGGAAGGTGAAACGAAAGAAATCAACGTCCAAAATTGGTGAAACTGCATAAATATTCAATTATCAATTTTATAAAGTTAAAACAAAAAAATAAAAACAAACTGAATATTAAATATTTATACAAAATATGGATAGAATATTAAA
>JAIDQZ010000076.1 GCA_029062005.1 Muribaculaceae bacterium | reverse complement strand
TTCTCTTTTTTCTTGCCCCGTCTTTTTTACTCCTGTTTATTGCCTCTTGGTTCTTGACTCTTGGTTCTTGACTCTTGGTTCTTGACTCTTGGTTCTTGACTCTTGACTCTTCATTCTTGACTCTTTGCAGCTCTGCTGCATGCTCAGTGTCTGAAGAGGCGAAGGATCTCACCGATCCAGAGAACAATCGAGGTTGAGCCGATGATGATGAGCCAGTCGGAAAGACGGAGAGGCGTGACGTTGAAAAATTCACCTCCCACGGATACAATGGCTATCTGTCCGATAAGGATCGCCAGTGCGATCACCACAAAGCCTGAGGCTCCCTTGAAATGAAATGCGCTGCGTCCCGTCTGGAAAGCCCGGGCGTTGAACATGTTCCAGAACTGGAGAAAGACAAAGATAGTGAAGAACATCGAAAGCTCATATTCCGTGAGACTTTCAACGCCGGGAGCACCAGTCTGCGGAATAAATGAGAATATCTCAGTCATTGACCCTACGGAATAGTGCTCGAAGATATAGAGTATACCGAGCAGTATAATGAAGAAAACACCCCCTACCCCGATAATGGAACGCCACATCGGGCGATTGATGATGAATGTCTCACGTGCACGTGGCTTATCTTTCATCACGCTTGCCGACGGAGGAAGGGATGCAAGAGCCATGGCGGCGAAGGTGTCCATAATAAGATTGACCCAAAGCATCTGTGTGACTGTGAGAGGGGATTCTGTACCCATGAACGCGCCTGCGAGCACAATAAAGCAGGCAGCCACATTTACGGTCATCTGGAAGAGGATAAACCGCTGAATGTTCTGATAAAGGGATCTGCCCCACATCACTGCCCTTCCGATTGAAGAGAACGAGTTGTCGACTATGGTGATGTCTGATGCCTCCTTTGCAACAGAAGTGCCGTCTCCCATCGAGAGTCCGACATGGGCAGCCTTGAGGGCGGGCGCGTCGTTGGTGCCGTCACCGGTCACAGCCACCACTTCATTATTGCCCTGCAGCGTCTCCACGAGCCGCTTCTTGTCCATGGGGCGTGCGCGGGCAATAATCTTAAGGTCGCCAACACGCTCCTTCAGTTCTTCATCTGAGAGAGCTTCAAATTCAACGCCTGTGATAATATTCCGGTCGGTATCCACGGTGTCATCCCATATTCCGACCTGCCTGCCTATTTCCTTGGCGGTGCCGGGAGTGTCGCCGGTGACTATCTTGACTTTGATACCGGCATCGGTCACTTCGCGGACCGCATCCGGCACATCGGCACGAACAGGGTCGGAAATCGCCACTATGCCAAGAAACGTAAGCCGATCAGCCGTCAATCTGCCGTCGTGCACGGTGATCTCGCCGTCTGTCATCTCCTGATAGGCGAACCCGAGAGTCCGCATCGCCATATTCTGATATTCGAGGAGCCGAGCATCGATCTCAGACTTAGTGACACCGGCTGTGTCACGGCACATCCCGAACACTATCTCGGGAGCCCCCTTCACATAGAGTATATTCTTTCCCGTAGACGACTTGACGACCGTAGCCATATACTTGCGTTCGGTGGTGAACGGAATCTCCTCGATGCGGGATGCCTTGGCACGCATGGCGGCATAGTCCACACCACGCGAGGCGAGCCAAAGAAGAAGAGCACCTTCGGTAGGATTGCCGAGAACCTGCGGTTTCTCACCGGCAAGATCAAGCTGGGCAGTGGAATTCACAGCAATGCCCTCGAAAAGCACCTGATCAGATGGATTGCCGAAGAAATCGGTTTTATATATCTGCATCTGATTCTGCGTGAGCGTTCCGGTCTTGTCAGTGCATATCACCGTAGTAGCGCCCATGGTCTCGCATGCATGCATCTTGCGCACGAGATTATTTGTCTTAAGCATGCGGCGCATCGAGTATGCCAGCGACAACGTGACAGCCATAGGCAAACCTTCCGGCACAGCCACCACCACAAGAGTGACCGCTATCATGAGGGTCTGGAGAATATAGGTGATGAAATCAACCCACTCGAAGGGGCTGACGACAAAATACATTATAATCCTGCCCAATACAATCAGGCATGCGAAGGCATAAGATGCCTTTGTGATAAGAGCGCCGAGTCCGTCAAGCTGCTCATTAAGCGGGGTCTTGACGCTGTCGTCGATCTGGGCTGCCTCGAACACCTTCCCATTTTCTGTCTTGTCGCCCACGGCAAGCACACGCATCACGCCGTGACCCTCCATGATCTTTGTGCCACGCATCACATGGTTGCTGGGAAAAGTGGCATCCGGGTCAAATTGAACGCGGTCGGTGGTCTTATGGCAGATCGGCTCTCCGGTAAGAGTGGACTCATCGATATTAAGCGACACAGCCTCAAGGAGCTCGCCGTCGGCGGGAACTTCCTCTCCGGTGTTGAGAATTACGGTATCGCCTACAACCACCTCCTTCTTCGGTATCTGCATGGCGTTAGCATTACGGATCACCTGGACAGGCTCGTCGTCATTCACCTGATTGAGAAGTGCAAATTCCTTGTCAGCCTTCAGCTCGAAATAGAACGCAAGCCCTGTGGCAAGGATTATCGCAATGAATATGCCGACCGGCTCAAAGAATACAGTCGGACCCTTGTCAAGACCATAGTATTCGTAACAAGAAATACCTATGGAAAGCGCACCCGCGATCATGAGGATTATGATCAGGGGATCCCTGAACTTTTCAAGAAAACGCTTCCAGAGAGGTGTTTTAGCTGCAGGAGTCAGTATGTTGACTCCATGGGTAGCGCGGCTTTCCGTGACCTGCCGGTCGGTCAAGCCCGCATAACGATGTCTTTCCGCCATAACAAGATTTTAAGAGAGGGCTAAATACGGTGCAAAATTAACAATAATTTTTCGCATTACCATGTATTTTCGGACGAAATCAAAAGATCAATGACAAGCTTGGCTTAAAAAATACTTTATTTATCCGCAAACATAACATATCCGTGTCTGCCAGCGTTAATAACTCAACTTCCGCTTGCCCAAAACATCAAGTATTTGTCAATAAGAAGCGGAAAGAGATTTGCACCGCTTTAAACAGAGATGGCAAAAAAATGTTAAAACTACGGAAAACCGTAATTGACATATATTAAAAGGAACCTTAACTTTGCATTATATTTTTATGCAATGGTTAAATGGCAAACAAAACAGATATATCTCAAATGAAAATAGCCGTTGTCGATGACCATGATCTAATAAGGGAAGGCATGAAAACCGTCCTGATGAATCATGGTGCCGAGAACGTGAATATATTCGGCACAGGCACTGAACTGACAGCGAGTATAGATGCCGACAAATCATTTGATTTATATATAATTGATTTGGAATTGCCGGATATCGACGGTTTTGATCTGATAAAAAGAATCAGGACACGCAATCATAAGGCGCGCATAATCGTAAGTACGGTACACGATGAGATATGGACACTGCGTAAGCTACTCGCTCACCATGTGAACGCCATCATCTACAAGTCGGGAAACGCCAATGAGCTTGTGACGGCGATATCAGAGATACTGCAAGGGAAAAACTACTATTGCGAAGGAGTGGAGCAGCAACTGAAGATAGCTGAAGACGACTCCCTTCATCCCACGACCCGTGAACTTGAGGTGCTCAACCAGATAGCGAGGGGAAAGACCTCCCGGGAAATAGCGGCTGCCCTATTTGTGTCGGACAATACGATAGAGGCACACAGGAAGTCTCTTTTCTCCAAGCTCGGCGCGGTGAATGTGGCTGACCTTATCGTGAAAGCCATGGATAAAGGATACATAAGAAAAAACTGCCAGTAGACTCAACCTTATAACACAACTTACAACCACAACTCAAAAAACGCTATCAGCCATTCTGCCCCGAACCTGCCGGTCCGGGGCGCCTTCTTTATTGCCGGGGAGTAAGATCCGCCACAGAAGACAGGAAGTCGGTAAATGAGCGTATCACGTCGAGAAGCGAGGTCTGTGCCGCTTCGTTCTGGCGGGCAAACAGAGTTCCGCTGGTGGCATTGGTCTCCAGTTTTCCCTGCAATGTAGGCGAGACTCCGCTTATGTCCTCAAGCATCTGCATCTCGATCTTCAGCAGATCGGTGATGCCAATATTAGCCGCATTGCCACTGACCTGTGTCGGCAACGGCACTCCGGGACGGGCGCGGTATGGAATGACACCGTTAAACCGCGACCATTCCTCAGCCACTTCCTGAAGATCCATTCCGGATGGTATCGACTCATCGGGAAACAGCAAGACGCCTTTGGCACTCGACTTCATTATGAAATCATAGAGTGTGATGAGACGGTTGACGTAGCGCTGCTGGTCGATTATATCGCTGATATAGGAATGAATCTCACCGTCGATAAAGGGATATGCCTTGAATACGTAGGGATGCATGGGGGCGGAGTCGCTTTCCGCAAGCAGGGAGCCATCAGACGCAAACCACATCCGGCGCCATTCGTGTCTCACCACTCCCTTCACAGTACGCCGTGCACTATCGCGAGCACTCTTCTCAGTCTCCAGCATTACATCTTCCATCCTCGCAAGACTCAGACTCGCTTTCCGCTCATCGTGCAAGATGCCGAACACACGGGTGTCCTTATACCATATTTCCGTCACCTTACACGCGGCAGAGGCACTCCCACCATGTCCGTATAACTCGGACAGACGCCTGAAACAGGCATCGTCTCGGCAGAAATGCTCCAGAAGTCTGCCAAAACCAACATAATGCACCTCGCCTATGAGGTCGACATCCCTGCCGAGAGGGTCATATCCATCGGAATGAAAAAAGAAATTGTCGGGAGTGACGGGCAGTATCTTGCCGTCAGTGACTTTGACAGCTACCAGTCCGGATATCAGGAATTCCTCAAGAAGGCGTGGAGAAAGCTCCTCCATGCGGTTTTGATAAAACCATTCGCGTCTCCGACGGTTGGCTTCGCGAAGACGCATACCGCAGAGTCCGTTTTCCCCACGCGAAAGAGCCGGGACCTTATACTGTGACCGATAAAGCCCCACCACATTCCTGAGTATACGGCGAAGAATATTGTTTTTCAACGGTTCCTGACCCTGACGACGGATAAACTCACGCTCTGTCATGGTCTGCTGTCCGAGAGTAAGGATATCCTCCCACTGGTCGCCATACACATATCTCTTGCAACGTGCACGCTCTGAACGGAATACCGACATCCCGCTCCATACCCTTGAGGCATAACTGTAGATTTCAGACATAAAATTTGTGTTTTTTTGCACAAAGATAGGCGGAGGGAAGGATAACAGCACCTTATCCGACAAATAAGGGATCATGAGCAGACCGAATTGATGACCAAGGCATTCGCACGGTCTACCACAGCGCTGTCGAGATTGGCAAGATATATGCGGGTGGTGGATTCCGACTCATGCCCGAGCCCCTCACTTATGACCGACACAGGAATACCATTGGCACGCGCCACGGATGCCCAGCTATGGCGCGCAACATAGAGAGTAAGCGGCATCCCTGCCCCGACAAGCATACCGATCTTCCGGAGAGCCCGGTTGATCCGGTGTCCAGCATTCCGGTAACAGAGCCTTGCATCCACGTCGTGACTTGTCAATATAGGAAGAAGATAACGGGATGTATTTTCCCCATATTTTTCTATTATCGTCTGCATTTCCAATGTCCAGGCTATCTTCATCACCTTTCCGGTCTTGCGCCGGCGATAGGTGACATAACCGCCACGAAGATCGGATTTGCGGAGAAAAGCCATGTCGACGAGGCTCATACCCCTCATGCAGAAACTCAGTATAAACATATCGCGTGCATAATCCAGCGAAGGTCTTCTCAGAAGATCGAGATGCCTGATCTTCCTCACCGTCTGGAGAGGGAGCGCACGCTTCACGGTCCTGTCGATACCGGTATAAACGCTGGAAAATGGATCTCTGTCAATGAATCCGTATTTCTTCACGGCGCGATTATAGACAGCCCTGAGTATCCTCATATAGAAAGACACGGTGTTTGGAACCACATTCCTGCCGGCGAGCCACGCCTCATACCGGCATATGACGTGGGGGTCAAGCACGTCAAGACGGATGTCTTCACCGTTTCTGAACTTACCGAAGCTGCTGACCGTGGATCTATAAGCCTCTGATGTGCGTACCCTTCCCAGCCTCCTCAGTCTCTCCGCCTCGGCGGTCATGAACCGAAAAAGATGCAGTCCGCACACTTCTCTCCTGAATTCGGAGATCAGGTCGTCGGCTGAATAGCGGCTGCCTGACTTATATAGACCGGAGTCTATGCGCATAAGAAGGGCAATGTCGCAGTCAATATGCTGCCTTATGGAAAGAAGGAGCTGAGTCCTGTCGCTGCCTTCCTCCGTAATCACGTCGCCCCTCGCATCGCTCCACTCGTGGGGAAGGAGAGTATAGGATGAAGGAATCCGGCGTATTTTCCTTTCGTGTATAATCTGATAATAAACGTAGCCCAGACATTCAGGCTCTGCAGCCGGGCGGAATTTTACTTTTATCGAAGACATCTTTCTTTAATTCATAGTAAACTATAATGTATATGCATAATAGATAAAAAAAGGGACGCACTGCGAGTGCGTCCCCTGTAGAGGATGAAGATCCCGTCAAATCAGAATTCGACGAGTATGCGGAACACTTCGCCGCGGTGAGTATTCCAGTAGGCGAGGATATCGGCTGCCTGTCCGGGTTGCACCACAGCTGTGACCAATGCGTCGACAGGACATGTGCCGCGCTTCATATATTCCTTTACAGCCTTGAAATCTTCCGGCAAGGCATTGCGCGAGCCCCTTATATCGAGTTCCTTCTGCACAAAAAGTTTTGTCTGGAAAGTGACGGGAGATGCCGAGTAGCCGATACAGACCACACGTCCGGCAAAAGAGACTTCATTTACGGCGAGGTTATACGTGAATGGAGATCCCACTGCCTCGATGACCACGTCGGGACCATCACCGGATGTGATGTCGAGCAGACGATCGTGGAAATCTTCCTTGGTTGAGTCAAGTCCATATGTAGCTCCAAGTCTTTTAGCAAGCTCAAGTTTCCTTTCATCGATGTCCACGGCTATCACCCTTGCGCCACGGAGAGAGGCACGCACGATAGCACCAAGACCGATCATGCCGCAACCTATGACCATTACGGTATCGATATCGGTGACCTCACCACGTGCGACGGCATGAAAACCGACACTCATCGGTTCGATAAGGGCGCATTCCTTCACACTGAGTCCGTCAGCATCGATCACTTTTTCCCATGGCACTGCAATGTATTCCGACATGGCGCCATGACGCTGCACACCGAGGGTCTTGTTGTCGCGGCATGTATTTGGCCTGCGACGGCGGCAGGAGGGACATTTTCCGCATGCTGTGTAGGGATTGACCGTGACATGCATCCCTTTCCTGAAGAGACCTGAGGGGACTTCCCCACCAATTTCCTCTACTATGCCACCGATCTCATGACCCGGCACCACAGGAGATATGGCAAGCTGATTGTTGCCGAGATATGTGTTGAGGTCAGAACCGCAGAAACCCACAAAACCGATTTTGATCAGCACTTCATCAGGATTTAGCGCCGGCATATCGCAATCCACCACGTTAACCTTTTCTTTTCCTTCGATAAGAATTGATTTCATGTTATTTGTGTTTATATGATTTTGAATTTGAATAATTGATTATTGAGATCAGGCAGGACGCACGGCTCGTGCGGCCGCCTTGCAATCGACATTAACACGGCATTTTCCGTGCTTACGGATGGCGGACGCACGAGCCGTGCTTCCCTGCCTTGTTTATTAATTGATCATTTATCACTGATAATTGATCTTTAAGCGGAGCTACATTATTCCGACATGTTTTTGATGTAGGGAAGATCCACCAAGTGCTTGAAGCCGTAGAAACAGCAGGCGTTTTCTCCGAGGAAGGCCCGTTTCTCATCTTCGGTAAGAAGGTCGGTCTTCAGAATGAAATCGTAGCTCATGCGGTAGGTGATGGCTGTGATGGTACGAGGATAGTCAGAACCCCACATCAATTTCCCGATGCCTACAAGATCCGCTGCTTCCCTGATTGCCTTTACCGCCCCTTTGAAGGGATAGAACTCGGAATTGAAAAGCCATGTGATACCTCCTGATTCTATCATCACGTTTTTATGGCGTGCAAGCCTTATCTGCTCCAGCCATCCGTCGCATGTGACCATGCCGAAATGCCCTACAGCGATCTTGAGGTCGGGACATGCCGCGATCACGTCTTCCATTTCCGCTATCTGAAGAGTGCCTGGAGCAAGGGTGATGGAAAGGATAATACCTTTTTTCTCCATAAGGCGGAACATTGAGAGCATTTCGTCTGAATTGAGCCATATACGGTCCTTCTCTCCGAGCGGCAGTCGGTGGGCGGGAATGGCTATAGCACGGAAACCCCGGTCTATAAGGATCTGTGCTTCTCTTAAAAAGCCGGGGCGGAGATAGTCGCACATGCCGCAGCAAAGGAATCTCTCGGGAAAGCGGTTCTGAACGTCCTCCAGATATTGGTTTTGGTTGCCGTCAATGAATTCCTGGGTTATGACAGCGGCTGCCACCTGTGCGTAGTCCATGTTAGACAGGAACACTTCCGCGCTGTTTCTGCCGTCGATCATGAAAGGAGGGAGCATCTGACGCTCCTCCCCAAAAAAGTCAGCACGTCCGTTTTTCAATTGGCGAACACGTCCTCCGCCCACTTCTGCATACTGCTGAAGCCAAAGATGAGCATGAGCATCTATAATGGTCATAATTTTGAATTTGGAATTGAGAACTATTATTAATTGAGAATTTTGACTTGCTTTAGCTTGGGCGAAGCCAATGTATCATTTACAATCCATCATTAAACATTGCAAATGATTACCGTCTGGGTAGGGACGCACGGCTCGTGCGTCCGCCTTTCAATCGGCATAACAATTTTGACATCCACTAATGCTTTCGGATGGCGGACGCACGAGCCGTGCGTCCCTACCATTCGCGGCACTTTCAGCTTATGCAGAGCCAATTGATAATTTTGAATTTGGAATTTAAATTTAGAATTATCTAAATTCTTGGTACTTGACTCTTGGTGCTTTGCAGGCCCGCTGCATACCACAGCCTCAGGAATTCTTCCAGGAGACCCGAAGCTGGTCGGCGATGATGGCGCGTACTGCACTGACCAGCTCCTCCGGTGCCTTTTCCGAAACAATGGCTATGTTGCGCCTAACATTGTCGGGGTTGGCTGAACTGAAGAGGGTCGTGGCTATGCGGGGATTATCTACAGAATACTGAAGAGCAAGCTTTTCGATGGGATAACCAGCCTCATTACAGTATTCGGCAGCCTTACGGCAAGCCTCGACAAGTGGTTTGGGAGCAGGATGCCAGTCAGGCACACCGCGGTTTGAAAGAAGACCCATCGAAAGAGGAGATGCATTTATGACTCCTATGCCCCTCTCTTCAAAGAATGGAAGGAAGTCGAGCAGTTTGTCATCATTGAGGCAGTAGTGGCAGAAGTTGAGGACACTCTCCACGGTGCCGGGAGCTGAATGCTCTATAACCCACTTCAGATTTTCAAGCTGCAGATCGGTGATGCCGACATGCCCTACGACTCCTTTCTCCCTCAGTCCGACAAGTGCAGGAAGGGTCTCTTCCACAACCTGACTCAGATCGGCAAACTCTATATCGTGAACGTTGATCAGATCAATGAAGTCAATGCCGAGACGCTCCATGCTCTCGCAGACACTTTCCTCAGCGCGTTTGCCTGAATAATCCCATGTGTTGACGCCATCCTTTCCATAGCGACCAACTTTTGTGGAAAGATAGTATTTATCCCTGCTTATGCCGCGAAGTGCCTTTCCAAGCACAGTCTCTGCCTTATAATGACCATAATATGGAGAGACATCAATGAAGTTGATTCCACCCTCCACCGCAGCGTAGACAGCCTCGATTGCCTTACCCTCGTCGATATCCCTGAATACTCCGCCAAGGGAAGATGCACCGAAACTGAGTTGCGACACCTTCATGCCTGTGTGTCCTATTTCTCTGTATTCCATGATATGTGTTGTGTTTAATTGGTTGAATTAGTTTAAGGGGTTCTAAGAGTCTAATTCAATCATCCCCCTTGAATCAAAATACAAAGATAATGAATATTCGGGAGACGTGGATTATTTTATGTAAAAAAACAGCGGGTTGCTCCTGAAGAAAGGAAGCAACCCGAAAAATATCTATAAGGGCCACAAAGGACGTCGGACGGGACCGGAGGGCAAGGGCGCAGCTATTGCGGTCTGCCTGAGGGCGGCGAGAGCTGCGCCGGCACGCTCGCGCCACACGGGAGCCGCCTGCCGGATGATGACCTCACAGCGGTCTGCCATGACTGCCGCCACCATATATTCATGAATCTTCTCCTTTATGAAGGATACGGTAGCTGACGGTAAGGAGTGAAGGAGCCGGAACAGTATCTTCCCGGGACGACTCAGAATATTTGCATGGCTGAAGCATTTCTGCTGCTGAACGACTCTTACGAGTGCAATCCTGATCTCAGCCTCGGCAAGACCCATTATCCGCCATACTTTTTCAATATTGTCTTTCTCACAAATATCAGCCATCTCATGAAGGCGGTGGCGGTCAAGCTCCGGATGCAGTTCTGATTCAAGCCACGCTGCACTTTTTATGTCGGCAATGACTTCGGATGTTTTGATACATAACATTATTTAATTGAGAATTTGGAGTAATCGAGAATTATTTCAATAGCAGTGCGTCCATACCTTGTGGTTAAGCTCGGACTAAGCTAATTGATCATTAGTCATTGCTCTTGTGGGCTTCCTGCGCTTGCAGAGTGATTCGCGAAGCTGCTCAAGGCTGGAAGAGGAGAGACGGGTATAGTCTTCGGTATCGGTCTTGTTGGTGATCATAAACCATTCGGCAGTTGAAAAAGCCACTATATACTGGTGAATGGCGGAAATGATGGAGTCGGTGGCGGCAGTATTGAAGTTATCGGGCATTTCAAGTACGAGTTCCTGCGACTCTGTGCCGGTGGAAAGAGTATTGTCACCTTCCTTGACAATATCGGTGAGCACTTCTGCCAATTCAACCTTTATCTTGGCGAAGGCATTGCCTATGCTCCTCATGATCTGATTGAGGTTTTCATCATCGTTGTTGGCCTGCATCAATGCAACCTGGCGGTAATTTTTACCGTCGCTCCGGCTTCTGCCTGTGAGATAGGTCTTGTTCTGGATATCATAGATAAGTTCCTTGATATCGATATTTATATGTAAAAGCATGATCTGTTCTTTTTAGACCCCATCTCATAAAATTTCAGAGCCCCCGGGGTCGCTGGGTTGGAACGATTTTTGATTTTTGGCGATGGAGCATACCGAGGTATGTGACTGAGCCAAAGGACAAA
>JAIDQZ010000075.1 GCA_029062005.1 Muribaculaceae bacterium | reverse complement strand
CTCCAAACCCCAACAACCCAACAACCCAACAACCCCACAACCTCACAACCAAACAACCTCCCAAAATGGACAACATGGACAATAAATAACTTGGATTTCTTTGAAAATGGCTCTAATTTTGTAGCGCAAAACAAACAAAATTTTAGCCGATGAAAAGATTTACAAAACATCTACTGTTGTTGGGACTGGTCTGTGGATTATCCTCCTGTTCTACTGTCGGGACACTTCCTACCGAAAAACTCCAGTCTATGTATGAGATGCGGATCGAGAAGACTTCGCTCTTCAACAAGCTTATCTTCAAGGATCACATAAAGAAGCGTCTCGTTTATGATAATGTCGAAATCTTCATGGATGAGAACTCTGTCAACAGACCGTTCGAGACCATATCCTACGGGTCTTACACGCCGTTGATCATTCCTGTTCTGAAGCCTGAAAAGAAAAGTCTTGAGCGCAACCTCCTTTACAAGGCAGCCCGCACTGCCTACAGGATGAAAGCCGATGCCATAATTATCGACAATAAAAACGATTTCCGAATCATCAAATATAAATAATTCGACTTCCCTGAAATTTTTTCGTGGGGAAAATTGTAAATTTCAATAGAAAACAGTAACTTTGCGAAGTCTTGTAGGAAGACATGTTCATCATGCAAGACCGACATATGAAATTGGAAGCGTAATTTGCTTGCCTTAGTTCACGCAGAATCCTGAGAAAATTCCACGTTGAGAACAGGGGGCACAAAGTGCGCTCCCTCTTGATTGATAGCTTATTCATGAAGCGCGGCACTCCGCGCCCGAATCTGAGTATATCCATCAGGAGCGTGAGCCGTACAAATGCCGTTGCTGTTCTCAGGCCATTCTCAGGAGCCATGCGTGAATCAACTGCAGATTGTTGGCTCACGCTCTTCTCTTTTATATGCCGTGACGGAATAAATACTTATAACAGCCTTTGGGTCACAGGCTTCTTAATGATGTCTTATGAAAGTAAAGAAAATTTTATTCGGGTTGTTTGCATTAGGTATGCTGCTGACCATTATCCCGTTGGCGGGATGCTCTAAGGATGATGATGAGGAACTTGGAGATCATGGAGGATCGGTATTGACAGTCAACGGAAAGAAATGGGAGGCGCAGTCTCTTCCGGTCTTTGATGAGGAATCATTCATTTTTAATTGCGCAACAGGAAAAATCGGTCATCTTTTGTGTTTTTATGAGGATCTGACTGACGAAGATCTGGAAAAAGGAGATGATGTTTCTCCGTACGAAGTGATTTTGCCAACAGAAAACGCAAAATACATATATGAAGACGGTGAAGTTATCGTGACTAAATGTTCTGCAAAAGAGGTGACCCTGAGGTTTGATAACTACAAAGTCAAATATTCCGGTAAGTGGGAATCTATCCTTGGTGATAACAGGAGTGAGGACATAATTGACGCCCGCTACCTTACGATCAATGGCACTGTGACATTTTATAATCATTAATTTAGCGAATACTCCGTAATCTGCATTCCTTAGTTCACGCGGAAGCCTGAGATATTCGACTATAAGTTAATATATTAAAATTGAAAATTCAATAATTTGCTTAGTAGTCTGAGCATAAAAATTTTTTAAGATGAAAGTAAAAAAGTATTTAAGTGCGTTGCTGATGTTAGTGATGCTGTGTGCCCTGATTCCTCTTACGGGTTGCTCAAAAGATGAAGATGGCATATCAAGTCCTGCTTTAATTATTGGCAAATGGCAAGGAGTGTCTTCATCCGGCTGGGAGAAAGAAGATGGTAAGGTTGTCGACAAGTGGAATGATAAGGAATCATTTGACTATGATTTCATTGAATTCTTTTATGACGCATCAGGAGAATGGTGGTACGCTGACAGCAACCGCAAGCACTCATTCGCCTGGTGTCTTAATGAAGGTAAAGATGGTATCGAGGTTGAAATTGGAGAAGGGTTTGTGGGCAATGGTACCGGAGATACTTACAAAATCAAGACACTGACTAAAGATAAACTGGTATTGGTCAGCGGTGACGATGACCCTGACGACGGTTGGTATCAGGAAGATACATACAAACGTATTGATTGATACTTGCTATCGGAAAACATTTCTTTAAATGAAATTTGCATTTTCCGACAATAAATATTAACTTTGCGAATCTTCTTTTCGGGAATCATCATCCACATGGTTTCCAAACGGAAGATAGACATATGAAATTGGAAGCGTAATTTGCTTGCATTGTCGCGATGAATCCTGGAAAAATTCAACCGATAGACAACTGCAACAGAGTGCGCCTCCTCTTGGTAATTATGGACAAATTGTATCCCTATGGAAAGGGTATTTCATATCCATATGCATCAGGAGCGAGGGTCACATGCTGTTGATGTCTATCAGGTCTTTCCAGGAACCTATCGCGAGTCTACAGCAGATTGTGGCTCGCGCTCTTCTTTTTTATATGCCCTAACCAACCAAACATCAACCCCGCCGCCGAGCCACCGGCAAAATTTATTTGATAACCATGGTTTGTCAGAATTGTGGATCTCAAGAATTTAATATTCTTGCCGATGGATCAGGATGTTGCCGATATTGCGGAAATATCATCCCGGGGATGGGTCGACCGGCTCCAAGTCAGATTGAACAACAATTCAATAACATAGGAACAAGTCTTCAATCCGGTCGTAAGGATAAGATAGTAGCTCTCATAATCACCTTCTTTTTCGGATGGTGCGGAGGTCAATATTTCTATTTAGGAAAGAATACATTAGGATTTATTTGTCTGATTTTCTGTTGGACGTTCATTCCATATCTATGGTCGTTTGCATATTTAATTATTTTGCTGACTATGGGTGAACAAAAATTCAATGAGGAATTCAATACTCCAACAAAATAAATATGAATTATATCTCTTCCATATCCAATCCGCAATCAGGAATGTTCCTCGTCAATAGGAGTCCGATTGAAGATTTTAATGATGGATCTATACTGACGGTTAATCCCGGAGAACAGGCTATCTTTGTCAACAATGGAGAAATAGCAGGGTTATTTCTAAATGGTAGATACGAACTTACAACTCAGAACTATCCATTCATTAATTCTTTTCGCCGATTTATGGCAAATGGACGGCTCACTTATCATTGTTCTGTATACTTTATAAGCGAAACTCAATCAAGTGAGGTGCTTTGGGGCTTTTCCATTCCTGTTCGTGATCCTGTGCAGAATATCTTTACCAAAGTATTTGTCCGTGGAAGTTACACCGTAAGAGTTAATGATGGAGGAAAGCTACTTCTTCAATTGCTTGGATTGGGTGTCAATTTTATGGCCGCCTCAGACATAAAATTGTATTTCGGTAATAGGTTTCAGCAACAGATATCCAATATAGTTGCGAGATACATAACCCAAAGTGGCAGGGAAGTACTGGATCTATGCTCAGATACTCTTTCCGTTTCTGACAGTATCGCACCCAGCCTTGCCTCAATGGTGGAGTCTTATGGCTTGGAGGTGTCTAACTTCTGTATTTCTGCGATGCAGCTGGATGAGAACGACCCCAATCGTCGAATCCTTGAACAGGCTTATGCAAAATATAGGGAGAAGGAAATTCTTGGAGATCAATATGGGGTGATAAAGGATACGGACATTCGAACAAATGCTTCAGTCACGCCTTTTGCAGGTATGTCTTTTGGCAATCCCATATCTCATTCCTCAAATCAGCCGCATATGTACTCTCCACAGCAATCTTCTCCAAACAATCAAAATTCTTCTTCTCAAGGAAATGTTGACTATTTTGAAAGATTGCAGCAACTGGCTATAATGAAAGAAAACAATCTGATAACAGAAGAAGAGTTCGTAGATTTAAAAAAACAGATACTCCAGAAGATGTTATGATATTCTATACGGTTTTAATATATTTGATTATTGCCTTAGTTGGTAATGTCACCTTCTATTTTGCATGTCAAGGTGAATACGATTCGTGTGCTGTCGTCTCGTCTGTCTTCTTCAACATTTCAGTTTTATGCCAGATTCTTCCCTTATTTATAAATAAAGAAGAACATGAGAAGAACCAAAAAAATGGACAGAAATTAATCTGTTCGCTATATCTGCTCTTTACAATAATTGTAAGTGTTTGGAGTATGTGTTTTGATGTCTCTTATGTGACCTCAGGCACTATCCAGATAATTATGCTGGGTATATTCTTGATTGCTTTCTTTTCTGTAGCAAAAGCTAATGTGAAATCTAATCGGTCGATTTCTGAGGCTGAGACCAATAGGTCTTCTTCTTTAATGGAAGCCAAGGCAAACATAAGGTGCGCTATTGCAACTTGTGTGTCAGGTGATCAACGTGCAATACTGAGAGAAGCTTCCGCTGAGTTAGACTCAATGTCTATAAGTTACGACAACAGGCTAGCGATAATTGATGGTGAAATACTTACAAAGGTATCTATGCTATGTAATAATCCTGACAATACATTAAAAAAAGAATTATCCCAATTAATTCAAAAACGAAAATGCATGACAATGCTTACTTCACATTAACAACTAAATACTTATCATTATGAGATGCAATAACTGTGGATCTGAGATCATGCCGGGATCTCAATATTGCCAAGTGTGCGGAACTCCTTCTCCCACTTTCCAACAGACACAACAGCCTATGCAGGGAGGTGCTCAGCAAGGAATGTATCAGCAACCTGTGCAAGGCGGCATGCAGCAGGGAATGTACCAGCAATCCTATCAACAACCATATTCCCCTCAAAATCAGGCTGTGTCGTATGAAGATGCAGGTTGGGGATTAAAGATACTTTCAATCTTAATTCCTATAGCCGGACTTATACTCTGGTTAGTGAAGAAAGATAAAGAACCGGTAGCTGCAAAAACATGTCTTCTTTGGGCTTGTGTTGGTGTTGCCATAAATATTTTCTTGGGATTCCTTATTTAAAATATTCAATTTGGTTTCATTGATAAATATAATAAAAACTTGAAAGAATGAAAACTTGTTCTACGTGCGGTGCTCAACTGCCTGATGATGCTTTATTCTGCGGTGAATGTGGATCAAAAGTTTCTCAGATGCCTAAAGAGCCTCAAAATCATCCTGGTTCTCAACAGGCTGTCCAGCAGGGTTATCCCCAGCAACCGGTGCAGCAGGGTTATCCCCAGCAGCCGGTGCAGCAGGGTTATCCTCAGCAACCGGTGCAGCAGGGTTATCCTCAGCAACCGGTGCAGCAGGGTTATCCTCAGCAACCGGTGCAGCAGGGTTATCCCCAGCAGCCGGTGCAGCAGGGTTATCCTCAGCAGCCGGTGCAGCAGGGTTATCCCCAGCAACCGGTGCAGCAGGGTTATCCTCAGCAACCGGTGCAGCAGGGTTATCCCCAGCAGCCGATGCAGCAGGGTTATCCACAACATCCTCTTATAAAGAGTAATACACAGCATCCATTACATCAAGATGATAAACACAAT
>JAIDQZ010000074.1 GCA_029062005.1 Muribaculaceae bacterium | reverse complement strand
CAAGGCTATTCGTCGGCAGCGTCAGATGTGTATCACGTCCATATCATAGGTGATGCCGAGATCTCCACGCATTTTATTGCGCTCTATATCGAGAGCGCTTATTACAATCACGATCTCTGCCTGATCCTTGAGCTTCTGGAACATACGCAACTTGCTGTCGGGCTGGAATCCCGGAAGCACATGACTGGCATGATAATCATCAAAAAGTTTGCCACCAAGCTCAAGATAGAGCTTATTTCCGAAATGAGCGATTCTTTCCTGAATATGTTCAGACTGAATCTTAAGATACTTGTCGTTGTCGAATCCTTTTACCATAACGGGATACAAAATTAATAATTTTTTACAATTCCCGCAATAATTGATGAAAAAATCGTCGACAGAAATAATTCTATCGACGATCTATAAACTCTAACGCGACCGGCGTTCCTTATCAGATTGGACGACCATAATAGTAAAGTGTCCAGGCATCGCGTGCGTAGCCATTCGGCAGGATCTCAAACGTGGCGGGATCGGCTCCGGGAAGAACCCTTCCGAGGTAGTAGACGTTCCATGCATCTCTGGCATAACCATAGTCAAGAATACGGAATGTCGGAATATTTACTCCGTTCATTATCATACCATTGAAAATAACATTCACAGCTCCGACCACATAAGCGAGATTGGGATTGGGAACAGGGGGAATATATGGTCTGGGATTGCGAGGTGGCACCGGACGCAAGTGAGGTGGTGGTGGAGCGGGACGGTAATGTCCGCCATTTCCTGGTCTATAGTTATGAGACTGACCGCCTCCATATCCCGGACGATAGATCTGATTCGGCCTGCCAGCATTACCGGGACGGTTATTATGGTCGGGTCTGCCCACGCTACCAGGGCGGTGAACGTTATTTTGTGTGCCTCCTGGTCGGCGGTTAACTTGTTTATGTTCAATTTTGTTGCCGTCGCGCTTAGCTTTGTCGCGAGAGCCGTCGGCATGTATGCTACCAATTCCTAAAGAGAGGGAGAGAGCCACGATAAGTAAAATTTTCTTCATAACTCATTTGGTATTATGGAGACGATATATAGAGAGTATCACCTCCTGGTTGACATTTGGATTCCTTTACAATATAGAGCGAACAAATGGCAAAAAGTTTAATTTTACGAACATTTTTAATCAAATTTCACATCATAATAACAAATCCGGCTCCCATTGAAGCAGGAAGCCGGATTTCAGGATATAAGTTAGTGGGATATATAAAACGATATACGTTTTGTGTTGTGAGTTTTAAAGATTTGCAGATCAGTCTTCAGTCTGAGATTCGGCGTAAGCCTTGAGTAATTTCTCCTGAACATCACCTGGAACAAGCTCATAGCCTGCAAACTCCATCGAGAATGATCCGCGACCGCCCGTTATTGAGCTGAGAGCCGTGCTGTAGCTTGCCATCTCCTTCAGAGGCACCTTTGCCTGAAGTTTCTGGATACCATGCTCAGCATCCATACCCATGATTATGGCTCGTCTTCCCTGAAGTTCGCTCATCACATCTCCAAGATAATCATCCGGAACAAGAACCTCTACATCATATATAGGCTCAAGAATCTTTGGATTAGCTTCGCGGAATGCCTGTGAGAAAGCGTTGCGACCTGCAAGGCGGAACGAGATCTCGTTAGAATCCACCGGGTGCATCTTTCCGTCGTAGATCATCACACGCACGTCCCGGGCATAACTTCCTGTAAGCGGACCCTGCTCCATGCGGTCCATCAGTCCCTTCACGATAGCCGGGATAAAACGAGCATCGATCGCACCGCCTACGATACAATTATAGACAATGAGTTTGCCACCCCAGTCAAGAGGAATTTCCTGCTTATCACGCACGTTGAGCTTAAATTCCTGATTTCCGAACTTGTAAGAATCGGGTTCAGGCATTCCTTCGGTGTAAGGCTCCACAATCAAATGCACTTCACCAAACTGTCCGCTACCGCCCGATTGCTTCTTATGGCGGTAATCAGCACGTGATGCTTTTGTGATTGTCTCGCGATAAGGTATCTTCTGCTCTTCAAAAACAATGGGCAGTTTCTCATTGTTCTCGATTCTCCATTTAAGAGTACGCAGGTGGAATTCGCCCTGACCTTTGACGAGAGTCTGCTTCAATTCCTTGCTCTGCTCAATGATCCAGGTCGGATCCTCCTCGTGCATGCGCGTAAGGATTCCGGCAAGCTTCTCGGCATCACTTTCAGTGACAGGTTTGATGGCACGGGTGTATTTGGGAGCAGGATATTTGATGAAATCAAATTTATAATCGCAACCCTTCTCATCAAGGGTATTACCGGTACGCACATCCTTCAGTTTCACAGCCGCGCCTATATCGCCGGCTTCAAGAGCATCTATCGGAGTGCGGATCTGACCACACACTGTGAATATCTGCGCCAGACGCTCCTTGCCACCCCTATCGATGTTCTCAAGATCCGCACCTGCCTTAAGCGTGCCGCTCATTACCTTGAAATATGAAACCTCACCGATATGGGGCTCAACAGAAGTCTTGAAGAAGAACACGCTCAGCGGACCATTTGCATCCGGTTTTACAGCAACACCGTCTACGGTCTCAGGAGCCGGCATGTCATCAACAAACGGACATACATTGCCTAAGAACTCCATCATGCGGCGCACGCCCATGTCTTTTCCGGCGCTAAGGCAGATGACAGGGAATATCGAACGCTCTATAAGACCTTTTCTGATACCCATACGGAGATCATCCTCTGTCAGCGGTTCATCACCGAAAAATTTATCCATGAGGCCTTCGTCGTTGGCAGCTGCCGCCTCCACAAGGATTCCGTTGAGTTCTTTTGCTTTCTCCATCTGGTCAGCAGGGATCTCCGAAATCGTCGGAACACCCCCATCGGGACCCCATTCGTATTTCTTCATCAGAAGCACGTCAATTATGGCGTTGAAGCCGGGACCCGCATTGATAGGATACTGAATCGCCACTACATTGCTGCCGAAATGCTCGCGAAGCTGTTCCATAACGTTGTCGTAATCAACTTTCTCTCCATCCATCTTGTTGAGAGCGAAGATTACAGGTTTTTTGAGTTTAGCAGTGGTACGGACGATATTTTCCGTGCCCACTTCCACTCCATATTCAGCATCGACAGTCACAACACCAATATCTGTTACGCCAAGAGCAGTGTAGGCGTTTCCTACAAAGTCATCAGCACCAGGACAGTCGATGATATTGAGTTTCTTATTATTGAATTCTGCGGCAAACACTGTTGAGAAAACAGAATAGCCATATTCTTTTTCTACAGGAAAATAATCGGATACAGTGTTGCCGCCGGCGACAGTGCCGCGACGTTTGATCACACCACACTCGAAAAGCATAGACTCGGCAAGGGTGGTCTTGCCCGACCCCTTTGATCCAAGGAGTGCTATGTTTTTGATTTCATTAGTTTTGTAGACCTTCATGGATAAAAATTTTATAGGTTTCTGTGTGGAGAAGAGTGGCAAAACACGACTCTTTCGCGTTTGCGGACGCAATTTAGCAATAATTCTGAAATAATCAGCAATCTTTTGATATGTTGTAAAGCATATTTTTATAAAATGAATAAAAAAAGCATCCCGACGGATTGCCGGGATGCCTATTGATATGCTTAGCGATTAATTGTGGAATCGGATCATAGCCAGCGCACATAAGCGAAGTCCATGCGGTGAGGAAGCATAGGATTCTTAGGATACATGCGCAGAGCGTAGCGATATGTCGCCGCATCGGTAAGCTTCTCGTCAAGCTCGTAGCTTACGATTGATCCGTTCTGAGCCACAACCTTGAGTTGCTTAGTGCCTGCGAAGTCAGAAACTCCGTCGTGCTCCTTGTAGTTTACGAGCTCTACACCAATTGAGTCACCGAGACCCTTAGTGTCAAGAGTACACTTCACGGTAAAGTCGCTTCCGGTATGGTAAGTGTTGTTGACACTTTCGTTGTAATCCACAGCAAGGACCTCGATCTGATCCCATTTGGAGGCTACGGTCTCTTTCCATGCCACGATCTCACGCGCCTTTGCGAAATCATGAGCCTTAAGTTCGGCTGCGCGCTTGGCTTCCGGCTCATAGAAACGAGAGATGTAATCGTCGAGCTGACGCTTCATGGTGAAATGAGGAGCTATGTTGCCGATCGAACGCTTGATATATTGGATCCATTCAGGAGAATATCCTTTGTAGTTCTTGTCGAAATACAGGGGGATAATCTCGTTTTCGAGCATTGAATAGATAGTTGCAGCATCCAGTTTGTCCTGCTGAGCCTGATCCGTAAACGTACGCTTGTCGGTAAGCGCCCAGCCAGCCTGCTCGTCGAAACGGTAGCCTTCATACCACCATCCGTCAAGGACTGAGAAATTGAGCACACCATTCATCTCTGCCTTCTCGCCGGAAGTACCTGATGCTTCAAGAGGACGGGTCGGGAAGTTAAGCCATACATCGACACCTGTCACGAGGCGCTTTGCTACCGTCATATTGTAGTCCTCAAGGAAAATGATCTTACCAAGGAACTGCGGCATGCGGCTGATCTCCATGATATGCTTAATGAGCCCCTGTCCTGCACCATCTGCCGGATGAGCCTTACCTGAGAAAATGAACTGAACAGGACGATCCTTGTCATTAACGATCTTTGCAAGGCGGTCAAGGTCATTGAAAAGGAGATGAGCGCGCTTATATGTAGCGAAACGACGTGCAAAACCGAATATGAGTGCATTCGGATTGATCTTGTCCATAATCTGCATGACAGCGGAAGGATCACCCTGGTTGCGGAGCCATTTCTCACGGAAATCACGACGTACGAAGTTGATGAATTTATTCTTCAAAGTCATTCGCATATTCCAGATCTCGTCATCGCCGACCTTAAAGATACCCTTCCATGCATCAGGATTACTCTGGTCTTCAAACACCTGCTGACCGAGCTTCTCGCCATAGAATTCCTTCCATTCTGATGCAGCCCATGTAGGCATGTGCACACCGTTGGTGACGTATCCCACATGACTTTCAGCCGGATCATATCCTTTCCAAACCCCTGCAAACATCTTCTTGGATACCTCACCGTGAAGCCAGCTTACGCCATTGGCTTCCTGGCAGGTGTTGAGTGCAAACACACTCATGGAGAACTTCTCGTTGCTGTCAGGATTCTCGCGACCCATATTCATAAGATCCTGCCATGAGATACCGAGTTTCGCAGGATATTCACCCATGTATTTTCCGAAAAGACTTTCATCGAAATAGTCATGACCTGCGGGCACGGGTGTGTGAACGGTATATAGCGAGCTTGCGCGCACTACTTCGAGAGCCACATTAAAAGGAAGGTGATCGTTCTGCACATATTCCACGAGACGCTGCAGATTGAGAAGAGCCGCGTGACCCTCGTTGGCATGGTAAATGTCGGTGTGAATGCCAAGCTTATTGAGCATATACATACCGCCGATGCCGAGAAGATACTCTTGCTTGATACGGTTTTCCCAGTCGCCGCCATAAAGCTTGTGGGTGATCGGACGGTCAAATTCAGAGTTCATGTCGAAGTCTGTGTCGAGCAGATAAAGCTTCATGCGACCTACATTGACACGCCATACGTGGCAATAGATGATTCTGCCGGGATAAGGCACCTCAAGAATCATCGGTTGCCCATCTTCGCCCATGACAGCCTCAATAGGAAGCTGGTCGAAGTTCTGGGGTTCGTAATTTGCAATCTGCTGTCCGTCAATACTGAGGCTCTGCTGGAAATAACCGTAACGATAAAGGAAACCGACAGCAGTCATGTTGATGCGAGAATCGGAAGCCTGCTTGATATAGTCGCCCGCAAGCACACCGAGACCGCCGGAATATATCTTGAGGCACGAGCACAGACCATACTCCATGGAAAAATAAGATACGGAGGGAAGGTCGTTGCGCATAGGCTGCTTCATGTAGTCCTGGAATGACTTATATACTTTCTCGATGCGGTCCATCCAGAGTTTGTCATTCTGTATCTCCTGAAATCTCTCGTAGCTGAGCTGCTGAAGCAGCATCACGGGATTTTCACCTGTGCTGCGCCAAAGGTCATGGTCAAGGTCGCGGAAGAGGTTCTTTGCCTCGCTGTTCCACACCCACCAGAGATTTTTTGAGATTTCCTCAAGCGGACGAAGCTTCTTGGGGAGAGAATTTGATACCACCATATTGTGCCACTGGGGCTGGTTGGTGTTGCTAACTTGAAGTTTCATATATTTTATTTTTTATGTTGTGCAGTTTACGTTTTGCGTTTTTATTTTGCCATCCTTCTATCACGGTTCTTCTCTGCGATTTCGAATGCCTCGTCATATTTTTCGATGAAGAATTTCCAATCGGCGAGCGATGCCGTAGCTGAAGCTGCTTTCGAGCAAGCTTCCACCTTCATCCTGTCGGCTGCTGAAAACAACTCAAGAGTATGGGCAATTGCCTTCACTGTATCCCAGTAGCTGTTGTCATTGCGTGGAGCAACCACCACGCCCGTCTTTTCAAGTGATTCAAGCGGAGACTCTATGCAGCCTTCAGCCACATCCGACTCAATCCACTGTCCGAACCCTGATTTGTCGGTAGTGACAGTAGGAACTCCGAAAGCAATGCTTTCAAGCGGAGTATAGCCCCATGGCTCATAATATGATGCGAAGACAGTAATGTCAAGCGCCGGCAGAATGTCATAGTAGGATATATTGACAATTCCGTCAGCCCCGTCGAGATAACATGGAATAAATATTGTTTTTACCTGTCCGTAACCACTTAGCCTGCCTTCCCTTTCAAGCTGACCGATTCTACAACATGCCGGATCAGAGTCCTCGTTGTTGAGGCGGTGAGTCAAATAGTCGGGAGAAACCGACATCACACCGTTCTGATCAAGGTTTATGAGCAATTCTCCGTTCGGCTCCCTGACCCACGCCGGCACAAGCACAAGCGCAAGAATATCCCTTCGGGACGGAGCTCCGGTATTAGAAAGCTCAGCCATGCTGTCAAGAAACACGTCCAGACCCTTGTTACGGTATTCGTTCCTTCCTGAGGTAGCGACAATAAGAGTGTCTTCACTCCATTCGCGACCGGTCATTTTTGATGCTATTTCCAAGAGACGTTTTCTTCCGGATTTCCTCAAAATTGTATATGTGCGTTTCGCCGGCACGAAATCCGGTTCAAAGCCGTTTGGCGTCACCACCTCGGGACGCTTGTCAAGCAGCTGCGCACATTCATCGGCAGTAAGGGAGCTTACTGCTGTAAAACAGTCTGCATTGATTGCTGCAGCCTTCTCTACCGAATGCTTAGCCTCCATATTAAGCTCACGAGCCATCTGGTCTCCGTTGTAGCCGGAGAAATATTCGTAGAGGTTCTTGCCATTTCCACATATGGAACGTCCTATCGACGTAGCGTGGGTGGTGAATAGACTCGCAGCCTCGGGCATTATCTTACGGAGCCATAGCAATCCCATACCAGTGGTCCACTCATTGAAGTGAGCGATAACATCCGTATCCCTTGCTTCCAGATGACCGGAAATCGACTTCATGGTGATTGCCGCCGCTACTCCGAAGGCACACCCTTCCGGATAATCGCCATAGCAATGCAATGAATCAACTCCAAACATTCTCCACATTTCTCCATAGACATCGTTTAGGATGGAATATACTCCATCGAATTTTATCAATACTACGATTGGAGATCCGGGGATATCCCAACGTCCGGTACGAAGTGTGATCCCGTAGGGGAGGTCAAGCCCGGCTGCTGACTTCAGCAGAGTCTTATATTCTTTAAAATAAGGAGAAGGTGTTGCATCGGTCCACACATCAGGACCAATGAATATGAGGTTATCGCCAAACTGCTCTTTAAGCACCCGTGCTTTTGTGGAAAGAACGGTATAAATGCCGCCGATTTTGTTACATACTTCCCAGCTTGTCTCAAAAAGCAATTTTCCGGAAGTCGTGGCAGGCTTATTTACAGTCTTTTTTCCTTTATCTTTCGTAGGCTTGCATCCGACTTTGGAGACCTTGCAAGCATTCTTTGAGGAGAGTGACTTTTGTTCTTTTTTCATATCGCTTATATGCACCCGGCAATAGTACATATAGCCGGATTATTCTTACAAAGGTGCAAAATTATAAAAAAAAAGCGTATTCTGCAAGCATTTCACACTTTGATAGCATAATTTTGGATGTTTTAAGACCCTGTGGCAGAAAAGTTATGAATCATTAAAACATACTAATCTTAAAAACAAGGGTTACAATTAAGGATGCAAATATATCGTTTGATTTTGTTCAGTTACTTATAGTAAATGCAGGCCAGGGACCAGTGTCGGAATGACATACCGTTAATTTACAAGGAGAAGATCCATATCCAAGATACTGCGACTTATAGTCGTTCAGTTCAGAAAGAGACAAAGGATATACAAGCCTTATCACAACATATTGACCTGAAGCAGCGCCAGAGAACACATCTACTCCACTATATGATGCATTGAAGATCTTTCCTGACATACCACTCACTTCGCTTATTCCATTATCAACCGACAGATAACCCGGAGTAGACGCGCTTGTAGACCCAATTGCCGTTCCGGCATATGGAATATAGCAACATATCGGGATTAAACCACCTTCATCACGCGCGGGAATTTCTGAAACAAGAAACATCCTCATCTTAGACATCTTGATTCTTGACGCAACCGACTCAAAGAGCCTGCTGTCAGGATATGTCCATTTATCAACAGCGTCTGAAGTATAAAACGGGGAATTCTGTGTCATTCCATTCTTGAATACAAATCGTTGGAGCCACAGGTTTTTGGCATTTTCAGCAAAAATAGGCATTGACGATATGACTCTTGATTCTCCGGAAAATTCCTTATGGAAAGATTCATCGATAGGTTTGCTTGCAAAAGAGCTTAATACCTGTTTTTTGAACGGTATCGCCATCTGTGACCATCCGCAAAAATGGTAAGCCTGCATTCTTCTACCATTATTATCCCTGCCGCAGACTGATGAATAGGATGAAACGTTCTGCATATTTCGGTCCATCACCACGAAAGATCGTCCGTCATCGTCTGTCAGTACGATATCGTCAATTATCACCGGGCGCGGCTTGACTTTCAAAGTATAGGTCCAGTCGTCGATCACTTCACCACCATCAAGCTTGACCCTTATAGTACGTATGATTTCCGGATCGTCGGGAGCCATGGCGCCTACGGATATATAAATCTTCTCCCCGTCAGCAAGCAACAGATCATGAATATCCAAAGTTGATTTATCTATCAAAGACTGCTGAGATCTTGAATACACACTTCCATTAGTAAAAGATTCTTTGCAATAACTGAAGGACTCGGAAGGCTGCGACGAAATCCTCCCCTCCAGAGGCCATGAAAGCATATCTTCAGAAGATGAAACATTCACCACTACTTTCTGATCCTTGCCTGCATGGTCAGAAACATAAATCATAAATGGAATATCTATAAAGGAATTGAAGCAACCGGGATCAAACCCATCGACTTCTATCGTCATCTCATCATGGTCAACCTTTACGCGTTCACCCCCTTCAAGAGGTACAAGGGCAAAGTCTTTTTCCCACGGTATCACCGGCTCATACGGTGTCTCTCCTCCCGGGAGCTGACGCAATGAAATATCGACAGACAGTATGTTTCCTTGCGGCGTGACAGCTGAGACATGACATTTGCCGCCAAGAATATCCTGACTTGAATTTTCGCGTGCCGGAGACACGACAAATGATCCATCGGATATTTTTGACACAATAAAGGCATCCGCAGCCTCTTCTCCGTCAGGCCGATATTCAGAACTCCATTCGAGACCCTTGGATGTCAGAATCTTTATCTCTACAAAATCAGTGGAATTTCCGGCAAATTCGATGCTTGCTCTTGACAAGACCATAAAATTGCCATTGTCATCCATATCGTAGCATCCTTCAAGATCCCAGTCTTCCACCATGGATAAGACCAAATTGTCATCTTCCGACGAGAATGCTTCTTCCGGAGAGGAAGCACCCCGACCTTTGACAGACGTGACAGTGACCGAATATCGCGTATTGGGTTTCACCTCTGCCCGACTGCCCTCAAAGCCGACATTTATCCTGTAGTAGGATGGATCTACATCTTCTCCATATCTTGCCTTTAGGATCAAGGCTGTTGAATTACTATCGTTAGTTTTTGACAATTCCGAACACGAGGGAAAACAATAAAGCTCTCCCATCAATTTTTGAATTCCTGTTTCATCCGCATCCGGGAACTGTGAGAAGCCTGAAATCTCATTGTGTACAGATCCTACGAATTCAATATCCTCATCTACCGCTACGGCATCTCTCCAGTTGCATAGTGCAACTCCTTCCACAGCAAAACCTTCCTTCACAAGATTCACCACGTCGATACGCGCCACTTTCCTTCTGAATGATAATGAAGCATTAACCCGACAGACTCCGTTTTCCCTTGTAAAACGGAACATGCCTCCGCCGGCAGGAGAACCCACCATAGGAAGAGATCCGACTTTTGATGTCAGTACCCCCGGATGATACAGATGCAATGGAACTTCGTCAATATCCTTATAACTGCCGCACCAAGACTCAATATAACTGTCATATCCGGAAAATCCCTCTGGCACAAATCTATCGGCATTAGCAACAGCCACAAGACGATAATCTTTGTTTTCTTCCAGACGCAGCGGCATCTTGAACGAAAGTTTTTCAGGGGAATCTGATTTTACCTCGGCACACACAGCGGCTATCGGGAGATCGCTTCCCGCGGAATGAGAACTGTCATAAAAAAGCAGATAAGCAGATCCGATCACAGATTCCCATTCAAATGAAGAGCCGCTTCGCGTCAACGAAACTTTTTCAACAGAGAAAGAGATAGTCGCGTCTGAACCTCCTGCTTCGAATATTTTACCGTCTTGCAGATCATCAGCACAGCCGGTGAAGAGAAAAATCACCGGTAAAACAAGTGCGATACGTAACAGTAATCTGCAAGACATATTGATAATGCAATAATTATAGATCTACATTCTGTATTATCTCATCCCAGTCTGCAACTGATATGGAGGCCGTAATCCATGAATGACCTTCAGCATCAAGCACAGCCTCCGGATTCGCAGGACGCAGCAATGCCTCCGAACTGAACCCGAGACTCTTGACCGAGTTGATATTAACCTTGTAGAACTTATTCCGCATTACCTTGATTTTCTTCAAAACAGCATCTCCGGAAGTGTCTTCGTGAGCTATATTGACACGATAATAAGCATAGCCACCATCAAATTTGACCACCTCGAATTGCGGAGCCGAAGATGCTTCCGCATCAACCCCTGGGGCACGGAGCGGTCTTTCCGATTGTGAGACAGTGATAGCGGATGCTGTGCCAATATTAAGAGAATTCATATATCTTTCAGCATCATCCTGATTCTTAAAGGCTACGATATGTTTCGTCTTTGAATCCAAAGCATAATCAACCACTCCGTTTGTCTTATCCTGTATCCCCACAGCATAATAGGTGGTGGAAGGTGCCGGTGTCTCTTGAGTTGTCTTAGGTGCTGAATCGGATTCGCTGAAAGTATAGTACTTTACAGGCGAAGTGGCATATCGGACGCTTAGAAAGGTCGTGTTTCCGCTTTTAGGAATAGACACGATATTTTCAGACATATAGGCGCATCCGGCAGCTGTGAAATCGGAGGTCACTGCATTCTGATAGCTGATTCCCTCGCTGAGAGAATAGTAATCGTATGTACCATTGTTATTCCCGTCTACATATGTATCAAAAATATCCGAACCGTTGTGCACCACTCTCATCCTGTCGCTTGTCTGGAAAGCCTTGAATGAAGCAGCACCGAAATTGATTCCGAATGATGAACCGTCGATATCAGAGCTTTTTACCTGCGCCTTGGCTACCAATCTCACAAGTTCTATGTCAAATATATTGGAAGGGGGCAACTCATCATTTGACGCATTGATCATCACCTGCTGCTCCAAACTCTTGCCAACCATCACAAAACCATCGGCTGTTTTAAGATTTGCCAAAGAAGAATTGAAAACTGAATTTTCATAATTCGTCAGAGAAGTACCAATACCGGGATTCACATTCGATTTGGACGTGATGACGTAGATAGTCTTCAGTCCATGAGAAACTTCAAGATTTACTGTATTAGCTCCGCTTGTCACGTTCACGTTTTTCGTAGATTCGAGCTTTTGATTTTCATCAAACACATGTACTGTGACTTTCTTGATCTCATTTTCCTCAGCTGTAGAAAGTTGTCCGGCTCTCGTATCAGCAACAGCAAATTTCAACTGAATAGTAGCAGAATTTTTAACCGTCGACATGGACATATCAAACGGACTGCGGTCGCTTGTACAAGAGGTAACCAAATGGAATGACACGGCTGCCACCAGACACAATGAGGCAAATCTAAAAGTTTTCATGGTTATATTTTTTAATTATTTCAATCGCACTTATATCAGTCAAGCTTCAGGACAGCAAGGAACGCCTTCTGAGGCACCTCTACCCTGCCGATCTGCTTCATGCGCTTTTTTCCTTCCTTCTGCTTCTCAAGCAACTTGCGCTTACGGCTGATATCACCGCCATAGCATTTGGCTGTCACGTCCTTACGCACAGCCTTGACTGTCTCGCGAGCTATGACCTTAGTGCCGATAGCAGCCTGGATGGCTATATCAAACTGCTGGCGAGGAATGAGTTCCTTGAGCTTCTCACACATGCGGCGTCCGAATTTCACGGAGTTATCGGCATGTGTTAGAGTTGAAAGCGCGTCGACACTCTCTCCATTAAGAAGGATGTCAAGTTTTACAAGATTCGAAGGCCGGAAATCATGAATATGATAGTCGAAGCTGGCATACCCTTTCGAGATGGATTTCAACTTATCGTAGAAATCAATCACGATCTCACCGAGAGGCATGTCGAACGTTATCTCCATACGGTTGCCTGATATATATTCCTGCTTGATAAGTTCACCTCGTTTCCCAAGACACAGAGTCATGATAGGACCAATAAACTCCGCCGCTGTTATTACCGTAGCCCTGATATAAGGCTCCTCGATGTGGTCGATAAGTGTCGGATCGGGCAGACCGGAAGGATTATGCACTTCAAGCTTATTTCCCTTTTTATCGAATACGAAATATGAAACATTGGGCACGGTGGTTATCACATCCATATTGAACTCCCTTCCGAGACGCTCCTGAATTATCTCCATGTGCAGAAGACCGAGGAAGCCGCATCGGAAACCGAAACCAAGAGCCGCAGAAGATTCCGGCTGAAACGTAAGAGAGGCATCGTTGAGCTGAAGTTTTTCAAGAGAAGCGCGGAGATTTTCAAAATCTTCCGGATCTATTGGATACACACCGGCAAACACCATTGGCTTCACTTCCTCGAATCCTTCTATCGCCTTGTCGCAGGGACGGTTGACATGCGTGATCGTATCGCCCACCTTGACTTCCTTAGATGTCTTGATGCCGGATATGATATACCCTACATTGCCTGCCGAAAGTTCCTTTCTGGGCGAAAGGTCGAGTTTGAGCACACCAATCTCATCAGCGTGATATTCTTTTCCGGTGCTGACGAACTTAACGAAATCACCGGTACGAATGGTTCCGTTTACGATCTTGAAATAGGCAATGATTCCACGAAAAGGATTGAATACGGAGTCAAAGATCAATGCCTGTAACGGAGCTTCGGGGTCTCCTTTAGGAGCAGGGACACGGTTTACGATCGCCTCAAGAATTTCATCTACTCCCATTCCGGTCTTTCCTGACGCACGGATGATTTCCGAACGCTCGCATCCAAGCAGATCCACTATCTGATCTTCCACCTCGTCTGGATTCGCACTTTCGAGATCGCATTTATTTATGACCGGTATGATCTCCAGATCATTGTCGATAGCCATATAGAGGTTTGATATTGTCTGCGCCTGAATGCCCTGACTTCCATCTACAATCAGCAAAGCGCCTTCACAGGCCGCTATTGAGCGAGACACCTCGTACGAGAAATCCACATGTCCCGGAGTGTCGATTAGATTCAATGTATAGTGCTCGCCATTCAAGACATAGTCCATCTGTATGGCATGACTCTTGATTGTGATTCCACGCTCACGTTCAAGATCCATATCATCGAGCACCTGCGCCTCCATATCTTTTGCAGATACGGTATCGGTGCGTTCAAGAAGTCGGTCGGCAAGCGTTGACTTGCCATGATCAATATGTGCTATTATGCAAAAATTGCGTATATTTTTCATCTTAGGAAGTAAATTGGCTACAAATTTACAATTTTTTTCCAATATACGCAAATTAAGGCCCCGTCTCATAAAAACGGAGCCTTAAATTCCTTACACCTGTTTATATTTGATCTGAATCAGGGTTTCACACGTTGTGTCCAGTCGAGCGTCCGATAGAAAACTTCAAACTGCCTGGTCGAAGAACCGGGGAAATGGCACGACAGTCCGGAATATGCCTCAGGATCAAACGCATTATTATTGCCATTGAAGTTCTTGGTAGTACATCCGGCATATACAGTAATATCCTTAATTGCTGAATCAAACTCAGATACAAGATCGACCGCATCTGAATCCGAAGCATCGAGATATTTCTTGGTAAACTGTCCGAAATCATACAATGGCGTCTTGAGTCGGCTGTAGTTCATCAGTCCGTCGGCTGATTCAGGGCGCTTGCCAGCGGCATATATATCGGCAGCAGCCTGAGCAAGACGGTCAAGTCCGGAAGTGGAAAGAACTGTTACTGTCACAGCCATGTTCTTGGAATTGTAAAAATCAAAGAATGCCTTGCCCGCTGCAGCGAGCTTTGGATTCGGAGACGCAAGCAAAGGAAGTGTCACGTCGTAATTCATGCCGGGGCTCCAGTCTTCGGTAGGATAGCCACCTATATACTCGCATTTGTCGCGAAGCTGATATACGGTCTCTATCCCCATCATGTAGCAGCAGTCAAACCAAATGTAGTCAAACATACGGTCAGGAATGGCGGAGGCAAGCTCATCAACATCGCAATAGTCGGTTGCACCCTGATATCTGTCTGTTCCGAAGCTTCTTTTGAGACCTTCTGTATTCGGAACCTCATGGTCGGTAAAATTTGGGACCCAGCCCGTGCCGTGCGACCAAAAAATGAGACCGTAGGCATCGGCGGGAGCTTCCTTCACGAGATCATCATACACCTCACGCATTCTTACAGGGTCGGTGGAAAAAGTATTGCGGTCGTAGGTCCTCACATCCTCAAAACCATATTCACCATTCCCACCATACTTAAGTTCGGAAAGGAAAGCTTCAGTAGATGACTGAGATGGAATACTGTAAAGAAGAACACGTACCTCTTCACCGAGTCTTTTAATATCGGCTGCCGCCTTAATCATCTCTTTCTTATCTTCTTTAAGATAAGAAGACAGATTGTTTGATGCCACGGCATATATGAGCACAGTGCGGGTTTTGACCTTAACACGCTGAGTCCATTCAAGGGAACTATAGTATTCCTCTGCCTGCTGTGACGATGTGCCGGGGAAATGACAAGACAGACCGGAATATCTTTCCGGGTCAAAGGCGTTTTCCCTATTGTTGAAGTCCTTGGTAGAACATCCGGCATATATGATGACATCACTTAGGGCTTTATCAAATTCGGCAATTAGGGATGTGGTTTCTTCATCTTCCGAGTCAAGATATTTCTTTGTGTACTGACCGAAATCATACATTCCGGTCGAGAGGCGGCTGTAGTTCATCAGTCCGGCGGCAGAGTCCGGACGCTTGCCAGCGGCATATATATCGGCAGCAGCCTGCGCAAGACGCTCAAGTCCGGATGTGGAAAGAACTGTTACTGTCACTGCCATGTTTTTGGAATTGTAATGGTCAAAGAATGCCTCCCCCGCAGCAACAAGATCAGGTTTCGCCGCAGCAAGCAACGGAAGCGTCACGTCATAACTCATGCCGTGACTCCAGTCTTCGGTAGGATAGCCACCTATATACTCGCATTTGTCGCGAAGCTGATATACGGTCTCTATCCCCATCATGTAGCAGCAGTCAAACCAGATATAGTCAAACATACCGTCAGGGATGGCGTCTGCAAGCTCGTCTATGTCACAATAGTCAGTGACACTCTGATACCGGTCAGCTCCGAAGCTTTTCTTGAGACCTTCGGGATTCGAAACCTCGTGATCGGTAAAATTTGGGACCCAGCCGGTTCCGTGCGACCAAAATACGAGACCATATGATTCAGCGGGAGATACCTCGGTGAGATCTGCATATACCTGACGCATCCTTTCAGGATCCGTGGAGAATGTATTTCTGTCGTAACTGCGCACCGGAATGAAATCCCATATACCGGCATCATTCTTAGCCAACTCCGAAAGGGTAGCCTCGGAAGCTGACTGAGCATTGACACTATATAACATTACGCGAACCTCGGATCCAAGTCCGTCAACATCAGAAGCACCCTTCAGCATCTCATTTTTATCATCAGTAAGATATGAAGAGAGATTATTGGATGCCACGGCATATATAAGTACAGTACGTTTGGTCTTTCCCTCAGACAGAACCGGCTCATCTACATTCCGGATCTCACAAGAAGGGAGTATGGCAAGAAGAATATTTGCAAAAAGTAAAGTAAGAAGTCTATTCATAATATATTATAACGCACTCACACCATGAATTATTGCATCAGATTCCTGCGCAGTGTTTCTTTCAGATGAGCAATTACATTTTCATCATTGAATTGTTATTAGTGTCGTCCACTAAAAGATCATAAGAGCACTTTGAAATTGTTGAAATTCAATTTGTTGTGAATAAATTTGGAGTCAACGGATTTGATTTTATCTTTGCGGTCAGAATCAGACCGTTATGAATAAAGACAGATATGTTTTCGCCCAATTAGTCGCATTTCTCGACAATTTTAAGTTCCTCCGCATCGTAAAGAAGTATGAAGGAGACAAGTATGTAAAGAGTTATACTTGTTGGAATCAACTACTTACACTGATGTTTGGACAACTTTCAAATCGAGAGAGCCTGAGAGATCTCATCGTTGCGATGGAAGTCCATACCGGTAAGCTCTATCATCTTGGAATAGGCAAATCAGTAACACGGAGCAATCTTAGCAAGGACAACGAGCAGCGCGATTACCGCATCTTCGAGGAGTTTGCCTTCTTCATGATCGGGGAGGCCCGCAAGCGTAGGATACAGAAGATCTTTGAGCTGGACGGTCATGTCTACGCCTTTGACTCCACAACCATCGATCTCTGCCTGTCGGTATTCGAGTGGGCTAAGTTCCGTAAACATAAAGGGGGCATCAAGATGCACACTCTTTATAATGTGGAAGCCCAAGTACCTGCTTTTGTGCATATTACCGCTGCGAAGATTCATGATTCGAAGGCCATGCCGGAGATTCCATACGAGAAGGGCGCTCACTATATCTTCGATCGTGGATATAACAATTTCGGCAATCTTTACACGATCAACCGTATAGAGGCTTTCTTTGTAGTCAGGGCGAAGACCAATGTCAGGTTCAAGCCAGAGACCTGGAAACGACGGCTGCCGGAGAACGTCATATCTGATTCCATAGGCTGCTTCACGGTCTATAAAAGCTCTAAGGATTATCCCGAAAGACTCCGCAAGGTTGTCTGCATTGACCACGAAGACGATACCAGATACATCTTCCTAACCAACAATCTGACTGCATCCGCTGAGACAATAGCCGAATTATATCGCAATCGCTGGAGCGTGGAACTGTTCTTCAAATGGATCAAGCAGCATCTCCGCATCAAGAAGTTCTGGGGAACATCAGAGAATGCTGTCCACATTCAAATATATTGTGCCATAATCACTTATTATCTCATGGCAATCGTACAGCACGATATGAAACTGGAGCGAAGCATCTATGAGATACTTCAGATCCTTGGAATATCGTTGACTGACAAGACACATCTGAGAGATCTCTTCGACAAATCGAATTTCAAGAATGTCAATGTTCTCTATGGTTCAAGTGAACCGAATTTATTTAATTTTTAACCACATCCATTTTTAGTGGACAGTAGTGATACTATATTACAAAAAAATAATGGCGTTGCGCCACCGGTGCCGGGCTATGGCGGTAATCCGTCGAGCCTATGGTCTCGCCCCATTCAGGCTAACTATCCCTAACGCATCGCAAGTCTCGGAACTTCCGTAATCGGCAGATCTGGGGCTTGCTTTTTTAATAGAAGTATCGCGAAGGAGTGCCGACTTTTTCACATTAACACAGAATCATCCTGAGTCCATATCCTTTGAGGGGAGATTTATCAGATGTTCCCCCTTGCCATTTGTTCCGTCAACTATATTCAAAGACGCAAGTTCCTTATTTCGGTCTCCCTTCCTAATCGGGCTTTACATATAATCTGAACGCTTTCTCCTTCAGTGATTACTTCACGAGAAATGGAGTGAATTTGAAATGCGGTCGGACGTTCACCGCCTACAAGTCGCTTACAATGATTTTGAGCAAAGCACATTCAAGAGGATTTAACTGATTTATCGCTCTGGAGCACATCTGATATTTCACTTTGCAAAGTTAGGTCGTACCGGTCTATCGCAAAACAGGCCTCCGGATTTCTGCAAAATTTTTTATTAATCTCCACCTTGCAGGTAGTATTAAACCGCTGTTGCTTAAAATATTTATTGAAGTTTTTGCGCTTACGCCCTTTCTACTTCCCTCCTTATTGCACGTAAAAATCAAACGCGCCCCGGCGCACAGTTAAAATCATCTTAAACTTCAAAAATCATGACATACGTAAGCAACTTCTTCAGCAGCTCTCTCAACTCCAACCGCAAGCTCAAATTCTACACAATCGAAGTAGTAACTTTTGAAGGCGAAAGCTACATCTCAGAGGTAGAAGCCCGCTCCTCAGAGGAAGCCCAGGAACTCGCAGCCTCCGAATATGATAACGTTGACTACACAATGGTGCAGGGTTGCTTCGCAATCTGATAAATCTCTCTCCCCTCAAAGGGCTACCCTCCGGGGCAGCTTTTCCAATGTTCATTATCGGCACTTCTTTCAGCGCCTTATTTTTTTTCTTCCATTCTATTGCGTAATTAACAAAAGTTTATTATCTTTGCATACCCAAAGCAATAAACAATGGATTATTTCAAAGAGCAGGATAAATTCGTGACCGATCTGGTCAATGCCTATAAGACAGGTAAACTAAGTTCCGAGTTTGCTCCTTATATTCAATGGAAAACAGGAAGCAACCTGTTTTCAAAAGAGCAAGCATTCGCTATGTTGGACACCGCGAGCGACTTGCTCGATAAAATGTTTGACGATGCAAATGCAGATGAAGAGCTCCGTTCATATCTTGAAGGTATTGATTATGAAGTAACCAACATTCTCCCATTACTGAAATGAGCAACGACATTATCCACATACGCAATCTTGAAGGGGCGCAGATTCTTGATACTTTGAACTGCGCTGCCATTTCGGAGCGGTTCTTCAACCGCTCACGAGCATGGTTTATTCAACGACTGAATAACAACCTTGTCAATGGTAAACCTGCATCATTTAGTCCGGAAGAACTTCTTCGACTTCGCACTTCTTTAAGAGTTATTGCTTCCGAGATAACAGACTTTACAACCCACATTCCAAATATTCCTACTGATATGTCTATCAAAGTTTATGTCATTGACAACCCCAACGCAATCGAGTTCTTCGTAAATGATGATCTTGAAGGCTTCAAGCAGTACCTTTCAGAAGAAGATATGCTTGACTTTCCCGAACCCGAATACTTCGACACCGAAGCCGAAGCCCTTGCTTTCTGTTCCGGCATCGGTTATGGCACAAATGAACGTGCCACGCCTGACCACTATCCACTTCGTTCAAATGAGGAAGTTGATCGCCCATTCATTGAAGCCATCGAAAGTTACTGAAATTTTCACATCATTTAACACTCGTATGCAAGGTTTGGGCAGTCTTGAACATTAATTTTGCATCCGAGTTCAAAGTCTCGGATTTTTTTCGTAACTTTGCACGTTAATACGCGCACGCGCAGACAAAAGACCGCCCAATGTAAGTAAAAACTTATATCAACATATTAAGGAACTTCCTTGTAGTCGCAAAAGGTTTGGTCGCCTGTCTGCCTACTTGGAAGTTCTTGCTTTTTGATATGAACAAGCCATATCCGCTATTAACTGAAACAATGCAAGCTCTTTGTGAGCCATTGTTAGGCTATCAATATACACCTTCTTTATTTGATAGTGCGGATTTTGGTATGCCTGTTCAAGGTGTAGAAATACCTATATCTGAAGAAATTCCTCATCCTATCGTTCCAGAGGACGGACCTTTTATTGCTCTTAATCCATTAACGTTTGTTGCTAATGGAGACTGTCTCACAAAAATGTCGGTAATTCCAGATAATAGCGTTGACTTGATTCTTACTGACCCTCCGTATAATTTGGGACTTTTTATGAAAAAGAGAGGCACTAATCTCAAAAAACTAAGGGCAAACCATTTTTCTGGAAAGGGATGGGATGATTTAGATTTTGAAGAATGGACTAAGCAGATGGATATTTTCTTAAGTGAATGTCATCGAGTCTTAAAAAAGAGAGGTAACCTTATTATATTTATGTCTATAATTAAGGCAGAAACACTTATATCATTAGCAGAGAAGAATCATTTTTATTATAAAACAGTTGGCATTTGGCATAAGACCAATCCAATGCCACGAAATATGAATCTTCATTTTATTAATTCTACCGAAAGTTGGCTATATTTTGTAAATGATGCCACTACAGGTGTTTTTAATAATGGAGGGAAACCTATTCACGACTTTATTGAAACATCTTCAATTTCAGCAAAGGAACATAAGAATGGCAATCATCCTACACAGAAACCCGTTGCTCTTATGAAACATTTTGTAGATTTGCTATCAAATAGTGATGGTGTTGTGCTTGATCCGTTTATGGGCAGCGGAAGTACTGGAGTTGCATGTGCAGATTCCAATAGAATGTTCCTCGGTATTGAATTGTCTGAGGAATACTTTAATAACGCTTTAACTCGTCTAAAATGAAAGTCGCTGATTTGTTTGCAGGAGTTGGTGGACTTTCACAAGGGTTCATAAAGGCTGGTTTCAAAATATCGTTAGCAGTGGAGTATGATAAGTCTATTGCAGAGGCATACAAACTTAATCATACAACAACTGATGTATATAATGAAGATATATGTCAGTTAGATTTTAATGAAGTTCATTTAAAACATCCTAATATTGATGTCGTTATCGGAGGACCACCGTGTCAGGGGTTCTCACAAAAGGGAAAACGTCTGAAACTTGATGATCCCCGGAATTTTCTCTTTCGTAGGTTCGTTGAGTTTGTCAAAGAATTTAAACCAAAATATTTTGTTCTTGAAAATGTTCCCAATATAATAACTACAGCGGATGGATTTTTCAAGAATCAAATAATTGAGGCATTTCAAAATTTAGGTTATACAGTTTCTTGTGAGGTCTTGTGTGCCTTAGACTTTGGAATACCTCAAGACAGAAAACGAGCAATTTTTATAGGAGTATTAGGCAAAACTCCTATTGAACTTCCTTCTCCAAATGGACAAAAATGTAATATTATGGAAGCAATATATGATTTGCCTTTTTTAAAATCAGGAGAAGGCACGGAAGTATCTCATTACGACAAACAACCTTCTTCTGATTATCAAAAAAAATTACGAGGAGATGTATCTATCTTACACAACCATGTTGCCACTAAACATTCAAAAGCGGCATTATCAAAACTTGCACTTATACCGAAAGGCAAAGGTAAAGAGGTTTTACCAAAAGAACTTCTTACGAAGTCCATATATAGTGGAACATGGTGTCGTCTGCTCGAAGATGGGTACGCTCCTACAATAACAACTCGTTTTGATACCCCCTCCTCAGGACGATTTACACATCCAATTCTTGATAGATGTCTTACTGTACGTGAAGCTGCAAGAATACAATCTTTTCCAGATTCTTTTGTATTTTATGGCAATCGTACTTCTCAAATGAAGCAAGTTGGAAATGCAGTACCTCCTTTACTTGCGTTTGAAATAGCAAAAGTAATCGCAAAACATAACTCTTCGATATGAACTACCCTCAACCGATAAAAAAACGCGAATTAAATAATCCTCGTCTCGGAATAAAATCTTCCCTCCCTTATCCGAGAAAGATGATTGCGTTATTATATCTTATTTATTTGAATGCTAATAAGCAAGCATCTGTTAAGTACCTTGTTACAAATCAGAATGATAAGTCTAAAGCTACCTTAGCTTCCGAATTAGCTTCTAATATAGTATATTCAATTGGAGAGACAGAGGATTATTTAGATACCATTTTAGCAAATCCTCTTGTCGAATCACAAATTGAACCTTTGCAAGTCGCTTTACAGCTGTTCTTTAGGCTTGCAAAAATCAATTTTACTACTCCCGGACAATCAGAACGAACAGGTAGAGTAAGATTTCCTAAAACTCTTGAGTTTTCTTCCAATATGGATATTATTGATTTATTTCTTAGTCGATATAATGAAGAAGAAAGAACTCATTTTTTGAAATCTTGGTTAAATGAAGATGATGATCAAATAATTTCTCCTTTGATGAAGAAATTATTGGTTACGTTCATCGAACCTACTATTTTCAGAATAACTGAAAACGATGGCGAAATTTTAGATTTTGATTTATTTGGTATGTACCAATCACTCCTGAATAAAGGAATGAATAATGTAGATTATAAAGGGTCTGTAGAACTCAAGGGAACATCGCGTGTGTTAGATTCATTCCTTAGGAATGGATTACACCCTTTCATCTCCTTAAATAGAGGGACTGCTGAAATAATCTCGGATTGTAGAGATGAATTTAAAGAATATGCGAAGCGCGTAGGAACTTCGTTATCAATAGCTCCGCAGCTGGATGATTATCCTTTTCAATCGAACCAAGAGCAATCTAACGCTAAAAATGAATATCCTACGTTGGAGTATAATTTACAACAAATATTCTTTGGCGCTCCGGGTGTTGGAAAGTCTCATCATCTCAAATCTGTTTTCCAAAATGACACTGATACCATCCGCATAACTTTTCATCCCGAAACAGATTATGCATCCTTTGTAGGTTGCTATAAACCTCAATCTGATGATAGTGGAGATATTATATATAAATTTCAGGGTCAAGCATTTGCTGAAGCATATATTGAAGCGTGGGTACGTTATACATCTGATTATGGGAAAAGAAAAGACTTCTTCTTAATAATTGAAGAAATCAATCGTGGTAACTGCGCTCAAATTTTCGGTGATATTTTTCAATTGCTCGACCGTAATCAACAAGGCTTCTCAGACTATAGTGTTCACCCAGATAAAGACTTAGCGCTTTATCTTGATGAATCATTTTCCGAAAAAGGGGTACAAGACAAACTCAACTCCATTAAATCAGGACTTGGAAACGGGGATACAATGATTCTACCGCCCAATCTTCATATACTCGCAACCATGAACACTTCAGATCAATCCCTTTTCCCGATTGACTCAGCGTTCAAACGTCGTTGGGACTGGGTTTATATGCCTATAGAGACCAAGCCTATGGATGATAAAGGAGAAATCATTACACGTCGGATTATTACCGAAGAAAATTCATACGATTGGGGAGAATTTCTTGATAACGTCAATCAGCGTATCTTCAAAACTACGGAATCAGAAGATAAGCAGCTCGGATTTTGGTTTGTCAAACCTAAATCGGGCAACACAACTATCTCTGCAGAAGATTTCGTTTCCAAAGTAATATTCTTCCTTTGGAACGATATATATAAGGATTTCGGAGATGATGCCTACTCAATCTTTAATTTTGCACCTGACGGAAACCCTGAAAGCAAAGAAAAGGAGCGTCATTCTTTTAAAGACTTTTCTTCTGGCTTTAAGAAAGTAAATGTCGCTCTCGTTGACGCTTTTATAAAAAGTCTAAGTGTTCAGCCAATCACTATAACTCCTGAGATAAATTCTACAGTGACCAACGCTGATTAAACCGATGAGAATAGTAATTGAAGATTTCCCATACGACGAGCAGAAGCTTCGAGAAGTCGTTCCTGCCCGTATGTTGGATTTCCCCAACAAAAAGGGGGAAATCCGACCGCCGTATGTCGGGTATTGTTATAACCCGGAAATTAACGATTGTATTTTCTTTCTCCCAAAGGTTGTTCTCACTAAGGATATAGAAGACGAAAAGGACGAAACCGGACTCGGTCTTGTATTTGACAAATATAATCCTACCGATCTTCTCGATTTTGACAACAAAAAACTTGATGATGCAGACCGCAAATTCCTTCAGAATTTTGCTATTTGGATTTACCGAGCAATAAGTGTTTTTTATAAGCAGAACGACACAACTATTGTCAGTCGTCATTCTTATGTTGGTGTTGATGCATCAGCTAAGAAAAAAGAGGGAACACTTATTGACGTGATATTATCTCTTATCCGATTCGCTAAAGAACACCGCGATTTCGTAATGTTCGAGATAAAAAATATCCATAGCGGATATAATCGCGTAAATTGGCGAAAAACTATCTCTCATCAAATACCAACTAAACAAGGTAAAGCTCCAGTCTATCTGAATCCTATAAATAAGAAAAAGCAGATTGATTTTGACGAGGAATTGTTTGTTATTTATTTCTCAATTCTCGAATATGTTCACAAACAATTCAATTTTCCTGTCGAAATCAACTGTAACTACGAAACCATTAAGAGTGCTGAATTTCGACATTATCTTAATGGTTATGGTAAAATTCGTCTTCGTCAAATCAAGTATAAATATTTTAGCGATACAGCCTTGAAATTATGGAACTTATGTTATAAGTTCTTTGAGAACACAGACAGGCTGAATTCTACCCATAAAGTTGAGGACTTCCTTATTGCAAAGGACTTTAACATTGTATTCGAGTCAATCATCGAATCACTCCTGGGAGAAGAAGTCCCAAAAGGTTTCAAAGAACAATATGATGGAAAGAGGATAGACCATATTTATCCTTACAATGCGCTTGTCCATTCCGAGGATAACATATATCACATTGCCGATAGTAAATATTATAAAGTCGGTTCTTCCATTGGTAAAGAGTCTATCTACAAACAATATACATACGCCAAGAATGTTATTCAACTTACTCTTAACATTCTCTTTGGCAAAGGAGATATGGAAACCAAGAAACGGAATGGCTATATCCCATACCGAGATGAAATAACAGAGGGTTACAATATTACACCAAATTTCTTTATCTCTGCTAAAATCGAAAGCGAGGATTCCGGTGAACGGTATTCGTATTCCAATGACAATTTAACTCCACACAATGTTAATGATAAAGGTAATCCTATTATGAAGTATAGGATTTACCAATTCGAGAATAGATTGTTTGACCGCGACACATTGATACTTTCTCATTATGATATTAACTTCTTATATATCATTGCCCTCTATGGTAAGAATAATCAGTTTGAACAAGAAAGTTTCCGTGTTCGCGCTCGCAAAATTTTCAGAGATTTTGCGATACGGTTGCTCTCCGACTATTACACTTTTTATAAGGTAGATACTACTCCTGATTCTATAAAAGGTTTCGTTGACTCCCATTTTAGAGAGTTATCTGGCAAACTTTTCCACTATAACGACTCCCTTGTCCTTGCGCTTGAAAACGGTCATGAACAAACACCAATTATCCTTGATAAATATAAGAATATACTTCTGAGTCTTATACACATCTCCGAGCCAACGAGACTCCTGCGCAGGGCGTTTTCTGTATTATCGTGTGAAAAAAAA
>JAIDQZ010000073.1 GCA_029062005.1 Muribaculaceae bacterium | reverse complement strand
GAGGAAGCCCGCGGGCCTCCTCCTCTTGATTCTATTACAAAGGTAGTGATTTTGAGCCGACATGTCAACCTCTACGCCCATCATTCCACCTTATCGCTGATACTTTTAACAATAATTAATTTAATTGAATACACTTTTAATCATGTTTAACTTAAACTTTATGAAAGAAACCCTCAAACGATAGGTCCTCATCTATTTCGGGCCAGTGGATTCCGAAATACGACAGGCGGTAATTGCGTCGCTGATTGTCGTTGGCCAGTCTAAGCCTCGGATAATCAGCGAACAGTTCCTTACCCCTGCGACCATCATTTAATTCGATCCAAATAGCTGAATCGGTAACCCATATCTTTGCTATCTGAGTTCTATTCATTTAGTGATTTATTTCACGAAAATCTTTTCAACTTTTTTGCCCTTACGGCGAATAAGGATATCGCCGTTAGACGGGTTCTCAACCGGGAGACCCTTTAGATCAAAATATTCTACCGGTTCATCGTCCGTCTCAATCTCATCGACCGAGGCCTGAGGTTTAGTAAATTCAATTGGCTGAATCTGCAGATTATTGTACGAACCTACGGTAGCAAGTACATTATACGTGCCGGCGGGTTGCGATGGTAAAGAGTAACTGTTATAAAAAATCATAGTCTGATTTCCGACCGTGCCTGTATAAGTTGTGCGGGAGCTCGGGGTATCAGAATTAAAGGTGACATTGTACATGAGCACCACAGCGCTAATAAGGCTGTTATTTATCTCATTAGCATTACGTATAACCACCGGGGCCGGGACATTCCCTGTTTCGCCGCCTGATATTACGGCATCTTCCACAGGAACGAGTTCAAGCAGGCCGTTGAAATTATAAAGTCTTGCTTTCCAGCCCTTTTTGACCGTTTGTCCGGGCTTGAGCCCGAGGTCTCCTTTATATATGATGCTGTATTTGCCATCCTGGGCTATATGGTTGCTCGCCCCTCCGATATATGTTATTACAGGCTCAAATGCGATAACATAAGGCTCGCTGTATTCCTTATTTGAAAGAAGAGCAGCTTTTTCAAGAGCTTCGCCAAGAGAATGTAAAGTTGGCTCTTTCTCTTCCATACTTTCAATTAAGTCAATATACCAATCAAATACGGGAAAACCATCTTTACCCGCCACCCATTTGCTGTAACCTTCTTCATCAGCTATTTTGTTAAGAGCCTCCAATGTCGCTGTTGATTTCATTTCAACTTCAGTTATGCTTTTGACATTAGATATAGCTATATTAGATGTTATTCCTACCGCTTTGTTGTCATTTACGCAGTAGCTGTTTTTAACCGAGCAACTCCCACGTTTACACTCATATATTATCCCGGCTGTTCCATAAGTCGAAGAATTAGTGATAAGTTTACCATAATTTGTACAATTCTTTATTTGCGGGGATGCATGTGATCCTAGCTTAATACCACTTCCAACAATACCACCGACGGAGCCATTTTGGCTGCTTATTGTTCCGCCATTGTAACAATTGTATATAGAACCATTTGTTACCTGAGCGATTCCGGCGGCGGTATTTGAAATAGCTGTTACTGCACCCAGGTTTACACAATTATATAACTTGCAAAGATTACCGCTTCTTATAATACCGGCAGCATAAGTAAGGCCAACTATTGTAGCCGAATTTGAGCATTTATATATGTCTCTATACGATAAACAAGCAATGCCTGCAGCATTAATTCCCCGTATATAACTATTAACGACATGACAATTGCTAATACTGCCGGAATAACCTTCTGCATAATTTATCACAGCTGCTACAGATTTTAAGTCAGAATTAATATAGCTATTACTAATTCTAACATTCAATATAGAAGCATTATACGTATAACCAAACAAACCATAACAATTATCTGAATCATATAACTCTGGATTATCTACAATGCAGATACCCGAGATAGTATGATTATCTCCATTATAAACGCCTTTAAATGGATGATTTATATCTTTTCCTATGGGAATCCATAGTTCCTGAGTCTTAAATTCTTCAGAATCATAGGGCGCCGAGTTGATGGTTATGTCGGCCGTCTGCTTGAAGTAATTGCCCTCAAATGTAGTACCGCTATTAACTTTGTCAGATAAATATCGTAAATCTGCGGCTGAAGCGATGATATACGGTGACTCCTCAGTGCCTGCTCCTGAAAGTGAAGAAGAAACAGGTCGTGCAACGACTGATACTTCCGAGAACGCCGAGAGTCCATTGTTAGTGCTTACCCATATTTTTGTCTTACCGGCTGAAACTCCTGTAACGATGCCGTTCTGAACCGTCGCAATTGATGGATTATCGGTTCTCCACGTGCATGTTGCCACAGCATCTTCGGGAGTCAAGGTAGCTTTAAGCTGTACAGTTTTCCCTTCAAAAATTACGGCCTGGGTGGGCGAAACAGCTACGCCTGTAGGTTTATTTGAAATGACTGTTACTTCTGAGAACGCTGAAAGTCCGTTGTTGGTGCTTACCCATATTTTTGTCTTGCCGGCTGAAACTCCTGTTACTTTACCATTTTGAACCGTCGCAATTGACGAGTTGTCGGTTCTCCACGTGCAGGTTGCCGATGCCCCGTCAGGCGTTAAGGTAGACCTAAGTTGTACCGTTTTTCCCTCTTTGACCTCAACAGCAGTGGGTGAAACCGTGATTCCTGTAGGAGGAAATGAATTTACGGTTACGAGACATTCCACTGGCTCACCCATATATGAGTAGCAGGTTATAACGCTTGTTCCCGGGTATTTAGCAGTCACTGTTGCCGAATAGTCATCATCGGCATACACCGAGGCCACTTTTGTATCGCTGCTCACCCAACGGGCCGCGAGAGTACCGAGTTTGGCACCTGAGATCTTGAATGTCAGTGTCGCCTTTTCGCCCTTGTTCAACGTTACGCTTGTAGGGCTGATAGATACAGGATAACCTTTACATGTGTAAAACCAACATTCAGTACCGCTTCCTACATGTATGTTTCCATCATAACCATAATAAGAGTAGGTATATGAACATTCCAAGGTTGCAATGTCTGACCAGTATCCGTCAACTCTGAGTCCTGTACCCCATGTTCCGCCGTTAAAACAATTAAGCCCGACAACATCGGTTGACCAATCGGCCGAGGTAAGCCATCCTCCTGACGGCAGGGACACATCGAGATAGACGGTAGTAGTTTGTCCTATGGACAATTGTTCGCCATAGCTTTTTACCGGAAATATTAATGAAAAGACTACACCGATAAAGAGGAATAATTTCTTGAGATTCATTTACCTTGATTCAGATTAACTCGCTAATAATCCCCTAAATAGCGATATTACTGCGCATAAGAAAAGAGGGGAATTTATCGCACCTCTATCATAGCAAGACAGGCTCGCCAAAGCCTACAGACTGAATGATATATGAGGGTAGAATAAACTGCCCCTCTCTGAATTGCGTATGCTAAGATACGACAACAGCGGTCGCATCAACTGATACTACAAAACAGAAAGAGCGTCTAATCTCACTCTATCTCAGTCTGTTATTGAATTGGCGATTCGTCTTGCTGAGAAAGAAAGCTTGACACTTTTCTTCTCCGGCGGTATTTCTCCTCCGTCGGATAGTGCAAAAATAAGCAAAATATCCCGATTAGACGCTCTTGTTAGCAATTTATTCTACAATATTAATTTTCTAAAAAAGATACAAAGCACACGGCCTTAGCCATGTGCCTTGTAGTGTGAGGAACTTGAGCGGGGTTATTTGATGACGGCTCGTGTAGCGTGGCGACGATAATCTCGCCGTTCGAGGTGTTAAATTTCACGTATATTTACGGCTGACGTTGAGATGGTGTCGCCATCATAGATGATAGTTTTTCTGATAGGTTGCGAAACTTTGGATTCGAGTTCGTTCATGTTCTTGTAATCGTCAGCCTGAATAGAGGCTCTTGATTTGATTTCATAAAGATGCAGTTCTGAGCCATTTTCTGAAATCGCATCAATCTCAATACCTGACTTTTCACGGTAGAAATATAAACGTGGTTCCTTACCATCGTTGTAACTCCTTTTCAGTAGCTCACAAATAGCAAGATTTTCAAATAAGGTTCCTCTCAGATAATGAGATTCAAGTTTTTCTTTTGAGTCAATACCGAGAAGAAAGCAGAGTAATCCGGTATCATAGAAATATATCTTAGGCATCTTTGTGAGCTGTTTAGAGATATTTCTGAAAAAGGGCTGCAGTGGGACCACAATATAGGAAGTCATTAGAATTGAGAACCATTCCTTAATAGTTACAGATGAGACTCCCACTTCGCGGGCAAGTGCCGAGGCGTTAAATTCCGATCCTACTCTTGCTGCGAGTAGCCGTATGAACGTATCGAACGCAACGATATTCTTTACTTTCAACAGGTCTCTCAGATCGCGTTCAACATACGTGTTATAGTAACTCCTGTAATACAAATCAGATGGCATATTCTCTGCAATCACTCTTGGATATAAACCTTGTAATAATATGTTGTCGATCGACTCATCCCGTGCCATACCATCAATTTCCTTTAGAGAGAACGGTAGAAGTGTAAACAGTGCTGTGCGTCCCGCCAAGGATTGGGAGATAGACCGAAGCAAGGAGAAATTACTGCTGCCGGTCAGAATGTAACGTTTGTCTTTATCTTCGTCAACCCTGACTTGAATCATTGAAAGAATATCAGGCACATTTTGTACTTCGTC
>JAIDQZ010000072.1 GCA_029062005.1 Muribaculaceae bacterium | reverse complement strand
TTCCTTCTTCAACTTGCAAAAATCACTCGCCCTAAACCGCCCCAGGGACTCTGAAATTTTATGAGATGGGGTCTTAAATAATTGGTCATTGAAATTACAACAAAGTCCAACTCCATGCAAGATGGAATTGGACTTTAACAGATCTGCTGTCAGTGATCCGATTAGCGACGGATACCGAGTTCTTTCTTAGCGATGATCGCACGATAGCGGTTGATGTCCTTGCGGATCAGGTAGTCGAGAAGGCTGCGGCGCTGACCTACGAGAGCCTTAAGCGCACGTGCTGTAGTATGATCCTTGTGATTGCTCTTGAGGTGCTCTGTAAGGTGCTTGATGCGGATAGAGAAGAGCGCGATCTGGCTTTCGGGGCTGCCAGTGTCATTCTTGCCTTGACCATACTTCTCGAAGATAGCCTGTTTTTCTTCAGTTGAAAGATGCATTTTGTTGAGAGTTTAAAAGTTAATATTGCAAGTGCCTTTCTTTAAAAGGGGAAGTCTTCAGGGTCTCCCTCCCTGTCATGAAGCCTCCTTTCGTCAAAAGACGTTGCAAAATTAGTAAAAATTTGGCATATAGCCAAATTTTTATCTCATTATTCCTTTCAGATCGCGCAGGTCACTGCCAGATGGCGCCTGATATATACGTAGTCCGAATTCGGAGACACATGCATAGATATAGTCGAAGATATCCGCCTGCAGGCGTTCGTAAGCCGCCCAGGAAGTGATCTTTGTAAAGAAATAAAGTTCCAGCGGCAGTCCCTGAGGAGTAGGCTGCAGCTGACGCACCATAAGGATCACCGCAGGATCCGGATGCTTTTTTATCACATCCGGATGCGACGTCAGATATCGGATAAGATATTTGCGGAAAAGCGAGAGGTTTACCTCCTGATTGGCATGTTTTATCGAATGCTGTGATATGAACTCTTTTTCCATCAGTCTCCCTATCTCATCCTTCGTAAGGAAGCGGATGGAGTCAAAATCGATGAATATGGAACGTGCCACGCGACGGGCGCCGATCTCCCGCATGTTCTGGTAATTGCGAAAAGAATCGCTTATCAGGGTATAGGGATGAATCGTGACTATGGAATTATCCCAGTTCCTGACCTTCACTGTCGTCAGCTTTATCTGCTGTACTTCACCGTTTGCCCCTGCCTTGTCGCATATTATCCAGTCACCCTTCTTCAACATATTGTTGAGAGTGAGCTGCACTCCGGCCACAAAACCCTTGATCGTATCCTGAAACACAAGCATCAGCACCGCAGCGGAAGCTCCAAAACCTGTAAGCACCATGGTCGGTTTCCTGTCGAAGAGGATGCTGAGCGATATTATGATGCCTATAAGCACGAGAATCAGTTTGAGGGCACCTTCTATCACTGTAAGATTGTGTTCAGCTGCCTTGTCACGTCTCTCAAAGCCATCCACAGTATTCGACATCAATACGCAAAGGAGATTGATCACGGCATATGTGATATACACCTTTGTTAGCTTATCGATGAGCACGACGCCCCAGATATGGTTTGAGAATGCCTGAGGCAGAAGCCACGCGAGGATCAGTGCAGGCGCAAGCTGCGAAAATGCCTTCATGGCTTTCTCGTTGAGGATATCGTCGTCCCACTCTGTTTCCGTCTTCCGTGTAATGAAATCGGTGAGAGGGGTCACGATCCTGACACATAGAAAATACGCCGCCACTGAGATCAAAGCCACCAGCAGTAATAGGGTAGGGCTGATGAGAGGAGCGGCAGACTCAGGCGACAGGAGTGAGTTGAGAATATCTGTTATCCAGTGTCGTAAATGCATAAGGATCTGATTTTAGTTACTTACGACCGAAGTCTGCAGGGATTTCACCCCAGAGTTCGGTCTGCCATTTCATTATCCTCACAGGCCAGGAATGCGAGCGGATCCAGACCAGTCCCCTTCCGAGCAATTCAAAAATCTTTTTGTTGCGCTCGGTCTGCTTGAGCTGTGTCTTCACCTGCCGGTTTCGCACCCATGAGAGCGCCGTCTTTGAGTCGGAATAAAGATTATGCCACTCGTTGCGGCGGTACATTTCCGCCAGCGCATGCACGATGGCAAGAAATTCCCCGATATTGTTGGTGCCATCCATGAATGGACCCACCTTGAAAAGTTCTCTTCCGGTCGATAGTTCTACGCCCCTATATTCCATTATGCCCGGATTTCCCTGGCAAGACGCATCTACTGCCCAGGCATCCATATCTATATCCGGATTTGATATATAGGAAGGAAATGCAGCGGTAGGAGAGGGCTGTTCCCGGTGGCTGGCGGCAGAAATGAGGAGCGATCCCAGATCGGCGGGATTGCTCTCGTCGTCTGCCCCACGGAATGCATTGGCTGCCTCGGATGCGGATGAGAAACTCTTGAATCTTGCACCTGGAAAATTCAATATCTGCTCCTCGCAGTCGCTCCAGTTATCATAGACTCCCGGCTCCCTTCCTTCCCACACCACATAATATTTTTGTTTAGCCATTTTAAGTCCGGATTATCGTTGATAATTAATCCAGTCCGGCAGCACACTTGATCAGTTTCGGTATGTCAGTATTGTCAAGGCTTCCTGTAAAATACTGTGCGTTGGCACCCACAGCATACACCGGCACGAAATTTCCGGCATGGGATGTGGTGGTCCACCCGATTCCCATATGGTGATTCAATATCGAGAATGCCTTTGCGGTAAATGCGTTGAACGTATGATAAAGCGTTTTTTCATCCTGTGCTTTCTTTGATATGAAGGTCTCGTCGAAAAGATCCTTCAGTTCTTTGGTTTCCCGTTCCGTCACAGGCACAATTGTCCAGAAGCCGAGTTTGTCCCTGAGTGCCTTCTCCATCTCTTCCCATGAAGGGTTTTCCGTAGATTTGCCCCAGTTGCGGGTCCACTCGCCAAATACATCCTTCGATATTTTCTGAGCATCGGCATATGCAAGGTCATATTTCCCTCCGTTTCTGCCAAGCGACATCCCTCCCGTGTCATGATCGGCGGTCACCACTATCAGGGTCTCGGCAGGATGTCGCAGATAGAACTGATAAGCCACATTTATGGCATCCTGGAAGTTCAGTATCTCCTTTATCACGCCTCCGCCGTCGTTGGCATGTGCCGCCCAGTCTATATTCCCCCCCTCTATCATCATAAGAAACTTATCCGGACTTACGTTTTCAAGTGTATAAAGGCATGCATCCGTTATTTGCGCGCATGTCAGCGCACCGGGTATCGAGTCGATTGTATATCCTACCTGACCCCACGTAGGATTGTCGGAATACATCATCACTTTCTGAGGGAACTTACCTCCTTTACGTTTCAGCTCGTTGAAGGCGGCATATCCCTCGGCTATCTCGTAGTTGCCCTTACGCATCACGTTGAGGAATTCAGCGAAAGCTGCATCCCCGGCACCGTTGAGCTTGAAATGACCTCCCGCGAGAAACGACAGTCCGCTTTCTGCCGCCTGTGGGGCAATTGTCTCCTTCATGCCGCGGTTCTCCGCATGGGCATACCATGCAGCCGGAGTTGCGTCATCGGCCTGGACCGTCGTGCCAACGCCTACAGCATATCCGGCATTCATAAAGTCTACGGCAATACTGTTGACAGCAACCGTATCCGGATCCATAGCTATCATTGAGTTCTTTGTCTTATGCCCCGTTGAGAGTGCGGTTCCTGCCGCCGCTGAGTCGGTGATAGGGGAGGAGGCTGAATAGGAGCGTGCCTGCGAAGCCACCGGGAATGTCATCATCAGCAGAGGTTGCTCGCTATTAAGCACATCGCGGTTATAAGCTTCTGTAGCGTTGACATGTCCAAGCCCCATGCCGTCACCGATAAAATAGAACACATATTTTGCATCTTCGGCTGACGCCGCAGTCGCGGCAGCAGCCATCATGACTGATAGAAGAATTTTTTTCACTTGTCGTAAGGTTATTTGTATTATATATGATCGTGTTGTTTAGATAAGTTCTGACCCTGCCTGCAGGGTTATTCCCTGCGCCTTATCTTTATAGGTATCGAGCCTTCCGGTATTCTGTCCACGACCAGAAGCAGATGCCCGCCACCTCCGGCACCAAGCATCTTCCATGCCAAAGCCTTGTCTTTCCATTTGTCGATATGCTCCTGCACACCGGGTTGCATCATTCCCGGGAACATAGCCGTCTGCGCATGGAAGGAATCAAGGAATGCACTCGCGAATGCACCAAGATCTTTCGCCATAATGGCATCCCAGCATCTTGCAGCCGCCTCTGTCAAGGCTCTTACCTTCTCCGGGTTTATATCCTTCCCGTCCACCACCGAGCATCCGGCGGCACGCGGAAACATAGGTATGATACACAGATGTGATTCCAGCCATGTAAGTATATCCTCGTCATGAACCGTCTCAATAACCTTGGGCCAATAGCCGCCATCGTAGAAATGCCGGGAAAGACCGGACACACAGATTCCGATTGCATCCTGAGCCCCTGAAATATGCCCCTCGTTCTCCGGATTATTCTCGAAGCAGAAAAGGAGCCTTGCCAGCATTTCCTCGTTGTATGCCGGAAGCTCATAAGGCCATATCTTTTTGGCTGCGTTGCGGGTAGATGTCGACATTCCACCCCTTTCCATAAACTCACAAGTAGGTTCGATCGAGGCTGTTATAGCCCAGCCGGCTCCCTCTGAGGACACATACGGCTGGTCGATCCAGGTCCCGGCTATATCTATACGGTATGGTATAATGCATTTGGTCTCCTTGCGGAGGGCAGTCGTAGATCGTGCATTAAGACCCTCGTCAGGCTTTCGCTCCAGCACCACATACTGAATGCCGCGTTCCTCGCAGAATTTACGTTTGGCATCGCTTCCTCCATCGGAATTTACAACGAAGATATCGGGTTGGAAGCGGTCTATCGACTCCACAAAGTCCATCATACCACTTCCGGAATTGATGCAGGCATCAGTCACATAGCGGATAGACTTCACCATATACAGTCGCTCCTTCTCGGAATATACAGTCTTTCTGTTCTTCAGTTCCTCGATAGTCTTGTCAGAACCTATGCCGACGTATAGATCGCCGTATTTAGACGCTTCCTTGAAGAAAGCCACATGTCCGGAGTGAAGCATATCGTAGCAACCGGAAACGAACACTTTTTTCTTTTCCATTAAAAGCAGGGGAGTTATATTCGTATAACACGATTTTCTTAAATTTTGTTTTCTTAGTGCCCGCATACGCCGGTATAAAGCAGAATCGCCGTCTGATCGACGGCGATTCTGCTGATGATATGTGGATTATTTCTTTTTGAAGAGGCGGCGGAAGGTGCGGGCCCCCTCCTTGGGGTGGACCTTGCTGAACTCCTTCTTCTCTATTATCGACTGGTCGTAGTACACGTGGTCCCCGTCCTGATCTCGGTAGCCCCTGTCCTCGTCGTCTCCCGTCCTCCCTTCCCTGAGGCTGACGGCGAGGGCGATGACAAGTATGCACGCCAGCATTGTCAGTGTTATTATCAGTGTTATCATTGTCTTTTCTGCTGTATGGTTTCAGGTTGTCTCGGGACCGGTCTGTGATCCACGCCAATGACAGCCGGACCCCGGACCCCGGACAACTTCAGTCTCTGTCGAGAACCTGATATTTCGAGTGCTGGGACCTGAATTCGGGGACGATCGACTTCATCATCGCGACTATGCCCATGTCGTCCATATCCGCGGCCCCGGATATCAGCGACCCTATGCGGCTCTCGACTTCCCGGAATTCGTATTCCCTGACCCTGGCTATCTTGATCTTGGGGTGGAAGGTCGGAAGCGTGACCTCCTCGTCGTTGAGGACCTCCTCGTAGAGCTTCTCGCCGTCCCTGAGCCCGGTGTACCGGATCTCGATGTCGCCGGCACCGCTAAGCATTATCATTCGCTTCGCGAGGTCGGCTATCCTCACCGGGTTCCCCATGTCGAAGACGTAGATCTCGCCGCCGTTGCCCATCGTGCCCGCCTCTATGACGAGCTTGCAGGCCTCCGGTATGAGCATGAAGTAGCGGATGATGTCGGGGTGCGTGACGGTGACGGGGCCTCCTTTCCTTATCTGCTCCTGGAAGATGGGGATGACGGATCCGTTGGACCCCAGGACGTTGCCGAAACGCGTGGTGACGAAACGCGTGCTGCCGGCGACCTTCCCTTCCTTGATCGCCTTGTCGAGAGCCTGGACGTAGATCTCGCAGATGCGCTTGGAGCATCCCATGACGTTGGTGGGGTTGACCGCCTTGTCGGTCGAGACCATGACGAATTTGCGCGTGCCGTACCTGACCGACAGGTCGGCGATGATCCTGGTCCCAAGGACGTTGTTGACGATGCTCTCGTAGGGGTTGTCCTCCATCATGGGGACGTGCTTGTAGGCGGCGGCGTGGAAGACGTAGTCGGGGCGGTGGGCGGAGAAGATCCGCTCCATGACGCGCGCGTCGGAGATGTCGGCGACTATGGTCTCCGCCGGGACGCCGGGCCAGCGGTCGTGCATCATCAGACGCAGGTCGTGCATCGGGGTCTCGGCCTGGTCTACCAGTATCATGCGCCCCGGACGGTAGGTGGCGATCTGCCGAACCATCTCGGACCCGATCGAGCCGGCGGCCCCGGTGATCAGGACGACGTTGCCTTCAAGGAGTTCGGCGGCGGCCTGCATGTCGACTTCTATCTTCTCGCGCGGAAGAAGGTCCTCGACGTCGACGGGCTGGAGGTCGGCGGCCCGCAGGTCGGTCTTGCCGTCCCATTCCCTGGCATTGGGGACAACCATGATGCGGATGCCACGCTCAACGAGGCTGTCGACTATGCCGGGGTTGTCGCGAAGGACGTTCATCAGAAGAGGCGAGACGATGAGGGCCCGCGCCCCGGCGTCGAGCATCGTCTGCGCCAGGCGCGTGTCGAA
>JAIDQZ010000071.1 GCA_029062005.1 Muribaculaceae bacterium | reverse complement strand
GTCGAATACTGTACGTATGTAGTTCGTGAGGAGGAGGCTGATGCCTATAGAAAGGCGGGTATAGAAGATCTGCTGATAATCCCGACTGGCGCCACGACGTCAACCGGGTGTCGAATTTTCAACTGGGTCACGACATTCTTCTGGATTATTGAGAATACTCCAGAGGATGTTATCTGTGTACTTGATGACGACATGAGGAATTTTAGATACCGGATTAAGGAGAATTTGAATATCAAGTCAAGTTACAAAAACTATGCCGAGGTAGCTACATCTGAGATTGAGAGAATAGCACAGCTTCTTGTTGACCTTAATCTCGGTTTTGGATGTGACAATCCATCAAGTGCTCCATATGCCTATCGTGGTGAATTTGAATTCAAGGGCACTCCAGCCGGAATGAGGTGGGTCAATAAGTCTGCATTTAAAGCTACTTGTCGACCGGAAGACGATGCTGCTTCCGATGTTGATATAGTACTTCAGGAATTGCTGAAAAACCGAATCATTCTTCAACCAAGGTATTTTATAGGGAATAATGTCATGTACACTAATGAAGGAGGGTCCGATCAATTCTCAAGCGATGACAATAAGAAATATCATCTTGCCATGATGAATAAATGGGGTAGATACTTTAAGTTTGACTATAAAAAGAACATTGCAAAAATAAATGTGAAAAGATAGTATAACTAAATGATTTTTAGTGAATAAATTTGGATATTTCGGATTTTTTTATTAATTTTACATATCCAAATCAACTAAAAGTAACATGGGAAAAGAACAAGCAATAAGCCGAAACGGACATAGTATTTTCGAGATCTCCTCCCTTATACAGAAGGCTTTGAGAAGATCCGATACGAGGATGGCCTTGTATGCGTCTGCGGAAATGTTGCCAAAGTATAGGAACTATCTTTGGAAACGTTTACTGACAGTCTCTGCCGAAGATTGTCATGATATGATGACGTCAAAAATTATGAATCTTCACGAAAAAGATATATGTGGAGCCAATGGATGGAACAATAAACCATTGGAGGACGCTTTATCACTCCTTCTTGCTGCACGTAAGAATAGGGATGCAGATTATATGGCATGCAATCTATTCAATTCGAGAAACAAGCGTGAATTTAGTTTAGATTGTGGAACTGATACTTTTGATCCAAATTCAGCAACCAAGAACGGTCATAATCTCTTCTTTCTAAAAGATGTTTTTAATCACTCAATCGACTTGGGAGACTATGACTGTGCCGGCTATACTGCTAATGAGATACGAGTATATTACCCAAATTTCTGCTGGGATATGATAGTAAGAAAAGCTTCATCTTTCGGATTACCTGAACTTCTTTCAGAGGTCGTAGCATTGAAGTCAGCTGATAAACTGACCAACTTCGACAATACGCTTCTGTTCAGATCGAAAGCTATCGTGCTTATGATAGGAGTGAAGAAAAATGGGTTAAGCTACTATAAAGATGATGATTCTCCAGAGGAGTATGTAAATCTGTCTGACGCTCCGACCGAAAGACTTCGGCTTCCTGATTATGTTTTTGATTGCCACACCTATCTCGGGAAATCAAGAGGAAAGACAAAACGAGATTTTGTCAAAGCCGAACAGGAGGCGCTTTTTCCACGAAAGGAAGGAGAATTTGACAGCTCCTCATGGGAAAGATTCTTCTATATGAGCAAACACGGCTTCTGGACTGATGAATATACTCCGAGACCGAGCAAGGAGAGAATAGACGAAATTGAAAACAATAAACCAATATCACTATTTGATTATGAACTATAATTCAGTACCTCGCAGTACCCTTGAAAGCGAGTCTTGTTATGACAAGAGAAAGGGGTATGTCATGCAGTACATGCTTCCACGAATGGAAGTAAACGACAAAGCAGTTCCGGCTAAGATGAGAAACGCAGTCAATCCAACTGCAGAACAAATGGAAGACGTAAAGTCTTTCTGGAAAGGAATCCTCAACTCCCACATAGATCTGCTGAATATGGACTATTTCAGCATTTACAACGCAGTAGAAGAGGATAAGTCAAAGTTGAAGTACTACATACCCGACAGTTTCTTCTATGCCTTCATAGATGAATGGCTTACACATCCCAAACGTTCCACTCAGGTAGATGACAAGCAACTGTATAAGTATCTGTTTGCAGGAGTGAAGACGACAGAGGTTGTCGCCCGCAAGGCTGGAGATAATTTTTTCGATGGAGATTTTAATCCTATTGCGGTCCGTGATTTTCTCAAATTATGTTCAGGCGCAGGTGAGATTGTAGCCAAGGCATCCATATCCTCCTACGGAGGCCATGCTGTAAGATTCTTTGATCTGAAGAAGGATACTGAAGAGCAGCTGCTCGCCTATATCAACAAGCCTCCTTACTTCTACACCCAGCCTTATGGCACTGAGTATGTGATAGAAAAGGCTATTATACAGCATTCTGAAATGGCTGCCTTCAATCCGTCGTCAGTCAATACCATCCGTATCATGACCATGATTTACGAAGGCAAGTGTATCCCGTTGTCTTCTGTGCTCCGTATGGGAGTAAACGGAAGCCGTGTTGACAACTGTTCGAGTGGTGGCATCGTTGCAGGAATAGATCAAGAAACTGGAACTGTTAAGCCCATAGCATACAACGCCAACGGAGATAAGTTCTTCTCTCATCCCCAGACAGGAGATTTCGGTCATAAGATGATTCCAAACTGGGATGCAGTCTTGAAGGACGTTGAAAAACTTGCATGGCGATTCTCCGGAATTTCTCAACTCATCTCATGGGATGTCGCCATTGACGAAAATGGTGATCCGGTAATTATCGAGATGAACATTTCTTATGGTGAGCTTGATTTCCATCAATACTGCAATGGTCCGATCTTTGGAGATCTCACTACTGAGATCCTGAATAAGTTTAAGTATAAAAGCTATTCGTATAACGCCTTTATTGGCAATATCGGAATCTATTAACTTAAAAAGTGAATATGGGAAAGGCACATTTAAAGAAAACGTTCCTTCAACATTTCAAAGACGGTAAAGGTATCGTGAGCTATGCATGTGATATGACAGGCATAACTCGCGAGACCTATCGTCAATGGAAAATGAAGGACCATAAGTTCAAGGAGGCTTGCGAAGAAATCGATGAAGCAACTTTGGATATTGTAGAAAGTAAGCTTCTTAAGAAAATCAATGACGATGATCTGACAGCGATAATCTTTTATCTGAAGACTAAAGGTAAAAGCCGGGGATATGTAGAGCGTGTGGAAAATAACGTTTCACTGACTCCGTTCGAAGATTTAATGATGTCGTTGCCAGATGATG
>JAIDQZ010000070.1 GCA_029062005.1 Muribaculaceae bacterium | reverse complement strand
GTTTTATCATTGATATTGTCTCGGTAGGGACGCACGGCTCGTGCGTCCGCCACCCGGAAGCAAGGGAAATGCCGTGTGAGATGCCGATTGCAAGGCGGACGCACGAACCGTGCGTCCCTACCATACGCGGTAATTCATCATTTATAGAGGCAAGGGGCAAGAACCGGATGTCATGCTATGTCTCAATATTCAATTCTCAATTGATATTAATTCTAAGGATTTTGAATTGCGGGTTGCTTTGGAACTGAAGAAATTCGATTTTTTTAATAAAAATTTTGAAATTTAATGATTTTTTTGTATTTTGCATATCAAAATCAACAAATCAATTAGCAAAAGATTCAATAAACAACTAATCAATTAATTACAAACACCTTAAATCATTATTTTATGTTTAAACAACTACTATTTTCCGCAGCGTTAGCAGCAGTGGCGATCAGCGCAAACGGAGCAACGAAAGTGCTATGGCAGTCGGAAGACCCTGCCGGAAAACTCGTTGGATGGGGAGATCCGGCATTGTCACTCACAGCTGAGCAAGCTTCTGAGATCAAGGTAGGAGATTTCCTGACAATGACAGTCACAGGAGTGGTAGAGGACAACGGTTGGCCTCAGGTGGCTATCTTCCAAGGCAATGTTGGCTGGCCTCCGACACAAAATGAAGGAGTCGGTGGTAAAGAATATCCCTACGTCGCATCTTTCGGTGTAACCGCAGAAATCGCCGACAGCATCCACGCTCATGGAATTGTTTTCAAGGGAGATGGTGCATACGTATCAGAAGTAGGAATTAAGACAAGCGATTTCGAAGTAAGTCCTTATGCCGTTTGGTTCGGCCCAAAGACATGTGGATGGGGCAATGGAGTTTCAATTTCCAAAGAAACGTTAGCCAATGTTGCACCGTTTGACAAGATTCAGGTTGAATATGATAAAGAGGTAGCTGATCATACATTGCAGTTCCTTTTCGGAGGATGGAGCGGTCCTAATGTTCCTACATACGAAGCATGGAAGACAAACTTCCTGAAAGTAGATGAGACAGCCGGAGTGATGAATCTTGATCTGAATCCCTCCCTTTATAATTTCACATGGGGTGCAGAAGGAGAAGAAAAGGATTATGACCTGTACGCTCTTCTTAAAGAGGGCGGTCTCACAATGCATGGTCCCTGTACTTTAAATCAGATACTTTACATTCCGGCAAAAGGAGGAGCAGAATACAATGCCATTCTCTCTGAGATAAATAAAGCTGAGGAAAACTACAAATCATCACTTGACAGCCTGATGCAAAAATATCCCGATTATGATTTTTCAGAATGGGAAGAAGTCATCGGTGGTAAAATAACAGAAGCAAAGAACGGAGTCCTGATGGCCCTCACTGTTGCAAATGAAGATGATGAGGAATTTAACTATCCGTTCAGCACTGAAGAAATCGATACAATGGTTGCAGAGATGAACGTCAAAGTTCCTCTGTATGTTGACAATCAGGCTGCTTATGATGCAGTGATTGCAAAGGCTGATGCACTTCAGAAGAAATATAATGAAGCAGTCGAAGCACTTACAAAAGAATATCCTGACGCAGATCTTTCCGAATGGGAGGAGATCATAGGCGGACAAATCAACCAGGCTAAGTCAGGAGCAGAGCAGGCACTTAACGCCGCAAATGAAGATGGCGAAGAATTCTTCTTCCCATTTGATGGCGAAGAGATCGAAGGTATGATTGAAGAAATGAATGCCAAAGTACCTCTGTTAGCTGCAAATCAGGCTGCATATGAGGAAGTGATCGCTAAGCTCGATGCCCTTCAGAAGAAATATGATGATGCCGTAGCTGATATCAAGAAAAACAATCCTGATTTCGACTTCTCAAATTATGAGGAAATCGGTGAATACATCGAAATGATGAAGGGTTGGGCAGATCAGGGACTTGCAGCTGCCAACGAGGAAGGCGAGGAATTCTTCTTCCCGTTTGGCACAGATGATGTCGATGCCATGATCGCCATGATGCTTATGGACGCAACTCCTGATCCCGGCTTCCCCGAGACTTTCACAGCAAAGGTGAGCAGCGAGAACGCTACTGTTGAGATCGACAAGAGCCAGGATGTATACACCTTCGTAGTATCAGGCGTGAGCGCCGAGAAGGAAGTGACAGTTACTGTTGATGTTCCTGAAGGATGGGACGGCTTCGTATACCAGAGCACTGCTGAAATGGAAGGCAACTTCGGTGGCGAACCTCTGACAAGAGCAGATGATGATGAACAAATCTGGGCACCCTTGCAGTGGATGCTTTATGAAGACTTCAAGGAGGGCAACACCCTTACTTTCCCTGCCGACGACGAGGAATACAGCGCATCCCTCATGCTTTACAAGGGTGACATCGTATATGTGAAGGATCATATCACTATCGAATTCTGCGTGAAGTATGACGCAACAAGCGGCGTAGCAGGCGTAGAGGCAGCTGAAAATGCAAGCTACTATGACCTCCAGGGCAACAAGATCAGCGCTCCGAAGGCTGGTATGTATGTCAAGGTTGTTGACGGCAAGGCTACTAAGGTAGTGGTTAAGTAACCTCTATCCGGAATAATAAAGGATCCAGCGCTTTTGCAAGCGCTGGATTTTTTATTCCAATTTGCGATCGAGATTTCGATGATAAATTATGAATTATTATAAATGATGAATTATTAATGATGGATGATTAATAGCATGGTAGGGACGCACGGCTCGTGCGTCCGATTTTTTTATCGACAATATCCACGGCATATGCTCGTGCTTCGGATGGCGGACGCACGAGCCGTGCGTCCCTACCATTCAATTTATCATTTATCATCGTATCCGATTATTCCGGATTCAAAATTAATATCAATTATTAATAAGCGTGTAGGTCTTGACCTTCCCTTTGTAGTTGAATCTTACTACGGCATTGTCGCGAGGAGTGGAGGGCGCGTCGATCTCTATTTTCATGTCATCAGCATCACCGACTGCCTTCGCGGTTACTACCGGAGTCTGATCAGACAGCAAGGTGTAATGCACATCATAATGGTCATAACCTGTATAGCCGTTGTCGTTGGTAGAGCGCGTGGGATGCTCGGGAAGATTGAGCGCAACCCCATTTACGGCTATGATAACCTCCGGAGCCTTCTCAACAGTAAGCGGATCATCTTTCTTGCTGAATCCGATACCATTGAGAGCAAAGGCGGGACGACCGGGTGCTCCCTCAGCCACAAGATATATGGCATGTTTGCCGTCAAGATTGTCAACGGCATCCGCAACGTCGACAGTAAACTTTGTCATCTCTCTCGGGATACCCGCCGGAACAATAATCTCACCGATCTTCTTCCCTTTCCATGTGTCATTGTCATAGGGACCGTCGAGCATTACGCTGACTTTTGTAGGGAAGGGTGCAAGAGGAGTCAGGAACACGTTGAATTCAGTATCATTTCCCGGGCGTGTCCCCTCAAAAGGTTTGAGTCCTTTGGTAGCCTTGCCGAGCCCTCCGAAACCGAAATACTTATAGCCAACGATATCGCCACCGTTCATATTGACGACCATATTAGGATTCCAGATGTCCCATGTGTCCTGCATGGATCCAATATAGGAAAGATAACATGCATAACCTGCATCATAATATTTATATGGATCCATGCCGAAAATCTGAAAACCTTCGGATGTGACCTCGGCACCGGAATACGTATTGCCGTCGGAAGCCCTGGCGATCCACTTCTCGTCTGCTGCATAGGGATCATAGCCGGTGATAGTGACAATGCCACCGTCAGCGACAGCCTTCCTGTCCCATTCGATCTTTACGGGTGCCACCATTGCCTGACGAGCAAAGCCGAAGCCACGCGGCGGACGATGATAGAAGACATACCACTGTCCGTTGATTTCCTGCAGCGAGCCGTGGGTGTTGTGAGCAGCATTGGTCTCCTGAAGAGCGGTACCATCCTCGTTGGGCACTATTCCTCTTGAGTCAACCAGCACTCCCCCGCTGCGCCACGGACCGAGGGGAGAATCAGCATATGCATAGCGCAGGGTGGAATTTGTGCTTGGCAAACCGTAATCCGGACCTGAATAACCGGAGAAAATCATGACATATTTATTTCCGACCTTACGTATGGAAGATGCCTCGAAGAAATTGAAGTCTCCGGGATTCTGCCCGCTGTAAAGGGCAGGATATTCGGTACCTTCGGGATCCTTGATGACCCCGTAGCGGGAACTTGCCGGCATGAAATAGGGTATTATCCCGGTGCCGGGACGTACGGAATACATAGTGTTCTGATCAAGCTGTGCGGCGCTTGAATGCTGGAAACCCCAGAAGCCGTAGGCACGGAAACCTTTCTTATAGTCCGGATCCTTTTTATCGGTGATCTCCTCGATAAAGATGGACGGATCGAAACCGAGTACGCTTCCTTCTACTACGGCCGAACCATCTTCATTGAGATTGACGGGTGTAAACGGGCCATCGGGACGCGGACCCTTGCATACCATAGCCTCACGGCGAGGACCACGACTATGAGGATAGAGATAATATTCCTTGTTGCCTTTCCGGTCTTTGACCTCAACGAGGTCGGGAGCAAACATGACATCCCATTTGCCGTCTTTCTGATAGGTGAATATGGCACCGTCATCCCTCCAGTCGGTGAGATCTTCGACCGGTGCCGACCACATATGGATGTCGGGACCGCAATATTCATTGACACGCAGGTCGTGAGACCCGATGATGTAGGCACGGTATTTACCGGGATTGTCGGGGTCTTCGAAGACACGAGGTTCGCCGTCAGGAAGATGCTCCCACAGAGGGAGATAGGGATTGCCGACACCAAGGCTGCTGGCTGCCGATGCAGCTGCGGGGAATAATGTGAAAGAAAAGCATATGGCAGTTTTTGCCAATCTGCTAAAAATGTGTTTTCTGGCGTTCATATTAGATTTATATATATGAAGTTGTTTATCTCAACTTTCGCAAGCTCAAGATTATGTGTAGCTTCAATTGCAAAATTATATAAAAAATCTGAAAGAAATATGCTTGAACACAAAAAAATTTACGTCACTAAACTTTACATGCCCAAACAGAGTTATTTGTTTAACCGTTTTCATTTTTAGCGGACATTAGAATTTATTTTTTATGAAAAAAGAAAAAGAACTGCTATGGGGGTATATCGACCGCTCAGGCAATTATGTGATAGAACCGAAATATCATAAAGCAGGCGATTATCATGAGGGTCTTGCCGTCGTCAAAATCGATTGGCAATCCGGATATATCGACAGCAAAGGAGAATTCGTCATACCGCTGAGATTTCAGTCGGCAGATAATTTTCATAACGGCATCGCCAGGGTGGAGGAAGATGACAAATGGGGATTTATTGACAAAAAAGGGGAGTATGTAATCGAGCCTATATTTGAAAATGCAGAACCATTCTCAGACGGACTCGCCATGGTGGCATACCAGGGTAAATACGGATATATAGATGCCGGGGGCAGGTTTGTCATAGAACCTAAATACGAAGCTGCCGGAAGTTTCAACGACGGTGTGGCAAAAGTATTTTCAGACGGCAGGTGGAGCTATATCGACGTGAAAGGGAACAGCGTGCCTGAACCTGCAAAGACTCCGGAAACTTTCACGAACGAAGCTCAGGCTTTTCATGATGGTCTTGCAGTGAGGGAGAAAGACGGGAAGTATGGATATGTGGATGAGAAAGAAGAGTTTGTGATAGAGCCGAAATATTATATCGCCGAGCCTTTCAACGGAGAACTTGCAAGAGTGAAAACAGGGATGAAAGGAAAATGGATTTTCATCGGCAGAAACGGCAAGCCGGCGTTCAAAGAAAAATTTGACCAGGCGATGGATTTCAGCGAAGGGCTGGCAAGAGTGTTGACAGAAGTGGAAACGGAAAAAGGGGACTGACGCATGTCAGACCCCTTTTGTAATATAAGACACAGCAAGAATTACTTGCGAGCGATCTTCTTGTAGCCGTAAACAGCGCGGTCGCCGAGTTCCTCTTCGATGCGGAGAAGCTGATTGTACTTAGCCATACGGTCGGAACGGCTTGCAGAACCGGTCTTGATCTGTCCGGCGTTGGTAGCAACAGCGATGTCAGCGATAGTAGCGTCTTCGGTCTCGCCTGAACGGTGAGAGATGACTGCTGTGTAGTTGTTGCGCTGAGCCATCTCAACAGCACGGAGAGTCTCGGTGAGAGAACCGATCTGATTAACTTTAACGAGGATCGAGTTGGCACAACCTTCCGCAATACCTTTTTCAAGATACTTAACGTTTGTAACGAAGAAGTCGTCGCCTACGAGCTGGCAACGGTCGCCGATAAGATTTGTAAGGATCTTCCAGCCTTCCCAGTCGTTTTCATCCATACCGTCTTCGATGGAATCGATAGGATATTTTGTGATAAGCTCTTCGAGATATTTAGCCTGCTCCTCGCTTGTGAGTTTCTTGCCGTTGACTTCCTTCTCAGCACCGTTCTTGAGGTGAGTGTAGTCATAGACGCCATTCTGATAGAATTCTGAAGAAGCGCAGTCAAGACCGATTGTCACATCCTTGCCGGGTTCGTAGCCTGCTTTCTTGATAGCCTCAACGATAACATTGAGAGCATCTTCTGTACCGTCGAGCTTAGGAGCGAAACCACCTTCGTCACCTACAGCAGTGGAGAGACCACGTGCTTTGAGGACACTCTTGAGATTGTGGAACACCTCAGTACCCATGCGGATGCCTTCCTTGAAGGAGGGAGCGCCAACGGGACGGATCATGAATTCCTGGAAGCAGATGGGGGCGTCGGAGTGAGCACCGCCATTGATAATGTTCATCATCGGGACGGGGAGAACATAAGAGTTGCATCCGCCGATGTAGTTGTAGAGGGGAAGGTCAAGATAGTTGGCAGCAGCCTTAGCAACGGCGAGAGAAACACCGAGAACGGCGTTAGCACCGAGGTTGCTCTTAGTTTCAGTGCCGTCGAGCTTTATCATAGCCTCGTCGATACCGATCTGGTCAAGAGCTGAGTGACCGATGAGAAGATCGCGGATAGGACCATTGACGTTGGCTACAGCCTTGAGAACACCTTTGCCCATGTAGCGGCTCTTGTCGCCGTCGCGAAGCTCAAGAGCTTCATTTTCGCCTGTAGACGCGCCGGAGGGCACAGCTGCACGACCGATAACGCCTGATTCGAGAATTACGTCAACTTCAACTGTCGGATTACCGCGAGAGTCAAGAATCTCACGACCTTTAATGTCTGCTATTTTCATAACTTAAATATAATTAATTTAGAATTTTGAATTTAAAATTTTTTAATTATTAAAATCAGAATTCGATTTTTTGTCTTTTGTCATCTGACTCCGGATGAGAGAGTCCTTTTCAATCGGCAAAGATAGTGATTTTTTTTGACATGATGAAAGAATTTTTAATTTTTTTGAATTTGGAATAATCGGATGGGGGACGCACGAGCCGTGCGTCCCTACCTTACGCGGTATATGATTGAGACTTGGCATGAAATCTTGCTCTTGCCCCTTGGCTCTATAAATGATAAATTATTTCTAAAGCCTGGTAGGGACGCGCGGTCCGTGCGTCCGCTTGGCAATCGGCATCATACACGGCATTTTACTTGATCCGGAGGGCGGACGCACGAGCCGTGCGTCCCTACCTTTCAATTTATCTTTCTTATCATTGGTCATTAATTTATCATTGATTTTAGACTGTGGGCGATGCGAAATATGATAGAAATCGGTCTGCAGGTGTTAAAGAGATATGGAAGGGAATTCAGTGATGCTGACCGGGAGTCAGTTGGCGGAGCTGGCAATAAATACACTGCCGTTCAGCCCTCTGGAGGGTCAGGCGATTGCCATCTATAAAATGGCTGAATACGTCATATCCGGAATGTGGCGCGATGTGTTTGTGCTCAACGGATATGCTGGCACAGGCAAGACAAGTGTTGTCGCAGCACTGATCAAAGCTCTCGCCCACTTCAAGATAAAGAGCGTGGTGCTTGCCCCGACCGGAAGGGCTGCGAAAGTGGCGGGCGGAATGTCGCAGAAACCGGCATCCACCATCCACCGCCGGATATATCACATGGAGACAACCGGCACAGGCACTACAGTGAAGCTGAGTGCCAACAGGGATCAGAACTCTGTCTTCATCGTAGACGAGGCTTCGCTGATCACCGACAGCAATCGTGGAAGCCTTCTCAAAGACCTTATCAGATATGTTTATTCGGGTCAGGGATGCAAGATGATACTGGTAGGCGACACCGCTCAGCTGCCACCGGTAGGACAGAGTGATTCGCCGGCAATGAATCTTGAAAGACTCAGGCAACTGGGACTGGCACCTTTCGCGCATACACTTGATGTCCCGGTAAGGCAGGCAGCGGAAAGCGGAATTCTCTATAATGCGACTATAGTGAGACAATTGCTCGAAAGACTTCAGAAAGGGGATCCGGGGGGAGCGGCAGCGGGTCAACTGCCACTGAAAATCGAGGGATTTCCGGATGTAAAAGCTGTCAGCAGCATGGATCTGGCAGATGAGCTAAGCAATTCCTGGCACTCGGTGACACCTGAAGAAACGCTTATTGTGACCCGGAGCAACGGACGAGCCAACAGATTCAACCAGGCAATCCGAAACATGGTGATGTATGCCGAACAACCATTGCAGCAGGGAGACCGGCTTGTGATCGCCAAAAACGATTATTACTGGGGACGGCAAAACAAGATGAAGACATTTCTTGCCAATGGAGAGACCGTCACCGTGAAATGGGTGGGACGGCCTGAGAAAATGTATGGCAGATGGTTTGCCGACACCGAACTGATGCTTGGCGACGGTCAGGAAATGAGTGCCAAAATCATGCTAAGGTCGCTGATGACAGACGGACCCGCCATACCGAGAGCTGAGATGGAACAGTTTTTCCAACACGTCATCAACGATGAAGAAGGCGCCGGACCCATGGAAAAGATAATGGCAGCTATGGAAAATCCCTATTATAATGCTTTGCAGGCAAAATATGCCTATTGCGTGACTTGCCATAAGGCACAGGGAGGACAATGGAAACACGTATATATCGACATGGGCGGGATATCTGCCGATGCTATCGGAACTGATTTCTACCGATGGCTGTACACCGCGCTCACCCGAGCTACGGAGAAAGTATTTCTGATTGGAGTGAGAGAGGGAGATAAATGATTATTGATTAATGATTAATGATAGATTCCGTAAGGTAGGGACGCACGGCTCGTGCGTCCGCCTCCCGAAACAAGATAAATACCGTGTATAATGACGATTAAAAACGGACGCACGAGCCGTGCGTCCCTACCCCCCGATTATTCTAAATTCTAAATTCTAAATTCTAAATTCTAAATTCAAAATTATTCTGAATTCTCAATTATTTTTAGTAATTTTGCAGTCTGAAAGCGCTTTATGCGAATATGAGTGATTTTTAAGGTAAATAATTTAAGGAAAATTTTTAAGAGAAATAACATGAAAGCATATGTCTTCCCCGGTCAGGGAGCCCAGTTTGTAGGCATGGGCAAGGATCTTTACGAGAATAATGCAGAGATCCGCGAAATGTTTGAGAAAGCAAATGAAATACTAGGATTCCGTATCACTGACCTGATGTTTGAAGGTACGGAAGAAGACCTGCGTCAGACCAAAGTGACTCAGCCTGCGATCTTCCTTCACAGTGTGGCGCTGGCAAAAAGCCTCGGCGATGAATTCAAGCCGGACATGGTGGCAGGTCACAGTCTTGGTGAATTTTCAGCACTCGTAGCCTCTGGCGCACTCAGCTTTGAAGAGGGACTGAAGCTTGTCAGCAAACGTGCGCACGCCATGCAGAAGGCTTGTGAGAAGCAGCCGTCGACTATGGCTGCCGTTCTTGCCCTCCCCGATGAGAAGGTAGAGGAAATATGCGCAGGGATCGACGAAGTAGTGGCTCCCGCCAACTACAACTGCCCGGGACAGGTGGTGATTTCAGGCTCTATCGAGGGTATTGACAAAGCATGCGAACAGCTTCTCGCCGCAGGAGCAAAGAGAGCCCTGAAACTGAAAGTAGGAGGAGCTTTTCACTCCCCTCTCATGCAGCCTGCACAGGAGGAACTGACCGAGGCAATCGAAGCAGCCAAGTTTGAGACTCCCAAATGTCCGGTATATCAGAATGTGGACGGAAAACCCCATACTGATCCTGAGGAAATCAAGTCTAATCTCATCAAGCAGCTCACCGGCGCTGTACGCTGGACTCAGGATGTGGAAGCAATGATAGCTGATGGAGCAGACGAATTTATCGAGCTTGGTCCGGGCAACGTGCTTCAGGGACTGGTGAAGAAAATCAATAAATCTGTTGCAACGAGCGGCAAGCAGTAAGATGGTTTAGAAGGTTTAAGCGGTTTAGGTGGTTTAGGTGGCTTAGAAGGGTTAAACGGTTTAGACGGTTTAGCGTTTAAGGGTCAGTTAGTTCAGACACATCGCCGGGTCAATCAACGATCAGACGGCATTAAACCCTTTAAACATATTAAACTACTTAAACCTATTAAACAACAAACATAGGATTTATAATGAACATAGCGATAGTAGGCGCAAGCGGCGCGGTGGGACATGAGTTTCTCCGCGTGCTTGACGAACAGAACTTCCCAGTGGACAATCTGCGGCTTTTCGGCTCCAAAAGGAGTGCCGGAAGCGAGATGGAATTTCGCGGAAAGAAATATGTGATTGAGGAGCTGACACCGGAATCAGATTTCAGCGGTGTAGATATTGCGTTTACGTCAGCAGGCGCCGGCACTTCCAAGGAATATGAAAAGGTGATCACACGCCACGGAACTCTTATGATAGACAATTCATCAGCTTTCCGAATGGACAAGGATGTGCCGCTGGTGGTGCCGGAGGTGAATGGAGCAGATGCCCTCGAACGTCCTCGCAACGTGATAGGCAATCCGAACTGCACTACAATCCAGATGGTAGTGGCACTGAAGCCGATCAATGACCTTTCAAAGATAAAAAAGGTGCATGTCGCTACATATCAGGCGGCAAGCGGCGCGGGAGCGACAGCCATGGCAGAGCTCGAAAACCAATATAAGGAACTTGCCGAAGGCAAGGAACCGACTGTAGAGAAATTCGCTCATCAGCTTGCCTTCAATCTGATTCCTCATGTAGACGTTTTCCTTGACAACGACTACACGAAGGAAGAGATGAAGATGTATAATGAGACCAGAAAGATAATGCACAGCGATGACATAGCGGTAAGTGCGACTTGCGTACGTGTTCCCGTGCTCAGGGCGCACAGCGAGGCAATCTGGGTTGAGACGGAAAAACCTCTTGAGATCACGGAAGTGCGTGAAGCATTCAGTAAAGCGGAGGGTCTTGTGGTGGTTGACAATCCTGCCAACAAGGAATATCCCATGCCGCTCTTTGTCGCCGACCATGATCCCGTGTATGTAGGGCGTCTGCGCAAGGATCTCGCCAATGACAACGGACTTACATTCTGGGTGGTAGGCGACCAGATCAAGAAGGGAGCCGCACTGAATGCAGTGCAGATAGCACAATGGCTTCTGAAGCATGACCCTAAGTTTAATGATAAATGATAAATTAATAATTGAAGGCTTCCGATCAGGAACCTTAAAATATATTAAACCCCAAACATATGGCAACCGTCGATGAACATTCGTGCGGTTGCCATTGTTTTAAAGTCGTAAGTAAAGTAAGAAATTAGTTTCATGATGTTAGGTTAGTAAAATGTATTATGGAAAGCACTCGGCGGCAGACATTTGTGAAAATGTCTGCCGCCGCTCTTTACATAGCGAATAGCGGTTTAGACTAATTTTCATCCATAAATTTTTTTTTATGAAAAATTTATATTTATTTTGCATAAACAAATTAAATTCCATGATAAGTCAACATATCAAAGAAATCATACCCTCCATTCAAAGATATCTATCGGCTCAGCCAATATTAAGGGCTTGGCTTTTCGGATCATGCTCAAAGGGGGAGGAACGATCAGACAGCGATATTGATATTCTTGTGGAATATGACTACTCACAAGGAAGAGTGTCGCTGCTCACAATGGGAGGGATTCTCATGGATCTCAGTGAACTGGCAGGCAGAAAAGTAGATTTGGTAGAAAATCAAGGACTAATGGATTTTGCGCGTCCAAGCGTAGAAAGAGACAAGATATTGATTTATGAGAGAGCCTTCTAAAGACAAAGGCCGTCTTCAACATATGTTAGAGATGGGCAATCTGCTACGGGAAAGAAAAGACAACTATTCATTAGAGTCAATTAAAGAAGACCGTGTATTATTTTTTGGCATTTCAAAAATTGTCGAGATAATCGGTGAAGCTGCCTATATGATAACCAAGGAATACAAGAATTGCCATACAGAATTGCCATGGAAGCAGATAGAAGGCATGCGACATATTCTTGTGCACGGCTATTTCTCTATAAGACCGGAAATATTGTGGGATGTCATAGAAAACGATATCCCAACACTTATTTCCTCAATTGAAAAGCTTATCGAGGAATATGAATAAGACTTAATATAAGTTCATTATAAAAGAGCGGCGGCAGACACTTGTGAAAATGTCTGCCGCCGCTCTTTTATAAGTAGGATATTTATTTCAGGGCTGCGATCGAAGCGCGGATTGCAGCTATCTTTTCCGTAGCGTCGCTCTGCTTCTTCCTCTCAAGAGCGATCACCTGCTCAGGAGCATTGGCTACGAAGCGCTCGTTGGAAAGCTTCTTCTCAACTCCGGCAAGGAATCCTTCATAACGCTTAAGCTCCTTCTCAAGCTTTGCAAGCTCTTCCTCGACATTGATCTTGTCGGCAAGAGGAACACTGTATTCCACCGGACCGACAAGGAAGGCAACCGAGGTGGCACCTTTCTCATCTATCTGCCTGATGTCCTTAACATTGCCCATCTTCAGAAGTACTGAATCAAGAGAGCCGTCGTGCTGACCCTTCACTTCAACCGATATCTCCTCCTTATTGGCAATCTGGCGCTGCTTGCGGATGGCACGCAGACCGGTGATGATTTCTTTAAGGGTCTCAAACTTTGCAAGAAGCACTTCATCCACTTCTCCGGGAGCCGGTAGAGTGGTGTTCATAATACTGTCACCATCCCGGCGCTCTGCGAGATGCTGCCATAACTCCTCAGTGATAAAGGGCATGAACGGATGAAGAAGCTGGAGAAGCATCTCAAAGAATTTCATGGTCTCAGTGTATGTCCTGCCATCGATCGGAGAGCCATAGGCGGGTTTGATCACTTCAAGATACCAGCTTGAGAACTCGTCCCAGAAGAGCTTATATACTGCCATAAGAGCCTCTGATATACGGAACTTACCCATAAGGTCCTCAACTTCGATCATTGTCTTATGCAACTGCGAACGGAACCAGTCAACTGCAATCTTCGAGCTTTCGGGCTGAGGGATATCGTCATTGACATTCCAGCCCTGGATCAGACGGAAGGCATTCCAGATCTTATTGGCAAAATTACGACCCTGCTCCACGAGGGCATCATCATACATGATGTCGTTGCCGGCAGGAGCCGAAAGCATCAGCCCCATACGGACACCGTCGGCACCGAACTTGTCGATAAGATCGAGAGGATCCGGAGAATTGCCGAGCGACTTGCTCATCTTTCTTCCGATCTTGTCGCGCACGATACCGGTGAAGTAGACATTGCCGAAGGGCTTGTCGCCTACATACTCATATCCAGCCATGATCATTCGTGCCACCCAGAAGAAGATTATGTCGGGACCGGTGACAAGAGTAGCGGTAGGATAGTAATATTTCAGTTCTTCGTTGTCCGGGTCAAGAATGCCATTAAACAGTGTTATGGGCCACAGCCATGAGCTGAACCATGTGTCGAGCGCACCTTCATCCTGAACAAGATCCGCATCTTTAAGGTCGATACCACTCTCCTTCCGTGCCTTTTCCAGAGCCTGCTCCTTGGTCTCGCCTACGGCTATCCTTGTCTCGCCGTCGACGTTATAGTAATATGCAGGAATGCGGTGTCCCCACCAGAGCTGACGGCTGATGCACCAGTCCTGAATGTTTTCAAGCCAAAGACGATAAGTGGTCTTATATTTCTCAGGCACGAACCTGATATAGTCTTCCATTACAGGCGCGAGGGAAATCTCCGCGAAGTGACGCATATTTATAAACCACTGCAACGACAGACGTGGCTCTATAGCCACTTTCGTGCGCTCGGAATAACCGACATTGTTGGTATAGTCTTCCACTTTCTCCATCAGACCGGCTTCCTCAAGATCCTTTGCAATCTGCTTGCGGACTTCGAAGCGGTCCATACCGGCATATTTACCGCCATGCTCGTTGAGGGTCGCGTCTTCATTGAAGATGTCGATAGTATCCAGATTGTGTGTCTTTCCGAGCATGTAGTCGTTCTTGTCATGAGCAGGAGTCACTTTCAGACAACCGGTGCCGAAATCTATCTCAACGTAGCGGTCTTCGATAACGGGGATCTCACGACCAACGAGAGGAACGATAACCTTCTTGCCCTTGAGCCATTCGTTTTTGGGGTCTTTCGGATTGATGCACATGGCAGTGTCTCCCATGATTGTCTCAGGACGGGTGGTGGCAACCACGGCATAACGTCCTTCCGGATCATCTGCCACATAATATCTGAGATAATACAACTTGGAGTGTTCCTGGACGAAGTTTACCTCGTCGTCGGAAATGGCGGTGCGGTTCTTGGGGTCCCAGTTCACCATACGGAGACCGCGGTAGATCAGTCCTTTGTCATAAAGATCACAGAACACCTTTGTGACGCTCTTTGAGCGGAGTTCGTCCATGGTGAAAGCCGTGCGATCCCAGTCGCAGCTTGCACCGAGCTTTCGGAGCTGCTGAAGAATGATACCGCCATGCGTATGTGTCCAGTCCCAGGCATGCTCAAGAAACTGCTCGCGTGTGAGATCAGTCTTCTTTATTCCTTGCTCTGCAAGTTTCTGTATCACTTTCGTCTCGGTGGCGATAGCGGCATGGTCGGTGCCGGGCACCCATAGGGCATTCTTGCCCATCATACGCGCACGGCGGATAAGGATATCCTGGATGGTATTATTGAGCATGTGACCCATGTGAAGGACACCGGTCACGTTTGGCGGCGGAATCACAATACAATATGGTTCCCGCTCATCGGGAACGGAGTGGAACATTTTATGACGTTCCCAATACTCATACCATTTGTCTTCAACCTCGTGGGGGTTGTATTTTGTGGCTAATTCACTCATCTTATTACTGATTTTGCTTTTAAAATGCAAAATTAGTAAAAATAATTGAGAAGTCGGTATAATTTTGAATTGAGAATTTTGAATTTTTAATGTGTCTTTAAAATTTTTATTTCAGATTGTCTATGTCATTTTGAGCGGATTTTTCGTAGCGTGCATTCCAGCAGTTCACTTAGGGAGACGGGGGCTTCTGCAGGGATCAGTCCGGCGCGGCGGGCTGCCATGCCGAGGATTTCCTCGGGGGTATGGTGAGCGCGAAGATATTCCATTGATAGGGATTTGTCGCGCTTCGAGAGGCGGATGCCGGCTTCGTTGCAGACAAGGGGGACATGTGCGAATTCCGGAGATTCATAACCTAAAAGGCGGTAGAGATATATCTGCTGGGCGGCTGACAGAAGGAGATCATCACCGCGCAACACTTCTGTCACCCCCATCATGGCATCGTCGACCACCACCGCCAACTGATATGACCATGCGCCATCACCTCTCCTTACAATGAAATCACCGCAATGCCGATGCAGATCGACCGACTGCGCACCCTTTATGCGGTCAACGAAAGAAATGGTCTCGTCAGGCACAGCGAGCCTCACCGCAGCTCCTGCCTTTTCCTTATAAGGAGAAGGAAGCAACCGGGGACGACACGTGCCCATATACACCACTCTCCCGTCAGATTCATGCGGAGCCTGAGTGGCGAGGATATCAGCGCGGGTGCACGTGCATGGATAGCAAAGCCCCGTATCCTTGAGCTTTCGAAGCGCTTCTTCGTAAAGGTCATGACGAAGGCTCTGAAGATAAGGACCACGTACACCCATGCCATCAATGCCACCCTCGTCCCAGTCCAGACCGAGCCAATGGAGATCGTCTTCAATCTGACGTGCAAATTCCATTTTCGAGCGTTGCGGGTCAAGATCCTCAATCCGAAGGATCCATCGTCCTCCCCGCGACTTTACAGAAAGCCAGGAAAGGACGGCAGTATATATATTTCCAAGATGCATCCTTCCTGACGGAGAGGGAGCGAATCTGCCAACTATTTCTTTCAAAGGATTAAATATTCAAGATAAGACATTAAATATCAAGACACTAAACACCCACAGAATCCGTATAGACCTAAGGATTCCGATAACATTTCAACTCCAAAACGCAAAAAGAATATTAAAAATTGTAAAAAATACACTTATTCTGAACATTTTTGATTCTTACTTGTTTTTAAGGTATAAGTAAGAAATTAGTTTCATGATGTTAGGTTAGTAAAATGTATTATGGAAAACACTTAACTGCATTCATTTGTGAAAATGGATGCAGTTTTTTTTATTGATATTTGGTAGGTAACGTAAAAAGTAGTAATTTTGCATCAATAACCATCTTATACAGAAAATTGGATACAGACCCTTTACCTGCACACAGTCCACTGCTGGCTATGAGCCGGCTTGCATCAACTGCCATATCATTTCATGCTCCTGACAATTGGACATCGTGGAGCATCATCGTAATAATCGCGCTCATCTGTCTCTGTCTGTCAGCTTTCGTGTCGGGAAGCGAGATTTCCTACTTCGGTCTCACGCAAAGCGAGATAGAGGAAATCGAAGAAGACGAGAATATCAATGCCAAAAAAGCGGTCAGACTCATCCGGAATCCGGAAAAGCTTTTAGCTACGATTCTCATAGCCAACAATCTGGTAAACATCACCATGGTCGTGCTCCTGACTTTCGCCATAAATCAGGCGGTGAAATTTCATTCGGCTATTGTGGGATTTCTGTTGCAGACAGTTCTCCTTACATTCCTCCTGCTTCTCTTCGGCGAGATTTTTCCGAAACTCGTGGCCCGCGGACGCAGTATGAAATGGGCACTCATGGCTGCTCCGGGAATCGGTTTTCTATCCGGTCTTTTTACCCCGCTATCCTCCGTTCTTGTAAAATCTTCCTCATTGATCAATAAGGTAGTGGCAAAAAAACAGGAGAATGTCACCACCGACGAGCTGGAAAAAGCTCTGGAGATATCCGATCTTCAGGAAGGTAAAGATAAGGAAATGCTGGAGGGAATTCTCTCTTTCGGAGAAAAGGAAGCAAGCGAGATAATGATATCTCGTGTAGATGTCACTGACATAGAATATCATGCAGATTTCAAGGAAGTGGTAGATGTGATCGTGAAATCAGGCTACAGCCGCATTCCGGTGTATGACCGCACGCAAGACACCATCAAGGGAATTCTATATTCAAAAGACCTTCTTCCATATATCGGGATAGAAGACACCATGTTCAAATGGCAGGCACTGATAAGGGATGCATATTTCGTGCCTGAATCACGCTCGCTCGACGATCTGCTGGAGGACTTCAGAAAGAAGAAGATGCACATGGCAATCGTAATAGACGAATATGGCGACACACAAGGCATCGTGACTCTGGAAGACGTGATAGAAGAAATAGTCGGAGAGATCGACGATGAATATGACGAGAGCCAGAATCTTTACCGCAAGATCGGTCAGGACACCTATATATTCGATGCCAAGATTCCTATAAGCGATTTCTGCCGCGTCACCGATACCGACGAGGAGGAACTCGGCGATATAGGAGATGCCGAAACACTCGCGGGGCTGATGCTTGAGATAAAGGGGGACTTCCCGGAAAACAAAGAATCGCTGCAGCGAGGACCATTCCGTTTCCTTATCATGCAAATGGAAAAGCACCGCATCACCAAGATCAGAGTGTCGAAGATCAATGAGTGAGTAGTAATGATAAATGATGAATTATAAATTATAAATTCTCAATTCTCAATTATAATCAGTATGGGCGATTTTATGTATGAAAGAGGGATAGCGCCATGCGGAGTCGCTGTCGAGACAATATATGGAGCTGATGAAAAGTCTGCGAAGGTCTGGAAACTTTTTGCCATGCAGATTTTCTCTGAGGCAGAGGGGGATTACCGTGCCATAACCCATCTTGAAAACGGAGCGCCTATACTTGAAGGTATTCCCAAGCGAATTTCAGTATCACACACTTCGCATTGCATGATGATAGCATCACTGCCGAAGACACCGGAAAATAATCTTGAAACGGTAAATCCACGCACCGCACTCGGCATAGACATTGAAAAAGCCGACAGGGAACAGGTGATAAAGATTAGGGAAAAATTTCTAAATGAGGATGAATTGAAGATAGTTGTCCTCTCTTCAGACCATGACGAGCCAACGGAGGAGGAAATAAAAAACAATATTCTCGCATGGACATGTAAAGAAGCCCTTTATAAAGCAGTCATGGGGAAAGCTCCTGATTGGAAAGAGGATTACAGGATAATATCTTTGCCTGCAGTAGCCAGAAACATGAGCCATGCTTCTCCCGACAAGTACGGGAAGGGAATAATAAAGACAGAAGCAGGAGAAATGGAGATGCGCCTCAGTTCATGGGAATTTGAAGGGCATATAGTAACTCTTGCCTTCTCGGAAAAGATAGCTAAATATCATAAAGCTTCTTCCCTGTGACCCCTATTCCGAAGAGGGCATAGTCATAGAATGCGGGATCATCGGGACGATAACCGCGAAGCACGCCGGTAAGTTCCTCAACCGCCTTACGATCATCCTGCTTTCTTACCAGAAGACCGAGATCGCGGGCGGTATTGCCTACGTGCACGTCAAGTGGGATATAGAGCTTTGATTTGGGTATCGATTTCCAGACACCCATATCGACTATGCCATCGTCGCGCACAAGCCACCTTAATGCCATATTTACACGCTTGAGGGCGGTCTGCTTCAAATTGTTGGGAAGCCCGCGCTTAGATACGACACCACCGTTTGCATCAGTAATGATCTTCTGCATCTCCCCGACGAGCTTCCAGGCCGGAGCGGGATCAGACGACGCTCCAACCGAGGCACTGAAAGCATCAAGACTGCCATAACGACTGTAGATCTCACGAAGCCCTGTAAGAAGATGAATCAAGTCTCCGGCAAAGAATGTGCGGTGGATGTTCTTCGAAGGATCAAGATCAAGATAACCCTTATCCATCATATAGTTATATGGATCATGACCCATAAGAGCCAGCAGACGATCAGCATCACGGCATATCATGGTGCGCTTCCCCCAAGCGATATGGGCGGCAAGCAAGGAGACAAGCTCGATGTCCTGAAGCTTCTCAAAGCGTCTCGGAAACTGCACAGGATCATCAGCAATAAACTCAGGGCGATTGATCAGAGATGCCTGTTCGTCAAGAAACTCCTTCATTTCATTCATAAATTTCTTAGCCTATAAGATAATCTCCACCGGCTTTGACTCGCGATTATTCCTGTCAAGGGCGGTAACAGCAAAGCGCATGCCTTTTACGGCATCCGGATCATCGTCTTCCGACACAAGATATTCCTTACGTGGAGTCATGATCATGATAGCCTCGACATTGTCAGTATCAAGATCTTCGTCTTCCAGAAAAGAATACACCACAAAACGTATTTGATCAGTGGCTTTATCCGCCGGTGGATTTGAATCCCACTCAAGATATGTCATTCCATCTTTTCCTGACACCCGCAGATTGCTTACCGGAGCAGGAATGTCTTTAGGGTCGCCATATGTAGGAGGAAGCGCCACCGTGTTCTGATGCACATAGGCAAGAGAGTCTGCCACACCTTTCATATTGCCGGTCACCCAGTAACCGTGCCACCACACATTTCCCTTGATATTGGGAAGAACACGCGACAGCTTTACTTTAGTGGCAAGCTCGTTGGTGTCGCCTGTTTTCGGATCGGCATTATTCATGGTGCGCTGCACGTCCTGACCTATGAAAACATCCACACCGTGGCAATTGTCGTTCCACCAATGCGCCAGATGCCGGCTTGGAGCCGCCTTGAAGTCAAGTGTCCAGTATAGCTGAGGGGCGATATAATCAACCCATCCGTTTTTTGCCCAAAGGAGAACATCGGCATAAAGACCGTCATAATTCTGCAGACCGTTGGAATCCGAGCCCCTCGGATCAGTCTTCTTGTTGCGCCATATTCCGAAGGGACTTACACCGAAACGCACCCACGGTTTTGTCTCCTTTATGGTATTGTACATCTGCTCAATGAGAAGGTCGACATTGTGACGACGCCAGTCATCGATCTTCATGCCACCGCCGAATTTCGCATAAGATGCATCATCGGGAATCTTCACTCCCGCCACCGGATAGGGATAGAAATAATCATCGATATGTATGGCATCCACATCGTAGCGAGCCGTTATGTCCTTGACTACCTCGCATATATAGTCCCGGTTCTCCTGATAAGCAGGATCGAAGAAAATTTTTCCGTCGTATTTGAAAAAACGTTCAGGATATTTATTTGATATATGGTCGGCGGGAAGCACCTCCTTAGGCGAAGAAGTCACCCTGTAAGGATTCAGCCATGCATGCAGTTCCATGCCTCGCTTATGAGCTTCCTCGACTGCAAACTCCAGCGGATCCCATAGCGGAACCGGAGCTTTGCCTCGTTTTCCCGTGATCCAGCTCGACCATGGTTCAATGTCACTTATATAGGCGGCATCAGCCGTGGGACGGACCTGAAAGATCACGGCGTTGCATCCCGTACGGTGCAGACGGTCGATCTGATCGGCGATATATGACTTAAGCTGTTCGGATCCCTTCTGCTGAGTGTTCATGTACTGGGTCTGCCCGATGATATGAAGCCACGCGCCACGGAATTCCCGCTTGGGATTTGCAGCATCCATACATAAGGTCATGGAACACAACAATACAAGGAATACAGCAAACGTACGTATTACGTATTGCCGTTTCATCATCACAATATCGCACATATGCACCATTGCCCCACTTAATGAAAACAAAAGTTAATTTCCCGAGGTCTCGTAAGCGTAGATGCTCTTGAGTTTCATTTTGTAGACAAGAGCTGAGTAAGGGATCACACTTGCACTTGTATTGCCGTAGGCAGCAGTGGTCGGAATAACACACGTAACCGAATCTCCGACGTGCATTTCAGTCAGCATAGTCCAGAATCCTACGATATTGTCGCTCGGCTTGCAGCGATAGATGCTGTCGCCATATGTGGTATTCTTATAACTTGAATCAAGCACCACACCGTTGACATATGAACATTCATAGATGACATCCACCGTTGAATTGTCCATAGGACTGAGATTGGATGCGGTCAGACTCCGGTCGTTGTGCCACTGCGCGAGCACATACACTCCTGTTCCGGGAGCCCATACAGGAGCGATCTTTTCGAACACCTTGTGACCTTCGGAATCAACAGAATCCTCTACCTGAATCAAATAAGTCTCATTAAGATTGATCCACTCGCTGTAATCCGCCTTCTTGTTGTCATCTCCAAGACATGAAGCCAGACAAGGAGCAATCAGTATCGCCGCTGCCGCATGCAGAATAAGCTTTCTTTTGTCCATTTAAGTTGAGCGTATTGCATTGATTAAAATTCCACTTTCGGCGCCTTGTTCGCACCGGCTTCAGCCTTGAACTGCTCTTTTTCCTTGAAACCGAACCAGCCTGCATATATTGTGGTAGGGAATTTTTTGATGGAAGTGTTGTATTCCTTCACCGCCTGAGTATAGCGCTCGCGCTCGGTGGCGATGCGGTTTTCGGTGCCTTCAAGCTGAGTCTGCAGATCGATGAAGTTCTGGTTTGCCTTCAAGTCGGGATATGCCTCTTTAACCGCATTGACATATATATCGAGAGCACCCTTCAGCTTGCTCTGCGCTTCCTGATATGCCTGAATGTTCTGCTGCGGATTCTCTACTGCCTCAGCTGCATTGTAAGCCTCCGTAAGTCCGCTGCGTGCCTGAGTCACCTTTATGAAAGTTTCGCTCTCATGCTCTGAATATCCCTTGACCGTGTTGACAAGATTCGGGATGAGGTCGGCACGACGCTGGTATTGATTCTCTACCTGTGCCCACGCCTGATCTACCGTCTGCTCCTTCTCCACGAGTGAGTTGTAGTTGCAACTCTGGAGAGTCGACATTAACACTATCGCCACGAAAACCAGAACTATCTTGCTGATAATATTCTTCATATTAATTTAATATATTTTTGGCGGACGCACGAGCCGTGCGTCCCTACCTGATTATACGGAATTCTTATCAGAGTAATTTCTTAAGGAGGGAATTAAGGGAGACTTTTTCCGCAAGGATCTTTTCGAGGTCATCGATATTTACGCGCTCCTGCTCCATGGAGTCACGATGACGAAGCGTCACGGTATTGTCTTCAAGCGACTGATGATCTACTGTGATGCAATATGGAGTTCCTATAGCATCCTGACGGCGATAGCGCTTGCCTATAGAGTCCTTCTCATCTACCTGGCATGTGAAGTCGAAGCGGAGCTTGTGCTGGATCTCACGCGCTTTTTCAGGGAGACCGTCCTTCTTCACCAGAGGAAGCACAGCACACTTCACCGGAGCAAGGGGAGCCGGGAAATGCAGAACCACACGGCGGTCGCCGTTGCCGAGATCCTGATCCTCGTAGCAGCTGCAAAGAACGCTGAGGAACATACGGTCAACTCCGATTGAAGTCTCGATCACGTAAGGCACATAGCTCTGATTCAGCTCAGGATCAAAATACTGTATCTTCTTGCCTGAGAATTTCTCGTGCTGGCTGAGGTCGAAGTTAGTGCGTGAGTGAATACCTTCCACCTCCTTGAAACCGAAAGGCATCTCAAATTCGATGTCGGTGGCTGCATTTGCGTAATGAGCCAGTTTCTCATGATCGTGGTAGCGGTATTTGGCATCACCGAGACCAAGCGCCTTGTGCCATTTCAGACGGGTGGAGCGCCAATAGTCAAACCACGTCATCTCCTCACCGGGACGAACGAAGAACTGCATCTCCATCTGCTCGAATTCGCGCATACGGAAGATAAACTGACGGGCAACAATCTCATTGCGGAAAGCCTTTCCAATCTGGGCAATGCCGAAAGGAATGCGCATGCGACCGGTCTTCTGAACGTTGAGGTAGTTTACGAAGATGCCCTGGGCAGTCTCCGGACGGAGATACACATCCATCGCGCCGTCGGCGGTGGAACCCATCTCGGTCTTGAACATCAGGTTGAACTGACGCACGTCGGTCCAGTTCTTTGTGCCGCTGATCGGATCCACTATCTCATAGTCGAGGATTATCTGCTTGAGCCCGGCGAGGTCGTTCGCGTTCATCGCATCAGAAAAACGCTTATGAAGCTCGTCTCTCTTCTGCTGATGTTCGAGCACCCGGGCATTTGTAGAGCGGAACTGAGTCTCGTCGAAAGCATCACCGAAACGCTTGGCAGCCTTCGCGACCTCCTTGTTTATCTTATCATCGATCTTGGCAATCTCATCCTCGATAAGCACATCGGCACGATAACGCTTTTTTGAGTCGCGGTTGTCGATCAGAGGGTCATTGAAAGCGTCGACATGACCGGAGGCCTTCCAGATAGTTGGATGCATGAATATGGCGGAGTCAATGCCTACGATATTATCGTGGAGCATAGTCATAGCTTCCCACCAGTAGCGTTTTATGTTGTTCTTGAGTTCTACGCCGTTCTGACCATAGTCATAGACAGCGCTGAGACCGTCATAGATTTCTGATGACTGGAACACAAAACCGTATTCCTTGGCATGAGCCACAATAGTCTTGAAGACATCTTCCTGTTTTGCCATATTTTTATGCTGTGTTTTATTCAATTAATCCTGTTTTCCGGTTTAAGATGCAAATTTAATCATTTTTTTTCAAATATCACGATTATGGAGCTATTTTTTGAATTTTTATCAATACCGCAACCATATTAAAAGGCAGGGACGCACGGCTCGTGCGTCCGCCACCCGATCGACGGCAAAATTACGCGTGAATTTCGATTGCAAAGCCGGTCATAAAGCGGATGCACGAGCCGTGCGTCCCTACCCAGACGGTTATTATTTGCTATGACAAATGATGAATTATTAATTTTGAGTAATCTGCTTGGTAGGGACGCACGGTCCGTGCGTCCGCCACCCGATCGACGGCAAAATGCCGCGTGAATTTCGATGCCTATTACTGTAGTTTCTTGTTTGTTATAGCGCATACACATGAATCGGACCAGACATTCTCGGAAGTCTCCACCATATCAATTATTGTATAGATAGGAAGGATTATTCCCATGATTCCTATATTAGCTCCGATACCGGACATCAAGGACAGGGTGAGGAAGTAGCAGCCCATCGGCACACCGGCATTTCCGACTGCCGAAATCACCGATATGAAAAGCCATAGAATCATAGTAGCCCACCCGAGTTCCATACCGTTGTTCTGCATTACGAACAGTGACGTGCACAGGATGAAAGCGGCGCACCCGTTCATGTTGATTGTGGTGCAAAGCGGAAGCACGAAACGCGATACCTTCCTCTCCACACCAAGCCGCTGCTCTGCATTTTCCATTGTCACAGGAAGAGTCGCCGCGCTGCTCTTTGTGAAGAACGCCATCAGCACCGCCGGCATCATGCCGCTGAAGGTCTTAATGGGATTAAGTCCGGACAAAAGCAGGAATAACGGCAATATGACGAACATCTGGAGAAGGTTGCCCGAAATTATGACAACCACGTATTTTCCAAGCGAATCAGCCATGACTCCGGCTCCGGCTTCAGCGACAAGCTGCGCAGCAAACGCCACGATACCAATCGGCAATACCGCGATAAGCCACCTGATGAGCGTGAAAAGGACCTCCTGAATACCAGCAAGGCCATTGACTATTATCTCTTTGGGTCTTGACTCAGGCATACGGGATATCGCTATTCCCACCGCAAAACAAATAATGAGAAGCGCAAGGACATTGCCCTCAAGAAGCGGACGCACCATATTGTCGGGCACTACCGACATTATATGGTCGGCATAAGAAGTGTCTGCCATCGGCACATCAACACTCTTTTCCGCAGCTACGGCACTTGCCGGAATATTTCCCGGCTTAATGAGCAGATACAGCCCAAGACCGAGTGCAGCGGCGGTGAAAGTGGTGAGCAAAGTATACGTAAGCGAGGTCCGGAATATCTTTCCGAGTTCCTTTCCGCTGCCGAGTGAGGCAAGTGTGGTGATCACAGCCAAGACAATAGTCGGAACCGCCAGGAGCCGGAACAAGCGCGTATATACAGTAGCGATATAGTTCATCACAGTGTCGACAGCAGATACATGGAGCAATCCCAATACGACACCTACAGCCAATGCTCCGAGCCATATAAAAACCTGTTTTTTGTTCATTCTTATCTGTCAATTTACAATATTAACAATCATTAACCCTAAAATGGATAAAATAGTGTAAAAATGCCATTTTATTTAATATTTTTACAACATATTAAT
>JAIDQZ010000007.1 GCA_029062005.1 Muribaculaceae bacterium | reverse complement strand
CCCAGAATAGAAAAACACATCACACGATATACGATACACTATAAGCTATATTGCAAGATAATACCTGAAAGACACACCGCCTTAATCGAAATTGATACTTGAAACACAGCCCCTTAATCAAAGGATACCTTAATCTAAAGCAATACTATAGAGACACAAAGCAATAAGCAAAGCTACATGAGTGAATATTTACAATACTATGAAACCCACAAAACTGCCCCGCTTCTTTTGAAGCGGGGCAGTTTTGTGATGATACTTTAGCTTATGCCATAACTCAGGTGAAATTGTTGCCGTAGCGCTCGCGGATGTCGTTGACGATGTTGCGGATACGCTGTTCTGCATCGATAGGGCATATGAGGAGGGCAGTGTCTGTGTCGGCAACTATATAGTCTTTGAGCCCGGCGGCAACTACCACTTTTTCTCCTTCCGCCGCCACTATGCAGTCTTTGCAGTCGTAAAGGATTGAGCGGCAGTTCTGGGTCACGTTGCCATCTTTGTTTTTAGGCGACAGACTGTGTAATGCATTCCATGTGCTCAGGTCGCTCCACCCCAGATCAGCTTCCAGCACGAATGCATTGTTGGCACGATCCATTATGGCATATTCTACAGGCAGGGATGAGGTCTTGGGATAAATATCGGCTATAAAATCATTTTCCTTTTCGCCATGATAATAGTCCGGCTCCACGTCAAACCGGGAAGCCATATCCGGCACATCGCGGTTGAAAGCATTGATGACAGTCGTGGCTTTTCCAAGATATATCCCTGCATTCCATAAAAATTCACCGGACTTCACGAATATATCCGCCATTCCCTTACCTGGCTTCTCGGCGATCGTCTTGATGCGTGAAATATGACAGTTCCACTCCACATCATCTCCTTTCTGTATGTAGGAGTATGAAGTATTGGGCATTTTGGCAGGTACGCCAAGCGCTAAAAGGGAATCGCCCTCTTCCACGAACTCAAATCCTGTGCGGAGTGCATCATGGAATGCGGATTCTTTAAGGATTACGTGATCTGCCGGCAGTGCCACGAAAGATGCGTCAGCATTGCGCGACGCTATGTGGTGAGCTGCCCAGAGCACAGCGGGAGCTGTGTCGCGCCGTGTTGGTTCAAGAAGAATATGTTCGGGAGAAATGCCGGGGATTTGCTCACGTACGGTATCGGCGTATTGCTCGTTGGTGAGAATTATCAGATTCTCTTCCGGCACCAGCCGGCGCACACGTTCCACTGTCATCTGCAGCAGTGTCTGTCCCGTGCCGAAAAAGTCGATGAATTGCTTTGGTCGAGCCTCGCGGCTGAACGGCCAGAATCGAGTTCCCGCTCCTCCGCACATAATTACGCAATACCGTTGGCGTTTCATGAGTTTTTATAGATCAATATGCTTCTTCGCGGAACTGGTGCTTTACGCCTTCGACTACATTGATCACGAGGTCGCCCATCTTTTCTGCCTCCCCGATGAGATCCATGAAGAAGATACCGTCCTGGAAGTCATACTGATGGTCGTTGATATTGGCGATGTTGGTGTCGCGGAGCTGGTTGCGGTAGTTGTTGATCTCACGCTCTATGTTGTAAGCCTTGATGATCTTTGACTCGTCGGGACTTTCCATTTCCTTTAGAATATGCAGCATATTTTCCATTGCCTTGTCTACAAGGCTGAACATGTGGTCTACTTCCTTTTCGATATTTTCAGGGAACTTGACGCTGTTCTGGATCTTGCGCTGGGTGGTTTTCGCTACATTGAAGCAGCAGTCGGCTATCGACTCTATTTCGCTGATGACCCGGAGCATTCCTGCTATGCGCATCTTGCCGTTGGGGGAGAGGCGACCTTCGGAAACTCTGTTAAGGTAATTGCCTATCTCGATTTCCATCTTGTCGGAGATGTCCTCATATTTCTCAAGGCGCGAGTAGACTTCTGAATATTTGGAGTCGTCTGACTTCAGATGCACTATTTCCTCTGCCATGCCGAGCATCCGACCTACCCGCTCACCATACACCTCGATTTCTTTCTGAGCCTGAGTTATATTAAGCTCTGATGCCTGAAGCAGACCGTGATTGATATATTTGAGTGAGAATTCCTCCTCTTCATCCTTATGCTTGGCGGGCATGATCCAGCATACTATCTGCACATATTGCTTGGTGAACCAGATCATCACCAGGAGATTGCATGCGTTGAATACGGTCGGGAACATTGCCAGACCGAATGCCACAGCAGCCTGAGCCTTCGAGGTGAGTCCCCCCGCCGGATCAAGCAGAGTGGATCCCGACATCTCGGCATTCATGGCTGCATCAATGTCGAGCGGGTTAGTGCCGCAACACCAATATGAAATATCAGCCACAAGGTTCATGAATGGATGGAAGATACAGAGCACTATGATGGAGCCGAGCACGTTGAAGAGAACATGCCCCATGGCAGTACGTTTGGCGGCGAGATTTCCGCTTAGCGAAGCGAGGATCGGAGTTATGGTCGTACCTATATTCCCGCCCAGAATGATCGCGCATCCGAGAGTGAATGAGATCCAGCCTTGCGAGCACATTATAAGTGTAATGGCAAAAGTGGCGGCTGAACTTTGCACCACCATAGTGAGCACGATGCCGACAAGGAAGAAAATCAGCACTGATCCATAGCCCGGGGATGTGTAGCGTGAGAGGAACTGAAGCATTTCCGGATTACTCTTCAGGTCAGGCACATACTGGCTGATGAGGTCAAGACCCATGAACAGGAACACGAAGCCTATTATGAACTCGCCGAAAGACTTGTAGGTGCTTTTCTTCATAAACAGCATCGGAACCCCAATGGCAAGGAGCAGGATGCTGTAGTCGGATATGTTGACTTCAAAAGAGAATGCCGAAATGATCCAGGTGGTTACTGTTGTGCCGACATTGGCACCGAATATGACTGCCATTGACTGGGCGAGCGACATAAGTCCGGCGTTCACAAAGCTCACCACCATTACGGTCGATGCACTGGAGCTTTGGATCAATGCAGTGATTAGAATACCGGTGATGACACCCATGACCCGGTTTTTAGTCATGACGCCGAGAATGTTCCGGAGACGGTCGCCTGCCACTTTCTGCAGACCTTCGCTCATCACCTTCATGCCGTAGAGGAACAGGCAGACGGAGCCGAGGAGCGAGATGAAGTCGATAATCGTATAGTTCATATCCGGGGGTATGTATAGATTTTTGATTCGCTTGCAAAGTTAATAAAAAAATGATTAAATACCACTATCCCTCCCGAAAAACTATTGCTGATGACAGCATGGGCTGTTATTTGATCTTTATTCCGTTGATTGCCCAATCGTCTGCTATGAAATCGAAGTCAGTGACAGAAGAAGGTGTTGGTTCAAATGTGATGGAAAACGAACCTTTGCCATTCTCGTCTGGATATAGATGCTTGCCCGGTGTAATGCCGTCACTGTCGATGATGCCATATCTCTTTCCGTCAGGAGTGGAAAGAAAGGAATTCGGAGAGATTTCTATCCAGTATTTTGGAATAAAATCAAGATTGAAGTAAATTGTGGTTCCTGCATCGCTCAACTCGATTTTCTCGATATCGAGTATGCAGTCAGTGGAATTTGATTCATATTCCGGGTGCATGACGAGCCGCGTCCCGTTTGATTCAGAGTATGAAGGTTCTATATTCTGTCGGGTATAATATCTTATTTTTCTGCCATAGATGCCTTTTGAGTGGCCATGAAAGATATCTTTGATAGTGCCGTCGGGAGAGATGATTAAGAATGCAGGGATAGCATGGCGTGGAAGTCTGCTGTAGATTCCCCTGTCTTCAACGCCTTCGTTCCAGTTGATGTCGGCGACATTGAACATTGCTGTCCCGTTTTTCCACACACTTTCATTATCTATCGAGAGACTGACGATCTCATAATCATCAGACTTATTCTCTTTTAACTCATTCAGTTCAGGAATTGCCATTATGCATGGCCCGCATCCTGTAGACCATATATCCACCAATACCCATTTCCCAAGCAGATCATGGAAGCGGTGTTCGTTACCGTCGAGGTCGTATAGAGGATTGTCTGGAATCTTGTCGCCGACAGCAAGGGTGGGTTCAGGATATAGATACGTTTTTATTGCGGCTCCTTTGGCTGAGGATTTCACGGAATCGTCAAGCCTTTCATACATGGCTCTCAATTCCTCTGCAATCTCTCCGCTATAGTTTTTGATAAAGCGTGCTTTTTTCATGAAAAGGTCGAGCCATACCTCGGAGGCAGGGGCTGACCCGAGAAAAGAAATCTCCCTTTTGTCTATTAAATGGCTTATGGAGTCATGCAGTTGTCTGTATTGTCCGGAAGAATCTTTCCCTTCGGAGAGTGCGATGCCTGTCTGTTGGTACTGAGTCCATAGATCTTTGTTATGCAGTAGGTAACGGTCGTATTCCGCTTGTTCCTTTACGTTGCTTTTTACCGGCCATGTGTAGATATATGGATCATTGCCTTCTATCTCGACTATTGCATCCGGAGCTATATATAGGTTTCGGCTCATGGGCGGGAAACCGGGCGCAAACGTCATGATGTCAGCATTGATCAATTCCGTCAATCCGGGAACCTCAAATCTATATTCTCCATTCATGACCGTGTCTCTGGCTATGCATTCGCCGACATTGCCGTTCATTTTATATAAGAGCATCTCCGTGCTGTCAGGAATCGCTGTAGTCCGTCCTGTAATTATGGCTTTCCCGGGCGCATTGCTTTCTGCGTAAACTGGAAAGTATAGCGCTATAGAAGATAATATTGTGAGGATATTTCTCATGCTGAAGCATTCGTATTTCATATTAGTGTCTTTTTCAGCGTTCGTTGCGCCTATGCGAATTCCGCGTGGTGATTTTCGCGTAAAGTTACAAATATTTTCGCATTTGACCATACAGGATCAACGCATTTTTTCGCTGAGGTATGTCTTTTTGCAAGAAATCAGGAGGAGATGTCGGCTGAGGGATATAAGGGATAAAATAGGTCCTGATGCGAAAGATCTGAGTTTTTTTGAAAAAAGTTGCTGAAAAATTTGGTGGAATAAAAAAAAGGTTGTAACTTTGCACTCGCAATCGGGAAACAACCCCGATAAGCAACCAACAAAATGACTCCGTGGCTCAGTTGGTAGAGCAAATGACTCTTAATCATTGGGTCGTGGGTTCGAGCCCCACCGGGGTCACTTAACAAAGCGGTAAAACGCGGAAGAATGCTGAAATCATTTGATTTTCAGCATTTTTTCTTTTTGCCCAAATCGAAGAATACTGAAGAATATTACGGTCAGTTGTGAGTGATTTGTGAGTACTCACAACTGTGGCTCTTTTTCACTCTCCTTATGAATTTGAATAAGACCGCCTTTGGTGCCTTTCTATTTCCGGCATATGACACTTCCGCTTGCCTGATGCGTGGCGAGGATTAGCATCTCGGCTATCTGTACGTGGGCGGGAGCCTGCACCGCATAGAGGGCGGCGTCAGCTATGTCATCTCCTGTCAGTGGAACAATCCCCTTATACACGTTTGCAGCCCGCTCCGTATCGCCATGGAAACGCACCTCGCTGAAGCGTGTCTCCACAAGCCCAGGTTTAAGCAGCGTCACCCTTATCGGAGTCTCAGCCAAGTCGATGCGTAGGCCGTCGGTGATGGCTTTGACCGCCGCTTTCGTACCGCAATAAACGTTTCCGTTGGTATAAGCGGCGTCACCGGCAACAGATCCGATATTGACCACATGTCCTTTGCCACGTTCTACCATCCCCGGCACAATTGCACGTGTCATGTAAAGCAATCCCTTTATATTCGTGTCGATCATCGTGTCCCAGTCGCGATAGTCACCTTCATACTCCTTTTCGAGTCCGAGAGCCAGACCTGCATTATTGACAAGAACTTCTATCTCCCGCCATTCAGCCGGAAGGGATGCTATGGCGGTCTCCGCCGCCTCGCGGTCGCGAACGTCAAAAGTCAGCGCCAGGGCGTCATCGCCAAGTCCTGCTTTCAGGGTCTCCAATCTTTCAGTATTTCGTCCGGTAATTATCACACGGTATCCCGCGCAATGCAGGCGGAGCGCGCAAGCCTCGCCGATTCCGCTTGTGGCTCCCGTCACAAGCGCTATAGGTTTCTGAGTATTCATAAAGTCACTTTTATTTATCGCAAAATTAATGAAATTTTGTGATATTTAGAAATTGATTGTACCATACAATGTCAACTAATCCTGAGTTTCATGCGTTTTAGTGTTGAAACACTTAAAAACACGAATATTATGAACTACACAGAAGAAATAAAATCAGCACCGTTAGTATTGGTTGAGTTTTATGCCACATGGTGTCCTCATTGCCAGAAGATGATGCCTATCGTGGCAGATATCAAGACCCGTTTGGCAGACAACCTCAAGGTGATACAACTCGACATTGATAAGAACGAGGACCTCGCTGACCAGGAAAAAGTTCAGTCAATCCCGACTTTCCTCCTGTATGTGGATGGCAAGCAAGTGATGCGAGAGTCCGGCGAGATGACCGAAGAGGCATTGCTGCAGAAGATCAAGTCTGCCGCCGGTAATAAGTAAACAGTATAAAATCATATTATAGAGGATGCCCATAGCGACATCCTTTTTTATTATGATCTTATTCTACAATGGTTTCTGTTACATTGACGTAGAAGTCAGTGCTGCCGAAGCGGTCTCCTCTCTTATTGAACCATACTGGATTCTCTCCGGCTACTTCAACCTCAAGCATATATTCGTCTTCCGGATATGTCTTGCTTACGAATCTGGGTCCATAGTCATCTGTCTTGCTATAGAAGTCAATTAGAGAGTTATGGAGTAATGTTCCATTCTTATCCTTTATGCGTATCCTTGCATATCCGGACTGAGAGTCAGATTTTCCTACCACACTTATCCTTTTCCCTTTGAACGGCACGGTCAGTTTGTCTCCGGTTGTGTTTGAAGACCATGAATGAGTGGAGGAAACTCCCTTTTGCTCGCTCTCAGAAATGGAATCAATGTCCCATGACTGCCAATATTCCGGAATCGACAGAATTGTGCTGTCTGTCTGAATAGGGAGCCATACATAAGTAGCTGCCGAGGCCTGATGTGGGAATGACCAGCGGTCGCCCATATATATCGGTATCACGTCATTATCTTTTTTCAGCGGAAACACGAAAGTGCACTGAGAATTATAGGTCAGAGACCCTTCTGGACAGAAGAGTCCCCGCCTTTCCCACTGACCTTCGATGGATGAAGCGGTATAATAGTAATTATCATTACGTTCCCAGCTTGTCGTATGGGAGGTTAAGAGATAGTAGATTCCGTCTTTCTTGAACATAGCCGGAGACTCTCCCATCCCCTTGATGTCTGCCACTTGCGCTTCTATGGATCGGTAGTCCTTGCTTAGCCTGTAGATGGGTCCATGATGTATGAGTAGATATCCCGTACCGTCTTCGTCCTGGAATGTCCCCATATCCCAGCGGTTGATTGGCTCGCCATTATATTCTATGGTGCCTAAAAGGCGGTAGTCACCGTCGATTCGGTCACATACCGCTATCCCGATGTTTGGGTCCTTATATTTCATGTCGTCAGCGTGCATGAACATCACATATTCTCCCGTGGAGGGGCAGCGCATCACCTTTACCCGTTCCCCGACACGGTCTGGTCCCAGAATGCCTTCAGGCTGCACGGGCAGCACGACACGCTCGAATTTCCAGTTGACGAGGTCAGGGGAGGAGTAGCACCCGAATCCCGGAAAAGCGTTACTTTCATCCGATTTATATTCCCCGAAAAGCCAATATCTGCCTTCATCCTCCACGATACATGCTCCGTGAGCGTTCACGATATTCCCGTCCGTGTCAAACCAAGGCACTCCGTTTTTGATCACGTTTTCTCCAGATGCAATGCCGGGTATTGTAGCGATCTCTAATATTAAAAAGCCAAGTATGCGATTCATAATGATTCGAAAGTTTAGACTGCAAAGTTAGGATAAAAAATTGAAAAAGGTTAAAAAATCAGTAATTTCGGTTGATGAGATATTATTTTTTTATTGTAAATTTGCAAAAAATAAACCTATAAGGGAAAAACAATGAATAAAATACTCACATCTATCGCTTGCGGTCTGCTGACTCTGTCATGTACCGCTCAAAACGCAGCGGACCAGACAAAAGAACCTACCACTTCCGGCGAACCCTCGGTGGTCTATATGACCAAGGAGATTTCTCCGGAAGCAATCGTCAAACTTTACAAAGCATTGGGTCGCGAGGCTACCGGTAAGGTCGCTGTCAAGATCTCTACCGGTGAACCCGGCGGTCACAACTATCTCCAGCCAGCCCTCATAAAGGACTTCGTCGATCTCACCAAGGGAACCATCGTTGAGTGCAACACAGCCTATAACGGCAAGCGATACTCCACGGAAGATCACCGTAAGGCTGCGGAGGGCCATGGCTTTACCGCCATCGCCGATGTAGACATCATGGATGCCGACGGAGAAGTGAAGCTTCCGGTCAAAGACGGCAAGCACCTGAAATATGATATCGTTGGCTCGCATTATCCCGATTATGACTTCACTGTGATTCTATCGCATTTCAAGGGTCATGCCATGGGTGGCTTCGGTGGTGCTGTGAAGAACATGTCGATCGGTGTCGCTTCCGGCAACGGCAAGATGTACATACATAGTGCGGGGGCAACTGAGACTCGCGAAGATGGCTGGAAAGCTGCAAAACAAGATGATTTCCTTGAGTCAATGGCGGAGGCAGCCAAGGCTGTTGCCGACCACTGCGGCGACAACATCATCTATATCAGTGTAGCCAATAATCTTTCTGTCGACTGCGACTGCGATTCGCATCCTGCCGATCCTCAGATGCATGATATCGGTATACTTGCGTCGCTCGATCCCATTGCCCTTGACAAGGCATGCACAGATCTCGTCCGTTCATCCGACGATCATGGCAAAGTGCATCTCATCGAGCGTATAGACTCCCGCCATGGCATGCATACCCTTGACTACGGCGAGGAAATCGGACTCGGCTCTCAAAACTACAGGATCGTAAATCTCGACTGATATGAAAAAGATAATAATGCTGCTCATCGTGGTGGCGACAACAATTAGTATTATGGCACAGCAGAAAATAGTTCAGACAGCCGGAAGAGACGCACTCGGCGAGTTCGCTCCAGAGTTCGCGCATCTCAACGATGACATCCTTTTCGGCGAGGTGTGGAGCCGCAACGACCTTCTCTCGCTCCGCGACCGTAGCCTTGTGACGGTCACATCACTTATCTCTCAGGGTATAACCGACAGCTCTTTAACCTATCATCTTCAGGAGGCAAAGAAGAACGGTATCACCCGCACCGAGATCTCCGAAATCATCACCCATATAGCATTCTATGCGGGATGGCCGAAGGCATGGGCTGCATTCCGTCAGGCAAAAGAAGTCTGGAACGACGACATAAAGGGCGTCGATGCCAAGGCTCAGTTCCAGAAAGAGATGATTTTCCCGATAGGAGATCCTAATACTGCCTACGCCAAGTATTTTATCGGCAACAGCTATCTTGCTCAGATCGCCACGGATCAGATACCGTTTGCAAACGTTACATTCGAGCCGGGATGCCGTAACAACTGGCATGTGCATAAGGCAGAGAACGGTGGCGGTCAGATGCTTGTGGGCGTTGCCGGTCGCGGCTGGTATCAGGAAGAAGGGAAACCCGCGGTAGAGATACTTCCCGGTACTGTCATCAACATTCCCGCCAATGTGAAGCATTGGCACGGAGCCGCAAAAGACTCCTGGTTTGCCCACCTCGCGTTCGGAGTTCCCGGCGAAAAAACTGAAAATGTCTGGCTTGAACCGGTCACAGACGAGGAATACGGCAAACTCCCTTAAACAGCGAACCCCTTACCTCTCAACCGACAGGATATACCGAAAGGCATGTCCTGTTTTATTTTCGTATAAATAGTCACGGATGTTTCTTTGTATAATGAAAATTTATGACTAAATTTGCATACCATGAGAGGAAGGGAGAATGTATATCTTTTTTTAGTGGCGTTGCTTATCAGTCTGGCAGGATGCATCCGCGATAAGGAAGAGCCGGAGTGGTGTCTTCATCCCGGTGATGCATTGCCTCAGTTTGAAGTCACTACTCTTGGCGGTGTCGTGGTCAGTTCATCCGATTCATATGATGCACGGCTTACAATAGTATTTTTCAACACCACATGTCCTGACTGCCGAAAGGAGTTGCCGATCCTGCAGAAACAATATGAAGACAACGCGAAGCTTCCGCAGGAAGAGCAGTCAATATATATTTGCATCTCCCGTGAGGAAGGTGAGGCAGATGTGGAACGATACTGGAAAGACAATAATCTCACACTCCCGGTATCTCCCCAGTGTGACCGACGCATCTACTCCATGTTTGCCTCCATAGGGATTCCCCGCGTCTTCCATGCAAGGGATGGGATCATAACCGGGTCTTGCTATCCCGTAGAATAAGCTTAAATTAAAAACTGTCTTTATGAAAAAGTCAATGATTCATAAAATAATGATAGTGACGGGACTCCTGCTTATGTCAGGCACGGTCTGTCACGGAGAGAATTATTTCAATAGCTTGCTTGGCAAGACGGATGAAGAGACCAAAGCAAAGATAGATGGAGTGTGGAGGCATTTCTTTACTCCCGGCGATTTGTCGGTCTACGAGAACGATGATCAGCGCAGTGTCTACTACCTTGACGGAGACAAGGGTTTCATACTGGATACCGGCAGCAACGATGTCCGTACGGAAGGTATGTCGTATGGCATGATGATAAGCGTGCAGCTCGACAAGCCGGAGGTGTTTGATCGTCTGTGGCGTTGGAGCAAGGAACATATGGCATATGATTCAGACTCTCCCTGGGACGGATATTTCTGCTGGCAATGCTTGCCGGACGGGACTAAATTCGGAGGAAGTAACGCTTCCGACGGAGAACTCTATTACGTCACATCACTTCTGCTTGCCGGAGAAAAGTGGAATAATCCTGAATATACAGCGGAAGCCAATACTATACTGCAAAAAATAATGTCCAAAGACGGCACGACTACCGGTGTGTACAATCTGTTCGATGACGATACGAGGCTCATCACATTCGTCCCGGACAGTGTGGGACACGTATTCACCGATCCGTCCTATATGCTTCCGGCTTTCCTTGATTACTGGGCTATAAAGGCCTCCTCAAACAATGATTTCTGGAAAGATGCTGCAACCGCTGCCAGAGATCATCTTGTGAATAGCGCACATCCGGTGACTGGCTTGCATCCTGACTACAGCAACTATGATGCCACTCCATACGCATGGCCGCAGGCAGGGTATGACACATCAACATACATGTATGATGCCATACGCTGTGCTATGAATATTGGTATGGATGCCTATCTTACAGAGAAAGATGCGGAGCGACAGATTGAATTGATAACCAGACTGCTTGAATTTTTCAAAAAGGATGATTGCAGTCATGCGCATTTTAACATTGATGGTACGGGTGCATTCGATAATTATACATGCGGAATGGCTGGTTCGAATGCTGTCGGAGCATTAGCTCTGGCTAAATCGGAGGATTCCGAAAAGCGAGCTTTGGCAAAAGAATTTGTAGAGCGTCTGTGGAATACCCAACCACCAGCAGGGAAATACCGCTACTACGAGGGAATGGTCTATTTCCTTTCCCTTCTTCACGTCTCAGGCAACTTCAGGCTTTTTTAATGGAATGACATGGCGTGCGCTTTGCGCGTCATGTTTTTTAAAACAATTTAGCTAACAATGTTGTTAATCAAATAGGATAAACATTATTGTTATGAATGATTCAACAACAGACAATACTTTACAAGATACTGAGCGAGCAATACTTATGGCCGCAGAAAGGGAGTTTCTGTCGAAAGGATTCGCCGGTGCAAGGACGACTTCAATAGCAGAGGCTGCCGGTGTAACACATGCCATGCTTCACTATTATTTCCGTACTAAAGCAAGGCTTTTTGACAGAGTACTCCGCGAGAAGATAAAACTTCTTAAGGAAACTCTCTTTAGTTCATTTGACTATACCGATGCCTCGCTTGATGAAATAATCCGCAATATAGTGGACAGACATCTCGACTTCATTGCTGCCAATCCGGAACTCCCCCGATTCCTAATAGAGGAGATCTACAGTGATCCCGAACGGTCGAATGTCTTCCTTGAGCATATCGGCCGATACGCGCCATTGATATTCCAGACACTTCAACATAAGATTGATGAGGAAGCGAAATCAGGACGATGCAGGAAGGTGGATGCGAAAATGCTGATGCTCGATGTGGCCTCACTAAATATATTCTCTTTTATGGCTGCTCCTATAGTAAAAGTCGCTTTAGGAGACATGACAGAAGACCCTGAGGCTTTTTTTGCCATGAGGAAGAAAGAAAACTATGATACTATTATGAGAAAACTGATGCCATGAAAAATATAGCCATTATTTTATTGTCGTTTTTTTATAGTTTGTCAGCGACGGCTCAGCTTACTATAGAGGAATGCATCTCCAGGTCAGAGGCTAATTATCCCCTTATCAGCAAATTTAATCTTATTGAGGCCACTTGCGATATTGACCTTGCAGAAATCAATAACTCATGGTTCCCAAAGATAGGTGTCTACGGACAACTCACAGGACAGAATGTGGTGCCATCTTTCCCAAAGTCACTGACAGGGATACTGGATCAGATGGGTCAGTCCATGAAAGGTCTCGGCAAGATACAGTATAAGGTCGGAGTAGATGTATCCCAGAACATATGGGACGGAGGAGCGTCCAAATCTCGTCGAGAGCTCACACGCGCCCGAAATGTGGTAGAGAGGGCAGCCATTGATGTGGAAATGTATGCATTAAGGCAAAGAGTTGAATCTGTATTTTTTGCGATACTTCTGACAGAGGAGCAAATAGAACAGGCTGAGGTGACTCATCAACTTTTGCAGAATAATCTTGTGCAACTCCGGGCTAAGGTGCGCAATGGAGTTGCCATGCAGTGCGACGTTGATATGGTAGAGGCGCAGGCACTTACGTTAAGTCAAGGAATTACGCAGGCGAAAAGTGCCGCTAAGGGTTATCGTGATATGCTTGGGATATTTATCGGTGAAAGTCTGCATGAAAAGATCCTGGTCAGACCTTCGGCTGAAATTCCAAAAACGGATGACAGCGAAAGACCGGAATTGCGGCTTTTCGAGAAGCGTCTGGCAGCAAATGAAGCGGCACAGAGACTTTCCGATGTCTCGCTTATGCCGAAGGTGGGCTTTTTTGCTCAGGCATATTACGGATATCCCGGGTTCGACTATTTTAAAAGTATGATGAACAAAGATCTATCGTTTAATATTCTTGCGGGTGTAAAAGTGTCATGGAATATAGATTCTTTCTATTCAAGAAAAAATAACGGTATTAGGACTTCAAACAATGTCCTTGACATTAATTCTGACCGGGCTCTGTTTCTCTTCAACAGCAATCTACAGTCGGCATCGCAACGTGAAACAATCAGAGGACTCGGTGACATGATGAAAGATGATGCCCGCATCATCGAACTCCGTGAAAATGTCAGACGTGCGGCTGAATCCCAGCTTGCCAATGGGGTGATAGATGCTACCGCTCTTCTGACTAAAATCTCCGATGAAAATATAGCGAGGCTCAACGCACACCTCCACGAGATTCAATACCTAAAGGAAATCTATAACCTGAAATACACTCTCAACCAATGAAAGCATACAAAATTTCTTTATCTTTATCAGTCTTGTTGCTTGCAGCATGCAACAGTAAGCCGGATTATGATGCTACCGGCATCTTCGAGGCGACAACAGTGACCGTATCAGCCGAGACCTCCGGCAAGATACTTTACATGCCGATAAGTGAAGGTGACATTGTCCGGAAAGGACAAACTATAGCAGTGATAGATACCACTCTGTTGGTTCTGCAGAAGAAACAGATAGAGAGTCAGCGGCAGTCAGCGGAAAGTGTTTCTCCCGATATTGCCGCTCAGGCAGCTGCACTTCGCTCACAGATAGCGCATCAGCAGAATGAATGCGAGCGTTTTGCCCGTCTGCTTGCCGACGGCGCCACTACTCAGAAGCAATATGATGACGCTCAGGCACAGCTTAATGTGCTTAAAGGTCAGCTTGGTGCGTTGCTCTCTACCCTTGGGAAGAATAGGGCATCGATAACCGACAATGCGGTTGCCATTCAGTATCAGTCAGAGCAGATAGATGAGCAGCTCGCTAAGAGCGTGGTACAATCACCACTTGCAGGCACTGTATTGCTAAAATATGCGGAGACGGGAGAATTCGCCACTCCGGGACGACCCCTGTGCAAGCTTGCTGACCTTGACAACATATATCTCCGCTCTTATTTCACTGTCTCTCAACTTGCTGATATAAAGATTGGTCAGAAGGTAACAGTGATTGCCGATTTCGGAGGTGACGAGCAGTATGAGTATCCCGGTACAATCACCTGGATAGCGCAGGAAAGTGAGTTCACGCCCAAGTCCATTCAGACACGTGATAGCAGGGCAAATCTTGTGTATGCTGTCAAGATCGCGGTAAAGAACGACGGACGACTCAAACTCGGTCAATACGGAGAGGTCAGGCTATGAGTCCCGCTATCGATATCTCCGGTGTAACGCAGCGCTACGGTACTCTCACAGCTCTCGACAATGTATGTTTTCAAGTAGAGAGAGGGGAGATGTTTGGTCTTATCGGACCCGACGGCTCAGGGAAGAGCACTCTTTATAGGATACTTGCCACGCTGCTCGCTCCCGATTCGGGAACTGCCACCGTATGCGGTCTTGACACAGTGAAGGATTATTCAGAGCTCCGCACGGTCATAGGATATATGCCTGAGAAATTTTCTCTATATCAGGATCTGAGTGTCTCGGAAAACCTTAAGTTTTTCGCTTCCCTCTTTGGGGTCTCAGTCAAGGAAAACTATGATATCATAGCTCCTGTATTCGCCCAGCTTGAACGATTCCCAAACCGTAGGGCAGGTGCTCTTTCGGGTGGCATGAAGCAGAAACTCGCGTTGAGCTGCGCACTTATACACCGACCTGAGATACTTCTTCTCGATGAACCCACCACCGGCGTAGATGCTGTCTCGCGTAGCGAATTCTGGGATATGCTCTCCACTCTGCGTGAGAAGGGAATCACTATACTTGTTTCCACTTCATATATGGATGAAGCCAACCGTTGCGAGAGAATAGCGCTCATCGATAAAGGTAAGATCTTGAGAGTTAACACTCCTGATGGTCTGGTGACTGGACTCGACGAAAACCTTTACAATGCTTCGTCATCCAGTATGTTTGAGCTTCTGACGAAACTCAGGCAGTTGCCGGAGGTAGAGGATTGCTATACATTCGGTGCAACCCTTCATGTTGTGGGTCGAAAAGGATTCAATCCTGTTGCAGTAAGGGATAGGCTTCGTTATGAAGGACTGAGTGATGTGGAAGTTTACCCTGCTAAAGGGGATATTGAGGATTTATTCATAAAGCTGACTCGATGAATACTGACAAGGTCATATCGGTAAGGAACCTTACCAAACGCTTCGGATCGTTCACTGCAGTCGATCATATATCGTTTGATGTCGACAAAGGGGAGATATTCGGTTTCTTAGGTGCCAACGGTGCAGGAAAGACCACCGCCATGCGTATGCTTTGCGGACTCAGTCTGCCAACTGATGGCGACGGTCAGGTTGCCGGGTGCGATATAATCTCGCAGTCAGAGGAGATAAAGAAGCGTATTGGTTATATGAGCCAGAAGTTCTCCCTTTATTCAGGACTGACTGTGGAAGAGAACGTAAAGCTGTTCTCTACAATCTACGGTATGTCATCATTGCAGATAAAGGATTCGTCTGCAAGTCTTTTCAGAGATCTTGGTATGGAGGATATGAGGCGGGCATACGTTAAGGATATTCCGGTAGGCTGGAGGCAGAAGCTTGCATTCGCTGTCGCTACTATCCATAAGCCTGAAGTCGTTTTTCTCGACGAACCGACAGGTGGCGTAGATCCTGTGACCCGCCGTAAGTTCTGGGAGTTGATCTACAAGGCTTCTTCCGAAGGCATGACGGTTTTTGTAACGACTCATTACCTTGACGAGGCTGAATACTGCAACCGGATATCCATTATGGTCGATGGCAGGATAAGTGCTCTTGACTCACCCGCCGCCCTAAAGGAGAAATATCATGTTTCGACGATCGACGAAGTATTCCGTATCGTCGCCCAAACCGCAAAAAGAGGAGACTAATCATCCCATAAATCCACTCTCACCCTTTAAACTTCTTAAACTTATAAACCCCTTAAACCATTAATGTCAATATTCCGGTCACTTGTAAAAAAAGAGGCGTTGCACATAGTCCGCGATACGCGAACGATGGTGATAACGCTGCTTATGCCGATTGTGCTATTGCTGCTTTTCGGCTTTGCGATATCCACAGAGGTCAATGATGTAAGGGTTGTTGCCGTAGTGGATCAGCACACCGATGAGACACGTGATATTCTTCAGCGGCTGCGCGTAAACGAATATTTCACATTCCAGGGACTTTGCTCACCTGAAGACGTCTACGAGCTCCTGCGTTCGGGCAAGACGGATGCCGCTCTTTTCCTAAAGACAGATCAGGGTGTGCTTAAATCTCAGATTATAGTGGATGCTTCAAACACCAACACCGCACAGACCGCCACTGCATACATTCGTGGCTTGATTGGTGGCAGATCGGCAAAAAGTCCTGTGCTGACATCTACGCTTTATAATCCGCAGTTGAAGAGTGCCTATAATTTTGTGCCGGGTATTCTCGGCATGATTTTCATACTTATCTGCGCCATAATGACATCGGTCTCAATAGTGCGTGAGAAAGAGACCGGCACCATGAGCCTGCTGCTTGTCTCTCCGGTGAAACCACAGACGATTATACTCGGCAAACTCGTGCCTTATTTTCTGCTTTCATGTGTGATCCTTGCCGTTATGCTTCTGATGGCATATACGGTTCTTGATCTTCCGTTCTCTGCAAGTGCTATAAGCGTGATAGTGGTGTCATTGCTCTACATAATTCTTTCGCTTTCGATCGGACTGATGGTATCTACTATAGTCGACACACAGCTTACAGCACTTATTGTGTCGGCTGTTATGTTCATGCTGCCGGTAATTATGCTTTCCGGTATGATATTCCCGGTGGATAATATGCCTGTGGTGCTTCAATGGATATCCAATATTATTCCTGCGCGCTGGTACATAGAGGCTATGCGAAAGCTGATGGTCCAGCAACTCGATTTCAGTTATATCCTCAAGGATGTTCTGATTCTTAGCGTCATGACCATAGTATTGCTCGCTTCCTCCATAGCAAAATTTAAATCATCGACCAAATGAACCTGAGAATACTGAAAGCCCTTCTGGTCAAGGAGGTAAAGTTGATGAAGCGTAATCCGCTGATTCCGAAGATCATCATAGCCATGCCAATCATGGTAATGCTCGTGCTTCCTTTGGTGGCTAACCTTGATGTGAAGAACGTAGGAGTGACGGTAGTCGACAACGATCATAGCCAGCTATCCCGCAGGATAATAGCCGATATTGACGCGTCAGAATACCTGACAGTGCAGGATATTGTCGGGACCTACGATGAGGCATTGTCAAGCGTTGAGAATGGAGAAGCTGACGTGATATTGACCATTCCGCCCCATTATTCACGCGATATAGTGGAAGGGAATGCGGAGTTGGACGTGGAAGCTAACGGAGTAAACGCAACGAAAGGTATGCTTGGCGCTCAATACGTCTCACAGTCGGCAATGGCGACCCTCAGTCAGTGGCATGCAGAGAATGGCATTTCCGTGACTGTCCCGGAGACAAGCGTCATTAATCTCTACAATCCGACACTTAATTTCCGCAACTATATGATCCCTGCCCTTATAGTGGTGCTGCTGATCATAATATGTGGATTCCTTCCTGCTCTTAATCTTGTAAGCGAGAAGGAATCGGGTACGATCGAGGCAATGAATGTGACTCCGGTAAGCCGTTTTGCGTTTGTGTTGTCGAAACTTATACCGTTTTGGATTGTCGGACTCATAGTCGTGACTGTTGGTATGATGATTGGATGGTTGGTATATGGTCTGAAGCCTGCCGGTAGTTTAGGAGCAATATATCTTGTCACCATACTCTTCAGTCTTACAATGTCGGGACTTGGAGTCACCATTGCCAACAAGTCAGCTACGATGCTTCAAAGCATATTCGTGATGTTTGCCTTCATCATGATCTTCCAGCTGATGGGAGGACTTTTTACCCCGATCCGTTCCATGCCTGAATGGGCTCAATGTATCACATACGCCATTCCGCCCCGCTATTTCATCGAGATTATGCGCTCAGTCTACCTGAAGGGAGCCGGCATCGTCGACCTCTGGCAGCAGTACATAGCCATAGCAGCCTTCGCGGTTTTCTTTTCTGGTTTGGCAGCCATTACTTACAGTAAACGGAGCTGAAACAGAATTGATCACGCAAAGGCGCAAAGGGGCAGAGTTTCAATGCTTCGTGAAGCTTCGCGACTCAGTTTTGGCAAGCTTTTAAAGAATAATGAAATACTCAGCGATTAAGAATCATGTGGATTGATTGCTTGATTTCTTCGGGAAGCTCTGCAAGTTCGTCGTCAGTAATGAGATGTCTGGAATATAGATTAGCCAACCCCGTCAGTAACATGCTATTCCTGTAGTGATCATCCATTTCCATAGCCTCTTTGTAGAATTTACGTGCTTCAGTATTCCTTCAATCGTTTTGTTCGTAGTAGTAGGAATAATCTATGCCTTTCATGAACATTTCCCGGTCGTCGATATGCGTTGTCAAGGCTGCCTCTACTAAAGTCTTGATATGACTTGGGTCTACTACGCTCTCCCTCATGGCATTCAGATATTCATTTTTGTCAATCTGACTCCAGTCGACACATTTTTTGAGAGAACGTTTAAGCATTAGGTCCAACCAAATACGAGTGCTTCGTCCATTCCCTTCCATGAATGGATGCGCTACATTCATTTCCACATATTTATCCATTATCTCATCAAATGAGGTTTCCGGCATTCTTTCTATCATCTGCAATGTAGAAGGGAAATGCATGCAATTGGCAAATGAGAATCCGCCTTTTGAGATGTTTTTTGTTCGTATCTGTCCGGCAAAGTCATAAAGCCCTCCGAATATATAGGCATGTATTTGTTGAAGACACTTGACGCTACCGGGCTCAAGTTTTTTGAGGAGCCCTGATTCAAAAAGGTCGTATGCTTTCTTACGGCTGCGTCCGTCAATAGTGGTCTCGCTATATGTAAACCAGTCAAGAAATCCCATAGCCTTGTTGTTTGGCATATGCTTGGCAAGTTCTGTAACGCCTTGTGAATCAAGTGTGTCCGTTAAGCGTAATTTACCGTCAGGTGCTTTTAGCTTCAACTGGTTAGTGGTACTAACCAGTTGTGGAGCCTCCTTTTTAAGTTTAGTTTTGAGGTATTTCCAGTAGTTTCGGGTCTTGGCATAATCATCCTGGGCATTGAATATCGCTATGATATCCAGTACCGAAAACCACCATTTGTTGTTTTTATCGTCCCAGACAGCACGTACAGGACGATTATTATAGAATCTGATTGAGATTTTGTCGCTCATAGGGGGCTAAAAGATGGGTCCACCATCATTATGCAAATTTACAAAAAAATATCAACTAATGCAAATGATGTTTTTTAGCTTCGCACTGCAGTTACAGCATTGAGCATCGCACATAAATTCAGTGTTTAAGCTCTTATGACATTGTGGGGATGTGCGCGTAGCACATCCCTACAAGGATTTTTTTATTGCACGTGCGCTTCCGAGAAATATAGATCACGTATTGGCTTTGATACTTTGTTGCCTTTGAGTTCAATTTCATTCTGAAGACGGATATCTTGTGAGGAGGCACCTATCTTGACGGTATATTTGCCAGGATTGATGTTCCATTGGCGCTGACCGTCATTGGTATAGTATCCAAACTGGTCGGGATAGAGTGTCACCTGAACTTTCTTGGTCTCTCCGGGTTCCAATGAGACCCTCGTGAAACCCTGAAGTTTTATGGGACGGATATTCTGATTGTCCTCTCCCGGCGAAAGATATACCTGTGCGATTTCGTCACCCTTCACTTCGCCTGTATTCTTGACATCGAAAGTAACCGTGATGCCATCAGATGCAGTGGAGGCATCTTTGTCGACTGTAAGATTGGCGTATTCAAAAGTAGTATAACTCTTTCCATATCCGAATTCCCACGCCACGCGAGGATCTTTTCCGGCAGAATAAAGATAGCAGAGCGGGCCATACACTTCAGTATTGGGATAGCTTACCGACAGTTTACCTGATGGCGAGATCTTTCCATATAGGATGTCTGCCAACGCATTGCCTCCCTCTTCACCCGGATACCAAGCCTGAATGATCGCAGCGCACTTGTCGGCGATTCCGGAAATAACCTGTGCACGTCCTCCGAAGAGCACCAGCACAACCGGTTTGCCGGTAGAAATCAATGCCTTTACATATTCCTCCTGACGGCCTGGCAGCCTCAGACCCTCGCGGTCACGGTTCTCGCCGCACAACATCACGTTCTCTCCCATGGCGGCTATGATCACGTCAGCATCCTTCGCCATTCTGATCGCCTCGTTCCAGTCGGCTTTCTCGCCTGATTCCACTTTTCGATGAAGAGTTCTGTACTCCCAAGCACGTTCATCACCGAATTTGTTGAATTTTGTCTCGATGGTATCCGTCCAGTCGCAACCACGGGAATAGGAAATCTCAACTTTCTCCGGGTTGCGCGATTTCAGACCTTCCAGAAGTTTTACAATATGTGGATCGTCCACTTCGTCCATTCTGAATTTCCAGAAATAATTCATACTCGGGAATGAATAGTCGCCACACATCGCCCACATTGAATTGGCATTAGGTCCAGTGACAAAAACCTTCTCATTATCCTTAAGAGGGAGCACACCATTATTTTCAAGAAGCACTACCGATTGCGAAGCAATGTCGTATGCTGTCTGACGCTCTTCAGGAGTGTCAAGTTTAATCTCCTCTTTGCTGTAGAAATATGCATCCTTGTCGAAAAGGCCGGCTTCCATCTTATATTTCAGCACATTCTTCACAGCCTTCTCGAAAGTCTCCTGACTTACGAGTCCTTTGTCAATAGCCTCCTGAAGATTGGCATAGCAGGTACCGTGGCAAAAATCGACATCAGTTCCCCCATTGATTGCCATTGCAGCTCTCTCGGTATTGTCGTTGCCGGGAAGCTGATCGATAGCGGTGTAGTCGCTCACTACCATTCCGTCAAATCCCACATAGTCGCGTAAAATGTCACGCAGGATCCAGTCGTTTGCCGCACAGTTTGTGCCTTTTACGGCATGATAGCCGGGCATCACGGCTTTGCTTCCTGCCATACGGATCATCGTCTCATGCGGCAAGAGTATTTCTTCCATCATCTCCTTTTCATCTGCATCTCCGCCACCACCGTAACCGAGATAATGTTTGGAGCATGCACCTACTCCCTTTTTCAGATCCCCCTGTTGAAGTCCGTTGACAAAAGCCACTCCCATCACAGCCGACAGATAGTCGTCTTCGCCGTAGGATTCCTCCAGGCGGTTGAACGATGGATTGCGGCACACGTCGACCATTGGAGATAGGGAGAGTACTCCACCCATCTGTCGCAGGGCATTAGAGGTCTGGCGGGTCTTCAATACGGCAAGTCCCGGATTGAAGGAACATGCCTGTCCGATCTGCTGCGGGTATATGGTTGAGCCAAGTGTGTTGATACCTGAAAGAACTTCTTCATGGAAGAGCGCAGGAATACCGTTCGGCGTATTATTTATGAGCCAGTCTTGTACGGCTGCTACCTTGTCACGCAGCGTATTGGGATCCAAAGGTATCTGGCTTGCAAACTGGCAGAAATGCCCGATGCCGTTTGGTATAAGTGAATCGCACTTGGCAGGATCGAGTTTTCCGTTTTCATCGAAAAGCACATCCATCATGCAGCTGCGCAGCTGCATTACACGCTCTTCCTGACTCATCTTATTATAGAGCGCATCAACGCGGGCATCCACATCACTCACCTTACTGTTGCAGCCGCAGAGGGCCGCCGTAGCACACAAAGCCATCACAAATTTCTTCATTTCAATCAGTATTCTTCAATATGCCAATTTGGCATCTTATAATTTATCATTATTAGATTTAAGTCCTGCAAAGTTCGTGAAAATACGACCACCTTTGCAGTAAGAGCGTTTGCTGTTGCTATAAAAATTTTAATCTATCCGGAATACAAGCGCCGATTTGAAGTCTGAAAGATCAGAAGGCAGAGTCACTGACAGTCCGCTGTCAGTCTGTGTCCATGTCAAAGGACTTTCGTATCCAAGAAGCTTGACATCCTTAATCTCAGGAGCCTCTTTCGCTACATTGGCGAGAGACTTGATCAGTATGTCCGTCCCTTCTTCCGGCACTGTCATGCAGAAGGCATATAGGCTGCCGTTCTTCCCTTGAGTGAACCGGAAGTCCTCCGGTGAGAACAGAAACTCGGCATGTCTTTTCCTAAGTCCTCCGCCAGGCAACTTGCGGAGCTTGCCATCTTTCTCACCCCCTTCTCCTAACTTATGCCAGGCACGGCTTCCGTAGACAGCTTCTCCGTTCCGCGCCATCCAGTCGCCCACTTCCTCAAGCATACGCACGCACTCAGGCTCGATGCTTCCGTCGGGAAGAAGGCAGATGTTAAGCGCGGCGTTTCCGTCACGTGCTATCGACTCGATGATGAACTTTATCATCATGCCGGAATCGTAAGTAAAGCCCGGAGCGTAGAACCAGTCGCCGACCGGCGCCTCCCTTATCCAGGGCTGTGACGAATTGATGGTGTCGGGAAAGTCGAATTCAGCGGTATTGACAGCTCCGTTGGTAGGATTACGGAACTTTATGATGCTGAATCCATCCACCTTTCCGCGGTTCTTCAGCATCTTGTTGTAGTAATCAGCCATTACGTGCGGCATTGCATTAGACTTTATCCCCGTACCCGTTCCGTCACCGGTAAAGGGTCCCTGGACGGTTCCGTCGGTGTATATGAAGTCGGGATCATAGTTCTCTGTCACGTCCATGATGCGCTGCGCCCATTGTTTAGCATACCATTTCGCATAGTCAAGATGATTGGTGAATATGCCGGGCTTCGGAGGCGACCAGGGACTGTGGGCGTTCTTATCCACCGTCTCGTATTCCCTCAGATCGACTCCATAAAGCAACCTTGGATCATAACCTTCCCACCACTGGCCTTCACCATCTTTCAAGGTGAGATTGCCATCATACGGTACTCCGGCAAACTCTCCTTCGGAATCAGCACCGAACGCAGTCTGCCACCACCACCAGGTGTATTCATGGTGGAATGTCACTCCATAGCGCATGTCATGCTTGCGGCAGGCCTCCGCCCATTCCCTGAGCAAGTCACGATGCGGACCGATGTTGACGGAATTCCAAGGCTGGTATTGTGAGTTCCAGAGGTCATAGTTGTCGTGATGCACTCCCTGAATCATGAGGAAACGTGCGCCTGCCTTATGATAGAGGTCTGTAAGATACTCGGGATCAAGGCTATCGGGATTCCAGTCGCGAAGCACTTCCTTATATCCGATCTTTGACGGATGTCCGAAATTTTTCAGGTGGTTGGCATATGCCTTATGGTCTTCCTTGTAGAGGTTGCGGGCATACCAGTCGCCGCTCTGCCCCGCCGACTGCGGACCGAAATGCACCCATATACCGAACTTGGCATCGCGCAGCCATTCAGGAGTACCGGGGTAGTTTGACTCTATCGATTCCCAATTCGCTTTAAACGGACCATCCTCCATCTCCAGGTCAAGTTGATATTCCGCAAAGTCATCCAGATTCCCCATCGGTACAGACCCGATAGGAAGTGATTTGGGTATATCAGGAACGGGCTCTACCAGAGTAGCCGGCCTCGCGGCATGAATTGGATAGACATTGAGAATAGTTATCGCCCAGAATAGAAAGAAAGCCCTTATTTTCATATTGAAGCTGGTTTATTATAGTTTCTAATTCAATACATCATCTGTGTTTGGCGCAATGGTAGCTGTCATGCTTGTTGCTACCTGTTGTGTATTTCTCTTTACGCTTTGGATTTGCCGGAAACCAACCCTTCCGCACGCGCTCCCTCTGTTCTTTCACCTCCAGTATCGACCAGAAGCATGAGAAGGAAGTCACTCCGCAGAGTATTGATGCTATGCCATGTGTCAGCAGAGAAGCTGCCAATGTCCCGATTCCCCCGATGGCGAAAAACCAGTTGCACTTCTGGCCCATATAATATTCACCCTTGATCACGAGGGGATGAAACACTCCGATTATGAGGAAAGTGATCAGTCCTATAGCTATCCCCTCGAGATTATATTCTGTTAGGAATTCCTGTATCATAATGTCTTACTTTTTGTGTCGAATCTAAACCTGAGCAGCCGTTTAGCAGTTCAGGTTTGCTTTTATCTAAGCCGATATGCCTATAGTATATTTTAAATGCAAAATTAATAATAATTCAAATATAATTGATACTTGTCTATGGAATTTTCTAATTCATTCATGCCAAGTCTATGTGTTTTTATAAACGTAATTTTTATGTCCGATTCACTTCTCTTATGGAGATATGACTTCGCGCGTTTTGTCTGTATTGTTTCGGTAGAGGCCTGAATTATGATTGTTACTTGGTAAATTGCCAATTTAATATAATATTTGATTTTTATCAAGTATTATGTCGGTTTATTTGTAAATTTATACTACTTTTGTATTTTGTTACACATGATAGGCTGCGGATAGCCTGTAGCGGGTTGATTATAATTATCGCTTATGAAGTTAAATTCAGTAATTCGAATATTGACGCCAGTGCTTACACTGCCGATAATGGTATTGTCTGTATGGATTTCTGTGGCTGCGTCTGTGCCGATCTCTGATCTTTCGATTGTTGCCACACCTATGGAGATGTTTGAAAAGGCCGAATCATACCGTAGGGCCAATAAGGTCGACAGTGCATTGATTCATTACTCGTTGCTGGTGGAACTTAATAGAAAAACCGATAATGATGACATTCGCCGGCTTGTTGCCAATTCGCTTTTGGAGATCGGGCGCCTTTATTACATTAGACTTAATGACTATGCCAATGCCTACCGGTCTCTACAGGATGCTGAGGAGATTGCCGGTTCGCTTGGGGATACTGTAACTCATGCTGAGATTCTTCTCAACATCGGTAACATATACAATATGTATGAATATATCTTTCCTGACTCAAGACTTGTTGGTGGAGAAATGCGAGGTCGTAGATATTATGAAAAGGCGCTTTCTGAAGGTTTGGCTGCAAAAGAATGGGGACTGGTAAATTCCGCATATATAAATCTTGTTATGCTTGACATGCCGTTTAAGGTGGATTCAGGATTGCATAAAAGATACGAGGAGATTCTTAACAATCATATGCCTGATTCTGCTCCTGGTTATGACATATGTAAGATCCTGAACGATGGTATGGGTGCTGTTTTGGACAAACGCTATCATGAAGCACGTGATCTATTTATCGCTTTTCGTGATTCGGTATCTTCCGCGGATCCGCGAGATCGCTTTATGGCTGATTTCTGTCTTGCTGCTGTTGAAGTCAACAAGGGTGATTATAAAACGGCAATTGATCACCTTAAGGATGTTTTTGAAGTGGAAAGCGATATAAACCTTGCAGATGTTTACGTTGAAACGTATGATTTGTTGTCCCGTTTGTATGGGGAATTAGGTGATAAGACTGCCTCCGATGAATATCGTTTAAGGTCTTATGAGGCTAAAGATCTTTTAACCAAGGATATAGCTATGCTTGGGCCTACTCGCTTAGGAATTGAGATCGATAGGATAAGCCGGATTGCCTCCGAGGAAGAGGCGGCTAAAAGGATTCGTACTAATATTCTGGTTCTTTGTTTGTTGCTTGTTGTTGTGTTGGTGTCTGTATCGTGTATCTTAATCCGCAAAAACAGGCAGTTGAGATTGAAGAACAACGTTATATATACTCAGATGTCTACTTTGTTGGGTGGCGGGGATAGGCAATTGGATAAAGACGGCGAAAATCATGAGTCTTGTGGGAAGAACAGATCCATTGAAGACAGAGAGCCTGAGGATGAAAAGTATAAGGATAGCGCAATGACCTCCGACACCAGGCGGGAATTAATTGAAAAGATAGAAAAGGTTATGGGTGATGTTGACGAGGTCTGTGATAATTCGTTTTCGCTCATAAGGCTTACATCTCTTGTGGAATCCAATACAAGCTATGTGTCGAGGGTCATTAACGAACACTATGGTATGACATTTGGCAATCTACTCAATAAATATAGGATCAGGGAGGCTTGCAGACGCATGTCAGACATAGGAATATACGGGAATCTTACAATTGATGCGATCAGCGAGAGCGTTGGCTTCAATACACGTTCAACCTTTACGAAAGCCTTCCGTAATAATGTCGGTATGCTTCCTTCCGAATTCATGCGATTGGTTCGCGATAAACAGTGATCTATAAGAGGGGAGTGTGCCTGATTATATCAGGCACACTCCCCTCTTATTATCCGTACTGTCAGAATATTATCTTCTTGCCATTGTGTATGTAGAGCTGACCCTTTACAGGTCGATCGACCTTTATTCCCATAAGATCGTAGAAAACGTCATCTTTGTCGGTGTCACGTATATCTGATATTCCGGTAGTCGCGATAATCACGACGATATTGGAATCTTCCGATTCGCCATCCAGATAGAATGCCCTGACTGTATAGCTGCCTGAGACAGCAGGGTCAACGATGTATCTTAAGTCTGCGTCAGACCATATTATTCCCATATCCGGATTAAGGATTTCACCGTCTCTATAGATATAATATCCGATCAGGAATGAGACATCACTTGTCCCTACGCCGGCAGGCTCAGACCATGTCAGGGTCAGTATGTCATTCTCGACAGTTCCTGTAAGATCCGAGACAGCCGGAATCGCCAACGGAGCGAAGGAGACAGTCACGATATTCGAGGGTTCGGATTCACCCTGATCATAGACGGCTGTCACGTAATATTCACCTTCCTGGCCATACGCCACAGTATACTCCTTGTAGTCGCTGTCCGCCGGTATCAGTTCATTGTTGAGCTGCACTCCTTCGTAATAGGCGTTATAGCCGACAAGGTTGTCGTAATTATACAGTGCGCCGGTCTGATATTCCAGGTCATCGATAAGAACCGCGTATCCTTTCATAGAGTAATTGTTTATTGCGAAATACTTGGTCCCTTTCGGGAAAACGAAGGTGTATTCTGTCCACTGTGTATCGAGATTGATGTCACCTCCAGGCATTACCGTGAAGTCAGAAATATCGTCACTGTCTTTTGAGTACATTACCCTGATATTGTCATTGCGATTTGCTTTTGATCCGGTTCGTGCCCAGAATGTAAGGGTTGTTGACTCGCCATCAAGTTTCGGAGATATGATCCAGTCGTCATTCGGAGCTTCCATCAGATAGCTCGCATAGTCGCAGAAACTCAGTATCAGATTCTTTCCAGAGTGGGGTGTCCACTCTGGATGTTCCGTAAGATCGATGTAATTCTCCGGTGTCCAGACCATGAATGCATGGCCGGAGTTGGCCGTAGGTAGATCGACCAGGTCAAAGTCGACGATAAAGTCACGTAGTCCGTCGTTGCCGTATGGGGAATTATCCAAGGTATTCCATTTGCCAAATGTAATTGCACCATTACGATAGTTTTCAAAGCCATCGGTTACAGTGGCAAGGACAATGTCTTCTTCAAAGACAGGCGCGTTCCATTTGAGTATGATGTCCTCCCCGTCGGTTACATAATCGAGGTCGGTTACGGCAGGCATATCAAGACCTGACAGGTTTACTTTGACAGTTACCGGATTGGATGCCTCGGATTCTCCGTTGGAGTAGACGGCCTTGACTGTATACGTGCCGTTCAGGATCGGCGAGATGGAATAGGAGGTTGCCGTAATAAGGCTTTCGTTGACCGGCTCGCTGTTTCTATAGATATTATAGCCTATGGGCTTGTTCCAGTTGCCTGCCGTTGTGGTCGGTGCTGTCCAGGAAAGTATGAGTGTGTTTGTACCCTCGTTGAGGGTATAGTACAGGTCTGAGGCCGGTGGCCAGCTTGTAGGATCGCCCGTCGCTGTCGGATCCGTCACCAGAATATTGTCTATAAGAACGGGGATCCGTCCGCTATATGCCTCGAATTCGAAACTAATGGTTATGAATTCACAACCGACTGCGTCGGGAATCGGGAATTCATAGAGCTGATAGCCGCCTGTATCTATGTCGTTCAGGTGAATGGATGCAAGTGTCACAGGTGTGAAATTATCATAACTTACCTTAATGTTAAGATAGTCGGTATCGGGATCATAGTCTGCAAATCCATTGTCTGCAAGCTCAAGTTTGGCCAAATGGAAACTTAACGAGGGATTCTCCACATCTTTCATGGAGATTTTTCCAGACATTGCCGTCGTGACAACCTCTGGACGGTATGGCACATAGTACATCAGACCATTGTCGTTGTCTTGTGAGAAAGCGGTCATATCGTCGGCGAGTTTCCAGCCTTCTCCATCGGAACGCAGGAATGCCCAGTAGTATGATGGCGTCGCATCGGCAAATGATTCCTTGAAAGGTAGCTGATATGGAGCGCCGCTTATATATAGAGCCGAGGCATCCCCTCCGAATTCCGTCTCGTAGAAAGGCATTACAATATATGTGTACAGTTTCTGATCTACCGAAGAATTGTCTATGTCGGTACTTTCGTCGGTATAGCATGTGGTTTTAATTCCCTGGACGAGTCCTAACCCCGTCATTCCGTTGTAGACGCTGTAGGTCACATTAGCATAATCCACATAACCTCCATGCATGCCCGGCCCTGATGGAGCTTCCCATGAAATCACAGGGTGTCTGTTGCTGTCTAAAGTGATGTTTGGATTGACTGGAGCTACAGGTACGTCAGGACCGATCCATGCTTCAGCAGCGTTGGACTGTCCTTCACCTTCGCTGTTTATTGGCGTGACTGTATAAGTCGTCATGCCTTTCGCCTCAAGAATATCATGGAAAGTAAGGGTTTCGCCCGGGGTAGGATTGTTGAAGGTATGGACGATCTTGCCGTCTCTTGCCACAGTGATGGTAGAAATCGATGAAACATCCGCCCCTTCTACAGTATGTGTGGGTGCATCGAATGTGATGGTAGCTTCGAGTGCTCCATTGGCACCGGCGGATATAGCAAGGTTTTCCACAGCTCCCGGTGCCTGGAGTTTCAAAGACTCCTTTATACTGATATTATCGATCAGGAAGAAAGCTCCTCCCGCCTCCGACAGGGCGTGAAAGCCGAAATAGTAGACTCCGTCGGTCGGTACGGTGATGGTAAGTGTCTTTGTCCTGAATTCATCCCACCATATGGTGGTTGGTTCTATCAGTCGGGTTGTCATTCCGGCGGTAGTCGCAGCATTGCCCAGATAGACCTCATATTCATCCGGCCAGTAGTCAGAATAGCAGAGCACGTCATGACTGAAGATATACTTGCGGTCGGCATAAAGACGTATTCCGGGTGTGATCAGCCAGTCATCGCCATCCTTGGAACCTGTATTGTAGCCAGCCACCTGTCCTGACGGGCTATATAGCCAACATCCTGAATCCTGATATACTGTCTCGTTGTTGTCGATTACCGTAAAGATATTGTAATCCTCCTCAGTGTCGAAGGTGAATTCTATGGGGACCTGGAATGCCTTTCCCATGATGATACCCTCGGAAGTTACGGAGGCCCCTTCCACAGTGTCTGCGTAAGGCGTGATTATGTAGCGGACTAGGGATTGTCCCTTGAGAGCAGACAGGTCGTCGGTAAAGGAAAGTCCTTTCTGATTTTGGGAAACTATTTTATAGTCCGGAAGACGAGTGACGGTATATGAAAGACGTGAGTTATCAAAGAAACCACCGTTTACGGAATTTTTGGGGGCGTCCCACGCGACTGTAAGCTCAGTGTCGCTTTCCTTTATGACTTTTACGTCGGTTACCGGCATCGGTTCGTCGATGCCGATCCATTGGCGAAGTGACGATTTCTCGGAATTTCCAGATGCATTTGACAGGATAACCGAGATATAATGGTTGCCGGCATTTTCTGCAGTCAGAGTTAGATCGACATTGCTTCCTGGGAGATCCGTCCCGGTCTTGGCTGTCACGCCATCTATGATGACTTCGTAGTCTACGTTTCCTGTCAGGAATGACGCGCCGTATGTGCGTGAGGGAATCGTGAAGGAGAGTCCAAAGGTAAGCAGGTCGCCATTTGTTGTAATTTTCAGATCCTCCGCTTTTGCAGGTGCGCTCGTTGACGGTTTGGGTGATATGGCGGACATCGCGACGATTTCTTTGTCACTGTAGAAGGTCTCGACCGTAGTGAGATGTCCGTCGGTGAGATCTACCTGGAAAAGCGTGGAGTAATATAATTCAGAGCTTGCGGCCCAGTATAGTTTTCCGTCTGAACCGAAAGCCGCGGTCTGAAGGTAGGCAGGGGGATAATTGGTATTCCCGATAGTTGAAAGTTGTCCTGTCCTCTTGTTGATCGATACCAGGACTCCTTCCGATGTGATGCCGTAGGCATATCCACGGTCATTTATGGCTACTGCTGCGAGTTCATCGGAGAGCGGGGCGAGTTGAACCACCTCTCCGGTTTTTGGATCCATATAGCCCCAGACTGTAGTGCTTCCATCCCCATAGAAACATCCGTAGGCTCTGTCATCTATCGGGTCATAGTCCATATCTGTGGCAAGGGCTTCCATTCCTTGTGATATGCCGTCGACTTCTTCGCCGCTGTTCTTGTCATAGACGGAAGTATAGACAGCCATTTCACCGGTGAAGTAATCTTCGGAATAATAGGTCATGTAGTAATATCGGTCAGTGAAGAAGCCTCCGCCTGTCTGTGCGTTTTCCGTAAGGAACCGTTCTTTGAAGGCGACGGGTGACTGTGCGCTGAAGGTATAGACTCCATAGTCGTCATACTTCCAGTCTTCTGAATAGAGAAGGGAGCACTCAAACTGCACGGCATTTGTTGCCGGGGCAGCTTTGCCGCCTGTCTTTGACAAAGCCTGGAATTCACTTTGTGATGTGGTGCTTTTCTTTTTTTGCCAATGGGAAAGGCATTCTGACGCCTTGTAAGACTTGAGACTCACTTTTGCCGGGGCTTCCTGCTTTGATGCGGTGGTCCACAGAAAGGCTCCTGTAGCCATTCCGGCAAGGGCTAGTCGAGTTGTGATGTTTAGTAGTTTCATACTATTGAAATATGTGGTTAATCTTTACGTGCAAAATTAATCTAAAGTTAATTATTGCAATGTATAATCCGTGCCAAATAGGGTTCATATTTATAAATTTGAGTAAAGATAGCTCTGCTTTTTGATGGAAACCGATAAAAAAAGCCGGCATGGCGGATGCGCGGCTTTTTATAGAAGTGTTTCTGAAGCGAGGGTGCTTATGGAGTCATGATTCTGAAAACGTGGTCGCGGGCCTTTACTATGTATACTTGTCGTGGCTTAATTTCCTTCACCCTGATGCCGTTTATCGTATAGACTTCAGTTGCGTCATCATCAAGAGCTATGTCCTTGACGCTGACAGTTCCGTTGCCTTTGACATGCAGTGTGAATGTGAATGTCTCGCTGTCTTCATATACGGTGTCGGCCCAACGGAAGCTTCCCGCAGGAATCACGATTGTGTAATATCCGGGTTCGGTTATTTCCTCCGTAAGCGTGATCGTCATGGTGTCCCAGTTTGCGGTAGCTGTTACGGCTGTGGGGATTCCGTTGACTTTTATGCTGGTCAATTCGTTCGGAAGATATATGTCGGAATAGTCGGTGGTGATGGTGATGCTATCTATGGCGTCCACTTCTGAATCGGGTTCAGGAGATACATGGAATCCTGCTGGAATATATGTCTCGCCGATTGTCGGATCTTCTGGTTGTTCGGGATCAGGATCTTCAGGATCGTATGAGGAGTCTACGAAGACTGTCCATTTGAAGGCTGAACTGGTCAGGTCTCCATAGTAATTAAAGAATCCCTTGGGAACGAATATGGTGTATTCTCCGTCTTCCTTTATTGGAGTTGTCAGGGTAATGATCAGGAACTCCGAATCTTCACCGGCTGTTTTTGCCGTGTATTCCACATTTACTCCGTTTATGTAGAGGAGAGTTCCGTCTACTGTCTCTATTTCATTCCAACGAGTAGCTTCGATTGTGATGACGCTCAGTTCAGCAACAGTCTCTCCATCTTCCGGATCAACGCTGAAGTTCGAGGGAATCACATTGTTTTCAGGCATTTCCGGGTCTGTGGGCTTATCTGGCTCCGGCTCATCGGAATTGTCTCCGATAGTCACGACCCATCTGAAAATCACATTTTCATAGGTGTTACAGTAAAAGTCTTCATACGTAAACACACCTGCGGGCACCTCGATATTGTATTGTTCAGGAGTTTTAAGGGGCTCGGATAGGGTCAGTGTGATGGAGGTATCGGTTGTAGTAGCGCCTACCGATACTTTATTGCCGTTGATGGATATGTCGAAGGAATCCTTCTTTGCTGCGAACGATTCGTACTCCATAAAGGAGTCTGAGATAGTGATTGATGAAATCGACGATACTTTGCTGCCGTTTGCCGGAGAAACTGAAAATCCGGAGGGTATTGATATCTCGAAAGAGTCATTGTTTCCGCCGTTATCGTTTTTGACGGTTACTGTCCATTCAAATTCTGCTGATGTCGAAAGTGTCTCCCCGTAATACATATAAGTGAAGAATCCGGCCGGGACGTTGATGGTGTACAGACCGTCGGTCGTGATTGGATTGAGTAGTGTGATTACGAGGGTGTCGTCCGGATATCCGTAATTTGATTCGTAGCTTACGGAATATTCCGCCGCTGCTTCATTGATGTAAAGGCTGAAGCCTTCTTCAACTCTGAACGTATCGCTATAGGATCCATTGTCGATTTTTATGACGCTCAGTTCCTCGACTGTGGATCCGTCGGCGGGACTTACTTCCCACCATAGAGGAATGTTTTTTGCCGACATGGAGAGGCTCATCAAGACTCCTGCCACGAGCATGAAAAGTTTAGTTTTTTTCATAAGCAGATGTTTTTATTGATATTTATGGATAAATAAGGTTTCGTATCAGCAGCAAATTTATAAAAATGCATTCGGAAATGCGTAAGTTATTATCTGTAATTACGTTTAGGTTTATAAATATATCAGGCAAATTTATAAATCTTACCTTCTTTTCCCCTTTCGGGTGCCGTATTTCTTCAATCTCATATATGCTCCACCCCTCTGCTTGAGATGTGAATAGACTGGACTAAAGACATCTGACCGGGTATGGATCAGTCATCGGAGATGGAGACGTTCGAGGAATCTTCAAGCCAGCAAGTCTGCGGTATACTGAATGCCACCCCCGGAGCATTGCGACAGGCCAAAAGGAGCCTGCGTCAGCGCTTCGGATTGAAAGGCGAGGACTCATTCGAGGATTTCCTTCGTGCATTGGTCAAGCAATAACCCATTAAACCTAATTCTTGATTTAGTATATTTTAATATATTATATTGCCATAGTAACTATTCAGCTATTCCTGAATAAAGACGATTAAGTATCTATCGTGATACACAACTCCACTTCCTGAAGGATCGATCCTGCGGCTCCATCCCACTATGCCTCCGACACGTGATTATAAAGACATTACACAATGTTTAAAAAATTCAGGCCCGGCAATTCTGCCGGGCCTGGGTTGTAAGTCAGGTCGGGACTCATGGCTCATGCACTGCTGTCCCAAAGAAATTAAATTTTGTATTTGTATCCGGTTTAATATCATTAAGATAGGTATTGATTTTATGTGCGGTGCTTTTATCTGCTTGTCATGATATGGGCGCAGTTGACTTCCAGGCAGAGCCTGCGCGATATCGAATCGTCCCTGCGGGTGCATTCCGACAAGACGTTCCGGATGGGTATAGGGAAAAGCATAAGCCGTAATAATATCGCACATGCCAGCGCCAACCGTGATGTCGCAGTTTTCAGGGAACTCGCTTCCGAAATGATGTCACGTGCATGCCACATAGCCGTCAAGGATGATATCCTTACAAAAATAGCTGAGGTCTTCGGGACAAGTGGTTTTTTGCGGTTGATTCAACGACCGTCTCGCTGGGACTGGACAAATATCTGTGGACAGTCTCTCAAAAGGGCTGGGGCGGAATCAAGCTGCACACCATGTACGATCTCCTCAGGGAGGTCCCGAGAATGTGTCTTGTCACCGTTCACGAGGAACGCGACCATCCTCCATCTCCAGGTCAAGCTGATATTCCGCGAAGTTATCTAGGCTCCCCATAGGCACCGAGCCTATTGGAAGAGCCTTCCGGACATCCGGTACCGGATCCACAAGTGTCATGCTCCGTAGGTCTACGAAGTTCTTTGCAGAGATGGTCCATCCGTCGTATCCTTTGGCTTCTCCTCCGAGGAATGTCTCGGCATTGTCATTGTTGCCTTTCAGTTGCCAGTCAAGCCAGTCTACTGCAAGTCGTGCGTAGTCGCCACCATTCTGCTGTCCATACGTTCCTCCGTGCCCCGATGCAGGATGATCGGCAAGAGCTACAGGCACATGGATCAATCGCTCGAAGTCCATTCTGGCATTATGATATGCGATGTCGTCAGGACCACCCGTAACGTATAAGATCGGAGTATGAACTTTCGGAAGGGATTCCCTTGAAGCCCCTGCCATCTCGATATCGCCCATTCCGGCATTCATGATCAGACAGGTCTTGAGCCTTTGGTCGGCAGCATTTGCCAGCACTTGTGCACCGCCGCATGAGTGCCCTGCTGCAGCTATCTTCAGTGTATCTATATTATTGTAGTAATCGCTTCCTTTCGTGGAGGCTTGCCTGATTATCCAATCCAGTCCCCGTTTCAGTTCGGAAGATTCTGAGTGTCCTGCCTTCCGGTCGTCGCGATTCTCCTGCAACTCTCCTATAGCCATTACGATGTAGCCGTGAGATGCGATCTCAGTAAGGAAACGCTCATAGTCTATGCTTGAGTCGAGGCAAGCGCCGTTGCCCCACATGAGTACCGGCAGTTCACCCTGGCGTGCATGGGCGAGCATAAGGTCCTGAGGCCTGTATATTACAAAATCCGGCATTTCCGAATCTTTCACCGCTACAGCCTTAAACATTCCCGTTCCTCCGTCGTCCACCTGTTTTGTCTTGATAGTCTCGGCATGTATACCCGGGTAGGAGAGCATTGCCAAAAGAACCAAAATTAGTTTTTTCATGATATTCTGTAGTTGCTATGGTATTTTGAAGAGTTGTTTTGAATATATCCCGGAGTGTATTCTATCCGGATCATCCGAATGTTGATGTTTAGCTATTTCAGAATGCAAAGATAATAATATTTCATGACAAATAAAGAAAGGCCGGACAAAATTGCCCGACCCGATCATAATTATCCTTTCGATAATGTCAGAACGTTACTGCTAACTGACATTGGAGGCGGTTGGCGTGAAGTCCCTCGCCGTTGAAGTCCTTACGGTGTCCGTAGTCATATTCTATACCTGCCGATACAAACTTATTTATATTGTATATCACGTTTGCCGCCACATAGTCGCCGTAACGGTATTTGTCGGCTGATACCACGGCATTGTCGGGAAAACTGTTCACAAGATGACTGTAGGTGAGATTGGTCGAAACCTTCGGTGAGAATGAATAGCTCAGTCCACCGGTCACTCCGAAAGTCTTTACCGTCTCCATATGCCCCGCTTCGCCGGTAGCAACAGCATCCATGCCGAGCCCGTTGTCGTCCTGCAGATAGCTGCCGATACCGCGTCCGTATGCTGCATTGAAATTGGCGCTCAGATTGCCGACTACCTTTGACATTCCCGACAGCTGAATGCCTCCGCCTACCGCTGTGCTATTGGTTCCCTCAGCCAGGTTCCTGTACTGAAGAGGACGGATAAGACCGGATAGACGCACGTGTGAGCTTCCATCATTCCATGAGTATTGCAGATAGAGCGGCACTGCAGGAATCCTTTGGTTGACGGTGGCTGTAGAAGCATCTGTAGTCATTGAAGACGAAGGGGCGTCAATACCAATCGCACCTGAGAAATCCTTTGTGAAATTCTGCTCCCAATAGGCGGTGAACAGGGTCATGAACGGGTATCCGTTAGGACCCTCGAAGTCTATCGTCATAGGCTCAGCCGCCGCATCAGTAAACAGACTGTTGGTATATCCTGCAGTCAGTCCACGATACTTAGCGTAGAAATGGAAGCAATTGAAGGCATTGTTGTTCCCCATGAAATTTGCCTTGAAGAATATGCCGATCTGATTATCTGTACCGGGCATTGCCACAAAGTTCATATATATCGAGGATGTCTGCCATGCAAACTGTGTATTACCTCCGTTTCCCGGTGTGGCGGGGGTGAGCGCTGAAGGTGTAAACAATGTCGCAGAAGGCATACTGCCTCCCCAGGTGAATACACCTTCACCCAGGAACTGCCCTCCTATGCCAAGGTAAAACTGCCGGTCTTTCCCTACGATAGCAAAACGTGGGAGACCATTGTCGTTAGGCGATTGGGGCGCATTTTCCTTAAGCGTTTTCTCTACAGCCGCCCTATCCTCCTTATCGTTGAAAATCAGTGTTGTAACATCCTTTTCCATAGTGCGGTTGTCACGCTGTGCGGAAGCATTGAAAGCGCCCATAGTTGCCATAAACAACCCTACAGCTAATACATAGTGTTTTTTCATAATACATTTTTTAAGGTTGAAAGGTCTGATATAGACTAATTGATCATTGATAATTTATCATTAATCATTGTTTATGCATCTTGTGCCGTAACCGAGAAGGCAAACTTCTTACGCATCACGAAGGTGATGATGGCGTAGGCTATCAGCAGGATGAAGCTGATGAGGAATGCGAACGTACCGCCGGCTGCTACGTGGAAGATATCGCGGAGGGCTCCGATGAGGAATGGCGATACCACGATGGCGAGATAGTTGGCTGTCAATACGAATGCCAATGCCATGGTGGCCTTTTTCTCATTGTCGACACATTGTGCCGCCTTATCGTAGATGACAGGTTGTGAGATACCGTAGCCAAGACCAACGAGAGCCGCGCCGATGCACATCGTCACTGAATCAGCGCAGAAGACAAACAGTGCCTGTCCGGCAAGCATCATTACCGCTGCCCAGAAGAATGTATTGCCCTTCAATACCTTCATGAAGAAGGGGAGGAAATATCCCGGTAGAAGGATGAAGAGGAAGTAGATCGCCGTGATGGTGCCGGAGAGCGATGCGCTCCAGTCCTTCTTCTCGATCAGGAACGGGCAGTAGTAGGAAATGGAGATCGATGCAAAAGTGATGAAGAAATATACTCCGATCAGCGCCCAGAGCTTGCCAACATAGAAACCACCTGATGTTTTCTCTCCGGAGACAGCCTTCGAGGGAGAGGCCGCGGACGGGGCTGTGGATGAAGAAGAGGCTGTAGTGGCATCGGAAGGCGTATTGACTACCTTACGCAGCCAGAATACAAGCACGAGCGGTATCAGGCATACGAGGTAGACTGCGAAAGGAAGGTGCCAGTTGCCGTGGCTGAGCCACCCCACCACGAATGTGGCCACCACAAGGGCGGAGTTGGCGATGCCGCTCTGTATTCCCATCTGCTGCATCCTGTAGTTGCCGCTGAAGGTGTCGGCGATCAGTCCGGTTGAGAATGGGATAAGCAGACCGGCGGCGCACCCGAGCAGACAGCTGATGATGATCAGCCAAGCCATTGTATTAGCAAACATGTATGCAACCGCGCATGCAGTGAAGAGCACAAGACCACCGATGATGATTGACATCTTGTGTTTGGTCAGCGACAGTTTGCCCGACATCAGCACGAAGGGGATGATAAGCAGATTTGGGAGAGCAGTCAGAAGCTGGTTTTCCATCTGGGTGGTATGCGGGAAGATCTTTCCGAGCGTACCCAGCATGGGTGTCACTGCTAACCCCGGAAGGTTGACTATGAGCGAGATCGACATGATGGCGCAGTAGGTCATCAGTGTCATGGGGGCTTTTCCGGTCTTAATCATGGCGTGAAGGTTTAAGGGGTTTATAAGGTTTAGGATGTTTATCAGGGTTAAAGGGATTATTAGGTTTAAGGGGTTAAAGGGCTGGAAAGTCGCTTATGCTTCATCAACTCTTTAAACTCCTTAAACCTCTAAAACTTTTAAACTTACTTTTCAGGTTGCCGGGTGGATTTTGCGTAGTCTACAAACTTGGCTGCGTCAGGATTGTCGCTATTCTCGGCAGCGAATTCCTGGGCTGCCTGCAGTCTTTCCTGAACTGCCTGTGCCGAGTTATCCCAGTGGAACGGAACGAATGATGTTCCCATGGCATCCCATGATGGTTTTTTGAAGTGAAGGATGATAAACGGCAGGACTACAAATATAATCGTACCGCCAATCAAAACGGTGAACCATACGGCATTTGATCCCATTTGAATCTGTGACGGCGGGAAGAAGCTGAAGATGAAGGCGATTGCAGACCCAAGGAAACCGACACCGGCGATGAGCCACATAACTCCATTTCCCTTCTTGCCAAGACGATAAGGACGGGGAGCGTTCTTCATCGAATAGCGGAGCTTGATGGAAGATGCAAACATAAGTAAGTAAGCTATAAGATAAAGCACGCACGTGAGCTGTGACAGAATCTGATAGAAGCTTTGTACAGATGGCATAAGGACCATAATGAATGAAAGGACCGTTACTGCTATACCTTGAACATATAGAATATTCTTCTGTACGCCGTTCTTGTTGGTCTTCTGGAAGAACTTAGGAAGATAACCTGCCTGTCCTACCGCGAATACACCTTTTGAAGGTCCTGCTACCCAAGTCAATACTCCTGCAAGGACACCGAATGCAAGTGCGATCGCAATTATAGGAGCAAACCATTTCATATGAAGGGCACCGAAATAATTGTCGAAGCCTACAAGAAGACTCTGTACGAGGTTGATATCCTTTGCCGGTATGATCACTCCGAGTGAATATGTACCGAGAATAAAGATAGCGACTGTAGCAAGTGCTCCAATTATCACTGCCTTAGGATAATTGACGGTCGGGTTCTTGATTTCCCTAACGTGGATACCGGACATCTCCATGCCTGCATAGAACAGGAAGATAGAGACGGCAAGAATGATATTGTTGAAATTGGAGAAATCAGGGATGAAGCTTCCGTGCCAATCCATCTGTGATTTGCCTCCTGTAGCAAGATATACGATAGCACAGACCACGAGGATCACAACAGGGATGATCGTTCCGACGATACCTCCGATCTTCGATACTTTTCCTACCCATCCCATACCTTTAAGCGAGATGAATGTTGCTATCCAGTAGATTGCCAGAACCACTGCGATAGTGTAATACTTGTTGGCCGCAAGATGTGCGTCATATATATGGTCCATGCCTATGAAGGCGAGCGATACAGCACCGAATGTCAATACAGTCGGGAACCAGATGGTGCTCTCGATCCATTGCAGCCAGATGCCAAGGAATCCAACCTTATCGCCGTATGCCTCGCCTACCCAGCGGAACATACCGCCCTGCTGGTAAGGGAACATTGCGGCAAGCTCTGCCGCCACGAGAGACACCGGAATCAGGAAGACGATAGCTGCAAATATATAATAGAATGCGGAGCTTACGCCGTATTCTGCCTCTGCCGGGAGTCCACGGAGCGATACCACCGCGACTATGTTCATTATGATGAGGGTGAATACTCCCATCTTGACCGCCTGCTTGACGGGCGTTTTTGTCTGTGCGGATGAAGTAGCCATAATTTTTCTTTTTTAATAATGAAACGTAACTCTTAATTCTTGACTCTCAAGCTAATCAACTATCGTAATCTTGTCGCCCGTGAATATACCGAGTCCTAATTTTTGCATGAAATATTTGATTGCGGCCTGTGCCTTCACAGAGTTGCCGGCATCGTCAAGCGGTGGCGCAAAAGAGGCGATCCCGAAGAGTCCTGGCATCACTCCCATTACTCCGCCTCCTACACCGGTCTTTGCCGGAATGCCGGAAGTGTAGAGCCAGTCGCCGGTATGCTGATAGAATCCGACACTTGCTATCATTGTGGTTATCTTAGGCGAGATGTCCGGATCGAATACTTGTTTCTGGGTCACAGGATTCAATCCTCCGTTGGCTATCGTGGCTCCCATCACGGCAAGCTGCGATGATGTTATGCCGAGTGAACATTGACGTGTATAAAGATCGAGGCTCATGTCCACATCGTCATAGATCCTGTTGTAATTTTTCAGAAGCCAGGATATAGCCCGGTTGTTGAAATTCGTAGCTGTCTCGCTTTCATATAGCTCGTCGATAAGTTCAGGTGCCGATCCGCACAGTGCGGTGATATTTTCAGTAATGGCTTTCCATTTGTCTTCGGAATCTCCTTGAGGAGCCACCATCGAGCAGGCAGAGATGGCGCCTGCATTGACAAGAGGTGTCGACGGGTGGTCGTTTTCAAGAAGTATTGCAAATATAGAGTTGAACGGGAGTCCGGTGGCATCCGCTCCGATCTGCTTGAGTACTCCGGCAGGCGTATGCTGGATCATGGCGAGAATGGCTGTAGGCACTTTAGATACGGACTCAATGCCGAATTTATACTCCGTATCACCGAAATTAAAGCAGGTGCCGTCAGTGAGTGTGACGCTTAGTCCGAACAGATCAGGATTTATATTTGCAAGATAAGGGATATAGTGTGCGTTGAGTCCCCCTTTGATATCCTTAGTTGCCTCATATGCCTCCTGAGCAGCCTGCTTTATTTGCGATTTGGTAATAGTCTTTTCCATAGTATTGATTAAGAATAGCGATAACCTCGTAGGGATGAACGGCTCGTGCGTTCTTTCGACCAATCTTTGCACAAGGACACACGAGCCGTGCATGCCTGCAAGGTTATCGGATTAGATTTACTTACCGGTGTGATTGAACATTGAACTCTTCAATGGAATATTCTTCTCCATGGCTATGCGGGTGTTGGTCGGATACTCAAGCTGGTTAAGCTCGTTGACTGCAAACTGAATGTCTGACAGTAACTGGTCTGCCATATCGCGGCTGAATCCCTGCTTGCACAGCACACGCATCACTATCATGTTCTCGATATTGGCAGGCATTGCATAAGCCGGCACCATCCAGCCTTTCTGAGCGAGCTTATCCTGAAGGTCATACAGTGTCCATTTTGCTGAAGCCTGGAAATCGGGTTTCATACGCCATACGAAGATCGGGTTGGGCAATTCCTCATCGGCATACGGCATGAATGGTTCCATTGCGCTTACTTGCTGCTTGAGGTAGCGTGCCACCATCAGTGAATTGTACTGGATGTTCTTGTATCCCTCGAATCCCAAGCGAATGAACTGATAGTATTGACCGAGAATCTGAGCGGCAGGACGTGAGTAATTGAGACCCACCTGAGTGACTTCTGCGCCAAGGTAGTCAACGGTAAACGCCATGTCGTCGGGAAGATACTTCTTGTCTTTCCATACTACCCATCCAAGACCCGGATATACAAGACCGAATTTGTGACCCGATGTGCTGATACTCAATACCCATTTAAGCCTGAAATCCCATTTCTTTTCGGGGAATAGGAAGGGGAGGATAAAACCTCCGGAGGCTGCGTCGATGTGTATGCATACCTCGTTGCCGGTCTCGGTATTGAATTTGTCAAGGGCAGCGTCAAGAGCTTCCACATCATCATTCAGTCCGGTCCAGGTCACACCCTGGATAGGAACTACACAGATTGTATTCTCGTCACAAAGCTTGATTGCTGCGTCGACATCAAGAGTCGGGTGTTCGGTGGTCAATGGCACAAGGCGCATTTCCACATCCCAGAAATTACAGAATTTTTCCCATACCACCTGATATCCTGTCGACATTACAAGGTTTGGTTTGTCGTAGGGCTTTCCTGCTTTCTTGCGGCGGTCTTTCCATCGCTTTAGGGCTGCCAGGGCGCCGAGCATACAAGCCTCGGAAGAGCCTATGGCAAGTGCCCCTGCTTTCCACTTGTTTGTCTCGGGAGTGTTCCAAAGGTTTGCCACGATGTTGATACATTTCTGGCACATCACCGCTACGCGGGGATATTCAGTCTCGTCGATGTAGTTGATGTTGATTGCCTCGTTCATCAGTTTCGTGGCATAGTCATCCATGTAGGTGGTCACGAATGTGGCGAGATTGAGCCGGGGTTGTGTCTGTGCGAAAGTCTCGTCCTTGACCATCTCATAGGCTACCTCAGGAGTGGTAGGACCATCGGGAATACGCTCCACAGGAGCTTGCTGTAACATTGCATCTGTGCCAAAAGCCTCGCTTTTGGCGTCGCCGAAGCGATAATTTGCATCGTTCATAGTAATTAAGATTTTAATAATGAAACAAAAATTGAAACAATATATAATCAAACGCTCCAGTAGACATGCATCAGAAATCGAAATCCTATTACTACGATGCGACGGCTTCGGCATGAATAAAAGAGGACAATACTCTTCTTTTTTATTTTATACCGCTATAACGTCTTGTCATTGCGATAGTTCGCGAAATAATATTAATTATTCCGCACATAAGCCTTTTTTAACATTTCTCCTGATCCGTGTGAATCCGTAACCTTGCAGACCGGACCTTAAAATTTGCGCATTACGATTATCTTTTGTAATTTTGCAATAAAGACCGAAACGGATTATCGCTATGAGCGAAAAGAGTAAAGTCAATGTAGCATTGAAGGCGCTTAAAGTGTTTGGCTGGATCATCCTGGCAGCTATTGCTGTCGTGGGTATCCTGCTTGTGTGCGCTGTAAGATTTATCAATTCCAAAGAGCTCTCACCGATAGTTGAGGACTTTGCCAACGAGTATATTGACGGCAATGTGAAACTTGGTAGTCTTAAAGTAGGCTTCCATCCCCATTTCCCTATACTCGGAGTGGAGGTTAAAGACCTTTCAATCATATCACATGCTTTCGATTCCCTGACTCCGGGACAGCGCGGACTCCTGCCTGAGTATGCTGATTCTCTCCTGACGTTAGATTATATGGCAGGTTCGCTCAATCTAAAGCGCCTTTTGGTCGATAATGAACTTTCGCTTCACGATGTTGTCTTACGCGGACTTGGGGTCAATATTGTCATAGCACACAATGGCAAGGCAAACTATGAAGTAATAAATATCCCGGCTGATACAGCTGAATCATCGAAAAGCAGGCTTCCCGGTTTCAGAATAGATCGTTTTGCTCTTGAGTGTCCGAAGGAAATACGGTTCTATAACTCTGCCGATTCCACCTCAGCTTCTGTACTGCTGCTCACCGATGCTGCAGTAGATGGCAATGAGCAGCCTACATATCGTCTGAGGATCAATGGCAATGTCACTTCACCCAAGGCTGCCCTGATCACGAATATAGAACATATAGACTTCGGTGTCAATGGCAAAGTGTATTGGAATCCTTCCGACCCCGGACTTGTCGCTATGGATGAAATGGAGTTGCGCGGTGCCTTCATTAAGGCTGTGGTCTCTGGCGAGATTGACCTGAAGAACGATAGTCCCGTAGTCCGTAAGGTGGTAGTGGAATTGAAGCCGGTGAAAGTTTCTGATATTCTTTCAGTCATTCCGGATTCAATCCGTCGGGAACACCGTCTTTATTCTCCATACTTTTCTACGGATGCAGCCATAGGGGGCAGGTTTGAACTTCTGAAGCCGATGAATCTTGCCACCGATACATTTCCTGCCGCGCAGCTGGCTATATGGATGAATCCGTCTAAGCTTGAATATGGCAAGTCGCGACTCAAGAATATAGCATTCGACGCTATAATTAAAACTGTCACCAATCTTCCTGACAGTACAGTCGTGGATCTCAGAAGTTTTTCAATTTCAGGTCCGGGCACCGGATTGAAAGGCTCTGCAATGATTGCGACACCGGTGTCAGATCTTTCCTTTGATGCAGATGTGGAAGGAAAGATTGATTTCGCGGATCTTCCTCCTGTCATAAAGGAAAAGATACCCGGTTATCTTGCGGGTGTCATTTCTGCGGATCTTCAGGCTAAAGGAAGTGTTTCTATGTTTGACACTCATCGTATCCGCGGACTCGTGGCAGACGGTTCGGTGAGTGCAAGCAATATCTATTTTCTGGCAGCTGATACCGGCAAGATGGTGGAAATAGGAAAGGCGAGGATAGACTTTGATTCAAAGACGATTGCCGGCAATAAGCCGCTCGTGAACGCAAGGCTGGCTGTGGATACCGCTACGGTGCTTGTCAGCGGTGTAGATCTTGCAATGGGAGCTATAAGCTTGAATGCTATATCGGGTTCACCTGTTATGGGCGACCTTAAGGTAGGAAGGTTCAATATCACCGCTCTTAAGGACAGTGCCGGTGCCCATATCCGTAACATAGGTGGTAAAGTAAGTCTGCGTGGACTGAAAAATGGCAGCAAGATTCCGGAAATAGCGGCAGATCTTATCATCGGTAAGGTATCGGCAGGTTCTCTTTCCGACAGGGTGCTTTTAAGCGATACAAGAGTCAAGGCATCACTTTTGAAGATGCCGGCTGTGACTCCGCCTCAACGTGCCGCCTCCAAGCCTGTCTCCCACAGGGAATATTCTTATATCCCCCCTGCGAAAGTCTATAAGTACGTATATGAACAGCGTCTTCACAAAAAACGTGTCCGCAGGGTATATGGAGGTCTGGGAGCGGAGGATGATGAGGTGCTGGTGTGGAACCTCACGAAGCAGTTCAACAGATTCTTAAACGAATGGAAACTGAGAGGATCGGTCAATACCTTCAATGCGCGTCTGCTGACACCTTTTTTCCCGCTCCACAACCATATTTCGACGGTAGTTCTTCGATTTAATAATGACACGGTGGATATTTCCAATATCTCCCTGCGTGCAGGAAGGTCGGATCTTTCTATGTCAGGACTCGTGACCAATGTGCGTCGGGCCATGACGGCAAAGACTGACAATAATCTAAAAGGAAACTTCTTATTAGTGAGCGATACCGTCGATGTCAACGAGTTGTCGGCGGCGGTCTTTACAGGAGCCTCATATATGTCAGACAGCAGACATGGGAAAATCAGCAAAATGACTGCCCGCGACGACAGATCTCTGGAGGCACGTCTCGATGCACTATCAAAAAAAGGTCCCGGGCGTTCGTCGCCGGTGTTGATCCCCGTCAATGTGGATGCGAATCTGAGAGTTGAGGCGAATCATCTGCTCTACAGCGATTTCGACTTGCAGAATATGTGTGGAGACCTGCTTGTTTATGACGGCGCGGTCAATCTTCATGATATAAAGGCAGACTCAGATGCCGGCGACATTTCGGTATCGGCTCTCTACTCCGCCCCTAATGCCGAAAACATGCATCTCGGGTTTGGCTTGGAAGTCAATGATTTTAATATCAGTAAGTTTGTCAGTCTTGTGCCTGCTATCGATTCTATCACGCCCTTGATGCACGATTTTTCGGGAACTATTGGAGCCGATGTTGCCGCAACATGCCGTATTGATTCCGGCATGAATCTTGATCTCAATACACTTAATGCAGCAATAAGGATCACCGGAGACAATCTTGCTTTTATCGATCCCAAGAAATACCGGACATTGGGGAAATGGCTCGGATTTAAGGACAAGGCAGATAATACAATCCATAGCCTGAACGTTGAGATGACGGTTGCCGACGGACTGATGCGCGTTTATCCGTTCGCCTTCAATATTGACCGCTACCGTCTCGGTATCTACGGATCAAACGATATATCAATGAATTTTGACTATCATCTGTCGGTGCTGAAATCTCCATTGCCATTTAAGTTTGGAATCACCATCAAAGGTCGGCCCGGTAAATATAAAGTCAGGTTCGGAGGTGCCAGATTCAATGAAGACACTGCCATCGAGAGTGTCAATATCGTCAATGAGGCGCGCGTCAATCTGATAGACCAGATTGAGGGTGTCTTCAAGAGGGGGGTCCGGAACTCCCGTTTCGCCAGACTCAGAGTTCCCGAGCCTGCCGGCTTCTCTCCTCTTCCCGATTCGGAATTAAATCGTGCCGATTCTCTGGAACTGAAGCGTGAAGGCATCATAGAGGACTGATTTGGATATAATGATAAAATTCACTATATTTGCAGTGTGAAAATATTTCGAACTAATAACAAACCTATATCAGAAATGAGATTATTTACATTAAGCATACTGGGAGCCGGTATATGGCTCGGTGCGGTTGCGCAGGACGTGACCGTAAATTTTAAGTCTGACAGAAGTTGCACTATGTCAAATGGGATCATCACCCTCACCATAGGCAGCAACGGTCAGGCCACTACCATGAAGCATCCTTCCAACGGGGTTGCGAATATCTTGGGGAGCAACGGCATATATTTCGATTATACTTCAGACAAAAACAGAGCCCTTTCTCCTGTAAGCGCGCGCATTGTCAGGCAAGATGACGACTACGCCGAGGTGCTCTACACATCTGCTGCCAACGATGCTCTTCCCACATATGAGCACGGCTACATCCTCCGCAAGGGGGAAAGCGGGGTGTACACATATGTGATCGTACATGGCAATAGCAAAAGCGGCGACACGTCCCAAGGTGGTGTCGGTCCGGTAAAGGAGACACGTGTATGCACCCGTCTCGGTGCTACATTCCTTGACGGATATGTAGATGAGCAGATGCAAGGAAAAATCCCGAACAATGCGGAAATGGCAGAGGCGGAAAAGAATCAGGTTCAGGACGCCACCTATTATCTTGCAGACAATAGCATTTATACTAAATATAATTGGGCTCAATTTATCGACCATGACGATTTCCATGGCTTGATGAATAAGAAAGTCGGTGTATGGAACATTCCTGTAAGTTATGAATGGCTCAACGGCGGTCCGATGCGTCAGGAACTCACCGTGCACGCCACGAGCAAGTCGCCGATTACTATCCAGATGCTTCAGGGCGAGCATCTGGGAGCATCATCTCAGACATATGACGATGACCAGCACCAGATATTCGGACCCTTTATGATCTATGTCAATGCTGGTGATAGCCGCGAGGCTATGATCGAAGATGCACGTGCCAAAGCTGCCCAGCTGAAAGCCGAATGGCCTTTTACATGGTTTGAGAATGAGTATTATCCCATTGACCGCGCTACTGTGTCAGGCAAGATCAACATCACTACCGGTCAGGATGCAGGTAATATAAAGGTTGTGCTTGCCGCTCCTGGCGGCAATCTCCTTTCGCAGGGAGGTGGCTATATGTTCTGGGGTCTTACAGATGCGGATGGCTCATTCAGTATCCCGGCAGTCAGAAAAGGAACTTACTCACTCTATGCCTACGCAACTACCGGCACCATCACCGATGAGCTGTGTGTAGATGATATCGATATCTCCGACAGTAAAACCGATCTCGGCGATATCGAATGGACTCCGCTTACACTTGAGCATCAGTTATGGAATATTGGGGAGAATAACCGCCTTGCCGATGGATTTAACTGCAGCGACCGTCCGCGCGCCTATGAGGCGTGGCAGTGGCAACCCGCCAATCTTGAATTCCGTATCGGTGAAAGTGATCCGGCGGTAGACTGGTATAACGCCCAGACAAAAAATGGCAAATGGACTGTCAAATTCAATCTCGACCGTCCATATGACGGCGATGCATTGCTTACCGCGTCTATAGCCGGAGTCTCCAATTCCCCGACTGTCACAGTGGATGTCAATGGAAAATCCAGACAGTCATGGAGCCTTAAAGATGACGGATCGATACGCAGAAGCGCCACTCTTGCCGGACGCCATATCGTAAAGACTTTCTCTTTCCCTGCATCTTCACTCAAGGCAGGAGAAAACGAGATAACTTTCACCGCCTCAAACTGCAAGGACAAGAGTGGAGTTCTCTACGACTGTATCAAGCTTGAAGCCGGTGAGAAAGTTACGGCAGGAGCTGAACTGATCAAGGATTCGAACTCAAGTCTCCCGATTGCCGTCTACACCCTTACCGGTCTGTATGTAGGAGAATTTGAGTCCTATCCTGCGGATCTTCCAAGGGGTATCTATGTGCTCAGACAAGGCTCAGATGTAAGGAAAGTGAGATTCTGACGAATTACGACAGAAATCATGCGAAACTTAGTCCTCATTCAAGTTTTTTCATTAACTTTGTATTCTGAGGCTAAGTAGACTAAGCATTCTCCCACTGACTGACCGATAACATATGATCGAGTTAAAAATTTTTCTTAATACCTAAACCAAAATAATTTAGACAAAGATGGTTAATTTCTCACTTGAGGGTAAAGTAGCCCTTGTGACCGGTGGCGTCTACGGCATCGGATTCGCTATCGCCAAGGCTCTTCATGAGGCAGGCGCAAAAATCGTCTATAACTGCAGCACCCAGAAATCCATGGATCTTGGTATCGCAAACTATAAGGAAGCGGGCATCGATGCAAAAGGCTATCTCTGCGACGTTACTGACGAAGAAGCGGTAAAGGCTATGGTTGAAGACGTGGAGAAGACTGTCGGCACTATAGATATCCTCGTCAACAATGCCGGTATTATCAAGCGTATTCCCATGACTGACATGGATGTGAAGGATTTTCGTCATGTTGTAGATATTGACCTTGTGGCTCCTTTCATCTGCGCGAAGGCTGTAATCCCCGGTATGATAAAGAAAGGACACGGCAAGATCATCAATATATGTTCTATGATGAGCGAGCTCGGACGCGAGACTGTAAGCGCATATGCCGCCGCCAAGGGTGGACTCAAGATGCTTACCCGCAACATATGCTCGGAATTCGGTGAACACAATATTCAGTGCAACGGCATTGGTCCGGGCTATATCGCAACTCCTCAGACTGCTCCTCTCCGCGAGATCCAGCCTGATGGAAGCCGTCATCCTTTCGATCAGTTTATCATTGCCAAGACTCCGGCAGGACGTTGGGGTACACCTGAAGACCTCATGGGTCCGGCTGTGTTCCTTGCATCCGATGCCTCGGATTTCGTTAACGGTCATGTCCTTTATGTAGATGGCGGTATCCTCGCTTATATCGGCAAGCAACCCTGATTATGAACGAAGAGTTTAAAGAAGTATCTGAAAGCTTTACGCTTCCGGAAGCCATAAGGGAGGCTCAGCGTTGCCTGCATTGCAAGGTGCCCGGTTGCCGTAAAGGTTGCCCCATAAGCAATGATATCCCCGACTGGATCGGAGAACTTGCCCATGGAAACTTCGGAAATGCTATCGAAATCATTCATAGCCGGAGTAATCTTCCTGCCGTGTGCGGCAGAGTCTGCGCACATGAACGTCAGTGTGAGGGCAATTGTGTTCTTGCCAAGAAGGGCGAGGCTATCCACATTGGAAAGCTGGAACGTTTTGTAGCAGACTTTGACAGCGAGGCGGGATGGAGCCATGAGAATATTCCCGAGAAGACGAGGGGCAGGGTAGCGGTGATCGGATCCGGACCTGCAGGTCTAACGATTGCCGGCGATCTCTCTCGTCAGGGATTCTCGGTAGAGATATTTGAGATGGGTATAGAACCGGGAGGCGTGCTTATGTTCGGAATTCCCGAATACAGGCTTCCAAAAGAGGTGGTGAAGCGCGAGATTAAGAAAATCGAGAATCTCGGTGTCAAGATACATCTCCGCACTACGATTGGACAGAACTACACCATCGACCGTCTTTTTGAAGATGGTTTTGATGCCATATTCATGGGCACCGGTACAAGCCGGCCCAAGACCCTGCCAATCGAAGGGGGGACACATCCGGGAGTGCGTCAGGCTGTATGGTTTCTACGCCGCGTGAGCCTTTATAACTCCGGCTTCATAAAGCGTGACGAGGTCGTGATCGGCGAAGGAGACAAGATCGCCGTCATAGGCTGTGGCAATACCGCGATGGATGCAGCAAGATCTGCACTACGTATGGGTGCGTCGGAAGTCACGGTGATTTATCATCGTAATATAGACACCATGTCTGCCCTTCGTGCCGAGTATGATGATGCAGTTGAGGAAGGTGTGAAGTTCCTGTGGAACACCAATGTCAAGAAGGTCAACGGTGCCGAGGGAATGCGTCTTGAATCAATCATCATAGAGCAGGACGGGGTCGAGAGAGAAATGCCTGTAGACCGTGTGATCATGGCGGTTGGCTCGTCGCCGGCATCCCGTATCGTTGACTCCACCGAGGGAATAGAGGTTGATGACAAAGGATATGTGCTTACACGTGAGTCTCCTTATGGCATGACCACAAGAAAAGGTGTTTTTGCCGGAGGCGACGTGACCAATCGTCCGGCTACAGTGGTGCATGCCATGCAGGATGCCAAGAAAGTGGCGGAAAGCATAGCGAAATATATTGATGCAATAAAATTGATCGAATCGATCAGTTGAAAGCAGGCATGACTTGATTCCATATATATGTACATAAAAAAATCCGCCCGGAAGGCGGATTTTTTTATCGGTAGTTTTCAAGTGTCTCCTTCAGTCGGGAGAGAAGCATTATCTGGAGTTCCCGGGGTGCGATCACTGTGACATCCGGTCCCATTGCCATCAGTTCGCTTATCAGCTCATAATTAATTTTCAGTTTGTATTTGAAAATGGAGTAGAAATCGTGGGCTTCCTCCTGCTGTGAGTGATGGAGTGGCAATGCACGCAGATACTTGGCTCGTGTGAGCGTGGTCTGAATGATGACATCCCTCACGGATGCCTTTGATGTAGTCACCCCTACGATGTTGCCGAAAAATTTATCTATCGATATCCCGGCTGGCATGGTGAATTTCTCGGTTGTGAGCTCCATTTCAGTGACGCGGTCGAGGGCATACGTGCGAAGATCTCGTCCGTCCTTGGCTCCGAACATATACCATCTTTGCTTATAGAGCTTCAGGAAATAGGGAGAGAAGAGTATGCCAACTTCCGGGCGGGTGCGTGAAAATCCTGAGTATGTGAACACTATATTGAGATTTTCATGCATCGCCTCAGCCACCAATGGAAGATACTCTCTTGCCGAAGGCACATCCTCCATCCCGACACGGTCGGCGTATGAGCCAAGCTTCCGGATAGTCTTTATTGCCACCGAATTGTTGAGTGTCAGGTCGGTAAACTGCTTTACGGATTGTGATCCGTTGGAGTCAATACTGTAAGAGCCGTCTGAGTCGCACACTATGTCGATGCCGAAGGTTTCCTCGATGGCACGCCGGTACTTATAGAAAGTCCGGTCTGCCATCGGGTTGCCTTCAGAAAAATTCGATTGCATCCACAGGTCGTTGAGATGCGTTTTCGAGATTTTTTTATATTTCAGGATCGTGTCGACAATCCACAGATAGCGGGATATCTTGTCTTTCGCCATTTATTTGGATACGATCTTTACTGGCATCATGCTTTCTACGGAGATGATATAGATACCTTTGGGAAGAGTAAAGCCGACGCTTCCTGCTACCGGTGCCTCTGCGTGTATCAGACGACCCGCCATGTCGTAGACATTCACGCCTCTTTTTCCGTCAAGACCATTGACCGTCACTGCATCTCCTGTCACATCCACATCAGGAGCGACGGTATTGCCGATTTCATCTACCGCTCCTGGGGTGGAGGTCACATGCTGCTCGATAAGGATATCATGGAAGTTTATACCTTTGCTGTCCAGAGAAGCACGGTCTATGCGCACATTGCAGAGATCGGTTCCCTCATAAGTATGAGTGAATTTGTAGGTCTTCTTTTCTGAAGACTTGAATTTAAATGTAGCGAGATCATCTTTTGCATCAATGCTCCCGTCACCGTTTACATCGGTGCCTGTGCTCAGTTTCACAGACTGTGCGCTCTTGTCTGAGTTGCCGCAGTAGAGAGTGATTTTCCACGGACCCTGTATATCGTCGATCTGTATATAGCATTTATCCACGTTCCCCTGCTTGCCTATAAATCCTACGGCATTTTTAGAAGCGCCTTTGTCATCGGATGAATAGTTAGTGTAGGGTGAAAGGTTGCCGAAAGCTACAAGGCGTCCGCCGTCTGTTCCGAGCTTCATATTGTCAAACTCGACCTCCTGTTTTCCTCCCTTCATTATGTCCGCCTGATTGCCTGATATGATGGTGCCCCATTCGGATTCGCCGAAAGATGCCGGGGTTGTATGGAAGTCGGTGTAGAATAGCGTTCCTCCGGCTATAGTGTTGAAACTCCATACAGTTCCTTCAGTCACACCGGTATTGTTGACGGCATCGACACGCCAGTAATACGTGGTGTTGGCTTCAAGGTTGCCCGGAGTGAAAGAGGTCTCGGTCAGTTCTGATGCGATTTCTTCCAATGCATCTGTGGACGTGCCTATAAGTACATTATAGGTAAGTGTGCCAAAATATTCTTTAGTCTGGTTCTCCCACTTGAGGACCACGTCAAGCACTTTCTCATTGGAGCCGACGGCGGGTGCCACCAGTGTCGACTGATCCGGACAGAAAGGCTCGGAGGTCATAGTCTGGAGTGCCGGTGAGCTTACTGATCTCATGCCGTTTTCACCTGTGGCGTAGACACGGAAATAATAAAGCTTGTTTTCGTCAAGACCCTCTGCCTTGAAAGAGTTTTTTCCTGCATCGGTATGTCCCGCTTCGGTATATGTCTTCCCGTCGGAAGACACCTCTATGATGAAGCCGGTCTCATCGTCGGAATTGTCTGCCCACTCAAGGGTGATGGCATTTTTCTCGTTTTTGACCGATTTAAGGTCGGTTGGATTTTTGATATATGGATATGCTGAATCGATGGTGAATACATAATTCTCGATGTTGGCGTATCCGTTGGCAGCTATAGCGGCTGCATCCTTTGCATCGTTGGGGTCAAGTCCGTTTGCGATCTCCCATTCGTCGGGAATTCCGTCGCCGTCGCTGTCAAGAGGCTTGTAGCCGCCGAAAAGCTTGCCGGTGCCTTTGTGTGGGAGCGCCTTTTCAGTAGTCAAGCCACCGGTTGACCCGAGTGTGCCGAAAGATAAGACCTCATCGATGAGATACCGGTCTACCTCATCGCGTACCGGAAGGGATGCGCCTCCATATGCCAGCACGTATTCAAGAGCCTCCGGAGCAGTCATCCTTCCGGCGATTTCAGGGACAGCCTTTGGCGCTCCACGGCTCACGAGGTCGGCGGTCGTGCTCACACGGTTACCTCCTGATTTGGCATACTCTTCATCCGACATGTTATGTCCGTCGAGCACGCCGTCCTTATTGCTGTCATACCAGTTGCCCTCTGCAAAATACTTGAAGTTGCTGTTGCCCCCGACGAGAGGATATGCGGCAGATTTCCATGGTCCGGTGATCCAGTAGTTGTTGGAGATCTCTGCCCATGAGTCTCCTGCGCTGTCACCTCCCATATTGTATGCGGCTTCCTTGCCCCAGTTGTATGAAACGTTGTTCACAAACTGATTAAGACCCTTCACCTTGGGATTGCGGGTGGCGTTTTCTATATATAGGTTGCGGAAAAGCGTCACTCCGTTGTCGGTCTGGATGAGCCCTCCGCACGAGTGGGGTTGCAGACCCTGACCTATGATGGAATTCTGGATTGTCACGTTTGATGGTCCTGACCCCTTGTCATTACTGCTGACCGAGAAATTCTCGTCGCGTCCCCAGAGAACCGACATATGGTCGAAGATCATGTCGTGTCCCGATGCAACACCGGCAGCATCCTTGCCACTGTCACCGTTCACTCCCATGCGGATGCGGAGATAGCGCACGATGATATTGTTGGCATTGGAAAATGATACGCCGTTGCCGTATACCTGGATACCCTCTCCCGGCGCTGTCTGTCCGAGTATTGTAAGATTGTTCTTGAACACCAGACGACTCTTCAGGTTGATGACTCCCGACACGTCAAACACAATAATGCGGTTAGGCTGTGAAATCGCGTCGCGCAGCGATCCTGTGCCACTGTCATTAAGGTTGGTGACATGGTAGATCTCTCCACCACGGCCGCCTGTCGCATAGCGGCCGAAGCCTTCAGCTCCGGGGAAAGCAAGCAGCGCAGCCTGCGAGCTTACCGAAGTGGCTGTAAGCATCAGCGCACCAATCCCGATATGTCTTAAAAAATCTTTTCTCATGATGTTGTTAAGTTTATCTGTCTTATTTATATATAATCGGGAATTCTGAAATTCCCGTTCTGTCTCTATTCCCTTCCGATTTTCTCATACCAGAATTCCGGCGTAAGCATAAGGTCAGTGAATTCAGTGACACTTATACCTTCCGGTATAATCTTGTCTTCGGGGGGCAGGATGCTGTCACACCCGCTGACGATATCCTCAAGAGGAAGATATGAAAAAGAATCGGGATACATCTCAAGTTGCTGTGCGATCGTCAAGGCGGCTTCATGGTTGCCGAATAGGGCGCCCCTGAGCAAAAACTCCTCTCCAAGTTTCGAGTCATAATGAAGACCGCGTCCCATAAGAAGGGAAGTCCCGGCAATCGTGGCTGTTTTTGCCAACCGCTCTCTGTCCGGTATCCTGCCGTCAAGAGCTTCTTCCGGATGGTTGACGATGAGCTGCAGATAATTAAGGGCGGCAGCCGGAAGACCCTGGTCTGCTGCACGTTCATACCAGCGAAGAGCCCCTTTCAGGTCCTTGCCTACGAATTCCCCGTGCTCCATAAGCCACCCGATGTTGTTGGCTGCCTTGGCATCTCCCTCCCATGCTGCATCCAACATCAGAGCATAACCCTTTTCCTTGTCGTCAGGAAGCGAGTCACGCATAAAAAGTTCGTAACCTTGCATGGCATAATCGGCCACCTCTTGAGGAGAGGCGGCAAAAAACCGGAGAGGAAAAAGAGCCATCCCCAAACCAATTATTATCATCCGGAAGGATTTCATAGCGCAAATATAGTGATTTTTTTAATTATTTCCAACAATCTTCAGCAATTCGCATGCAAATCTCATGTATGAGACAAGAAGCGCAAAGTGCATGATGATATTTTATGGTGTGTCAAATATAGTTAAATTGTCTGCCATTTGATCATGATGCGTGTTCTAATATACATATAAAACTGATTATGCTATGAATGACAGATTGAGTTATGAAGAAAAGAAGGAACTGCCCGCAAGCGTTTTCGGGCTTCCTGAACGTAGGGAATATCCTATGCCTGACGCAGCGCATGTAAGGGCTGCAGAGTCTTATTTCCGCTATTGCCCGGAAGATCTTAAGCCGAAACTGGCTCGCGCTATCCTTGCAAAAGCTAAGGAATTTGGCGTAGATGTCGAGTCTCCGACCGTCCTTAGTTATGCGGCCGAATAGCAATTATTCCTGATTTCACTTCTTTTATCCGTTGTTCATAGATGTCCTTTTGGACAAATTATGTGCAATGGATTATTTTTTTAGCTAAAGGTGTGAATACTGTCAGGATTTTTGGCTAAATTTGCAATATGATTAAAGCTGCTTTGATTGACATGGATGGGGTCCTTTACGACTCCATGAAATATCATACCCTCGCCTGGAAACAGATGATGGAGGAAAACGGTATCGAATGCAGCCGCGATGAATTCTACCTATATGAAGGGATGACCGGGGCGGCTACTATCGACCTTATATGGCAACGTGAGTTCGGACATCCATGTGATCCGGAGAAGAGATCTGCGCTATATGACTACAAGACGCGTATTTTCAAGGAAATAGGCGGCAATGAGCCGATGCCCGGGGCTGACAGGATGTTGCGTGCGCTCTGCGACCGCGGCATACGTTGCGTGCTCGTGACCGGCAGCGGACAGTCGTCTCTCATCGACAATATAAGCAAGGACTATCCCGGAATATTCGGAGAGGGTATGATGGTCACCGCCAGGGATGTGAAGAAAGGAAAACCGGATCCCGAACCCTATCTGAAGGGACTTGAGAAAGCAGGAGTCGGTCCCGACGAAGCTATAGTGATCGAGAATGCTCCGCTCGGAGTAAGGGCCGGAGTAGCAGCAGGTATCCGTACCATGGCGGTTTGCACCGGACCTATACCTAAAAAAAATTTCATTGATGAAAAAGCGTGGGGCATATTCCCTTCCATGAATGAATTTGCCGACATGCTTCCCCTCGTTATTGACATTATAAACGCAGACTCTCCCTATATTCTTGCTGACACGAATACATCGCGGCTTGTAGTTGACCGCATGGCGGAAGAGTTGCCTTGCCTGAAAGATATTCCTCGTTGTGTGATTCAGGCTGGCGATGATCATAAGAATATCGACTCTTTGGTGCAGGTGTGGCGTATGCTTTCAGAAAACGGAGCCACCAGGCGTTCTACGCTCTTTTGCTTTGGGGGCGGTATGGTGACAGATCTCGGTGGATTTGCCGCAGCCACTTTTAAGAGAGGGATTGACTGTGTCAACGTCTCCACGACCCTTCTTGGTATGGTGGATGCAGCTACAGGAGGTAAGACCGCAATCAACCTCGACGGGCTGAAAAATGAAGTCGGGGTCTTCTCGATGCCGAGGGATGTGATTATAATTCCCGAAACACTTGATACATTGCCGGAGGATGAACTTTTGTCCGGATATGCTGAAATGCTGAAGACAGCCCTTATCGCTGATCCGGAGATGTATAAGGCTCTGCTTGACGTGGATCGGTATCTTGATGACAGGAGGGCTCTTCTTCCCTGGATCATGAGATGTATCGAGATCAAGACAGGTGTTACGACACGCGATCCCAAAGAAAAAGGTGAGCGCAAGATACTGAACTTCGGGCACACTGCCGGACATGCGTTCGAGTCGCTGGCTCTTATCAACGGAAAGCCTATAGCCCACGGTATAGCCGTGGCGCATGGTATGCTCTGGGAAATGATACTCTCCGCAATGGCGTGTGGCGAAAGCAGGAAGAGTCAGCTTCCGTCATCGTGTCTCTATCCATATGCAGCTATGTTGAAAGAGCATTTCCCCCCCGCCGGAGTGAATTGTTCGGATATAGACAAGCTGTTGTCGTTGATGAGTCATGATAAGAAAAATGCATCTCCCGACCGTGTGAATTTTACGCTGATCAGTGAGATAGGTGTCGCGGAATGGGACAATTATCCTACCCGGGAGGAAATAAGAAGTGCTTTCGAGATATACGGCGACCTCACGGGAAATAATTGAGTCTTATCTGAAAAGAACACTTGAAGTATGAAAAAAGCGTTGCAATATATAGTTCCTGTACTCCTGTCGGTGCTTCTCCTCTGGTATCTTTTCAAGAAGGTGAACTTCAGGGATGCCATGGAGATTATCAGCCACGGTGTGGATTATTGGTGGATAGTGGCAGCAATGATAATAAGTGTCTTTTCACACATATTCAGGGCTATGCGCTGGAGAATACAGCTCAATGCACTTGACATCCGCACCACCATGATGGAGCTTACATGCAGTGTTTTCGGGTGCTACGCCATGAATCTTGTGCTTCCGCGTGTCGGGGAGCTATGGAGGTGTTCTTTTGTGGCAAGCAGGTCGAAAGCTCATTTCACCATTGTAGCCGGATCTATGATGGCGGAGCGTCTTATGGACACAATCACGGTGCTTTCGCTGACACTTCTTACTTTTGTAATAGCCGGACAGGCGTTGCTTTCTTTTATGGAGACATTTCCGGTCGGTGCTGGAATAGTGCGTTTTCTTTATTCCCCATGGTTGTGGATATGCATGGCGATGATAGTGCTTCTTGTATGGTGGGGGTTGAGAAAATACCGGAATTCTCCGATGCTTGTCAAGATAAGAAAGTGGAGTGCCGAGATATGGAACGGATTCTATGCAGTGGTGAAAATGCAAGGGAAGTGGAAATTCCTGTTGCTTTCGGTGGCGATATGGGGCTGCTATTATCTTCAGCTCTATGTTGCGTTCTATGCATTTGACTTTACCCGGGGGCTATGCCATGAAAGCGGAATGGCGTTGGGGTTTCTTCCCTGCCTTGTGACTTTCGTGCTGTCGTCGATAGGAATGGCAGTCCCGAGCAACGGGGGACTGGGTCCATGGAATATAGCGATAATGTTCGGGCTTGCTATCTATGGCGTTCCTGATGTGGAGGGCGCGGCTTTTTCCATACTTCAATGGAGCGGACAGACAGTAATGCTCATTATTCTTGGAATTTTCACGGCTGTCTGGGCCGGAGTCACGTCTCATGGTTCCGGACTGCATAAATATGGGAAGCTGGTATGAAATACGACAACGACATATATTCCGGAGATGAGGATGATGACGAGCTTTGGAATGACGAGCTTGACATAAATACGGATGATTCCGATATGGAGTCTTACGGATATTCCGTATCTTCCGACGTAGATGGTCAACAGGATCGGGTGGATGATACGGATGCATCTGACGAGGATGAAAGCAATTGCTTCGGGGGGAACGAAGACTATAGTGACTACTATAACGAGTCTACTCAGGATCAGTCGTCTAAGCGGAGACGTGAACGTTTTTTCGGCTCAAAAGACGATGACAGGGAAGATGAAAACGATTTTTATTCATCAGAAGAAGAGCCGGTAAAGGTAAAGAAACCCAAGGCTCCGAAACTTGATCCGGAAGATCCGGACTATTGGATCGAGGAAGAATCGGAATTAGACAGTATACTGCACAAGACTAAGAATAAATGGAAATGGCTGCTCGGCGTGACGCTGACGCTGCTCTTGCTGATACTTTTTGCGTGGATATGGTTTTTCAGACCCTATGCTGACGATGCAGTGAGATATGGCTATATCAGGAATATGGAGAGGCGCGGATCATTGATCAAGACTTTTGAAGGTTCGATGATACCTTACAAGGAATTGGGGGATCCAAACCCTATGTATTTCGAGGAAGTCCGCTTCAGTGTCTCGGGCGATTCATTAGCTGCGAGGATGAAAAGGATGATGCTCGACTGTGTGCCGGTGAGGGTGGAATATGAAGTCTACCACACGCCGCTTCCGTGGAAGGGAGAAGAGAAAATGATTATAACAAAGGTAGATTCCGCCGATACTGAAAGGATTCTGCCTCCTGAGTTCAGATACTACCGATAATGATTTCAAAAAAACATATTTCAGTTCTGGGGGGTGCGCTGGCGATGCTCCTGCTTATGTGGGGTTGTGCCTCGATGGGCAATCCGTCGGGTGGTCCGCGCGATGAGGATCCCCCGCGATTCGTGCGTGCCATTCCAAGTTCCGGTTCGGTAAATGTCGATCCGTCAAATATCTATTTAGATTTCAATGAACTGATCAATGTCAAGGATGCCTTTCAGAAAGTGATCCTTTCACCACCGGGCAAATCCACTCCGCGAGTGTCTACAAGAGGAAGGCGTGTCGTGGTCAACATCACCGACACCCTTCTTCCCAACACGACATATACTATAGATTTCGGAGATGCTATTGAAGACAACAATGAAGGCAACAAACTACCTGGATTCGCGTATACATTTTCTACCGGACCTACACTCGACTCCCTTCGTATAGGAGGTATGGTTTTAGGTGCTGAAGATATGGAGCCGCAGCAGGGAGTGCTGGTGGGAGCGTATATATCCAGGGAGGACTCCGCGTTTATCCGGATGCCGTTTGAAAGGCTCTCTCGCACGGATGAGTACGGAAGGTTCATAATAAGGGGACTGCAGGACACCACTTACCGTCTTTTCGCACTGAAGGATCTTGACAATGACAGGCATTATGCAAATCCGGAGGAGGATATAGCATGGTTTGACGATATCATACGCCCTTCGGCAGAAAGAATTACAGTCACGGATACGGTCCGGGATTTTTATACAGGTGCTCTCGACACCGTGATAAAGCGCGAGAGAACAAGGTATCTCCCAAATAACGTGTTGCTCAGGATGTATAACACAGGTCTCAAGCCCCAGTATCTTGTCAGCTATACAAGACCCGATTCTACAAGGCTGGAATTCATTTTCAACTCTCCCGGTGAGAAACAGCCGCGGATAATGATTGCCGACGATGAAGTGTATTCGTCTCCGCTTAAAGCCGAGTCTTCAGTGGGGAATGACACGCTCACTTTCTGGCTCCCTAAGGATCTTGCCATGCGCGACACACTGAAGCTTGCATTGCGGTATCCGAGCGTGGAACTTCTTACAGGAATAGAGTCTATGATAGAAGATACGGTAAAGCTGATCAAGCCTAAACCTGCAGTCCAGAAGAAAAAATCCAAGAAAAAAACAAACAAGAAGGGGAGCCGTGAGATAAGTAAGGATCAGCTCAGTGACACGATAGCCAACGATTCAGCACATCTGATCCGGACCGACTCGCTGACTCAGGAAAATGCTGCCCCGACACCGACGTTTGCATTCACAGCCAAAGGACCCGAAAACAATATGCGGAGTCCTCTGTCGATTGAGGTGCCAGTGCCGCTTGCAAGTCTTGATTCACTTGCGTTCAGGCTTGAGATGCGTCCGGATACGGTATGGCTGCCGGTGAAAGGTGATTACAGGGTGGAAAGGGCGGATACCCTTTCGGAAAGAAGGTTTATGATTCAATATCCTTGGGAAAGGGGTATGAACTACAGGCTTACTGCTGATTCGCTTGCAGGAAAGGATATATATGGTGTTGAAAGTGCCAGGCTTGAATATGAATTCAAGACGAAGGCTCCGGAAGATCTTTCAAGTCTTAAGCTTAGGCTCAACGGACTTGACAGGGATATTCCGGCATTCGTGCAGTTGCTGGCTTCAGGCGATAAACCTAAGTATTCTGTGCCGGTTGTAAATGGCGTGGCGATGTTTGAGGGCATTGATCCGGGCAAATATTATGCGCGTATCTATGAGGATTTTGACGGAGACGGCAGATATTCTCCAGGCAGCTACCGGTTGCAGAAGGTCTTTGGAACTCCGGTAGATTCCCTTGTAAATGCCGGTCCAACTGCTATAAATGACTCCATTCCGGAAGACTCTGTCGCCGGTCGTTTATTTTTGGCAGATACCCCTGGGCTGCGTGCTGACTCCTTAAACATCCCGGTTGACTCAATATTTGCACTTCCTGCTGACAGTACGCTACTTGCGGAGAAAGTCCCTGTTGTTTCCGGAAGCGGCTTCAGATATGTAGGTGATAGGCAGATTGTCGACAGCCTGAAAAGGATCGGCTATAGTCTTGTGCCGATCGAGACTGATTCGGTGGGACAGGATATCCTGATAGCAATTCAGCCCGATTACGTCTATTATTATCCCAAAATAATAAACGTTAAGAAGAATTGGGATGTGGAGCAGGAATGGAATGTGTTTGACACTGCCCTCGATCTTCAGAAGCCTGAAAAAATAAAGAAGAATAAGCCTAAGAACAATAAGAACAGGCAGCAACAGCAGGAAGAGGATGAGGAAGAAGACGATGAGTTTGGCGCTAATCCGTTTGCTCCCGGCAGAACTAACTCCGGCAGTAGCAGAGGGACGAGGAATATGGGCAGACGGTGATTACTGCCTCGGGAAGATCCCTTTCATGACCAGATGTGAGGTATGCACGATATAAAGACCCCTTGCGAGGTCTGAGGCACCTGCATAGGGACCGGAGTATTTTTTTACGCCGGCTATGTCATACACATCTACGTGATCATCAGGAGCGATGCCGTGGTCAGCATCCATTATCGATTCTATCCCTTCGGTCTTCAAAGCCAGCTTCAGTCCTTTCACCGGGTCGAAATATCCTTTGCCGTTGCGGGGATTGTCAGGATCGGGAATGTCAATGCTGTTTGACCGGGATATTATGTCGATCACATCGTCAAGTGTCAGTGTCGGCACAGCCTCAAGCCATGTGGCGATATATCCCGCAACGTAAGGAGCAGACATGGAGGTGCCCCCTTCGGAAAGCCATTGTGTGCCGTTCATCCTCAGATGTTGGTGGTATGGATAGCGGCTGAGAAACGGGCGGCTTCCTGCCGAGATCAGGGGTGCGCCAGGAGCCACGGTATGGGGTAGCACACGTCCGTCACGAAGGGTGCCGTAGCTGCTGTAGCGTGTTATTTTACCCGGCTCAAAGTCCGTTGGATAGAAATATATGGAGTCGTCATTAAATTCTACCGGAGCTGAATATGGTATTGAGTCGCGATTGCCGTACATACCCACGCAAATCACATTGTTGCCGCAGGCGAGGTCGCTGACCGTACGGTCGCTTGAAGGGGCGGGACTTCCGGACATTCCGATAATACGTGTATAAGTGCCGTCGGAATATACCTCCACATCATTGCCGGGTTGTCCGTTCACCTTCAAGGTAAGTACATATCTCGCCCAGTTACCGTCCTGCGCCTTTTCTGGAGCTGTATATTCATAACCAAGTATCGTGCGGTGGCGTCCGTTTCCTTCATCCACCCCTCCCTCTATCTCCAGTTCTCCGATAAATGGTATTTCTCCTTGCTGATATGCTCCTTCATCCCAGACGTATGAACGGTAGTCACCTCCCGTAAGAGTGAAGGTGTCAAGCCATCTGACAATGCTTTTCTGGTTGTAGTCGTATATGCCTAAGGATATGGAAAGTGGCATGGAAGATCCGCTCCATATGTCGGTGGCGCCATACATGCTGAACTGGGTCCAGTCCTTATTGCCGATACTGAATGATATGGAATCCCTCTCCCGCGTGAAATCAGCTATGAGAGAATTTGTCCGGTGACCCTCATTGCCTGCGGACAGGACTATGAATGCATCTTCTGCACACATGTCAAGATATCGGGAGAACAGGGAGGTGCCGTCGTGTGGTCCGGTGTAACTGCCTACTGATATGTTGATTACGGCCGGTTTGCCTGCTTCCTTTGCATAATCGATGATATCCTCCACACCCGCAAGCAATCCTACTTCGGTAAGAGTGGAGACAGTGACAACTATGTCGGCATCTGTGGCGATCCCGGAATATGGAGTGCCGGCACCGTCACCTGCGAGGATTCCACATACGTGTGTGGCGTGATAATTGTCAGGATTGTCGGTGATCCAGTCTCTGTATTCTTCATCTCCGTCGAGCTGCCGACGTATGCCTTCCCTTTCAATATATTGCACCACACGTTTTATCCTGGATTTTCCGTCGGCATCCAGAAATGTGGGGTGGAGTGGATCTATGCCTATGTCGCATATCCCTACCACCACGCCTTTGCCTGTGAACGGAATGCCTGCGGCTGCTCCATTCTGCACGGTATATGCTTCGTTGAAGCTTTTGGCGGCATCGAGTGCAGGAGATATGCTGCGTTGCCTGAACGTAGTGTTCGCACTTCTTGTATCAGTATTAGGGAAAAGACATAGAAGGATATCTCCACGACGGCGCAGAATCTCGACTCCCTCTTTTTTCAGGGAGTCGAGATCATTGTCATCGTATATCTCTACAAGGCGGGGAATATAGGGATTAAAATTTCTTTCCCCTCTGAGTGCTGTAGTTAGAAATGAAATGATAATAAGAATTAGGATAGTTCGTTTCAATGACATTCAGTTGCAAATTAAATAATGTTCTGGATCGGGCATGCTGCTGCATGTAGTATGCCCTCTTATTCCGGAAGTGTAAATGTAATCTTTACAGACGATTCGCTGTCGATTGGCTTTTCATTCACTGTCGCCGGAATCCATGCAGGCATCCCTTTTACAAGACGTATTGCCTCAGCCTCCAGATCCGGGTCAACAAGACGTACGATCGAGAGTTTGTCAAGTGCACCGTCTGACTTTACGAGAAACTTGACCTGTACCACGCCTTCAATGCCGTTGTTGATGGAAGGTTGCGGATATTTCAGGTTCTTATTGATGTATGATGAAAGAGCTTTTTCTCCTCCCGGGAAGCTTGCCGGAATAGTATCTGACTGAGCCATAGCCGGTACTGCTAAAGCAAGCGCCGCGATTATTGACAGGTATTTTTTCATATCGGTAGGTGTTTATAGTTATATTTACATCAGTTATCCATCCTGATCTATTATTTAGACAACTGTAAGCGTAAAAGGTTACATCTTCCACGAAATGGAAATGCTTCCGCCGATTCCGGTCGTGAGCGGGGAATTGTAGTAATAATATTCCGGAATATAGTTGAGAATGTTGTCAATGTTAACCCCGAGTGTGATATCTTTCGGAAAAGTCTGACTCAGGCTGAGTCCGAGCATGGAGTAGGCCGGATAGCGTTGGGAGCGGACTGCTACCTGTGAGAACATCGGCATTATGTCTCCTGTCACGGCTGAGAGCCATTTGAAATTGGCAGTGGCTGTAAATCGCCAGTTCGGTTTCCAGAGATGCGTGTAATCGGTTTTCAGAGTCAGTGCATGAGGACGTGTGGGGTTGGCTCGTATATCTCCTTTTGTGTATTTTTCATACGTGAAGACATATTCTCCATTGATAGTAAGTCCGAAATCAAATGATTTCATCAGCGAAAGATCTACACCGCTTATCAGGACTCGTTTGATGTTTATATACTGCTGCCCCATGAGCGAGTCGTTCCATAGATAGGCTATGCGGTTGTCTACAATATTGTGGAAAGCCATGACAGTAAGACTTTTATTCCCTTTGAGATATTCAGCCGATACGCTCAGGTTGTGGCTCGTCTCGGACTTAAGATCCGGATTGCCGTATATGTGGAATATACCCGCCATGTCGAAATCCATAAACAGCTCTTTAAGGTTAGGTGCTCTGAATCCTGCGGCATAGTTGAGTCGGAGTGCACAATGTCCTTTTCCGGGACGCCACATCATGCTCAGTTTTGGCGACACACGGTTGGCATGTGAAGCGGAAAACCGGTCGTATCTGAGTCCGGGAACGATCCATATGTGGTTTTCCGGATGCCAGTCCCATTGAAGGTATGCATCCAGGTTGGTCTGGGTATGGCTTGCGCTACCGAACTCGTAGCTCATCAGATAGTCGTGGAGCCAGTCACCGCCGGCTGTGAGTATTCCTGTTTTTCCGAACTCGTGTGAATATTGTAAGTGAATTGAATTTTGCCGGTTGCGGTAGTCGCGGATCTGCTCTTTTGTGGCTATCTCATAGTCGTACTTGTCGTAGGTATCAAAGGAGTATTTGATAGAGAAGTCTTTCCACCGTCCTGAAATACCTGTAGAAATGTCGCTGTATCGGTCGTGCGTGACGTTTGTGCTGTTGCGTTGTCTCCAGTAATATCCGGCCCGGGCTGTGATGTAGGCATCGTCGCTGAGTGTGATTGTGGCTCGGTCTCGTATATTCCAGCTTTGAGTGGCATAAGATCTGTTGAAGTCTCCGAAATTTGGAAATTTATATTCTCCCTGTGAATCATAGCGCGCGTCAAGGGAATTGGTTATCTTCCCTTTCCGATATGAGGCAAGTGCACCATAGCTTTGCAGGGAGTGGGAGCCATAACGGGCGTTAAGCTGCATGTGGAAACCTTTTTCAGGTGTCCGGGAGATTATGTTCACTACGCCTCCGGTGGCGTTTGAACCGTAAAGTGATGAAGCTGCACCTTTGACAATCTCCACTCTTCCCACATTCTGCAGGTTGAGTCGGGAATAGTCCGGGTTGTCAAGTGTTTCGCCTGCCAGACGTTCCCCATCAAGCAGAAATAATATGCCTCCCCCTCCGAATCCTGATATATTGATCTGGGGATTTTGTGCCATGCCGAGTGAAAATTCCACTCCCGGCACCTGTTGTTCAAGAAGAGCCCCGATATCAGGTCGACCACTTCTTTCGATATCGGTAGACGTGATTATGCGTGTCACCACAGGAATATCTTTAAGAAGCTTGGGTGTACGGGTGGCAGTCACCACCAAGGTTTCAATCGTGTCGGGGGTAGACACTACAAGGTCGGGAGCAGCGCCATTGACGCCGCTCCCTGCCAATAATGCCATTATTACTCCCCAGAGTGCCAATTACTTGTTGATGGTTCCGCTAAACGTGAAGACAATAGGCCATGGCATTCCGCCTGGGGTGAGCTGATACCTGATATTGATTTCTGTTCCCTTGACGGTCCCTGTGAGTTTGTTGCCTTTGTAGTCCTTTTCTTCGATAGAAATAGTGAATGAGTCCTTCTCTAAGGTGTATTCTTCCCCATCTGTGGTCACATCCACATCAGTTACAGTCAGTTCGGGAATGGTAAACTGCTGGGCATTTGGGATAGGAGGTACAAACGAGCATGAAGGAATCACAACTGTCACATTGTCTTTGTCAGATTCATCTTCAATGATTGTAAGTTCATATTCACCCGTAATGGTTCCTGCCCCCATATTGCCTACAGAATAATCCATAGAACCGGAATATGTACCCGCTAAATTATCCACAACTTCTACGTTGTTATCATCTCCGGCAGAAGGTTCGTCTTCATCATTGTTATCCTTGTCACAGCTTGTGAAGACCGGCACAAAGACTGCCAAAGCAGCAACCGCTGAAATAAATCTGAATGATTTCATCACTGCCCGATGTTAATAAGTTCTACTTCGAAAATGAGGTCTGAATTAGGACCGATAGGGCCACCGGGAGTTCCCATCTCACCATATGCAAGGTTGCTCGGAATATAGAAGACCGTCTTTCCTCCTGTCTTCATGAGCTGAAGACCTTCTGTCCATCCCTTGATTACAGCCTGCAGAGGGAAGGATGTGGGTTCACCGCGCTCTACAGATGAGTCAAACACTGTGCCGTCAAGGAGTCTGCCGGTATAGTGCACGGTCACAATGTCTGTGGCTTTGGGTGAAGCTCCTGTGCCTTCTACCACTGTTACGTATTTAAGACCTGAGGGAGTGGTCTTATATCCGGAGTTCCCTTTGAAGAAGTCAGCTGTGTAGTCTGACATATTGCGGGCTTCCATGATATTGTCTTCAGCCGCTACTGCCTGAGCCTCTTCCGCACTGTCTTGCTGCGCCTGCATGACTTCTCCTACGAGAGAATCTACTGTTGCAGAGTCAGCAGAAGATGGTTTCTGCTTCCCGCAGGAAGCAACACAAAGAGCGGTTGCCGCCACACCAAGGACGGCAATCGCTGTTCTTAAAGTTTTTTTCATTATTACTATATGATTGTTTATTTCTTTACTACCTTGATGAGCTCGACATCAAAGATAAGGGTTGAATGAGGGGGTATTGCATTAGGCACACCCTGAGCGCCGTAAGCGAGGTCGCTCGGGATGAAGAATGTATATTTTGCACCCTCCTTCATAAGCTGTACGCCCTCTGTCCAACCGGGTATGACACGGTTCAACGGGAATGTGGCAGGTTCGCCGCGGCTTACAGAAGAGTCAAACACGGTTCCGTCGAGGAGACGACCTGTGTAATGCACAGTTACCTCATCGGTGGCGGTAGGCTGAGCGCCCTCGCCTTCTTTTTCTACCACATACTGCAGTCCGGAAGGAGTCTCTTTAACGCCTTCGCGGCTCTTGTTCTCAGCAAGGAACTTAGTTCCGGCTTCTTTTGCGGCTGCCTCTGCCTTTTGCTGAAGGTCCATAAGGTATTCATTGATCATTTTCTGGCATTCCTCTTCCGGGACTTCCGGAGTACCGCCATCGAACGCAACCTTTACACCATCCTTGAATGCTTCGGAATCAAGGGTCCCGACACCCATAGCCTTGAGCTGCTTGCCCATAAGCACACCCCAGGCATAACTAAGTTTATCCATAATTAAAATTTGTTTTTCTAATGTTTCATATTTCTAAAAGTCTGAAGTGTCGAATATCCGACCTTCAAAAATAAAACGCATAAAGGAGGTGTTTAGTTTGTGGAGATTGGTTGCATGGAGCATTTATCTCTCTTTTGAAATGTTTTTACAATAAACTTTGCAAATCATTTGGAAAGTTACAAAATTCTGACTAACTTTGCACTCGGAAAAAGAAACGCAGTGGAGTAAATCCCGCATTCGTTTTTTTGCAAAGTACAATGGTCAGGTCCGGTAGCTCAGCTGGATAGAGCAACAGCCTTCTAAGCTGTGGGTCTTGGGTTCGAATCCCAACCGGATCACTAAAACTAAAGCGTAATTAATCGAATATTCGATTAATTACGCTTTTGCTATTTCTTAGTTTGCTTAATATTTGCCCGACTGATTTATAAATGGAATGTCTTAAATCCTCTCACCTCCCGATATATCGAATATATCTTTAGCCTGATTAAACACAACATGCCGGAATCAATCATAAAGGCTCCTGAACTAATCTCTCCCCATTTTGCATCTTCGGGTTTTATCGGATATTCAAAATCCGTATTGCATACCTTTGGCTATGCGCACAAACGCCGCCCAATGATAACAATATGATTAACAAAAACTTTTTCAAAGGTCATGAATTTTACTTTTACTTAGATAGATCAGTTCCCAATTTGGCGCAGAATTCCAGAATTCAAAAAAGTCATTATTCGACGTACCGAATTTCTCGCCGTCTGACTTGAAAGTGTTACATAGGAGACAAGAGGAGTAACTATCGTATACATAATATATATCCTCACCTCTCCATCTTGCCCGAAATGCTGCCACATCTTGTATGTCATCTTGCTTCAAATTGAGAACAAAATCAAGAAGCCAGACAGGCAGATTTTCTTGTTGAAAATTATTTTCAGATGTATTAGCAATTGCTTCAAACACAAAGGAAAAGGAAACTCCATTGAGAGTCGAATTTTCCGAACTTTCATCTTTGGTGCATCCTGCCACCATGACAACCAACACCGACAGAATCGCTTTTAAAAGATTTTTCATACTCATACCTCTTAGTTGTTAATTGTTTTCAAATATCGGGGCGGTCAAAACTTTGCGGTCTATGACAATAGGCTTTCCCTGAAAACTAATAATAAACTTCGATTATCTCTTTGATTTGGATAGAAGTAAGTTCTTGCCCCCGGATAAATTTTCTGACGCTAATTTAATAAATTTTTCTTAAATACACAATAATCACCATAATGAAACTTACAAATAGCTGATTATTCACCACAATTTAATCTATATTCCAATAAGCTCTTGGATCTTCATCAAAGATTATATCTATGTCGTCATCTGAGTAGCCCTCGATATCTTGAGCCCAAGAACCTGAATACCTGTCATAGGTGTGAGTGTTTTTATAAATCATATCATCATACTCATTATCAAATTGTACTTCAACGTCATAATAATCCGCATCGGAATACTCATAATCATTTCGAGAGAGGTGCCAAATCCTCTTATTTTCAAAAAGAGCATCCATTATGAAATGGGGGTATACAATTTTGATCTCTTCTAAAGCATCGTCATGTAATTGAAAAATTACCCCAGTGCAATATTTAACACACCAACTTAAATAAGACGGATTAATATCCAATACATCAGCTAAACTGAGTTGATTATATCTACCGAAATTGAATTGATCTCCGATAGACTTAAAGAGACAAGTAATCATCCTTCTTGATTTCGTTCTATCAAAACACTATGAGAATCGAATATTTCATATTTTATATTCTCTGATGGTTTCGAGACTCGTCTTGTTATTACAACAAATCCAGATCCTATTGCACGGAATTTCGATCTTGATTCAAAATACAAATCATAGTCATTAGGGTAATAATATGCTACAGAGTCTTCTATTTTAACACCTTCGATTTTGAATGCCTTGGGATGCGGATTTTCTCTGCACATAGTATATTCATAATATTTCCTACTCCAATCAGAAGGAGGTAAATTTAAATATCTTGGATTATACAGTAAGTAAACTCCATATCTTTTTTCCGATGCTTTACAAACACTAGTTAATATTGGAAATGAATGTAGCTGTTTATCCAAATAAAATATCACTCTGTTTGAGAATACCTGACATTCTCCCAATGGAGGCATGTCTATACCTGTACCAAACATGTTATACACTGTTGAAATGAAGCCGTATATTTCGGCTTCCTCGCCTATAGGTAGTATAACTTTCGACCCTGCTGAAAGTGTTTGCCCATTTTGAACGGCGTCTTCAAGTCTAATTAAAGATGTTTCAATCATAATTGATACCAAGTGAGTAAAAAAATCTTGGATGCTTCTAGTCCATTACGGTCAAGTTCCAGATAACATTTTCCTTTAAGAACTGGATCATCAAATATCCATACAAATAATTTACGATTGTCTTCAAACTGTTCAATTTGATAACCTTGACAATCACAATCAATTGAATATCTAATAATTATGGCTATTAGGTTTCATGTGAAATACCATCCAATTCTGCTATGCATAAATCCTTTTCTTATGTGTAAGAATAACTTGCCATTACCATTATAGGTATTAATAATTCTCCTCAATAAAGATAACTTCCTTGCATATCTCTACTAAAGCCGGAGCTATCTCGTTTTTCTTATCAAAGTCAAACACCGTTTGCTCTAACATGCCTTCCATCATTCCTTGTGTAAAATATTTTACCATAGATAGATACATCATGTACGAAGATATATCGTTTCCTTGCATTTCTAAATCTTCAAATTTGCCAAAATGGTAATGAATGAAGACATATACGACCGGATATTTGAACATATTATATGCAGCCATCGTTTCCTTTGCAACTTGTTGTCCTTCTGTTTTCAATGCATATAAGGTAGCAATCTTACAGTAAGAATCAACTTTGGTATACAATGATTTAAGATATTCTTTTGACCATGGACTTCTGCGTCCCATATTAATTCCTTCAGCCATAATGATTTTTATAAATCTTGTATGTCAGTAAACTGACCATGAAATTCAACTATTCTAAGAGGTGACATCATGGCGAATCTAACACATGTCATATTATTAAAAATATTACATACAACGGGTTCATTAGAGTCGTGCCAACTCATAGACTCAGGAATCCTTCCGTATTGAACCCTGTCAATTAGAACATCACCATACTGTGATCCGAAGATGGGTAAGCCGAATTGGCCGTTTATATTGACTGAAATATCTCCTTTAAGCATCATTCCGATGCATTCATCATTTAAGACTTTTGCTATTACAGAAGTTTTACACGGTCCACTACTAATACAACGACCATCTTGGTATTCCTCAAAGCGGTTTGCTTCAAAGATAAAAGATTTTTTGTAGATTTGCATTTCATCTTAGATGCTTCAGGACCTTCTCTTGAGCATTTTATATTATTACAAAAAAAGCGCAAGGTCTGTACTTGTTGCCCGTTCTATTGTTTGAGGCCTTCGCATTGCCCTGATCCATTGAACGAGCAACGATGCAGAGGCCTCACGCAAATATGCAAACATACCGACATAATACTCCAGTATTATAGTCAGTCATGATATTACATATCCACATAAGCATCTTCCGTTGCTGCATTCTTGATGGATCAATGAAAGTTGCGAAGTTTCAAACAATCAAGAAGTGCGCTAAGTATCGCTTTCTATATGTCTTTGCATCCCGTCCCAAGATCCACATCGGGTCTCTGCGGACGATATACGTTGCAAATATACTAAAATATTTTCTAAATTTTACTATTCAGAGCCTCAAATCTTGAAAAAACAAAAATTGGGTGTGTCCTTACTTGTGAACATTAGTGGATACAAATGAAAATTTTATATTTAACTCACTCAGCGATCTTTGAGTAGATTAACAATAGGCAAGATGTGCATAAAATAAAACGACCCCCACATTTGAGCATTGTTAAGAGGCTTGGGGGGTTCTAGTGTTGCAAAGTTAGTTATTTTTTTTATTTAGCCCAATATATACAAAAATCTTTATGATTTTCACAATAAGATTATCATGTGGAAAGAGTAATCGATAGCATTCTTTGGCAAAAAAGAAAAGATTTAAAATACAAATATAGCTCAAAAATAACTCAATATATTGAATGTTACCTTTTTACATATTGCGTGTTAATTTATTTTAACAAAAAGGGTATACTATACATTCCACTAATATATATAAGGGGTTAAGCAGACTGTTTCCAGTTATATTTTTAGAATGGACGATACTATTCCTAAAATAAGTACGTTATTCTTATTAAGGCAAGTTATAGAACTTGGCTATAACACTGCTGACTACGGATTCAGACGGGCAAAAGCATGCAAATTGCGGCAATGCATCGTAGGAGCAAATGTTGGAGTAGTAATAATTAGCAATGTAAATTATTGGTATTCAAGATATAGATGTGATTGGGATTCATCCAATCGGATCACCATCTTAAAGCGCAATGCGCGGAAGAGTCTTGAAAATCAATGATTTTTGAGACTTTTTTTTACACTAATGCAGAATCCGGCAAAATAAAGCATTCAGCGTTGGAGCATCCGTTGGACTTATACACGCTTAAGAAAGTACGGTAATGGGACCTCAACTACGTAATAAATTGAATAGAGACTATCTTGATTGAATTACTGTGATTTCCTGCCGGGAATTTCCAGAGAAAAGATATAGATATAATTTACGTTTCTTATTGGTTTCGTTTGGCTCCGCAACAAGAATCATCTTGTATTCTGCCGGATAATATTTGACAGTTAGCCAGTCAGTTGTTGTTTCCAAATACTCGTTGTCTTCCATTTCTACATCGTAATTCCCATCACCATAATAGTCAAGAAGTTCAATGTGTATAATGACTGGAGGCAAATCATTGCTTCCTTTTATGTCGATAGATTCTCCTTTCCCGGATATTTCAATCTTGGAGGGGAAACCAAAATCCTCTTCTGTCTCACAAGAAGTACATAAGCAAAATAATATTACGCTTGCCAGTAATAAAATATATTTCCTTAACATAAATAATTGTCCGGTTATTATTTATCAGTTGATCCTTCGTAGTGATATACTAGTTGTTTGAAGTGTTCAAATTTTTCTCCGCCTATCCATAACTCAACAGGGGAGAGATTGAACATTATGTGATTGCCATCATGATAAAACGCATCTCCTCCAAAAGATTGAGCGAATGCAATCCTGACGGGTGCCGGGGCACCATATCCTCCGGGCACAAGTACATCTTTAGGAAGTAGAATAAAACTATACATCGCATCATCCATCTGGATAAATTCATATCCTGCATTAACCTGGACCATTCCTATTTCAAGGAGACGGGAAGCAATATATTCATCTGATATTGTGGATGCCATTGGCTTAAGATCCATATTGATAATCAATGAGTCTCTCGACGCCACCTTACATTCCTCTCCTTCTGATATCCTGTCGCCATGGTAATACGACACCCTCATGTCGCCATAATATATACCTTTCATTTCAAAAAGAGCGTCTTGAATTTGAGATGCCGAAAACTTTGGTTCCTCTTTATTGCAAGCAGAAATTAATATCATGGCAATAAATAAGACAATGGAGTTTGGCTGCTTCATATTTTTTATCTTTTAGTGGAGTGTCAATACAACTGCAAAGTTAATCAAATTTCCTGAAAGCGTATATATCAAGAGTCTCAAATTTTGGTAAATCTCTCTCTTGCAACTTATGGTTATACGGAAATTGATAATGTTAAAGCCCCGTTTCATAAACGGAGCTTAAATACAAATTAACCAAAAAATTACATTTTATCACCAGGGGCGGTTGCCTCCCGGGAAACCACCACCTCCCGGTCCGGATGACACACCGACAGTAGTGATGGTTCCCTTTACAGTGAATGAGCCTACGGAACTTCCGTCGCTCCAGTTGCCACCGTCATGCCAGCCGTTCCATTCCTGAAGCGCATCCGCAATCTTCCCATTCGTGCTTATCTGATAGGTGTCTCCATCTTTAAGATCAGGTGAACTGAAGAAAAGGCATCCGTTGATGGTTCGAGGTATGTCATATGCCATTATGGGCTTTCCATCTTCACCGAGAATTACGATTGTCTGATTTTTTGCAAACTGAATTCCATTGTAGATGACTGTATTCTGTGTGCTTGAAGAAGAGGGAGCAATTGCCGAGCCACCAATGCCAATCAATGTGCCTCCGTTCACCATGAAGTTATTTGATCGGTCGCAGTCGAAGGCTTCTTCCGGAGCATTGCTGCCGTTTGCGATTGTCAGTCCTCCGTTGAAGGTCAAGGTACCGTTAGAGTCTATTCCGTCGTTGTTGACTGCGTATGCGTATATTCTGCCGCCATTGACGGTTATTGATCTTGCCGCGTTAATGGCGTCATCATAAGCGTATACGAAAATGCTGCCACCGTTGACGGTAAGGTCTGCTTTGCTTTCAAGTCCCTCCGATCCGTCGCTGACACCTGATACCATGATATTGACGCACCCGTCATCGATCGTAACATTGCCGTCAGCTTTTATTCCTTTGGGCGATGATTCGAGGTCGAGAGCGGAATTGTAGACGTATTTGCCTCCTGTTGTCACAACAGTAGTCTCGCCTCCTGTCACATTCAGATAGCCGTCGGCGTTGATCCCTTTACCCCCGGAGCCGCAGCTCTTTATGGAAATCGATCCTCCACTGATGATTACGTTTCCGTCTGTTTTGATTCCTGCAGCTGAAGATGTGTCGTTTTCATCTGCGTCATAAATGGCATCTCCTTTTGTGTTTAAGTCAAGCTGACCACCCCTGATATCTACATGACAGTCGGTTTTTATTCCTTTTCCTGCATCGGATTCCGATAGAGTATAGATCAGACCGCCGGCGATGATGACACCGATATCGTCCGTCTTGTCTCCTTTTATATGGATAGCATTCTTTGCCGCTTCGGTCACAGCTATAGTAACTCCCGGACGCACATACATATACCCGTCGGAGGCTATGCCATGTTTCTGATTCCCTGCCACTATCAGGCTTCCTGTCCCACTGAAGATTAGATTTCCCTCACTGAAAAGGCATCCCTTTCTGTCTTCATTGTCTGAGGTGTTGCCGTTGATATAATAGTGGTCATCCGAATATTTGGATGCATCTGTAAGTTTGTTGACTGACCCGGAAGCGAGATTGATGAAAAGACGTTTTTTGCATTGATTGTTAATTGCAGGACCGTTCTGCGATGTCAGCTCGACTCCATTAAGATTGAGGAGTGTCTTCTTCTCGCCGTATATTTTCAGAGAGCCATTGTTGCTCTTGCCGCTGACGTTTATCTCGACTCCGCTTACCGAATTGGTCAGCATATCTATAACTACATGTCCTCTATTGACATGGGAAACGATATCACTGCAATCGGTTTCTACTGTTGCGTCTTCTCCCGAATAAGATATGTTTACCTTGTTCTTGAATTTATTGGCTTCCCAAAATATGTTCTCGTCAGTTCCTACGATATCCTTGTCAGCATCTGTAGCCGTCTGGCCCCGGTAGGGGAGAATCTGAGCGTCGAAATCAGGAACGTCTCCGTCATTTTCACCGGGATTGCCCGGGAATCCCGGTCCATTACCCCATTCGGGTGGGCCGTCAGGGAATACCGGATCGTTGTTGGTGCATGATGCAAGTACCAAGACAGATACCATTGCCAATATAAATTTAATCTGTTTCATTGTGTTGTTAATTAAGGATTAATAAGTTGCTTATTTTGTTACAATTAATCTTTGCCATTCACGTCGGGTGCCGGAGGCCGCTGGAACATTCTTTTAATCTGCTCATTACGTATAGTCTGCCATTTAGTTAAGGCGCCCGGTTCATGTTTGAATATCTTCTGCATGGACTTTACCAGTTTTTCCTCTTGCTTGGCACGCTTTCTCTCCATTTTCTGTATGTCTTCTGATTTTCGTCCCAAGCCTTTCGGGTTGTCATTGCCAAGACGTACCGGTCTTTGACCGTTGAAATCAGGATGTCCGCCTTGTGGTCTGCCGGGATGACCTCCACCAAATCCGGGTCTGCTGCCCGGACCGCTGTTTCCAGGGCGATTCCCCATGTGTCCGCCATGGTGATTTCCTGCGGGAGATGCGGGCATCGTCATCCCGTTTGATTGATATCCAAATACAGCCTTGTTGTATTTATCATAGGCTGAATAGACCTTCTCAAACTGAGAGTGGTCAAGATTGAGTTGTTTTCTCACTTCATCTGCCTGCTCATATGTAGACTGAGGTCGCATGCCCATTGGTTGTGCGAATGAGAGCACGCATATAAACACAGCTATTGGGAAAAATATTATTCGTTTCATTTCTTTATGAATTAATTTAACCGGCAACAAAATTAAATAAAAAAGAAACTGCTTGCAAATAAGTTCTGCAGACGGGCAATTTTAGCATGTGAAAAGCATGTTTATAATGCTGAATACTCATCCTTCCAATCATCTATGCATCCTGCGTGAAGACACGAGAGGGTGTGCCCGATGACACACCCTCTCGCAGAAAAAGATCTGAATTTCAGTATCAGTCAACAGCTACTTTCTTGCCGTTTACGATATATATGCCCGGAGCAAGGTCTTTGAGACCGGATTTCTTTCCTACCTTCATGCCTTGCATGTTGTAGACAGCTGCATCGGACTCAGCTGCGATAGCCGCAACTCCGGATGTGCCGCCTGCTGTCACGGCTACAGAAGTCTCTGCGTCTGCCACGATAAATGTGAATACGGTATCACCGTTTTCTTCATCAGAGCTAACCCCTGTTATTACATTATCGTTGACAGATACGTTGAGGTTCTTGCCTGTTACGGTCACCTGTGTGCCAGCGAAGCAATCAAAGCCGTCGGCAGGATTTTCTACTGCTGTTACAATATCCTTGACTACGCTTGCCTCCACGCCTTCAGCAATATCGAAAGCCACCTTGCATTCTTCAGGAGCGTTGTCCATGAAGAGCTTTAGCACATCGTTGTCGTTGAGTTCCATGCTAAAAGTAGTGCTGCCTTCATACATCGGTTCAAGAAGCTTGCCGTTGAGATATGCCTTGCCGGTCTGGCTTACATTCTCGATTTCCTGACTCATTCCAAACCATCCGAGAGAGAACGGATTCATCTGTTGGTAGAAGTCGATCAAGTTGTAACCGTTGTCGAACGAATATCTTGTGGAGTGGTCGGTGATAGAAGAAAGCTCAAGGTAGATTGAGCAAGCTTTGCCAGTCGTATTGTCGACCCAGACGACGGCCTTTTTATCGAAGACTTTTTCCGTAATGTCAAACACCAGGACATCGCCGTCATTGAGGGTCACGCTGGAATAATATGATGACAAAGTCTCATCATTGAGTGTTATTGAATTCAGTATAGCCATTGTGCTGATTTCCCATCTTACTGCAGAGTTGTTCTCCGGAAGTTCAATGATGTTTTCACCCTGTTGCATAGGCAGTGCCTCATCGTAGGAGTAGAGCTGATAGATGGATACAAGATCAGCATTTGGAATCACTATGGTAGCCTTGATTGAGCCGTAGGGACGTGCGTCGATGAATACTTCGGAGTCTTTCATTACAGCGAATGAGTAGCTGGCGGTCTCGAACGGTACGGCACTGTCGTTTATCTTTACTTCCTGATATTTGTATTCCTGAGAGTTCCCTTTTATTGTCAGTCTGTCGCCGACCTTCACAGTAATGGTTTTCCCATCGAAATCCGTCACGTCCTCATTATTGATACTGATGGATATTGATCCCTCGGCTCCTTCGGAATATGAGAAATTGACCACATGGTCTTCGTCAGGAAGGATAGCGACTACATCCACCACACAGTCCTCTGACAGCTCCACGTTATATGTGTTGTCAATGGGTGCCACTTCTGTGCCATCGATTTTGACGGAATAAAGAGGTATGTCGTATGTCACCGGTGACAACGTAATGAAAGTCTCCTTGGCTGGATCGAATTTAACTATGTTTGCGCCCTCCTTCAGGTCAAGGGTTGTAAAATAGCCTCCCAAAACAGCATAAACCAGAGAAGGATCATCAACATTAAGGGTGAATTGGGCTGTACGGAAATCATCAAGATTGGTCAGAGCGAGAGTATACTCCTCATCCTGTATTTCGGGATAGGCTGTAAGATACCAGGAATCACCATAGAATCCGGAAGGGGTTGTGCCGTTTTTATCCGTGATACCGGTAAGTTTCCAGGGTGCCACTCCCTCGAAATAGAAACTTGTGTATATAGGCACGTCAAAAACATTGGCTCCCTTTGTCAGCTCATATAGCTCGTCGTTCATGTTGCACTTGACGGCCTCGGGATTCGGAACATTGATTGTGAACTGTACGTTGCTTCCATCCTGAGCTGATGCCGGAAGGATTCCGAAAGCTGTGATGACAGCTACAATCCAAAAACAGATTCTTTTCATCATTTGGATATTTTTATGGTTAAGAATTGGTTTATCGTCATTTTAAAAATACTTTCTTTCCTTCAACTATATATATGCCTGATGGCAGATGGTCAAGAGCCTCGCACTTGTGCACCTGACGCTTCAGGATTGCTCCGGACAGGGAATACACATCCACTTTGGCATCACAGTTTTCCGCGTCTATCCCTTCTACATCGGCACCATATCCAACCCTGTATGCCGGAGTGCGCATATAAGTCTTAGGGAAAAGACTGTTGGTCATGACGCAGACTACGTCGTCAGGGAATCTTGTGTTGAAAGTGGTCACGCCGCCGGATATGGTATATTCATCATCCTCTATAAGCACTTCGCCGCTCAACGTGCCCGTTTCCGAATCGAATACCGGCTCTCCCAGGAACCACGTGTAGGATGTCGCATATATATCTTTGACGAGTGCTTGCGAAGACAGGTCGTATGTCATGAAGTCGTCGGATATGACGGCATCCAGCATCTGCTGGTTGCTGTAATAGTATACTGTGAGGTTGGGGTAATCAGTCTGCACGGGGAGTGTCGCGAATGAGAAACGGTTATTGGTGAGATCCATCGCATGCAGTGTCGCCCTGTAGGGGATGACGTTGATATCCGACAGTTTGTTCCCACCGATCCATAGCTGTTCCAAAGCCTTCAGGCCGGTCAGGTCAACAGTCTCAAGATTATTGTTTTCGAGGTCAAGTTCCCATATGCGGATATTGTCAAATTTTACTTCGGTCAGACTGTTGCCTCCAAGATAAAGTGTCTTTAGATCCTTGAGGGGGGAAGCATCGAATGTCTCAAATCTGTTGCCTGCTAGGTCGAGGCTCTGAAGATGTGGATATTTCTCAAACCATATGAATTCCGACAGGTTGTTGCCGCTCAGTTTTAGATTTGTAAGAGGAGCATCGGGAAGCTTGATGTCCTCTATGTCGAGTTCAGAGTCATTGATGCCGATCATCGTCAGTCCGGTCATCGGGGTTCCGTCAAATTCTCCCATCTTCATCCCATATACGGAGAATACGGTGAGGTCTGTAGCTTCGTCATAGGTATATATCTTGACATTCGCGTTCTTGTAGGTGCGGATACTGTCATAGGGGTTGTAGTAGTCCTCCTTTGTGGCGGCATATGGTATGAATTCTGATCCGTCGCCTCTCCAGTCCACGTAGATAGATGTGTTTTTATCTGATGCGATGATGAGTTCTCCTGACTCAGAGTCCTCAAGAGTGGTGAATGAGGCCACAACCACTGTTGGAACTCCTACGACGTTGACTTCGGTTGTGCGAAGCACGTTATTGCCGTTGAATTCCGGGAAAGCCGGATTGGTAAGCTCGCAATATACTTTCCCGAGATCGTCCTTAAGGAATCGCGTTGCTCCGTCTGTGCAGTTCATGTCTATACCCTCGGTTAGAGGGAAGCCGTCAGCCCTTTTCCAGGTGAAGGTCGTGCCCTCTCCGTCCACAAGCACACGGTTCTGGCTTGTAAGATTGATGGCGGGTGCATTGGGAAGCAACTCGATAGGCTTCTGAGGTACGTAAATGTATTGTGATGCGCCCGGCTGATATGGCAATGTCTCAAGATCGAAAAAGTTGTCGCTGATGTCGAGAAGCGAGAGATTGGTGAAAGTGTCGTATACAATACGGTTCAGACGATTGCCTGACAGAATGATGGTGTCTGCTTCGATGAGATATGCCAGGTTCATCTCTCCTGAGAAGCGGTTGTCTGAAAGGTCAAGAGTCTTCATGTTGTCGAAATCCTTGAGCGAAAGGTTGGAAAGTTGATTCCCCCTGAGATTCAGGTTCCTGACAGGAGTCCTTACAGTGATGTTGGCGTTGGTGAGTTTGTTTCCGGCGGCAGACAGATCATGCAGTACGTTCTTTTCCCAATTGGCAAACAGCCCTTCGAGATCGAGCTCCGTAAGATCATTATTGTCAAGGTTCAATGATTCAAGACATCGGTTATAGCGAAGATCTATATCCTTCATTCCGGCATTATTGATATTAATCACTCTGAGATCGTGTGCCTGGGTGACATTGATGTCGGCAATCTGGAAATCTGCGATTCCGAAAGCGGTGACGGATTCCTCTTCCGGCACATAGATGGTCACAGCCTTTCCTGGAGTTGCGCGACCCGAGATGTTGGGAGATTCCGGCAGCCCGAAGGAGACAGCATGGAATTCGTGTTTAACGCCGTCGCCGAAATCCACAAGGAATTTGACCGGACTTTCCTCCGATGCCCCTGACAAGCCCACATAGGCAGAGAGGGTTTCAAAAGCCGTTTCTCCTGGAGTTATTGATATCATGGGCGAAGGCTTGCCCATCTCAGCTGAGCTTTTCACCATAAACGGGGTGGTGGAGAGCTGGTATTCGGGGAAGAGGGAATTCTCGTATTTCACATATATAGAGTCGGGAACAGCCTTATTAAATGAAATTATACCGTCGGCATATGAATACAGCGAGGGATCAAGAATAGTATCATTCCCATTGATAGCTTTTACCCAAACGGTTGCGCTTGTTTCCGTACCCTGTCGCAATACTCTTGATGAGAGGTCAAGGGTGCTGTTCACTTCAATTGATTTTGATACCCTGATATCGTTCTGGAGATAGAAATACTCACCCCATGTCTCCTCTGGTGCCGGGAGTGTGGCGAAGTCCATGTCGTTGTGCGTGATGGTCACACTGTATAGATCCGGATTTCCTGAAAGGTCGAGAGAGGTGAGGTTGTTTCTCCGGAGATTGAGATTGGTGAGTTTGGGATTTTTGCTGAGGTCGATATTCTGAAGCCTGTTTCCTCCCAGGTATAGAACGGCAAGGTTTGGAAGTGTGGTGAGGTCGATCCCGTTGAGATGGTAGGAAGTATTGACCCAGCCGGAGGCATGCTCTGCCATAAGGGTCGATATACCGGGATTGTTCGAAAGATCTATGTCGGTTATTCTTGTCTCTGATATATTGAGGCTTATGAGCTTGGGATTCTTTGACACATCAAGGGTGCTGACATTTGTAAGTTCAAGGCTCATTGTAAGTAATTCAGGACAACCTGTCGGATCGATGTTCCAAAGATCCAGATTATGGTATGCATCAAAGGCTTGGATGGCAGGATAGTCACTAAGGTTGAAGCTCTGGTCCAGGTGGTCCACTATATCGATCTCAAGTATTGCCAGTCGGTTTTTCGGAGCTCCGACCTTAAGTGGAGTTTCCTTGGTAAACGGGTTATCCGATAGATAGATCGCATAGAGGTTGGTGAAAGGGGTAAGGTCGAGAGCCTTCAGTGTGTTGTGGCTTAGGTCAAGCACTTCGAGATTGACACACTGGCTCATCTCTATTTCAGTCACATATCCTCCCTGAAGCTGTACCATGTCTATTTTCTCCGGATCTCCATATACCCGGATTACGCCCTCCTCGCTTACCTGCAGTGTCTTGTAAGTGCCGGATATGGCTCCGTCTTCTATAGTCCATGGTTCAACTTCCATTTCCTGGAGACCGAATCCTGCGTCAATGTCGAAGTAATCGGTCTCCGTAGAACCCAGTATTATGCCGAAACTGTTTGCCGGTCCTATCACATTGTATGCGTCGCTCTTTATCGTGATGATGGGTTTTTCATCAGAGCCGCGTGTATGCTTGCGGGCAGCATCCGCTCCAGCGGGGCAGTGGATAAATGCCATCAGAAAGCATATCAGTGATAATGATTTTCTCATGTCGTTATGTTGTTTTGCAGTTTATGATGGTTATTTGATGATGATTTTTTCGGAATGCCGTCCGTTAGCGTTTATTATATACGCACCTGGCGCAAGCGCCGACAGGTCGGCTATATCTTCGTCTCCGGAGGCACTGCTGCTGAACACCATGCGTCCGTCAGCTGTGAAGACTTTCGTCTCCACCTTGTCAGCTCCGCCTACGAAGACTCTAAATGTCCTGTCTCCTTCCTTCGATAGGATAAGGCGGTCGTTGCGTGTTCCGGAGTCGATCCCTTTTACGCCGGACGCCATGCGGATAGCCTCTTTCAGTCCTGCAAGGGCATCGAATTTCCCTGCCCCCCAGCGGGTCTGCTCTTTAGTCTTTTCCACTTGCTCGTCACGGACCGAAGTCTTTGCTATTATTTCCTTTACATCGTCAATTGTCAGATTGGGATTGGCTTCGAGCCAGAGGGCGATTGATCCCGCTACAAACGGTGTAGACATGGATGTGCCCACTTCTTGTTTCCAATAGTTCACACGTCCCTCTTCCTCAAGTTTCGCCTGACACATATAGTCAAGGTATCCATCTCCGTATTCCTGTGCTGTAAGCTTTGCGTATGGCCAGCTTATTGATGAGATTATCGCTGACCCCGGTGCGCATACGTGAGGCAGCTCGCGGCCGTCGGAAAGTGTGCCGAAAGATGAGAATCCGCTTATCTCACCCGGGATGAACCCCTCGCCGGGATAGGCGGAAGTGCCTCCGTCAAGACAAGTCCATGACTGTCGTGTATTGTATGATCCCACTACAAGCATATTGTGCCCTACTGCGAGATCGGATATTGTTCCGTCCATCGAACCGTCGGTAAAGCCATCTTGCCCGTAGCTTTCAAGCCAGGTGTTCTGACCGTCGCAGTAGCATTCAATGGTCTGTCCGGGTACGCCCTCCACTTCAAAACCGAGCACATAGTTGTCATCAAGGTTTGAGGCAATATTGTTGATGGTATAGTAATCCACCATGCCGTAGTATCTTCCGGTCTGTTCGTCGATCTTGCCTCCGACCCCTACGTATCCGTCATATGCCTTCTTGAATGTGGCATCGCCAATTATATCTTCCGAATCCATCTGATAGTCGGATGAAGAGGCGTAGTAGGTGCCGATGTTGTCTCCTACCACAGGCATGCGCATCGCCGGGCGATAACCACGGTTCTTGTTGTAGATCACTGCCTGAAGCTTGAAAGGAGTCGCATCGTTGGAATATATGTAGACTGATCCGTAGCGTATGGTCGAGCTTTCCGGATCTTCCGGATCATAATTATACTCATAGGGGTGTATCATGGTCTTGAATGAGGTCTCTTCTTCCGATAGCGACTTCTTCAAGGCGATCTTAAGGTCTCCCTCATTGCCGGCAGATATACATATGATGCCTTGTTTGCCGATTTCATCAAGAAACTGCGCCATCTGCGAGCGTGGATCCCGAGGACCGACGCTGCTCCCGAGTGAAAGGCTATAGACGATCGGACGGTCGAGATACTCAGAGAATCCCAGTATATAGTCCATTCCAAGTGCTATGAATCCGTCGGCGAGGTCGCCGCATGAGACAGCTATGTTGGAACCGGGGGCGGCTCCGTAATATTTGCAGTTTTCCGTGATATACTCTCCGGGGCGCATACCGGCACGCCTGTCTCCGACACTTACCGGGCCATTGTAGCCGCCGGCGAGTATGCCGAGTGTGTGTGTGCCGTGGTAGGCAGAAGGAAGGTCTGTCGTGAAATCATTGATGTTCGTTTCATTATAATGAGTTTCGGCGATTCCTGTCCCTGCGGAGTTATATCGTAGGTGGGCGAGATATCCGATACGTGAACTGTTGTCAGGAAGTCTGAAGTTGATATGGTGGGCGTCAATTCCCTGGTCAACAATTGCAGTGATGACTCCAGCGCCGGTATAGGGTACCGACAGACCTGTCTCCCGGCTTCCCTGGTGGATAAAGTCTACTCCGGAGACTTCTCTTGCCAGATCCATTGCGGGAAAGACATTTCTCTGCAGAGACATTGCCTTTACTGCAGGCAGCCCGGATATTTCCTCTGCCTTGTTTAGCGGTGTATTTACAATAGCGATACTGCCACGGATGCCAAGCACCTCGACACCGTTTTTTTCGAGGTCGGAGACTGTAAAGCCATCCGCCAGTGTAATAAAAGCCACTGAAGATGACTTGGCACGGGTGAGCGGTTGCCTGGATGGTACTCGTGATTTTCCTGGAAGAGACATGATGTTGTGTCTCAAGGCATCCTGCCGTATTTCGGCAAGTGATCTGAGATCAAGGCGGTTGGCTTCGGCAGACAGCCATAAGCATGCTGCTGCAAGGATGAAGTGCAGTTTATTCATATTTTAAGATTGATTACCTGTGGTGTAGGACGTTTATACGTTTGTTGTTCAAAATATTGTGCAAAATAAATAAAAAATATGGAGTTTTGCAATAAATTCAAAGAGATATTATATGAAATGTCTGATTTTTCTTATGAATCGTTTGATTTTTTCTATGAATGGTGAATTCGGTTCGATTATTTTATCGTTTTGTTTGAAGGTAAATAGGTGTTGTTGATGTGGATGCGACCGATCACGGATGACGTGATAATTATGCAATAAAATTTTAGGAAAGGATAGATGTTTTGTCAATTATATTTTGTATCTTTGTGTCCGGATAAATAATTATAAGTAGCGAAACATGGGAATCTGGAGTTTTTGGCTTATATTGGGAGTTGGATTCTTGGTGGCGGAGTTGCTGACATTGTCCACCACCTGCCTTTATGTGGGCATAGGCGCAATTATCGCTATGGTGGCTGCGATTCTTGGAGGAGAATGGATTGCGACATTGGTCACATTCGTGGTGTCGACAGGCGTGCTCTTTCTGGCAACTTATCATTGGCGTCACCGCCTTATAGATTATCTGCACAGGGGATCAAGACATGCTGCTACTGGTATGGATGCACTTATCGGGAGGACCGGAACAGCTTTCGAAGCTCCTGACTGCATGAGAATGCGTATTGACGGAGATATCTGGCAGATCCGTCCCGCAAGACATGGAGCTACGCTCATGCCGGGGGATGAAGTCCGGGTCGTGGGATATGATTCGATAATTCTATCCGTTGAAGTGATTCAGCCATAAATTCCCGGCTGCCGACACATCAATCATATTATTAAGAACGATAAACTGACAGACAAATAAAAGATAATCAGAAAAAACGATACAATTATGACAACAATCATCGTAGCAGGAGTAATCCTTATCCTTGTCATAGTAATCATCATGGCGGGAGTTAAGGTGGTGCCTCAGTCGGAGACAAAAGTTGTGGAGAGGCTTGGCAAGTTTCATTCGGTGCTTCAGCCGGGTCTTAACTTCATAATACCCTTTATTGACAAGCCTAAAGTGATATATACGCGCCGAATAGAACCGGGCAACGCTTTCGGACGCGGTGGCGTTAGGGTCTCGACCACAACCGTTATTGATCTTCGTGAACAGGTGTATGACTTTCCTTCGCAGCAGGTCATCACGCGGGATAATGTCACAACTGAGATCAATGCCCTTCTCTATTTCCAGATAGTAGACCCGAAGAAATCGGTCTATGAGATCGACAATCTTCCAAATGCTATCGAGAAGCTGACCCAGACTTCACTGCGAAATGTGATAGGAGAGCTTGAACTTGACGAAACCCTTACTTCCCGCGACACTATAAATGCAAAACTGCAGTCTATCCTTGATGATGCTACCAACAAGTGGGGTGTAAAGGTAAACCGTGTGGAACTGCAGGACATTACGCCTCCTGAGAGTGTCCGCGTGGCAATGGAGAAGCAGATGCAGGCAGAGCGTAACCGCCGCGCAGAGATATTGAATGCCGAGGGTGAGAAGCAGTCGCTGATACTGCGTTCAGAGGGACAGAAGATGTCGCAGATCAACAAGGCTGAGGCAGAGAAGCAGGCGGCGATCCTGAAGGCAGAGGGCGAGGCGAGGGCGCAGGTGCTCCGCGCTCAGGCAGAGGCAGATGCAATCCGCAATGTGGCGGATGCGGTAGCTCAGTCTCAGACTGATCCGGCAGCCTATCTGCTTGCCCAGAAATATATTGAGACCCTTAAGAACATGACTGATGGCAAAGACAGCAAGACAGTATATATACCTTATGAGGCAACTTCGGTGCTGTCTTCGTTAGGATCAATAAAGCAGCTGTTTTCCGATAATAAATGAATTAATGATTGAATCAACGTTTAAATCCTGAATAGCCTAACTCTTTCCTCGGCGCGGTGCGATACGGTCGGGATTCTTGGCGAGGAAATCTTTCCACGATTTAGGACCCTTCGCAATTTCAGGTTTGGATGACTCATACATATGGCATAGTGCCACTGCAAGCGCATCGGTGGCATCAAGCATAGAAGGCATCTTCTCTTCAGGAATGGAGAGGAGATGCTTCAGCATATTGGCTACCTGCTCCTTTGATGCCTGCCCGTTGCCTGTCACGGCTTTCTTTACGTTAAGTGGCGGGTATTCTGTGATGGGTATGTCACGAGCGAGGGCAGCAGCCATAGCCACACCCTGAGCACGTCCGAGCTTCAGCATTGACTGTACGTTCTTGCCGAAGAATGGCGCTTCTATTGCAAGTTCATCGGGCAGATACTGCTGCACAAGTCCGCTTACACGCTCGTAAATTCTGCCGAGCCGCATGTAATGAGTCTCGAACCTGCTAAGCTGGATTACGCCCATCACCACGATTTCAGCTTTCTTGCCAAGTATGCCTAAGACGCCGTAGCCCATCACGTTTGTGCCGGGATCGATGCCCATTATAATGCGGTCATAGTCTTTCAGATTCATAGTTCTTTAAGGATTGTGGCAAAAAAGAGAGGATTAGGTCCGTGCCATTTGGCATATGAGTCCATGAATCCGGAGAAATTCTTTTCGTTCCATTCGCGGCAATCGGATATGGAATCAAAATACATCTGGACCGAGAAGTTTTTTTCCGGAGACTTGGCAAATTCCTTATCGCCGGGTATGGCTGCCACCGTGACCACCTTGTAGTCGCGGAGTGTTGGAGATGCGGCGACAAGGCGAGCTTCACCTTTAGCCCATTCTATAAACGAGTCCTTTCTCTTGGCGGGAATGACGTATGTGATATTGAATATATACATTTTTAATTTAAATTTGTGGACTTAGAATTATTTAGAGTGATTTCCTGATTTAGAGGTCACCATCAATACCTTATCATTAAAAAAAAGGCGAGGCGGCAGATGCCGTCGCGCCTTTAATGGGGGAGCCTCTTGTCGGATTCGAACCAACGACCCCGAGATTACAAATCACGTGCTCTGGCCAACTGAGCTAAAGAGGCAGATGGATGAGCTTGCTTCATCGCACCGCTCAACCCGCTACCCTTGCTTCGGTCAGGATCTGGGGGATTCACGGGGAGCTGGTCGTGGAGGACTCATCCGGGTGCAAAATTACTACTTTTTTCCGATTCCGCCAAATCTTTTAACGATTTTTTATCTTTTTGGAGCTTGATTTGGGCTGGTTGCGTCCGTGCTTCTTATTCTTTTCCTTCAGGGGCTTGTTAGGATTGCCGTCATCGGAAAGGAGTGCAAAGTCAAGCTGCTTCTTATCGAGATCGGCACGAGCCACCTGCACTTTTACGCGGTCGCCGAGTGTATATTTCTTATGGGTCTTGCGTCCGGTGAGGCAATAGTTCTTTTCATCGTAGTCGTAGTAGTCGTCGGCAAGATCGCGTACAGGCACGAGACCTTCACACATATTCTCGTCAAGTTCTACATATACGCCCCATTCCGTCACTCCGGATATCACACCTTCGTAGACCTCGCCAAGACAGTCTTTCATATATTCCACCTGTTTGTAGCGTATCGAAGCGCGTTCGGCATTTGCGGATAGCTGTTCCATATCAGAAGAGTGCTTGCACTGATCCTCCAGCTTTATTTTTTCTACGGATCTTCCACCGTCGGCATAACGTTGGAGCAACCTGTGTACCATCATGTCGGGATACCGGCGTATAGGAGAGGTGAAGTGTGTGTAATATGGCACCGCAAGACCATAGTGTCCGACATTGTCGGTAGTGTATATGGCTTTTGCCATTGAGCGGATGGCAAGCATGGAAAGCATGTTTTCCTCTCCGCGCCCTTTCACATCCTTCAGCATGCGGTTAAGGCTCTTGTTGACCTGAGTCGATCTGCCTTCAGCATTTATCTTGAAGCCGAAGCGGGCTGCTATGCTGCTGAGATTTGCCAGCTTCTCGGCATCCGGATTATCATGCACACGGTAGACAAACGATTTTGCCTTCTTCCCTTTCGGAGTCTTGCCGATTTTTTCTGCCACCGCTATATTGGCAAGAAGCATAAATTCCTCGATCAGTTTGTTTGCATCTTTTGATTCCTTGAAGTAAACGCTTACCGGCTTTCCGTCTTTGTCTATGTCGAACCGTACTTCAGCACGGTCAAACTCAAGTGCCCCGTTTTCGTAGCGGCGGTGACGCAGCTGCTTGGCGAGTCCGTCGAGTATATTTATCTCCTCTGCGAAGTCTCCTTTTCCGGTTTCAATACGTTCCTGAGCTTCCTCGTATGTAAATCTGCGGTCGCTCTTGATGACGGTCCTGCCTATTCGGCTGTTAATGATATTGGCTTGCTTGTCAAGTTCAAATATCGCTGAGAATGTAAGTTTCTCCTCATTGGGTCGAAGTGAGCATATCCCGTTGCTGAGGTGCTCGGGGAGCATCGGGATAGTGCGGTCTACAAGATATACCGAAGTGGCGCGTTTCTGCGCCTCCTTGTCTATTATACTGCCCGGAGTGACGTAATGCGTTACGTCGGCTATATGGACCCCGACCTCATAATTGCCATTTGCAAGCGTGCGTATTGAAAGAGCATCGTCGAAATCCTTTGCATCGCGTGGGTCGATTGTAAATGTGGTGATACCGCGGAAATCCTCACGCTTTGCCACTTCTTCCGAAGTTATGCCTGCACCGATCTTGTCGGCTGCTTTCTCGACATTTTCAGGATACTTATAAGGAAGCCCGAATTCTGCGAGAATGGCGTGCATCTCTGCATTATTCTCTCCTTTCTTTCCGAGGATATCCACAATCTCGCCGCGGGGACACATCTCCTCGTCTTTCCACATCGTGATCCTTGCGATAGCCTTATCGCCGGTCTTTCCCCCTTTGAGCCTGTTGCGGTTGAGGATAATGTCGGCTGCAAGAAACTTTGAGTCAGGCACGAGGCGCGCACCGTGGCGGTCTACAATGAGTTCTCCGATGAATACCTGATCTTTTGCCTCGATGATCTCCAGCACCTGAGCTTCCGGTTCCACCCCTTTGCGTGCGGCTGAAATCATCACCCTCACCTTATCGCCGTTGAGGGCATGCATGGAATTGCGCTCTGCTACCATAATCTGCTCATCGTCAATGATTACAGCGTTCTTTCCGTTGGAGCGGCGGATGAATGTGCCTACGTTTTCCGATCCTCGGTTGGCTGGCGCCTTATATTTGCCCAGTCCAACCTCCTGGATCACTTCATTTGCCGCGAGCTCATCAAGCAGGTTGATGACATCCATTCGGAAATCCTGGGCATCTATTGCAAATGCTATCTGTTTATAGTTGAATGCCTGACGGTTTTCCTTTTCGAGGAAAGCCAATATTTTATTCTGAAGTTCTGCCTTTCGCATTCTTTTTGAAGGCCTTGAAGTGGAATTCTTTTTCATAATCGTGAGATTGGATAGGTGTCGTGTCCGCTTTCCGGATGAAAAGCGGCGTAAAAGGAGCATTCCTTTGCAAGTATAACGCATAGCCTGTCAAACTTGTTTATGATCTCACCTCATAAGACATTGACACACGGGCATCTTAAAGATCCTATTTTTTATGGGCCCTAAGATTCAGCCAAAGCATCTTCCCAATATCCTAAACTTTCGATCTACCACCCCCCGAACCTTTCACACATCAACTTGAACTTGCGGGAGTTTTTCACAGCTTTAGCTTGACGATGTAATGAAAAATTCTGATTTTTCATGATGTTTCAATATAAATTTGTAACTTTGTGATTTGATAAAGAACGTGTGTGGGTTTGACGTTTTTAATTTGGATTATTATGTATAAGCATGACGATAGGGTGGTGGTGACTCTTGATGCAGGCGGTACGAATCTTGTGTTTGGTGCAATGCGCGGATGTAAGTTTATATCGGAGCCTGTGACTTATCCCTCCAATGCCGGGGATCTGGATCTCTGTCTGGATACAATGGTGAAGGGTTTTCGAGAAGTGATCGATTCACTTGACGAAAAACCTGTCGCTATCAGTTTTGCCTTTCCCGGACCTGCAGACTATCCCAACGGGATCATAGGAGGATACCTTCCTAATTTCCCTTCATTCCGTGAGGGTGTGGCCCTCGGACCATTTTTGCAGAATGAATTTGGGATACCGGTATTTATCAACAACGATGGCGATCTCTTTGCCTATGGAGAGGCTTTGTGCGGAGTGTTGCCCGATATCAATCGCCGTCTTAAGGAAGCCGGAAGCAACAAGCGTTTCAGGAATCTTATAGGTTATACTTTCGGCACAGGTTTCGGTGTCGGTATTGTGGTCAACGGTATGCTCAACCGCGGCGACAACTCATGCGTTGAGACATTCTGCCTTCCCCATAAGCTGAAAGAAGGTATCATCGTCGAAGAAGGTGTGGCAGTCCGGGCGATAAAGCGTGTTTATGCAGAAGAGTCCGGAGATTACAACCATAATTTCGAGCCGAAGAAAATCTGCGAAATAGCAGACGGAAAGAGGACAGGCAATGTGGAGGCAGCCAGAAAGGCATTTGCAGAGTTCGGCGAGATTGCCGGTGATGCTATTGCTGTGGCAGCACAATTGATCGACGGCATTATTGTAATAGGCGGTGGCATCACGGCAGCACGCAGATGGATTCTGCCGTCTCTTATACAAGAACTTCGCGGCAGTCTCGCCACATTGGGTGGAGAAAGTGTGAGAAGGGTGCAGATGGAGGTTTTCGACCTTGACGATCCAAAGGAGTTCGAACGCTTTGCCAAAGGGAATGTGAAGCGTATAAATGTGCGTGGCTCAAATATGTCGATAGAATATGACGACATGAAAAGAATCGGCGTGATATTTTCAAAACTTGGAGCCAGCAAAGCCATTTCGGTAGGTGCCTATTCATTTGCACTTTCTAAAATAGACGAAAAGGAAGAAGATGATTAAGAAGGAGCCGATCAGATTCATTCCATATCTCAAGAGCGTGATATGGGGAGGCGGAAAGATCTGCAGGTACAAGGGTATTGTGCAGACAGAGGCAAAAATCGGGGAGAGCTGGGAGATCTCTGCGGTTGCCGGGCATGAGACTGTGGTGGCTGAAGGACCTTATAAAGGCATGAAGATCACTGAGCTGATAGATTGCTTCGGTCCGGAACTGCTCGGCAGTTCGGTAATGGAGCGCTATGATGGAAAATTCCCTTTGCTCGTGAAGTTCATCGATGCCAACGACAACCTGTCGGTTCAGGTGCATCCTGATGATGCGCTTGCCGGAAAGCGTCATGATAGCCTTGGCAAGACCGAGTTATGGTATATCATCGATGCCGATGAGGGTGCCAAGATATATTCCGGACTCAACAGGGAGATGACACCTGAGGAGTACGTGGAGAGAGTTAAGGATGACTCGATAGAGGAGGTCCTTGCTGTTCATGACTCTCATCCCGGAGATGTTTTCTTTCTTCCCGCAGGAAGGGTGCATGCGATTGGAGCGGGAAATCTGCTTGCCGAGATCCAGGAGTCAAGCGACATAACTTACCGTATATACGATTATGGCAGGAAGGATGCTAACGGCAAACCCCGCGAGCTGCATACCGATCTTGCGAAAGATGCCATAGACTACACATACCGCAACGACTATAAGAGTGCGAATGCCGAAGAAAGTGTGGCAGATGCGGTATTGGCAGAATGTGATCATTTCACGGTGCACAGGATCCTGCTTGACGGAGAATTGACACTTGAACACAACGATAAATCCTTTACTGTTCTGATGTGCATTGAAGGAAATGCATCCGTGGGATATGAGGGAGGCTCGATGTCATTCAAGGCGGGCGAGACACTCCTGTTGCCAGCGGCTCTTGATTATGTGACGCTACGTGGAAAAGCAACGCTGCTTACTGCTAAGGCGTGACAGCAAGGGGAAGCCATTCGGCTGATGATTAAATGCCTGCAGGGGCGGCTCCGTTCAGAGCTGCCCTTGTTCTATCAGATGAGCTATGCGGTCGATGATGGCGTCGTCTTTGTTGGTGTCGGGATGGAAGCCGGCTTTCATGTTCATGCCGAAAAATTTCCCGAAGGTCTGCCAGAAACCGGCACGGAAACTGCCGAGAAAAGCCTTTACTATGCTGAATGAACTCTGGTCTGTCTCCCTGTTGATCAGCTTCAGAAGTATCTTGCCTTGATTCTTGGTCATATTTTTCACCACAGGTTTGTATTGCTCGAAAATGTCTTTCTCAAGGCGTTTGAGATGCTTTTCGCGTGTCTTTTCATCTGGAATCGTCAGGATGTATTCGTAAGTCTCGCAGAGAGTGGCGAAGGCGAGTTTTGCATAAGGAAGCGTCTTGCGTACATCGCGTACTGTGCGCCAGTAAAAATCCTCCTGTTTTTTATTTTTGAATTTCATCGGAGGATATACATAGAAGTCCTTGAATACCGTCATCCTGACAGAATCACCGTATTCATCCACGAAACGATAGAATCCTTTGACCGGATTGACCTTGACTTTCAGCTCTCCTTTGTATTCGGGAATTTCAGGCATGTCAGCACGGCTCCCGAATGCCACGGAAGCTAAGATCAGAGTCAATATTATCCTTAATGCATGATTCATTGATCTCAATTCATGATTCTTGGATTATGTCAGAGAAGGAAGATGGAGTCCGGTCCGAGGCGAAATACAGGTTCGATGAATGAATGGACCGGATTGATCATTGCCTCAAGTCTTCTGCTTATGGCAGAGCATCTTTCCGGATTGCGTTCACGTAGATTCCTGATGTCTTCAATAGTGTTGGAATAGCCTATGAAATTCATCATCTTGTCCATAAGAAGAACATTCATATGGGAAAGATGTTTTGGATACCGGTCGATTATGGCTGCCATTTCCGGGAAAAGGTGCTGAAAATATGGCTCACGTCCGTAGGCGGCTTCTATGGCACCGAGATGGATTCTTGTCCAGTCGCCGTGTCCCGAGACTTCAAGATCTTCAGGTTTAAGGCGTTTTGCTGCCGATGATCCACCGATCACCGGCACAGTCAGCACCATTCCTCCCTGAGAGTTGGATTCGATAAAGGTGCGCGTGTAGTCTCTGGTCTTAAGCCTTTTGTGGTCGATCTTATCCTGAAACCATAGTGTCGATGCGAGATAGGGAGGGGTCGCACGTGAAATCATTTCCATTTAGTGTCTTTATCCGGATTTGCATTGCGCAGAATGCGGTCCCAGCGTATCTTGCCGTCGAATATCCCTTTTTCCTCATCGAATGATACAAGTATGAACATAGGGCTTCCTACTATATGATCCTCCGGGACGAAGCCCCAGTATCGGGAGTCGGCGGAACGGTCTCGGTTGTCTCCCTGCATCCAGTAATAGTCCATCTTGAAGGTATATTTGTCGGTTTCCTCTCCATTGATAAAGATTTTTCCGTCTTTCACCTGAAGGTCGTTGCCTTCATAAGTGCGTATGGCGCGTTCGTATACAGGGAGATTGTAGGGCGTAAGCCTCAGTGTGCTACCTTTCTTCGGTATCCATATCTCGCCCATGTCGGGGCGTGTCCATCCGTAGCTGTTGCCGAGCGGGAACATGCCTCCAAGCTCATAGAATCCGCTCTTCGATTCCTTGATCAGCTTCCCGTCTACCTCCTGCCAGCTTTCCACAATCGCCTTTGCTTCCTTGGTGAGTGGAACGTCATAGAACATATATGGTATTCCGTCGACTGAAATAGGAGAGTTGCCGTGATCTTCTTCCCTGACTCCTATTGACTGCCATTTCTCAAGAGCGATAGGACTCTTTACAGGAATCACGTAGTTGTACTGTACGTTGTCGGCATCCTCGATAGGTTTCCCGTTGATGTAGATTGTGTCGTCCTTGATCCGTAGATACTCGCCGGGCAACCCGACAGCTCTCTTGACATAGTTCTCGCGACGGTCTACCGGGCGCACCACGATATCGCCGAACATAGCCTTGTTGGCTTCGATATATGCTTTGGGATCCTCGATACCCCTGCGCTTCAGTTCGTAGCAGATCTGATAGTAGTCGGGATTCTGTATTTTTGTTGCCACTGTGTCTCCGTTTGGATAGTTGAATACCACTATGTCGCCACGCTCTATCTTGCGCAGTCCGGCAAGCCGATGGTATTTCAGCTGAGGCTCGTCGATATAGCTCTTGGTATTGACGAAGGGAAGGGTGTGTTGGGCAAGAGGGAAATGCAGGGGAGTCTGCGGAACGCGGGGTCCGTAGATGGTCTTGTTCACCCAGAGATAGTCTCCCACAAGCAGTGATTTTTCAAGTGAGGACGAGGGTATCTTATAGTTCTGACCTATGAAGGCGAATATGAAGTAGACAAGTATAAGGGCATATATTATGGCATCCAGCCATGAGAAGACCGTTCTTACAGGTTCCTTGGTCTTTTTCCACCATGTCCAAGGGATATATCCGGTGATGTATATGTCGACAAGAAGCAGCCACAGAAGCAGCAGCCATGGATTCTGCATCCAGATCACCCAGAGGAAGAATATCAGTGATACTATGCCGAAACGCACCCAGCGTGTGGGACGTATATTTTTAAGGCGTTCGCGAAGGTCGGAAATAAATGAATTCATAATATATTATAACGGTGTGCTTATTCACTTATTGCACTCATTGGCAATAAGTGAATAAGATAAGAGTCAAGAACCAAGAGTCAGGAACCGGCATTTAGAATTTCAGCATGTCCTTCATTGTGAAGAATCCTGTCTGCCCTGATCCGATCTTGATTGGTCCTACCGAGAATTTCCTGCATTTCTCTGCAAGCCATTCCGCAGCAAGGACCGCGCCGAGCGCAAAGCCTTCACGGCTTTTTGCCGAGTGTGATATGGTGATGGTGTCCTGAGGAGAATCCCATGTCACAGTGTGTATTCCGGGCACTTCACCCTCGCGGCGATGGGATATGTAGAGGGTCGTGGAGTCTTGGGGGTGTGGGGTTGTGGAGATCTCGGAGGTTTCAGATGTTTCAGACGACTCTGCGGGTTCAGCCCATTTGTCGACTTTGTTTGAGGCTGCGATCAATTCCTCTGCTATTGTGATTGCTGTGCCGGAAGGATGATCAAGTTTATGGATATGGTGCACTTCTTCCATCGAGGGCACGTATTGCGGATACTCGTTCATTATCCCTGCAAGGTATCTGCTGACAGCCTCGAAGATATTTACGCCTATTGAGAAATTGGAGCTGTAGAGCAGCGCCCCCTTGCCGCTTTCGCATACCGATTTCACTGCCGGAAGTGAATCCAGCCATCCTGTGGTGCCGCACACTACGGGTATCCCTGCCGAGAAGCAGCGCAGAAGGTTGTTGACGGCAGTGTCAGGACGTGTGAACTCTATGGCGACATCCGACTTGCGGAATGCTTTTGAATCGATATCCGCTTCGTTGTCGGCATCAATGATTACACTTATCTCATGACCACGTTCGCGGGCTATATGCTCGATCATGTGGCCCATTTTGCCATAACCGATTATTGCTATTTTCATTGTTTATATGGTTTTCGATATTGTAGTTGTTTATATAGTTGTAGTCATTGTGGTTATACTGTTGATAACGCTGACAACGACGAAGCCGGCTTAAAAGCCGAAGTTGATGTTGTCGATGTAGAGTGTTAGCCCTTCCGTGCCTATGAAGGGTTCTCCGCAGGATGCGGACGCCATCATAAGCACATGCGTGGGAGTGGCGTCAGGGGAGTCCCAGCCTACTTCGTGCACCGGCACGAGCTTCCCTTTGGAATTGCGCGCGTAATATGCCTTCTCTCCGTCAAGAAGTCCCATCCACGGTTTGTAGAAAGGCTGCTTGGTGATATCTCCGTAATGGATTGGAAGCTCGTGCTGGCGTGTCCATGGCACTGACTTGCTGTAGCGCTCACGTCCGGTGCCTACACGTTTGGCGTAGAGGTTGCCGTTTTCGTCTTCCCATCGGCGCTGGAGAAGTACGTAGACCTCGGCATTGTCGCGTCCCTGCAGGGTCTTCTGCTTGCTGAACCCTGTCGATTTGGTGCGGGTGTTGACGTTCGGCATCACTATTTCATAGTCATATACGAGCGCTTTAGGTCGCTTTGTATATGGAATGCCCATTTCCATTTTGCTGAATGCCCCCTTTGTGGATGTGACTGGTTCAAATAGCTGTCCGAGGAAGATAGAGCCAGCAACCATCACGTCCATATTGACGATACCGAGAGCCTTGACCTGTTCCATCTTCGCTTCGCATTTTGCTGCGGTGCTTCCGCCCCTCTTGGCAGGGGATACCGTTGTGGATCCCTTCACCACACCGCATACCTTTGCGTAGGCATTTGAGTTCGCCCATGGCGATCCTCCGGTGTTCTGGTAAGCCTTGTTTCCGTTCACCGTGGCTTTAGGGGCTATCTCATATAAAGTCTTTCCGTTACCTCCGATTATTTTTGATTCGGTGATATTGCGTGTGACCCAGTTTTCCATATCTCCGTATTTAATAGGCTCCAGGCGCAATGCGCCCGCAGTGAAGAGAGTCAAGACAAATGTGGAAGTCAGGAAGATAGATCTTTTCATTCGTTATTCTGTTTAAATTGGTGAATTGTGGTTGTAGAAAATCTTGCCGTTGGATTTGATCAGCTCTCTTAGATTCTTTTGCACAGACTCTTCCAGTCGCGAGATGATTTTGTCGATCGGAAGGTCAGATTCGTCGGTCTCGGCAAGTATTCTGTCGGGTGGAGTGATGTCAAGCGCTTCGGGGCTGAATTTTTCACCGAAGCTAAGCCAGCATCCGGCTTTAAGATATATTTCCGCTATAGTGGGTTTGTTGCGGAATCCGTGAATAATCCAGGGTTGCTCGGGTTGGAGGTCCTTCTTTATGCCTGTGATTATGTCATGGGCTTTTACGGCATGGATTATAAGTGGTTTCCGAAGTCTTTCGGCGAGTAGTGCCTGCTTCCGGAATGCAAGCATCTGAGTTGCGAGGATGCCTCCGTGGGTGAGGTCGATTCCGCATTCGCCTACAGCAGCCACCGTTGGTGATGCGGCGGCAGCCACCAGCTCCACCCAGATTTCATCTTTGATTCGGAGATTGTCGCTGCAGAAGAGGTCAAGATCCCATGGATGGAGTCCCACGGACCACATCTGGGAGCCTTGCGCCCTGAAGCCTATCGGCGAGGTCGAGATTATGGCTTCCTGGGCTGGAGGGTTGCGGTGTGTATGGCAATCAAGAATCATAATTGTATAACAATTTGAGACGTGATTTTTCCTTGATCGATTTTTTTTTGAAAAAAAATGAATCAAAATTTGCACAGTCCGAAAAAAGGTTGTAACTTTGCACTCGCAATCGGGAATCATCCCGGATAGCTCCTGAAAGGAATTTTGGTGCGGTAGTTCAGCTGGTTAGAATGCCGGCCTGTCACGCCGGAGGTCGCGGGTTCAAGTCCCGTCCGCACCGCCGAGGAGAGAGGAAGAGCAGTATTGTTGACTTCGGTCACGTACTGCTCTTTTTTATTAATAATTGTCATGGTATAATTGGTTGAGAGTCAGTGAATGTTTATGTGTATGAATAAAAAAGATGTAAAAAATTTGCGGGAATGGAAAATTTGTTGTAACTTTGCATTCGCAATCGGGAATTAAAACCCGAAGCAACTCCAAAAGGAAATCTTGGTGCGGTAGTTCAGCTGGTTAGAATGCCGGCCTGTCACGCCGGAGGTCGCGGGTTCAAGTCCCGTCCGCACCGCCGAGGAGAGAGGAAGAGCAGTATTGTTGACTTCGGTCACGTACTGCTCTTTTTTCTGATTCTTATTAAGAAAGCATTACTGTATGTACATTACTGTATGTAACTGAATGAAATCATTAGGAAAGGATAAAGTGGATATGAAAGAGGTACTTGAATTTTTAAGACAGTTGGCTGTAAACAACAATCGGGACTGGTTTAATGAGCATAAGAATGAATATATGAAAGTAAAGGCTCGTGTTGAAGAGTTTACTCAGCAGCTTATCAATGCCCTTACAGTGATTGAGCCGGAGGCAGCTATGCTCACCCCCTCTGATTGTCTTTACAGGATCTATCGCGATACACGTTTTTCGGCAGACAAGACTCCGTATAAGGATCATATAGGCATCTATATAAATCCTAAAGGTGGGAAAAAGAGTGAGTTTTGCGGATATTATGTGCATATCCAGCCGGGGGGATGCCTTGTAGGTGGCGGAGCATGGTTTCCGGAGGCTCCGCTGCTGAAGGAATACCGTAGCGAGATTTATAATAATATTGAGGAATATCTCGAAATAATACAAAACCCTGAATTTTCCGGGAATTTCGGACCATATTGGCAGGAACCGCTGAAGACCGCCCCCAAAGGCTTTCCTAAAGACTGGGAGTATATTGATCTTCTGAAGCCTAAAAGTTTTGTTTATGCAGCGGTTCTGACCGATAAAGAGTTCTCATCGAAAAGCATAGTCAAGAAGCTTTCCAAGCTATTCCGCATACTGAAGCCCTACGACGACTTCTTCAACTTCACCCTCGAAGAGCATCCCGAACTTGCAGTCCGCACACCCAAAAGAAGATAAATAAATATTAAGACCCCATCTCATAAAATTCCAGCGACCCCTGGGACTCTGGAATTTTATGAGATGGGGTCTTAATCGTCTGTAAAGGTTCTTGCTATTTATTCTTTAACCAATCTGATGCCGGAGATTACGGCATGGTTGGTGTGGATGTTCATATTCTCATTTTCCGGACGGAATGTTATCCCGATTGTGTGATTACCACGAGTCAGGTGAGCCTTTACGGAGTTTGACCATCCGTATTCATCCCAGTTATCCCTGCCCCGCTGAGGAAGCACTATCAATCCTTCCTTATCTCCGTCGACGGTCAAAGTGCGTATAGCACATTTGTTTTCGGTGTTTACCGGACCATTGCCATTTGCATAATTGACAGTGATGTAATAATCTCCCTCTTCCGTTATTTCGACCGGTATGCTGAGGTCGGATTCCTTGTCGTTGCTGACATTCCCTGTCCCTATATATATCTGCTTGCGTGTGGATCTGGGTTCCGAAGCAAAACTCTCGACGCCATCCGTAGAAACACCTATTACTTGATACTCTCCCGGAGCAGAAGCATCATAAGTGGTCGCATTTGTCCTGGCTACAGGTTTGCCATCTTTCAGCACGATATAGTGACCGATGTACTCTATCGGATTCCATACAAGAGTAGTGCCTTCAAGCCAGGCGATCGGAGTGAGCGGCGCATTCGTCTGAGCCTTATGGTTGATTCCTGCTGCGGGGATATCATTATCTGCCATCACTATCTCAACCTTCATATTCCCCTTTGCCTTCTTTGCAGAAATGAAAGGCTCCTGCTCCTTGCCATTGACCTTAAACGACTTGATTTCGTTTCCATAACCGCTTACGGTAATGTCAAGCATGGCATCTCGATATTTGAAGCCGTCGAGTGTGCGTGTCGCGGCGAGCGCCTTAGGCACGAATGGATGAAAAGCGAGACCATCCTTCTCGAAATCTATACCGAAAAGTATCTTATGGGTCAGCGCGAGGTTGCCGCTCAGACACCACAACATATTCGACGAGTTCAATTCAGTAGCGATATCGCCGTTTTCAAGATTGAAGTTCTCCTTGTTGGTGCAGAAGAGAGCGGCCGGACGGTATACGCTTCCTATGGCTTCCATCACGCCCTCTTCATTTCCGGCTTTAGCATTGGCAAGACCCCACCATGCTCCGACCCAGGGCCAGAGGGATTTATTATGGTAGGATGGTATGTCGGCTATCGAGGGATAGAATGTCGCCACACCATAAGGAGTAGTGGGATTATTTGCAGTCACACTGTTCATCCTGTCTTCGGGAGCTATATCCCATATTATTGCAAGCGATTCGCCAAGTGTCTCCGCACGTGGGTTTAGAATCATATTGTCGCGCCCGTAGCGGTACATCGCATAGTAGCCCTTATCCTCCATCCACAGATAGTCATTGATTGCCTTTGCTATGGCATCCGACTGTGCGAAAGCATCTTTTGCTACATCTTTATGACCTAAGATAGTGGCAATTTCTCCCAATACTTTCCATGCCTCTGCATGAACTACAGAAGTTGAGAGAGTCTCAGAATTGTAGATGTCGGCACACTGCATCCAGCGTGGATGGCTTTGCTCGCGCCAGTCGATGAAGGATGTCTCCCCTTTTATCAGACCTGATTCCGTGTCATAGAAAGCGGCACGGTCTGTCTCCAGTGAGCGCTTGATGACCGGATATATGTATTCAAGCCATTTTCTGTCGCCGGTCACCTTATATACTTCCCATGCAGCTATACACCATATCTCGCGGTCGGTCGAGACGGGCCATGCTCCTCCCGAACCTGTGTCTTGTATTATCCTGCCCATTGGATCCACCTTCTTCATCAGCGATATCATCGAAGCCTCCGGCTGCATGTATGCCATGGAGAGAAGGATGGAATAGCTGACATCACGTGTCCATACGCCCGCCCATTCCTTGCCGGTGCGAAGGGTCGTGTCAGGTTCCACAGCATTCACCATCTCATCAAGTCCCATATTGTAGATGGCCTGATGAAGTATGTTTGGAGTGGTAAGCTGTGGATAAGAACTGATATCGTTTTTCAGTTTCCACTGCTTGTCAATACCCATATAATAGCCCGGCTGAGCCGAATATGTGGAGATAATTTCCGTAGCAGACGGCGCGGTAGCCATGTAGACTCCCTGTGTTATCGTATCTCCATGCCAGGTGTATGCAGGTGTCTGGACTATGGTCTGTCCTATGCCGAGAAAGGTTGTGGCAGAAAAAATGCTTGAAAGCAGGAGGTATTTCATATGGTGGATCAGTCTTTTGGGTTGATTACTTTAGGGTGTAGTTTTTTCTGTTCATCCCTTGGGTGTAAGTGTCACGAGCGGAACGAGCATCTCCTGCAGGGAGATGCCGCCGTGCTGGAAGGTGCCGGTGTAGTATTGCACGTAGTAGTTGTAGTTGTTGGGATATGAGAAGAAATCTTCGTTTGTAGCGAAGATAAACGTGCTGCTCAGGTTCGGAGCCGGGAGACCGTATTTCTTCGGATCCTTGATCTCGTATACCTGCTTTGGGTTGTAGTTCAGGTTTTTGCCCACCTTGTAGCGCAGGTTCGTGTTGGTGTTCCTGTCTCCGATCACCTTGATGGGATTGTCCACTCGGATGGTCCCGTGGTCGGTGGTCAGGACCACTTTGTAGCCGAGCTCGGCTATTCGCCGGAACATTTCGGCAGCCGAACTGTGCCTGAACCATGACTCCGTAAGGGAGCGGTAGGCTGCATCGCTGTTGGCAAGCTCACGTATCATCTTTGATTCCGTTCGGGCATGACTCAGCATGTCGATGAAATTCATTACGATCACGTTGAGTTCCACATCCTTTATCGAATTGAGCTTTCCTATAAATTTATCACACGCCTGGGAGTCATTAAGCTTCGTATAGGTGAAGCGGTCTTTTCTCCTGTAGCGCTCTATCATGGTGGCGATCAGTTCCTCTTCATGGTTGTTGAGTCCTTCATCTTCATCCTCCTCTACCCATAGATCGGGAAACATTTCCTTGATCTTCAACGGCATAAGTCCGGAGAATATCGAGTTTCTGGCATATTGGGTCGAGGTGGGGAGGATAGTGGTATACATGTCTTCGCTAATGTTGAAGAATTCCGAAAGAAGCGGCTGCACGCATCTCCATTGGTCGAGGCGGAAATTGTCGATAAGCACGAAGCATACTTTCTCTCCGGCATCAAGCATCGGAAAGATCTTCTTGCTGAAGATATCGGGACTCATGAGGTGATCGCGTCCGGATGTGATCCATGACTCGTAGTTACGCTTCACAAATTTTGCGAAGTTGGCGTTTGCATCGCGTTTCTGCATAAGCAGCATTTCATCCATGTTGCTTTCCGAATCCGACAGCTTCATTTCCCAGTAGACCAGCTGCCGGTAGCAGTCCATCCAGTCGGAAAGCGACGAAGAGTTGTTAATGTCAGATGATATCTTCTGAAACTCATGCATATATCCTGACGATGTCTGCTCTGCTATTATCTTTGCGCTGTGAAGGTTTTTCTTGATGGAGAGAAGAATCTGCATCGGGTTTACCGGCTTTATAAGATAATCGGTTATCTTGTTGCCGATAGCCTGATTCATGATGTTTTCCTCCTCAGACTTTGTGATCATTATGACCGGGATATCCGGATGAGACTGATTGATGCGCGACAGTGTCTCAAGACCTGAGAGTCCCGGCATGTTTTCATCAAGAAGCACGAGTGAAATGTGGTCTGAGTCAAGCATGTCAAGGGCATCCTGACCGTTGCTGACAGTCAGGATTTCATAACCTTTTGTTTTCAGAAACATTATGTGTGGCTTGAGAAGATCGATCTCATCGTCAGCCCATAGTATCTTTGTCATATTTTCAGTCGTCAGTCGTTATTCGTCAGTCTTTAATCTTCGGTGGGTCCTTCTGAAATTTCTTCATTTACAGTGGGCTCCTGGTTCTCCTGTATCTCCGGGGCTACCGGGTCTCCAGTGGTGTCTGCAATCTCCGGATCAGTCTCCGGATCATCGGAAGTCCCGGAGGCTCCGGTGTCATCTGAGTCTTCATGGGTTTCCGATTGATCGGTCTCCTCAAGAGCTGTTTCCACCGCCTCCTCAGCCATGGCATTCTCTTCAAACCTGAAGTATTCTTCAAAAGAACGTCCCTCCTTGAGGAGAAGTTCAAAGTTATGCTTGGATATCATGATGGGGCGGACGTTCTCAGGCAGACGGAAATCTCTATTTACCATTACTTTACGGTAGTTTTCAAGTTCGCGGAGATTGCTGAATCCCTTGATTACAATAATTCCGACGTTGTCGAAACTCATCGGCTCAAGGTCGAAGTCCTTCACTACAAAGTTCGAGAAGTTGAATCTCGCCACATCATAGAGCAGCAGATTCCCGTTGATCTCATCTCTTGGATATGCAAGCACGAGATACTGCGGGGCGTTCGGATCCCTTTCGAAATTAGCCGGCAGTCCGTCTGAAGCCTGATTTTCCGTTGAGTTGGAAAGCTTTATGTCCCAAATCATGCCTCTCGTGTTGGAAGAGCCGGAATTGGGCTTGCGTCCCTCATTGATTCCCTTAAGCATAGCGCCTGCCACTTCAGTCATGTCAGTGTCGGGCCATTTACGGAGGAGTTCGGTGATTCTGTCCTTAAACATATCGTAGTCCCCTTCCGTAAGATATGAAAGGGCATCGATAAATACGAATTTCGGCATTATGGATGAAAGCGGATATTCTTCCTCCATTTTCCTTGTGATGCCGTGCACTTCCGCATTTCGGTCGGCAAGATAATCGGCGTAGGCATCGGCATAAAGCTTCTGCTCCTCATCGTGCATGCGTTTGAGCCGTTCGAAGTAGTCCGGTTCCGTCATTGCCTTTCCGTAAGGACTTTCAGGGAATTCGGAGATTATGAGAGCCCTCCACACTTCCATCTGCTGCGGATCGTTGCTTCTCGCAGCCATCATATACATATTGTAGTATATGTCAAGTCGATATATATTGTCGGGATAGTCGTTGAGCAGCGTGTCGAATTCCGTGCGGGCAGCCGGGAAATCCTCCAGTTTGTCTTTGAGGATTATTCCCATATTGTAGAGTCCCTCCTGTATCACATCGTTGGCTGTGACTTTCTCTTCCTCCGTAAGAGGAAGCTGGGCGATATAATATTCAGGGAAATGAGGATCCGATGAATGGTCAGGTTCTCCGTCCTTGCCATTTTCCTTCTGCCCTCCTTCAGATGTCTCTGCTGAAGCATCATCTCCGTCATCCTCATCCTCATTCGCTTCATCATCGAATGAAAAAGAAGTTTTGTTGCGTCTCCGCCAGTCATCTTCGAGCTTTCTGGCTCCCCACCGGCGCTGAAACTCTGTCTTTCCGGCTGATTTTGTAGTGTTGTTGTAGAAATACCATGACTTATCCGTATTGAACTGCATGCCGGTGTTCCCTCCCTGCTGGTCGATGGGGGAGTTACCCATAGGACGGTTTGCCATGGCTTCTTCGCGGGCTGCCGCCTCCGCCTCCTCTTTTTCTTTCTGCTTTAGAGCCTTCACCTGCTCCTCAGCCCATTCCATACGTTTCTCTTCAGGGAGTCCGGCGATAGTGAGAAGGGAGTCCTGAAGCTCGACATTGCCGGCGTAGACTGCAAGCTGGTCGAGGACATCCGAACGCAGGGATATCTGCCGGTAGCCAGGATATGTCTTTGGAAGTTGTGGAAGAGCCTCCGAGTAGCATGGCTGGGCCTTGGTATAGTCACGTTCGTCGAAGTATATGGCACCCAGTGCAATGTTGGCAAGTGCCTTGTCTACCCCGTTTCTGGTCGATTTCTCTACGGCGAGCCGGTAGTTCTCCTTTGCATTGGCGGTGTCTTTCCTTGATAGATACAGATTGCCTATGGCATAATATATCTGGTCAAGATATTCATTGTTGCGTTGATATCGTGTCATGGCTTTCAGGGAAGATACTTCCTTCCTTATGTCAGTACCCCTGTACACTTCGCTCTGCTTTATGCGGGCATTAAACTTCAGCCGGTATGGAGTTGAAGCCCCGGCACCGGCCTTCCTGAACGCCTCGTATGCACCGGCATCGTTACCCTCCTGCCTGCAGGCCTGACCCAGAAGGAAATACAGACGGTTTTTCTGTACACCCCTGCTGCTTGCCGCAGCATCCTGAATGAAAGGTATGGCTTTGGCATACTGTCCCGACTTCATGAGATAGGAGGCTTCCACAAGATTGTAGAGATCGCGTAGCCGTTTGGTGGTCAAGTCCTTATCCTTGATCTTGGCAAGAATGTTCTCCGCCTCGTAAGTCCAGTCGAGTGCCGCATAGCTTCTGGCTTGCCATAGGAGCGCTTCAGTCACTACTTCAGGAAGCCATACAAAATGGCGTGATATATACATGAATGTGGCTGCAGCCCCCATGAAGTCGCCGTTGAAGTATTGTCCCTCGCCGAGCATCATCCAGGCGTTATGGAGAAACGGGTTGAACTCATCTCTTGCACGGAACTCCTTCTCCTTTGCCGAGCCTGATTTCTTAGGCGGTTTTTTCTTGATGGAGTGCAGCTGTATCGCCTTCTGCATCTTCTCGATGGTGCGCTTGAAGTCTCCCTTTGGTTTGGGCATGGTCTCATCTGCCCGTGCGTCTGCCGGATGAGTCAGGAGCATTCTCGTGAAGTCGTCTTCATAGCCGTCTTCCATTGTCTTGAGTGTCTCCTTAAAATGCTCGTTGCCGTTGAAAAAGACGTTATAGCGCGTGGTGAAAGCCTGCCAGTTGCGTGAAATGGCAGTGTTCTTCTTCGTTCCGCATCCTGTGATGACAAGAAAGAATGCGAGAAGGAGCAGTATTGATATGTTTGATATTTTCCGGCTCAATGTTTCCTGCAGATGTATTCTGCCGCTATTTTTGACGCGTCGGTGGTGCCGAGGCGTTTTTTCATATTTCGGTAGCCTGAAAGCTGCCAGTCTCGTTGTGGGGAGGGCTGAAGTAGAGGACCCAGCTCGCGGGCGATCCTGTCGGCTGTGCAGTTGTGGAGCAGAAGCTCGGTGACTATGCTGTTGCCGACGATAAGGTTGGGCAGCGATACATACTTCACCTTAAGAAGCTTTTTCATCAGCCTATATGTGATCCGGGATCCGTTTGCCCTGTAGCAGACCACCTGCGGAGTGCCTATCACGGCTGTCTCAAGCGTGGCGGTGCCTGAAGTAACTATGGCGGCTGCCGAATATTTGAGCAAGGTATGCGTAGCGCCGAAGGCGAGGCTTAGTCCCGCGTCCTGTGCTATCGATCTGTAGAATTTCTCAGGGACTGACGGAGCCGCCGCTATGATGTACTGGTAGTCGGGAAAGCGCTTTGCAGCCTCAATCATGAGAGGAAGGTTGTTGCGGATCTCTCCCTTGCGCGATCCCGGAAGTATAGCTATTATAGGACGTTGGTCGGATATCCCCTGACGTTCGAGAAAATGCTTTCTCGGCGGGATGTGTCCGAGCGACTGCTCTATTTCCTTGACCGTGGGATTTCCCACATATCTCACCTCCATGCCGTGTTTCCTGAAATAGTTCGTCTCAAACGGAAGTATGCTGTACATGTTGGAGACGTATTTCTTCAGTTTGGGGATCCTCCATTCCTTCCATGCCCATACTTTCGGGGCGATCATCCAGTCGACGCGCACCCCGATCTTATGTGCGTATTCAGCGAGCCGGAGATTGAAGGACGGGTAGTCCACAAGAATCAGTACATCCGGCATGTATTCCCTGACGAGGGTCTTCGCACGCCTTAGATTGGACAATACGGTAGGAAGTGCGCGCAACACTTCTGAAAACCCCATGACATTCATCTTTTCAATGTGTATCTCGGGGTCGCGTCCGGCTGCCCGCGCCATAAGGTCGCCTCCAAGAAACCGGAAATCGGCATCTCTGTCTGCGATCTTTATTTCTTCCATCAGCCGGGAAGCGTGGAGATCTCCGGACGCTTCCCCTGCCACTAACATATACTTCATATAATAAATACGTTATGAAAGTCGTTTTTCGTATATGAAAACAATGCGAACTCTCTTTTTTTTCTGCATATCAGTATTGATGTCATTTTTTGCCGGGGGGTGTATATCCGATGATTTCACCGATTCCCCTTCCGATGTGCTGGCGTTTTCCACAGATACACTGAGGTTTGACACGGTGTTTACTGATCTCGGCACTCCAACGGCGCGTCTTAAGGTATTCAACAGGGCATCGAAGTCAATCAATATATCAAGTGTGATGGTGCGTGACGACGCCGGAGTATTCACTATCAATGTCGACGGTGTCTCGGGAAAAGTCTTCCGTGATGTCGAGATACGTCCGAATGACTCTATTTTTGTCTTTGTGGAATGCTTCATAGACGCCAACGGTGATGTCCGTCCGTTCAAGGTGGAGGGAAATCTTGATTTCGTCACCAACGGCGTTGCCCAGACGGTCACTCTCGAAGCCTACGGACAGAACGTAAGGCGCATGCGGGGAGTTACTGTCGAGGAAGACATGACGCTGACCGCCGAGGTGCCGTATGTGGTCTTTGACACCCTGCGTGTCGCGTCGGGGGCGACCCTTACCGTGGAGCCGGGAGCCCGGGTGCTTTTCCACGACGGAGCCATGCTTCAGGTCGACGGCACGCTTCATGCCGTAGGTGAGACCGGGAGAATGATCAGTTTTCGCGGCGACCGTCTTGACAATGTGCTTCCCGACACAGGCTATGAGATACTTGCCGGGCAATGGCAGGGCGTAAGATTCGGTGCCTCTTCGTTTGGCAATCGCATGGAGTATGTCGAGATGCAGTCTACGGTGTCTGGAGTGGTGGTCGACAGTTGCGGGGTCACCGACCGAAGCAAACTGACGATTGTCAATTCATGGCTCCACAATTCACAAGGCAACGTCCTCCGGTCGGAACATGCGAATGTGTCTGCCTATGGATGCTGTTTTTCAGATGCGGGCGAAGCTGTGGTTAGCCTCAGGGGCGGAATCCATGATTTCGTGCAGTGCACCCTTGCCAACTACTACCTGTTCGCGATCTCTCCCGAGTCCATACTCACCATGTCGCATCTGTCGAGGGAGGACAGTTCCGGAGTCTCTAACCCTCTTATGAAAGCGCAGTTCAACAACTGCATAATCTATGGCATCACGCCTCCGATCACCCCTGGGGATCTTGCCGGATCGGAAGTCTATCTCCACAATGTGCTTCTCGGAGTAGGCGGATCGGACGACGACCACTTTGTGTCCTGCCTTTGGGATGAGGATCCGTTGTTTGAGACCGTTCGAGACAAGTATATATTCGACTATAGGCTGAAAGAGGATTCTCCTGCGCTTCATGCCGGCAATCCGGAATATGCCGGGGGAGTGTGTATCATGGATATGGACGGAGTCGACCGTCTTGAAGGGGGTGCACCCGCTCTTGGGGCATATGCCCGCTGATCCCCGAGATCAATACTCAGAGAAGAATTTCGGCCGGATAAGGATGCCGATTCGCAGACGGTTGTGAAACTGGTTGTAGTCAAGAAGTCCTTCCCCGTATCCATTGTAGAAGTCCGCGAAGAAATACTGATTTGAGTCTTTATGTATGCGCCAGCCGAGCTGTATGTTTGTATTCCAGTTGAAGTTCCATCCCTGGCGTTTGACGAATGTAGCTGCAAGCGTGAACTTGTGGTCGAGAGAGTTCAGCTGGAATCCCATCTGGAATATTCCGCTGTATTTCAAAAGATCCTGATTGTACTTTCCGTCGACTATCGGAATCCAGTATTTGGCATGAACCGAAAGGCATTCCGTGACGAAGGCGCTTCCTGCAAGCGAGACCTTATTCCAGGAGCGTGACGCCTCTCCGTCGCGGCCGTTGCTTTCATGCTCCACTATGAGTGTGAGTTTTCCGCAGTAGCGGTCCTTGACGAAGAAAGGCTTCGACCATCCGATGCCGGGATTGAAGTTCAGATCGCTCATGGGCATGGAGTCCTTGAATACCTCCCAGAATACTTTTTCAGTAAAGAATAGATAAAGATATGTCCCCCAGGGCAGAGTTGCGTTGGTAAGGCGCTGGGAGATGGATAATTGAAATTTTACTCCTGAATTGAGTCCGGTAGGCTTATGGAAAGGATCTGTCCCGACGGCGAAATAATTGTCTTTGTATAGGCCGAAGAATGGACCGATGTCCATGGTTTTCCTGATTGAGTCGGTGTTCTCCACGACTCCGTCTGGCACAAGTATCTGTGCCTCAGAGCGGGTGGGGAAGATTATGATGAAGGTGAAAACAGTCAGATAAATTAAAAATGAGCTGATTGACTTTCCCATATAATATAACTCATGAAAATGTTAGATAGACGGGTGCCCGGTATATGATATGTCCACCCTGCGATAATTCATGTCGCAGGGTGGATTATGATATGGTCATGAATCGTCTGATTCATGAATGGTTATTAGTTCAGATTGCCGTTTTCAGCAGCCTTCACCATTTCATCGGAAGCATAGATGTAGACTTCTACACGGCGGTTTTTTGCCTGGCCTTCCTTTGTGTCGTTGCTTGCCACATAGTCCTGCATCGGGAAGCCTTTTGCCTGGATACGGCTTGCTGCAATGCCTTTGCCTTCAAGGAATGTCTTGACTGCGTTTGCGCGGTTGTCAGCCACACGTGTGTTGGCTTCCATTGAGCCGGTGTTGTCGGTATATCCGCCGATGACTACGTCTGTGAGCGGGTTCTGCTCAAGAGACTTCGCAAACTCAGCGAGTTCTGCCTGTGCGGCAGGCTGGATGTTCCACTTGCCTGTAGCGAAAAGGATACCGCCGGGGAATGTCACCTTGATCGCCTGAAGTCCGTTTACTTCAGATTTTTCAACCTCGGCATTCTTCAGCTGCTCTTCGAGCTTCTTTTGCTGGTTGTCCATATGCTTGCCGATGATGGCTCCAACTGCGGTGCCTACTGCCGCGCCTACTCCTGCTCCGATGCCTGCTCCTTTACCTTTGCCGAGGAGGGCTCCGATGCCTGCGCCAAGTGCAGCGCCGCTGCCGCCGCCTATTGCAGCGCCTTTGCCTGTGTTTGTGACGTTGCAGCCTGTCACTAACATGAGGACTGCAAGGAATACGCAAGATAATGCTTTGAATTTCATTGTCTTTGGGTTTTAATGATTAGTTATGATATGTTAAAAAGTCGTTTTGTGGCAATCGTGTGAAGAGGTGATGGTCACATATAAAAACATACCTCTTTATAAATATAACAATAAAAAAGGCGAGTTGATTGTTTATACTAAAGAATTCCACAATAAATATTTATTAAAATCCACCGGATATGAGTGAAAACGCACGGTCTACACAGAATGCGGACACCTCGGGCGAGCGGCTGAAGGAGCTGTCCTCGTCGCCTGTAGGACGCATACTGTGGAAATATAGTCTGCCCGCGGTAGTCGGGACAGTGGTGATGGCATTGTATAATATCATTGACTCTATAGTCATTGGGCATGCTATCGATGATCCAAACGTGGTGGCAGGTATCGCCGTCACATTCCCTGTGCAGAATTTAGGTACTGCTTTCGGTATGCTTATTGGAGCAGGTGCCGCTACAAGGATATCGATTGTATTGGGGCAGAAGGATCATCATAGGGCTGCCGTCATTCTCGGCAACTCCGTCCAGCTCACGATCCTGATAGGAGTGCTTTATACTACCGCTTTCGCGTTCTTTCTTGAGCCTCTTCTCCGCCTTTTCGGCGCCTCCGACGCAAGTTTGCCCTATGCCAAGGAGTTCCTTACCTGGGTGCTTCCCGGTATGGTGCTCATGAATCTGACTTTCAGCTACAACAATGTGATGAGGGCATCCGGCTATCCGGGCAAGGCGATGTGGACCAATATGATAGGAGCCGGACTGAATTCCATTCTTGCGCCTCTTTTCCTGTTTGGTTTCAAATGGGGCATCAAGGGTGCGGCTATCGCCACGGATATCTCCATGATTGTGACGGCGATCTTCGTGATGCAGCATTTTTTCAAGAAGTCGAGCACACTGCATTTCGAACGCGGCACGTTTAAGTTTGACTGGCGCGTGATCGGATCGATCCTCTATATAGGCATGTCGCCGTTTCTGATAAATGTGGCGGGCAGCTGCATCAATGCGGTGGTCAATACATCTCTGCTGAAGTATGGTGGCGACGACGCGATAGCCGCCGTTGTGGTGTTCAACCGTTTCGTGACGATATTTGTGTTTGTGGTGATCGGCATATGCCAGGGAATGCAGCCTATTCTGGGCTATAATTACGGTGCGAGGAAGTATGACCGTCTTTTCCGTACTCTGAAACTTGCAGCTTTGACCGCAGTATGCTTCACTACCGCCGGATCCATAATCGGAGCCACAAACGCCGAACTGATCGCTAAGCTCTTCATGCAGGATCCCGAACAGATAAAGTGTGCGGTGAACTGCCTGCATATCACCACTGTCGGATTCTGGATGGTAGGCTTCCAGATAGTGTCTACCAACTATTTCCAGTCGCTCGGCATGGCTACGAAGTCTATATTCCTGTCGCTGACACGCCAGGTGATCTTCATGATCCCGGCACTCCTGATACTCCCCCCGTTTTTCGGACTTGACGGCGTGTGGGCATGCTTCCCGATCGGGGATTTCCTGTCGACGATAGTGGCGGGATTCATGCTTGCCTGGCAGATAAAACATATCCGTAAAAACGATGTCACAGTTTCAAAAGCATGATCCATCGGCATGACAGATAGCACTTATCATAAGATATTGGAATATTTCCGCCGTATCAGCGAAGGCACGAAGTGGGATGGTCATCTCTATGCTGTGGGTGGATGTGTGCGTGATGAAATTCTGGGCACACCAATTCATGATGTGGATATAGCCGTGGATCTTCCTGACGGCGGGGTGAATTTCACCATGTGGCTGCTCAGGCATAAGTATCTTCTGGAAATGCCTGTACTTTTCAGAAAGTTTGGAACCGCGAGATTTCGTCTGCGAAAGTTTCCGGAAGAGGAAATAGAAGCAGTCCAGACAAGGGCTGAGAAATATACAGACAAGACGAGCCGCTGTCCCGAGGTGGTGAGCGGTACGATAAAGGAGGATTGCTTCAGACGCGATTTTACAGTTAACTCGCTTTACCGGAATATCAAGACAGGAGAGATTCTTGACATGACCGGGCGTGGAATCCATGACATAAAGGAAGGCATAATCAGGACTCCTCTCGATCCGTATGAGACATTTGACGATGATCCAGTGAGGATACTGAGGTGTATGAGGTTTGCCGCCCGTTATGGGTGGAAGATCGACGACGAGACGATGGAGGCACTTAAAAGAAGTGTTGAGCGACTTTCCATTGTGTCGAAGGAGCGCTGGGGCGGAGAGTTCCGTAAGATGCTGTTTGGCAAGGATATCAGGAGGTCGCTCGGAGTTCTTGATAAGATAGGCGGATTGAAGTATATGAATCCTTTGATAAGGGAGATGGCAGATACTGTGCCGGAAGGGGGCGACAGGTCGTTGTGTGAAATGGGCATTGAGGCGGCGGCAAGACTGGAGGAAGAGGGAGTCGATGACGAGGCGCTGCGCCTTGCCGCCTTCTTTGGCAATCTCGGGATGTTAAGGGCTGCAGTGCGGGATAGATCAGGAGTCATGCGCTATCCCCGTCATGAACACACGGGGGGGCTCATGGCATCAAAGCTTCTCAAGCATATGGGTTTCGACAAGCATCTTGCGGAGACTGTGCGCGATATCATTCAGGGTAGGGGCGAAGTGCGTCGTAAGTCTGAAAAGAAGCGGAAGATGGAGGAGCACAGAAATCATCAGCGAAGGCAGATGGAAGAGAAGGCTGAGCGGAAAAAGGAGAGGGCTATCCGGCATCGTGACTTGCTGGCTGCTCACCGAAGGAATAAAAAATGCTCCCGGAGCCGGAGTGCGGATACCCGGGAAGACACCCGGTATCCGTCAACAGCGGCTGGTGAGGATTGAGAAGTGAAGATTTTCCACAAAAAAATGCATAAAAATTTGGTGGATTCAGAAAAAAGCAGTAATTTTGCATCGCTTTAGCAGGGAACCCCCGCAGAAATGCGCAAGATATTCGCTCCAAAAAGGAATATGGATGCAAGCCCCCAGCTTCGTTCAGAATGAATATCGGTTGGTTCCGGCTTAGCCGACTCGGGGTGTAGCTCAGTCCGGTTAGAGTGTGCGTCTGGGG
>JAIDQZ010000069.1 GCA_029062005.1 Muribaculaceae bacterium | reverse complement strand
CCTCTCATTTAAGATAATTGATCATTGATAATTAATAATTTATCATTGGCAATTGACATTGATCATTGATAATTAATAATTGATCATTATAAAAGATTGATCATTATAACAGATTTATCGTTATAGAAAGCTGACGCCGCCGGAGGGGTTGCAGAAGTAGATCTCGAAGGTGTCCCTGTACTGCGGGTATTTCGCCAGGTATCTTTCGGTCACGGTTTGCCTTATCTCATCCTCTCTGGAGGGGTCGACCAGCGCGATGCAGGCCCCCTTGAAGCCGGCGCCGGAGAAGCGCCCTCCGTAGATGCCTTCGGTCTCTTTCATTATCCTGTACAGTTCTATAAGCTCGGGGGAGCCGCATTCGTAGTTGTACATGGAGCTCTCGCAGCTCCCGAAGACGAGCTGACCGAAGCGCCCGATGTCGCCTGCCTCCCAGGCCCTGACGCCTTCCGTCACGCGGTCGCATTCGCTGTAGAAGTGCTTCGCCCGGCGCGCGAAGCGGGCCGGCATGCGGTCACGGTGCTTCTCGAAGACCGCCTCCCCGACGTCGCGGAGACGGGTGTCTTCAAGCTCCCGGAGTCTATCCCCCTCGTAGGCCTGCAGGATCCAGGCGGCGGTCTTGCATTCCGAGACACGGAGGTTGTAGTCGGTGCCGGTCAGCTTACGCGTGACCCCGGAGAAGAAGATGCCGAGCCTGAAGGGAAGCGGCCGCGGATTATCGCCCCCGAAGGGGATTAGGCGGTGCTCCCCTGTGCGGGTGTCGAGGTACAGAAGCTTGTCTGCCTCGCACAGCACGACGCACGCCTGGTCGAGGATGCCGTTGTTGAGTCCGACGTAGCCACGTTCGGCGCGTGAGGCGTAGTCTATTATCTGCCGGCGGCTGAGACCGAGCCCGTTGACCCTGTCGAGTGCCATGACGAACCCGCACAGCAGGGCTGCAGATGACGACAGTCCACCGATGGGCATGGAGCCCCTGACTATGCCCCGCACGCCTTCGGTGAGGCGGAAGTCCTGCTGGAGCGCCCAGACGGCTCCGCGCAGGTAGTCACCCCAGTTGCCCTGCCGCTCGTCGACGGGGCGGCGCACGTTGAAGGTCATCAGACCCTCGAAGCTTAGGGACGCCATCTCAACTTTGCCGCTATCCGTGGCGGAGAACAGGAACTCTATGCCCGAGTCGAAGGCGAACCCAGTAACCAGCCCGTGCTGGTGGTCTACGTGTGCCCCCAGAGGGCAGATCCGGTACGGCGAGAAGAGGCGGTACAGATTGTCGCCATCCCCGAAAAACGTCCGGTAGGCGCTGCGTAAGGTCGTCATATTCTGATAAGTGTTAGTTTTTTAAATTACCGAGCCTGAATCCTGAATCAATAGCCAATGTAACACCGCTGTAAAAGAGTCATTTATTGAACCGAAATTTTTGACTGTTCTCAATAATTCTTTCAATCCATTTATACACTTCGTCAGACGAATAACAATTATTATCGTTTGAATCCCTTTTCTTCAATAAGGCTAATGCCATCAGAGAATATTCGTTTGGCAAGGAAGTGGCAAAAACACCTAAATCATCTGTATTTATCGAGACGCTCAATGGATATCTTGTCGATCCTTCCAGAGGGAAAAATCTTAGAATCGGATGCTGGTCAAACCTTTGAAAATACCCTATCCTGATATTTGAAGAAGGGCAGCATTCGATACCGATCTGACTCAAAGAAATCTTTTTTATCAAAGATTCCTGCATACTTCTGATAACCACAGGATAATCTACAGGAACTCTAAATGACTGGACTTTTCTCCCCTTTCTCTTTACATCTTCATTAAAAAGATACAAAAAGTGTATTTCCTTGGCTTTTTTATTATTTCTGCGGATGTCAACGCTGTCTTCATTTCTCAACCAATTGAAACTTTCCCAATCCTGATTTACTGCATATTCATCATTGCAATGTGAATTAGATGCATAAACATCATGATTATCTCCTCTAAGCATCATTGCCTCATAATAATCACGGATATCAACGTTATCTTCTTTACCTATGTATCCGATTCTCTGGATAAGTTTATGAAAACAGGAAAGTAAGAAATCCTCAACTACAGGAGAAAGTTTAATATTGAATTTTCTGGTTTTAAAATAGAGCCATACCACATTGTCAAGCATCCATTGAGCAGGAAGAGCGATATAATAATGTCGTTCCTTATAGAAAGTTTCAGGTTCTATCCCTAATGCGAGACCATGCCCTATTCTGTCACCCGGTTCTAAATTCAGAAACATCATAGCCTCATCGACAGCCCTTAACCCGTCAACAATGTCATAAAAATCTTCACCGACATGAAAAGTCACTGACAATCCCATTGACTTCAGATATCTGAATGCCTGTGAGAATACTTCAGGACGGCAACCTATCTCCGAACTTGCCGCATCTATGCCTTTGAGTTTTGAAAGACAATCCATCTCCTCTTTCCTCCATTTTTCCGAGACAAACAGCGACTTCAACAACAGAGCCTGCTTCTTTATCCGGGAAGAAATGTCTGCGTACCTATACACCCCGTCACTTGAAGAAAAGTCAGAATTCTTGATAAAATGAAGAAGGATTGACCATGATGATTCTGCATCTTTATCATTTTTTATAGGATACTCATCTTCGTTCAAAGACTTTTCAATATCCTTCATCATTGACATTAGCCAATCGACATCGTCTTTACTATCCGGAGGCGCAATACGTGTCTCGATTGCCCTCACATTATTGAATCTGTTAGCCTCCCAAATTGGCAGGATATGGAGCAGCCGTTTATATTGTTTGGTTAAGAAACGAGATTTCTGGTCTTGGTAACGTTTAAAATTACCAAATCCATTATTATCATTTACCTGGATAAAAAAAGCTCTTATATGGTTCTTTATCAAGACATATCTATAGAGATATCTGCTGATTTCGGTATCTGCACCCCTCAGTATCGACTCGAATACCGAGAATAAAAATCGTCGCTCTCCGGCAAATACAGCCATCGGAGAATCCGAATCACAAACAATATAGTCAAGAGAAGCATTGTCAGGATATATACTTTTTATCTCGGAATGCAGGGAATTCGAATCTGCCGATGCAATTTCATTCGGTATGTTGCAGATCAAAGAGAAATCATTTGATTGTAAAAACTGCCATATGTTTTTTCGAATAATCGCAGCGGAAAGAATGTGTTCTAAAATCTCTGGAACGAGATAATCAGCCCTCGACGGGTCATGGTCATGGATAAGATTTTTTAATTTGCTTTCAAGCCCCTTTGTGTTATTCATCAGGCATACCCAGTTAATCGAGAAATGATCTGTAGAGGCAAATAAATGACTATGAAGTTCCGTCAAATGGAACTTTGAGAAAATATGGTTGAGATGAATATTGTCATTATGGGCTACCGTAGGCCATCCACAGAAATCAATCACATCGTTTGATTCAACCGGATTCACTAAACTCAGTCCCACCGGAGCAGAGCTTTTTGAAGAGAACGCAAGAAAAGCTGTAATCAGAAGATCTTCGCCAATCATTTGGGATATTTCACGCCATCTGAACAGGTGGCGGAATCTGACCTGAGGTTCTCCACTGTTTATCCGAAGCACATTTCCGGCAAATCTGAAAAGCACATTAAAAATGTTCGGAATAGAATCCTCATCATAATCTCGCTGAAATTCTGGTTTATATACCCATTCATCACGATACAGTGAGTAAATGGTACGTATCTGGTCGTCAGATAATTCCGGATGACGAAGTCTGCACTCATCCAGAAAGATTACATCGTCAATCAATGTAGCTCCCGGCAGTTCGATCAAAACGGGTCTATTATCTTTCAGATACCGGGTGGCAACCCTTGAGAAAGCAGTGTCTATGAAAATCCGAATTAAATCCATACGATCAACGACGGTAACGCATCCTTTCGTCTGCTCTCATAGCCATAACCAATCTTTCTCTTTTCGAATTCAATTCGGTATATTCTCCCTCAATATCAGCAAGCTGATGCTTGCAACTAAGCTTATTTAAATTGTTGTTTTTGAGGTTCTCTTCCAACTCTGAGATACGTCCTTGAATGAGGATGTCAGTCTGCGACAACCGATCCTCTTCTTGATGCCATAAATGCAATCCTTCTCCTGAAATTTGGGGGTTTTCAAATTTTTTATAGATTGCTGTCCTCTCCTTATCAATTTTTGCCCGCTCTTTTTTTAACGAACCAATATCAGCGGAGATTCGTTTCTCCTCCTCTTCAAATATTTTAATCTTAGCCTCAATCGATCCGGACAGACCCTTTAATTTATCCCTTTGATTATCGATCTCATCGATCTGCTTTTGTCTGATACTTGCATATAATCTGCGGTAGTCTCTTAAAAGCTGATGTTCAAAACAATCAGATAGTACAAATTCGTCTATTCTGAAATTAGCCAATACACTCAGCAATTCTTGAGATTCAATATGTTTATTATCCTTGAAAGGAGATTGGGGAAAAAGCGTATCGTTTCCATTTATTATATCCCACACGTCTTTTAATCCGGCACTTTCAAGAATCCCCATAATCTCTTCAGCAGAATAAACTCTATCCCTAAAAAAGCGATATTCAGGAGAATAAATGGAAATAAAGAGACTCAAGGCCTCCTCATCCTGTTCAATATGTTCGAGACATTTTCCTAATATAGCCAAAGGTATGAAAGTTATAGTGTGGAAAGTCTTATCTAACGACGTATCTGAAGTAGTATCATTTGAGCTTACTTCATCACGTACATTCCGTTTCTGATAAGTAATTACACTATAATGGTTTTTGCCATCGAAACTATTATAGAAACTTTTGATGACATTTATAGAGCCTCTTTTAATATCGTTAGTTGCAGGACGAATGTTGTGACTTCTCTTCTCCATCCACCATTGCAGATCATTGAGGACCTCGATATTCCGGATCGCCACTTGCGAGAGCAGATCATGCTCCTTTGAAATATCATTATTGCGCCTGAAATCATACAGTTGATTCAATAAAGATCCTTTGCATCTCAAGACTAAATCATACAATCCATCCGAATATCTGTCATAAGCCATTTTGGGAGAAAGGAAATTAATGAAAGGAGCTGTTATCTCAAAGAGAATGTTCTTAGGTCGAGCCTGAAAACTGGGGAAGAAAGGGTCGAAAGATGAATCGGATCTCCAATTGTCCGTACGCTCAACAGAAAAAGAAGCGTCCCTTGTCTCATATCTTCTTGAAGTAGTAAGAATGAAGAATTCAAGAACCCTCCACTTCAAAGGCCAATTATCCGATGTGTAAAGTTCAGGGTCTTTTAAAATCTCATCAGTCATTTTCTTTATCTCGTCTGCGAGCTTCCAGCCATTGATCAAAGCCACTTCCCTTGATGAACGCGATTGGTAAGGGGGTAGGAACTTGTGTCCGGTCAGAATAAAGAAATTATTACCGACAATTTTAAAATAATCCGGGATATCTGCTGTCCTATTGTGATAAAGCTTGGGAATAGCCATCTGATTTGCATCCGGGTCCGACTTACCAGAGAGGAAACTTAGATTTTCAGATAGCTCATCATAAGCTTCATATAGAAGAAGCGAATAATGGGTGGAAATGAAAAACAACAGGTATCTTACGTCCCGATCGTTGATCCGCTGCCCGATTTGGTCGATTAGGAATACTACATCGGCTATTGACAAATTTGAAGCAATATTATCAGGATTGCATATCTCTGACAATCTGATTTCTACAATCTTTTCGAAATCTGACAAATCTTCCGTCATCTTTTTTTCCGGATCATGCGTATTGCTTGGCCTGAAATAAGAAGAAAGCCGATTGATTGTGAGCTTGTTCAGATGACTCAAATTTCGTTCTGAAATCAGATCTTTTGCAAATTCCTGGGTAGATTCGGGAAGATCAGCAAGCCATTGGTTATAAAAGAAATTCTTGAAAATAAGCTTGTTCTTGCTGTGTGCCGTATCGGTATTCCCCCTATCATCCATATGATAAAGCAGGGAGATGAGATTGCGCATTTCTCTCAGATTCCTCGGAATTATCAAGCTTGGACCATCTTCATAATTATAGAAAAGATACCCGCATTTCTGATAAATCATAGAAAGGACTGTGAATTCTACCGAGCCGGTAGTTACAGAATGTCCGTCTTCACCAATAATCTCAAGCTCCGAGGAAGCCAACACATCAATAGCCGGCATAAAGATTCTATGGAAAGACGGAATGAATTTATCCAGATATCGCTCAGCTATGTCACGAACATCAGGAATGACAATATCCTTGTAATCCTCGCTTACACGGGAAAGCACTTCCTTGTGATAATAAAGACATATAGCCTGGTTAAGCTGCTGTAGTTTGGCAGCCATGAGAACCAGGACATTCGGAATGTTCAGATATTTCCGTACTTGCTCCATCATGACGAATACCTCATTGATATGCACATCGATATCATCGATTGCTATCACAAGAATATCCTTGTCAACACATTTCAGATAGGCATCTATAAGACTCTTCATCAGACTCACAAGATTGATGCCTTCACTTAATCCAAGCAGCTCTTCCTGTTCTTCAAGTTCAAGATTATCATCTTTCTTTTTGATAAATCTCAAAGCTCGCTTCACATCTGTAAAAGTCCGTTGAAGACATCTTACTTCCTCTTTCTTTTTATCGGATAATTGAAGCCAGCTCTTCTTCAAATTTTTATATTCCCTGAATAACTCACCGATAAACAATTCGAGAATATTATGTTTGTTGTCGAAAAACGATGGATCTATAATGGGAAGGAAAGATAATTTCTTATCAGGGAGTTTCCACCCAAAGTCACCCGACAAACCTCTTAACATGGCTCTCATACAGGATGTCTTTCCCGATCCACGATCGCCCAAGAATGCTACAATATTATTAGACGTGAAAGCTTCTTGAGTCGCATTGCTGCAACATTTAGATTTGTCTGCCGGTGAGTCGGAAGAATGACTCAGGATACGCACGGCAACCTCTTTGGCATCTACAAGACATTCCTTAAATGGGGAATTTTGATATTCCTCATTGGATGCAGGCACAACCGGAGAACTCTCTTCCCCTATTCTGAATATCAGCTTACTCATGACTCTGTATTATTGGAAACACTATTTTGTGTATTCCTTCTGATAAGGACTTGTTTGACATGCGTAGAAAGATCCCGGTTCACTATAGAACCGAATATCACAAGGATGACGAGGGCAACTACGAAAGATACTGCAAAACTGCACAAAGAAAGCTCAGGAGAGAAAAATACCATGACTGATGTCGCCACAAGGATGAAAATTTGAGTAATGAACATATTCCGGCTATATACATACCTATAATAAAACCGGTCTATATCCTCGGGGTTGATTTTATCTCGCGTATCATCAAAATACCACTCCGCCTGCTTCTTAAACGCTTTCAAATTATTCTTATATTCTTCGATGTTATCCGTATAGTCTTCTTTCTTTGGTCTTTTGTCAAGGTCCGTATCTTTCTCCTTTCCTATTTTCTTATCATTCAGAAGTTTTGAATAGACATTATATATAGGTCTTTTGAAACAATGCCTAAAGGCATATCCACCAAGACCATTGAAGATTCCTCCGATTATAAGTGATATAAACGGGATAGCAAAAATGAGAAAAGTGATTGAGCCATCCTTAAGGCTATTTACAAAATCCCAGACTCCGGTGGTATTGGAATCACCCGGGAAAAGAAAAATTGCTTCGACCAGCAGATAAAAAAGTAGAAAAAAACCTGGAATAAACCAAGTGAAAACTTCTTGGTATCTAAACTCCATAACTTAAAAAATAGATGTCTTAACTGAAATTCAAAATTTATTTCTGTAAAATAGAAATTATATCATTCAGCTTCTTGTCTGCCCCGGTTGACGATCTTCTTGCCGCATCATGCAGTTGAGAGAGTCTCTGATAATCAGCGCTCTTGGTTGTAGTGGTGGATATGTGATCAAATGTATCACCATTGCTGTCAATAAAAGACATCTCAGCACACACCGTGTCAGGAAAAACAACTTGGAAAGCGCCATCGTCAAGTAATTTATAAATTGAAATGCGATAGTCTCCGACCATTGTATAAAACTCATTTTCTACTTGAGATGCCTGCCACTCAATTTTCCCTTCAGAAGTGGCTTGTAGGAGATCTGAAATTATTTGCTCATGCTTATTGGTTATCATTACCTTGTGTCTTTAAGTTTGTACAAATTCTTGTTAATAAAGGCGAGACCTCATCAAGATGGTCAAGAATATCAACCGGGGATAGTATATGGTAATTATTAATAGCCTTATTGAGGAGTTTTAAGTCGCTGGAAATATTTTTAATATGCCTTTCTATATCCCTTATTCCTATGCCATACTCTTCCACATTGCTATTAATAATATTAAGCATGTTAAACAATTCCAACATTCTAAGATGAGCCATTTCCCATTTCTCGGCATTCACCATTCCTTGGATTTCGTAAATCATTTGAACAAGTCTTGCCACGTCATAGACATTCCCGATCCTATGAATGGCATTACTGTTTTCTAAAACTGCTTGCTGAATAGCATCATTAGCTTCTTTGATGCCATTGATTTCGATAACCGCGATTATAAGAGCGGAAGTGGATATTATAGAGCCGGCTATTGAGATACTCAGACCCCATTCAAATTTATCAATCCACAATGGAGAAGAAAGGACGAATGCCAGAATTAGCCCACCAATAATAAGAGTCCAAGTTATAGCAGATTTCCCTTTCATACATCATTATGATTCCTCACAAAGAGGCTTGATCCTGTGTGTGGAGTTATATTGTTTTGCAGAAAGTGTTTTTTTAGATTAAGATACAATATGAACTCTCAATTAACGCAAATTGAAATCATTGCTTTTTGATAATAAGCAAACATCCGTAAAACACAAACGAATTGTCGCTTACTAAATGAGCTAATCGGACTGTTGGAAAATGTTAATTCGTTACTGATACTTTTTTACGTAGAAAAATTTCTTATACGAATTTCCAAATATATTGATACACATCCAAACCCACGAAGCCACCGGATTCATTTTTTCAGCCTGACGAAAGAGGGTGTAATGCCACTTAATTTTGGTCCATGTATCAGGAGGTGTGATGGAACCCTTCCGGCGCCTATATAGAGCAAGATTCTCCTTGAGCAAATGGCAATCCGCTTTTTTTATTACTTTAAGCCAAAGTGCTGTATCATTATTCTTCTTGACATTTTCAATCTGTATAAGACCGATCTTCTCAGCTTCATACATCACCGACAAACATCCAGGCCAGCAGCATGCAAACATGTCGAACTTTCCGACATGCTTTTTGCCGGATACGAGAATCCCCAGCTTCTTACTATCCTCATCAATCTCCTCATATTCATGATAAGAGAACACATAGCCATTATCCACCATAAACTTGATCTGACGATTAAGCTTTTCGCAAGTCCATAAGTCATCGCTGTCAAGAAATGCGATCCACTTGCCATTTGCTCTCCGAAGAGCCTCATTGCGAGCTTCGGCAGCCCCACTATTCTTTGCCAGGCAATGATATTTAATCCTGGGATCATTCTTTTGGTACTGTTCTACAATTTCTTTTGTATTGTCAGTAGAACAATCGTCAACAATTATCATCTCCCAGTTAGTGTAAGTCTGGGCTTGGACGCTTTCAATCGTCTCTGATATGAACTTGGCACAGTTATATGTCGGAGTTATTATCGTTACTTTATCATCATTTATCATTCAATATCTTTTTAATCAAAAAATATTATAAATTAAGATTTAGCTATTTTTATTTAAATTATTAATACCTTTTTTAAAATAATGTAAATATTTTATCGGTGAAAAATAATTTTTATATCGATTAAAATGCTTGATACTAAAAGCAATTCCTGCAAGGATTGCAATTTTCTTAAATATTCGTGCGCTCAAGGCTCCCATATATTCAGTCTCTTTAGCATCATAAGCCACAGAAGAAGCAGAGCTTTCTTTTGGATGCTTTACGATATATTGAGGGAAATATTCAATCTTTAAACCTTGTTTTAAACAATCTGATAAAAAAATAGCTTCTTCTCCTTTTGGATACAACTTCCCACCTAAACCAAATCTTTCATCGAATATCACTCCCGAATTTTCGAATGAGCTTCTTCTAAGTACCATTTCAATACTACTTACACTCCCTATATCTTTAAGTTTTAATTTCTTATGTTTATGAGAATATTCTTTATATTCCGGCTCTCCCTTATATGTTTCAATTTTTCCGACATATATATCCAAATCAGGATTTTCCGAAAATGCTTTTATAACAGCTCTGATATTAGACATATCATATACCACATCATCATCTGAAATAAAACATATGTCACCTGACGCTTTACTGAGCAAGTTATTTCGATTTTTTGAGACACCTTTATTATACAGAGAATAGTACTCTATATCTTTTCTTTTAAGGAAATCACAATCACTAATGTTTAAGTTTGATTTTGTAATTTGATGCGATATTAAATATCTGATATCTTTATTCTCCTCCATTATAAGATTTTCAATCTTATAAATCCCCTCATTATAAGTACATATGAGAAATTCTATTTTCATTCTATTTTCGTTTAAACAATTTGCCATTTCATTATCCAAAAATTATTATGAATGATAAAAAGTTTTTTTCCCAGTTATCATTATAAAAAAATAAATAATAAAAAGTATTGAATGAAGAGTTATTAAATATGCGAACACTTCACCTTTTATATGAATTATGGCTAAGTAAATAAATATAAACGAACTAAACTTAGAAAGATCTTTCTTTCTAAGTCTTTTATATCCCCAAAACAATTTATAATCAAAATAAATTGTCAGAATAAGACCACCTATACCAAAAAGCAAAATATTCCTCATGTATCCAGCATCTGTACTCATATAATATTCACCTGATAAACCAGTATATCTACCGTCTCCAAGAAAAAAAGTTTTCAAAGATATAGGGAAATACATGTCATCCAGCAAATGTTCTGACGAAGTTGTAGAGGCATGTCCCGTATTAATAAAGTTATATGCTGCTTCAAATACATATAAAAACAAATTATTTAATTTATCATATATATCTTGAGGAATTATACCTAATAAAATAATTATTAGAACTCCAATAAAAATAATTATTCTTACAAAGAATTTAATTTTTATTTTGGAAGGAATGTTGGAAGAAACAAAATACATCAAAGCAATGCCTAGACCAATAAAATAAGTCCTCCCAGTAAAAAAACCGCCCACAACCAAGATCAAAAATATCAGTATTTCTTTTAGATTGAATTGTTTCTTTATTATTATGTCTTTAAAGAAAATAAAAAAAATCAAACCATAAATTGATGCTAAACCGAAAAAAACGGTTCCAGATAGAGCTAATCCTCTTCGTCCTGAAAATAATTCTGCTCGTTCAACCGTTGAAGAAGATTGAAAAAATTGAACAAATTGTAAAACAGTTGGACTAAAAAATGCAAAAACTTGAATAAGAGATTGTATACAAAAAATAGCTAATAATATTTCTAGAACATAATTTATTGTTCTGTTTTTTCTATAAAATAAAATGACAATCATCGCGGCAATAACAATATGTATAATGCCATTGATTAATGTTTTTATTAAAGTAAAATCAAATTCAAGATTAAGAGTGGTATTACATATAGTAAGTATAATAAGACTTATATATATAGCTATTAGAGTAAATATATAACGATTTATTAGAAAATGACTTAATTGTTTTAGACTACCTTTAGTAAACAATAATCGTATTGGGAGAATGATGAGCAATAAAATCGATGAACTATGTATTATTGGTAATACCAAACCGAATACATATAAAAAAACTATTAATATATCTTCTAATATCGATAGTCTCGAAATGCGTTGTTTCCTATATTGAAAAATACAAATACTTGTCATTAAATGCAATAATAGATTCTGAAAATTATATATATCATGGATTTTTGAAGTTTCAGATACAACACGAGATATAAGTACTCAGATTTTAGACATAAGCATATTATACAAAAAACGAATAGCGAATTTTATAATCTGAAAATAATTTCTTTCTATAATAGAAAGGCTTAACATTCTTTTTGACAAAGTATATCTATAAAATTTATAGTAGGGATTTTGTCTAAATTTGTTTTTTAGTTTATTAAAATATACATTTACCTCTTTAATTGTATAATTATTATAATTCTTAAATCTTATATTATCTGAAATTATAAAATGTAATTTTAACTCCTCTTCATTTAGAATTAGCCCGAAATCTTCAAAATACTTACGATATATTCTCTTATGAATTTCTAATCTTTTTTCGAAATTTCTGTCAGCCTGACGAGTAATACTATTATCAAGAACTCTATAATTAAGCAGAGCCTTTTTAATATTAGATATTTGAGTATATTTGCTCGCCTCAACCCAAAGACCATAATCTTCAGCATGTTTATACTCTTCTTTATACTCTAAATTGAACTCATCAAGAACAGATTTTCGAATTATAACACTAGGATGAGCAAGCACCGGAAAAAACATTAGATTAGCTCTGTTTTGCAATGGATTTGATTCTAATATTTTTTTTTTGTGCCCCCCATCACTACTTATAATGTTATAAGCCGTACCACAAATACCGATCTCTTTATGTTCTTCCATAAACTGCCATTGTTCAGCTAACCTTCTTTTGTGGCAACAATCGTCAGCATCCATTCTGGCAATATACTTCCCTTTGGAATTATGAATTCCTCGATTTAATGAATAGATTAATCCTTTATTTTCTTCGTTATTTAGAACAATAATTCTTGGATCCTCATATGAGCGAATAATTTTGATACTGTTATCATTAGACCCATCATTTATTATAATCAACTCAAAATCAGAAAAAGACTGATTTAAAATACTATCTATAGAATCTCTGAGATATAGTTCTCCATTGTATACAGGCATCACTACAGAAATCGCAGGCTTCATAAAGATTTTTGTCTTTTATATAATTTCAATAAGCGTCCTAGTACAGATGTGTCAGGACATATCATGTCGGATTAGAGTTTCCCCAATTTAAAATCTGTGGTTCAAATTCAGATATCTTCTATCTTAGATGAATAGTACTTATTAACACTTAGACCAATGTTCATGGGAAACACTTTACACCATTTATTCAAAATGAATAGTTCTAAGGTTCAAATACTTGAGACTTATTCTTATTTCTCTTCGTCTCCGTAACAACCTTCAATTGTCACTTATTTAATAAAATCCATAAGAAATCGTTAGTTTGTTTTCGAAATACTTCAAGTCTTGTTTCGCATCCAGAATAATCAATTTCTCTGTCCAAAGTTTCTGAGATGCTTTGTTTTAAACTTACTTCGCGATCCTCTAAATTTAGGGATGATAAAAGATAATGAAGTTTATTATAGTTAGATTCCCTTACTAATGTTGCAAACTTAGAATGAGTGATAATTGAAAAAATAGTTCCATGAAAAGTATCCGTAATAATACAATCGGCATATTTAAACCAATGCAATACTTCTACAGGTGTCCTTGGAACTATAGCTTCATCACACCAATCATAACGGCAAAATATACTTAGAAGTGTAAAACCACTTGTCCTTGCATATTCTGTTATAGCATAAATTTCCGATGGATTATTTATTCTATCTTGATAGGAATAAATAATTATATATGGTCTTTTATACGGTCGTTTTTTAAACGAATCTATTTCAGATTTATACCCATACGCTAAAACAGGATCAACATGCAGATATGGTGATTGTCCAATTAAATCTTTAACAATCTCATAAGAATTTCCATCACGTACTGAAACTGCCACCATCTTTTTCAAATTTTGAGCAATTTCAAAGTCCACTCCATAACGTTTCAAATCCTCAATTTGAGTATATCCAAAAGATCCAGCATATGAAGCAATTTTATGTGCTATTTCTAAAGGGATATCCCCAAATAGTTGCGAGGAGTAACCCCATGGAACATCCTGACAACAATTAAAAACCTCATCACTCCCGATTATTACAAGATCTAAAGGATATGTAGGAGACTCATCAAGGCGTAAAATAGACCAAGCATTTTTAATTGATTGAGAAACTCTTTTTTTTAAAAAATAAGTTTTAAACCCAGAAATAATATTGGAGGTTGTAGCTAATTGGTATAAAAATTTTAAATATTTTATACATCTATTTTTATTAGCGGTTGGACTTTCCACTAATATTGGACCTGGGATAATATCTATAAAATAGACTTCTCCAGCTCCATTCTTATTCAATAATTCGCGCAAAGCGTAAGCCTGAAGAAACGATCCATAGTTGATAACTCGTTGCATCGATAGAATTCCAACTGTCGGTTTTGTCATATTCAATTATTTTATTATCATTCGTTTAAACTTATTAACTACCCGTTTAGGAATGATGGATATTTGATATATCCTACACCATTTACGAGCAATTGATTCAAGTGAATGATTTGATTTCAATGATTTGAAAATATATGGCTTTACCCATGGGGCGTTCGCTGAGTGTGCCATCTGCCCTTCTGTAGCGACCGATGTCTCAATTTGCTCAAAGCTGCATACTGAAGCAGCTAACTCTTCAATAATTTCTGACCCTTTTGTTGTGAACGAAAGTACAACACTTGTTCCCTTATTTTCTCTTGCATAAGTCTTTCCCCATAAGTCTCCTATTCTTATATCAGCAGCCGAATGACACATTTTATACTTGCAATCCTCGTAGCAACATTTATTCAGGCAATAGTTTCCGAGGAAAAATTTGAAAAATAAGTCACCCTCCGACATTCGAGACTGATAAAAATGTTTTTTTCCTTTAATTGAAAGATTATAAGAATCATGCCAATCTAAAGACTCCTCATCAAAATCCGCACATATCGCCCATGAATCCTGCCAACCCATCGTTTTGTTGCGCCAAGAAACGAAAGATGATTCTCCAATTTTTGATTCAACCTCTGAAAGATACTTATTCCATAAAAGTAATGAGGGGACTCCATGACAGAAGAAATCGAGCAATACAAATTTATCTTCCACCTTAAAATATTGAATCATTCTACGGAAAGAATCAATCTGACAAGGGGTTCCTGTCACAAAGTTCTTTTCTTTGCAGTTGATAATAGAAAAGGCATCTGACGAATAACTTGGGATGTATTTACTACCTATAGAAGGCTGAAATTTCTCTGTCTTTTCGGCAACAAAGTGTTCTGCACGACGCAGTTCTGGATTATACTTTACCCCACAAGCTTTATATCCGTGTTCAATCATAAGTTTGCCAATTTCAAAACCTATCCCACCAGATGAGCATCGTTGACGAACAACCTCATTATTGCTGTGGGCTGCAAATGCCAAAAGCCCGGAATTATTACCCTTATTAGATACCCCTTTATGGTTAAATGCGCATATTTTCAAGCATAATCCGCAATTAGTACATCTCTCTTGATCCTCAATAATGGGAGAATAGAATCCATTATCGTTTTCCTTAAAGCAAATTATATTTACCGGACATACTGACACACATACGCCACAACCATAACAATGATCAAATTTAGAAATATTGTTTTTATTCATAGTATTGTCTTTATTCATTATGCTAAATGCAAAATTGAACGAATTTTATCCATCACAAAGCGACGTTCGTTTGAACTCATCATGATAAACAATCCTACTACGGTACATTCACACACAGTAAATGTAATAAGCAACAGATTTTGGAAAAGAGTCTCTGCTTGTTGTGAAATCAAAAACGGCAGGGGAGCGGCAATCATGATATATAATATAATAGGCAGCATCACTTTTCGCAGATAAGTAAACGAAGGGAAACAAATTAACCAATGCAGATATCCTATTCTAGTGAAATGAATCAATAAATTCATTGCAACTTTATATACCATCAGCCATACCGGTGATAATCCGAGGTAAAGGATGATGTAAGCCGCCGGAACGTTGGTAAATATCATCGTAGCTATAATGATCATATAAGTTTTAATCTTACCGCATGCTTGTGCAGCTGTCCAGAGTGGTCCGGAAATCGCATCAATCATACAAAAGGCAATTATGAGCTGAGTAAATGGCACCGCGTACTCGGGTGTCTCCGTAAGCCAGATATCGAATATTGTGGAGCAACATAAAATGACAGGAAATCCAATTATAAAAATAAGGAGAAATGAAAAGCGCGAAGCCCGAAAAATCAATGATAAAAAATACTCTTTATCTTCGGCAGCATAAGATTTAATAATTTGAGGATTGAAAGCCGTCTGCATATTAGTAACAAAAGAAGAGACGGCACCGGCTACCTGATTGGAAACCCCCATGGCAGCATTCAATGTAACTCCCCGGAATATATTCAAAATAATATTAACCCCTTGGGTTGCTCCTACATTTCCTATTCCCCCAAGCATATTCCAACCTGAAAAGGATATAATATTCTTAAAAAGCTTCATGTCAAAGAAATAATGATATACGCAGTGTTCAAAATGTAATCTGCAATAAAAACGATATGTAAAAAAAACACACACCGAAACCACGGAAAGTGCTATTGAATAAATTATAATCTTATTACCAATGAAAAAAATTAGTAATATTGCAGACGATAGTTTTAATAGGGCTTCAAGTATACTGAAATAAGCGTAGAACGACATCCGCTCATTGGAGATAATCGACGCTTGAAATGGAATTGTAAGTATCTGAACAATAAATGTAAAAATAGAACATTGATATACAATGTTGGCTGTAGTAACCATCCCTGCAGGAAAATTCATATATCTGTTGAGAAACCACAAGCCTACCGTTTCAGCCAATATCAATATTATACCGGCAATAACAATATGAACATTGAAGCTCATAGAAAACACACGCTGCAGTTCTGTATAATCCTTCCTTCCTATATGATATGACAGAAAGCGTTGTGTTGACTGTGTCATCGCACCACTCAAAAACGAAAACAGTACAACAACACCTGCGACTACATTATATATACCATATCCTTCTTCTCCTAATTCTTTCAGGATAATTCTAAAAGAAAATAGAGTAACACCCATAATCAAGAACATCCTGAAATATAACATCAGGGTATTCTTGGCTATACGTTTGTTGTTAGAATTAGTATCCATATTAAAAGGATTTAAGCCTTATCGTCTTGTCAACAACTGAATGATTAATCATTATCTATCTCTTTTCTATCCCGACGGTTAATTGCCCAATCTGAGTTTCCGATACTACATCTGGCGATGTTATTTATCATATATGCTGGCATTGCGCTCATAGCTATCTTTTGACAGATCTTTCAGTATATGATCTATTTGAGGACTGCGTCGCTACCGGTTGGAGGGGTGGGGCTTGTCCTAGGATTTTGGGGTTTCGACAAGACGGGGATCTACGGATATGCGCCACTCTATGCCGTTGTCACCTATTATGTTTAATCTGTATATGGTGTGTAGATCCTGTTCTGAATTGACGCGTGGGGATGAAGCCGAACTTTGGGTGCGGACGCACGAACCGTGCGTCCCTACCGGATGGACAGTAGATGATGTGACTTCGCTGTCGAAGCCGGCTTCGATGCCGGAGAAGAGACCTCCGACGATCTTGACACGGTCGTTTTTCCTTAATTTCAGTTCGCCGGCGGGAGCTAATTCATAGTCGGGGGTGAAACGGGCGATCGTCTGCTGGAAAAGTTCGAATTGCCGCTGCGATATGTCGGCGTAGGGGGAGCCGGGACGGGAACTGCGCCGATAGCACCAGGCGATGTCGCCGATTTTAGCGAAGAGGGTGCCTATGTCGGTGAGACGGGCGCGGAAGAATACCACCGAGTGTATGAAGGGGCGCCGGCGAACTACTATTTTCCTGCCGATGGCGCGGGCGATCTCTTCGCATGGATAGAAAAGCTGTATGTCGGGAATCTGATCGGAAAGCAGCCGGATGCGACGGCATACTTCTGTGAAACGTACACCGGGACGGAGACTCATTGCGTACCAGCGGGGAGGGTTGTCGAGGAAGATTTTTCCTACTTGTGAAAAATCTTCCTTGTAAGAGTCGAGAGAGATAGGAGGTTGAGATTGGATGCGAGTGGAAATGTCGCAACCTTGAGGGCGGACGCACGAACCGTGCGTCCCTGCCAATGCATCTTCTGAAGACCGGAGACTGAAGACTGATAACCTTAATATCGGGAGCCCGAGGGGGGCGTGACCGAGACGACAGATGAGTTGCGAGGCGGGGATGCCGACCCGGAGTGCGGCGTAAGCCCACAATGATTCAATGGTGTCGAAGGGATTGTCTGCGATAGGAAGACGTACGCGACGGAAGAGATCGTTGACTATCTTGTTGATATGAAGCGAGAGTTGACGCGGCGTACGCTGCGACTGGCGGAGGGGGAGAATATAGCGTCTTTTGGCGCTTGCCAATGATAGTAACTGAGCATCAAGACTTGCTTTATCTTGGGCTGTGCCAATTGAGGATTGAGGATTGTCTGCGCCCTGAAGGTCTTCGCGCTTGAGGAGGGCGATGTCCGTGAGAGGAGTCAAGCCGTGGGTCAGTGACCACAGGACGAGGCAGCCGGCAATGGCATCGTCGGAGACAAGATTAGAGACGTTGCGGGTCAGACGCAGTGCGCGGTTGAAGATTTCGTCGTTGATGCCACGTTTCCATCCTTCCTGTCCGAGGGTCTTGAGATCGGCTTTGATGCGGGAGAATACGGTGGCGGAAGGGAGGAGTCCGGCTTTGACGGCTGAGCCATAGAGGGAGGAGATGATGTCGAGATATAGGGAAGCAGTGGAAAAAGGGGTGTCAATCAACCATAGGCTGATTAACCAATCGGTACAACTGAGCTGCAGCGGAAAATCTGCTCCACACCCGGAGGGACGGACGCACGAACCGTGCGTCCCTACCAGAGAGGATTCAAATGATTCGAGGGCCCGGAGGTAGCGGGAGGAGGTGGAAGGGGTGGACATTGAGAGAGCCTGCGACCGGAGAATTTCAAGGATTTTATCCATGACAGAGTGCTGGGTATCAACGTCTTGACTCATTACTAATTTTTACAACAGAGGAAAGTCAGGGGTGTTCTCTCCGACCCCCGTTGACGGTGATGTCAGGGGTGCAGCTGGAGAGAGGCGATGTCTTTGCGCATTCATTGCAAATGCAAAGATAGCGATTTTCCCGAATATGGCAAAATATTTTGCCATATTCGGGAAAAAGAGAATCTGCGGTTTTTCCGTAAAGAATCAAAGATCAAGACACTTCGCGACTTTAGTTCTTATCCTTAGATCATACATTAAATCGGAAATGCATTATATCGCCGTCCTGAACTACGTATTCTTTTCCTTCCACCGACATCTTGCCGGCTTCCTTGACTGCAGTCTCGCTGCCGAGGGTGACATAGTCGTCATATTTTATGACTTCGGCGCGGATAAAGCCTTTTTCAAAGTCGGTGTGGATGATGCCGGCAGCCTGTGGAGCCTTTGTGCCGCGCAGGAATGTCCATGCACGCACTTCATCGGGACCGGCAGTAAAGTAGGTCTGGAGGTCGAGAAGCGCATAGGCGGCACGTATGAGGCGAGAGACACCGGATTCGGTGAGTCCGATGCTTTCGAGAAATTCCTGACGGTCTTCGTAGGTGTCGAGTTCTGCAATCTCGCTTTCTGTCTTTGCAGCCACTACAAGTATTTCGGCACCTTCCCCTTCCACTGCCTTGCGGACTGCATCGACGTAGTGATTGCCGGTGGCGGCGGATTCGTCGTCGACGTTGCAGACATACATGACGGGTTTGTTGGTGAGGAGGAAGAGATCGCGGGCAAAGAGCTGCTCGTCTTTAGTATCAAACTGCACGCTCCTGGCAGGACGTCCGGCTTCAAGGGCTTCCTTGTAAGCTTCAAGGACCCCGGTCTGCATCTTGGCAGCCTTATCGCCTGCCGCAGCTGCTTTCTTTGTCTTGACAAGACGCGATTCGACGGTCTCAAGGTCTTTTATCTGGAGCTCAAAGTCGATGATCTCCTTGTCACGAACAGGGTCTACGGTGGCATCGACATGCGTGATATTGTCATCGTCGAAGCAACGGAGCACATGCAGTATGGCATCGGTCTCGCGTATGTTGGCGAGGAATTTGTTGCCGAGTCCTTCACCTTTGGAGGCACCTTTCACGAGTCCTGCTATGTCGACGATCTCGACAGTTGCGGGGACGGTGCTGCGGGGATTGCACATTTCTACAAGTTTATTGAGGCGTTCATCGGGAACGGTGATTACGCCTACATTCGGCTCAATGGTGCAGAACGGGAAGTTGGCGCTCTGCGCCTTGGCGTTGGAGAGACAGTTGAAGAGGGTGGACTTACCTACATTGGGAAGACCCACTATTCCACACTTTAAAGACATTTTTCAATGATCAATTATTAATGATCAATTATCAATTATCAGAGTTGCATAAGCCATCGGAAACCGACTTTTCTGTTATGATCTTTGATCAAGGGTTGTTGTTTATTATTAATTATTAATGATCAATTATCATGGTTACATAAGCCATCGGAAACCGACTTTTCTGTTATGATCTTTGATCAATATTATTACTTAAAAAATCTTGAAAGGCAGTAAAAAATACTAATCGAAACTACGGGGAGAAGTGGATTTGCAGATAATTATCAGAAGTTTAACCAGTTCTCTACAGTCAGCAAGCATTGTTTTGACTTCTTCGCGGCTTAAAATACCTCCGGCTTCCAACAATTCCAACCAGTATTCACTTTCTCCAGCTTCTTTCTTAGCAATTGACATCTTCGACAGAAAATCAGCCCTGGACTGAGCATAAATACCTTCCCGGATATTCGCACCTATGCTTGTGCCACTACGCAGTAACTGCCGGGACATATCGTATTCTCTCTTCTGCTCTTTCAGATAGACATAGAGCTTCACACAACGGACAGCAAAAGCGAAGCTTTTTTCCTTCACTATGTTCTTCTCCTTATCATAATTCTCCGTATTCTGATTATAATCGTCCATATCTACCCACTAATTGATCATTTATAATTTATCATTGATCATTGAATCGTGGATAGAAGCTGCGGCGCGGCGGCCGGCACCCATGGCGAGGATGACGGTGGCGGCGCCGGTGACGGCATCTCCGCCGGCGAAGACACGGGGGCGGCTGGTGCGACCTTCGTCGTCGGCTACGAGACAGCCGCGGCGGGTGGTGTCGAGACCTTTGGTTGTGGACTTGATGAGGGGGTTGGGACTGGTGCCGAGAGCCATGATGACTGCGTCACATTCAATCTCAAAGTTACTGCCTTTCTTCTCAACAGGACTCCGGCGACCGCTTTCGTCGGGTTCACCGAGTTCCATCTCGACGCATTCGAGACCTCTCACCCATCCTTTTTCATCGCCAAGTACGCGAACGGGGTTGGTGAGCATCTTGAATTCGATGCCTTCCTCTTTGGCGTGGTGCACTTCTTCACGACGTGCCGGAAGTTCTGCTTCGGAACGCCGATAGACGATGACAGACTCTGCCCCGAGGCGTTTCGCAGTGCGCACGGCATCCATGGCAACGTTGCCACCTCCTACCACCACGACTTTCTTTGCCTGGAATACGGGGGTGTCGTAGCGATTGTCGTAGGCATGCATGAGGTTGACGCGGGTCAGGAACTCGTTAGCGGAGAATACGCCGTTCAGATTCTCGCCTTCTATTCCCATAAAGCGCGGGAGACCGGCTCCGGTGCCGACGAAAACAGCATCAAAACCTTCTTCTTCAAGCAAATGGTCGATGGTTGTGGTGCGTCCCACGATGACATCGCTGACAAACTCCACACCGAGACGTTTTACCGCGTCAATCTCAGGACCCACAATCTTCTCTTTAGGAAGACGGAATTCCGGAATACCATACACAAGCACGCCTCCGAGCTGATGAAGCGCCTCGAACACTTTCACTTCATATCCCCAGCGGGCGAGGTCGGATGCACATGCGAGTCCGGCAGGTCCGGATCCGATCACAGCCACTTTCCTTCCGTTGCGCTCGATCTTTTCAGTCTCTTTGGAAGCATGGGCAATCTTCCAGTCGCCTACGTAGCGTTCGAGTTTGCCGATGGCTACGGGCTCCCCTTTGATGCCGAGGACACAGCTTCCTTCACACTGTGTCTCCTGCGGGCATACTCTGCCACATACAGAGGGAAGGGATGAGTCGCGTGAGATTATTGATGCGGCAGCCGACTCGCCTTCGTCAAGAAGGGCATGGATGAAGCCGGGTATGTCGATATGGACTGGACAAGCACCCACACAACGCGGATTCTTGCAGTTGAGACACCGTGATGCCTCAAGGAGTGCCTCATCGCGGTCGTAGCCGAGACAGACTTCTTCAAAATTTGTGGCGCGGACAGACGGATCCTGCTCGCGGACAGGGACACGGGGTATTTTATTCATGTTGGAATTTTATTTGTTGAAGCATTCGCAATGGTGGGTGGCGGGATCGTTCTTGGGGTTGTTGCGATACATGTTCTGGCGACGCATCGCCTCGTCGAAGTCGACGAGCCAGCCGTCAAATTCGGGACCCTCCACACAAGTGAATTTCGTCTCGCCGCCAACCGTCACGCGGCAGGCACCGCACATGCCGGTGCCGTCGACCATCAGTGCGTTAAGGCTGACGACCGCCGGAATGTTGTGCTCCTTAGCCGCCATGGTGGCGAATTTCATCATTATCATCGGACCTATTATCACGCAGCGGTCATAGTGCTTGCCCTGATTGTCGATCAGATCGTTCATGAGGGCCGGCACCATGCCGTGGAACCCGGCGGAGCCATCGTCGGTGCAGAGATACACATCCGCAACTTCTTTCATCTCGTCGACGTAAGTAAACAGATCGGCGGTCTTTGCTCCTATCACCACGTCTGCCCTCACGCCATGCTCCGCAAGCCATTTCGCCTGAGGATAAACCGGGGCTGTGCCGACACCGCCGGCGACAAAGAGGATTTTCGGGGAGTCTTCAGTCTTGAGTCTTGAGTCTTCAGAGGGGGACTTCACATCGGGGAAGAGTTCCACAAGGTCGGAAGGTCTGCCGAGAGGACCTGCAAAATCAAGAAAAAAGTCACCCTCCTCAAGAGCGTTTATCTTGCCGGATGATATGCCGATGGTCTGCGTCACGATGGTGACTGTGCCCGCTTCGCGGTCGTAGTCACAAATCGTGAGTGGTATGCGCTCGCCGAATTCATCTGTTCGCACTATCACGAACTGCCCGGGCAACGCAGACTCTGCCACGCGGGGAGCGAGGACCTTCATTTCAGTGATAGCCGGGGAAAGATTGCGTTTGCTTACTATCTTGAACACTTTTATATAATTTAGAATTAAGAATTTAGAATGTAGAATCTTTATAATCTAATTGGGAATCATGAATCTAAATCATGAATCTTAATGGAACGAAGCACGAAGCGAGTGTCACCCATGCAAGGCATCGCAAATGAAAGATTCTAAATTCAAAATTCAAAATTCTCAATTAGAATTGGGTGCAAATTTAGCTTAAATATGGGGATATTGCAAATTTAAGCGGATTAAATTAGGAAAAGACGCGAAAATCTGTTATTTTTGCACGATGAAACCAACAGCTGATTGGCTAACAAACTAAAATGGAATAAGAAACTAAAAAAAATATACAATAGACATGTCACTTTTTGATACGGTATCGGCCGATATCCAGGCCGCGATGAAAGCCCGCGAAAAGGTTCGCCTCGAAGCCCTGCGCGGAGCGAAGAAAGAGTTTCTCGAAGCCAAGACGGCACCGGGAGCCAATGGCAAACTGAGCGATGAGCAGGCTATAAAGATATTGACAAAAATGGTGAAGCAGCGCAAGGAAAGCGCACGTATCTATGTGGAAAACGGACGTCAGGAACTCGCCGACAATGAGCTCGCGGAAGCATCTGTGCTTGAGGAGTATCTTCCCAAGCAGCTGACAGCAGAGGAGCTTGAAACCGAGCTTAAAGCCATCATCGCCGAGACAGGCGCCACTTCAGCCAAGGAGATGGGAAAAGTGATGGGGGTCGCTACCAAGAGACTTGCCGGACGCGCTGACGGGAGGACGATACAAGGAGTGGTGAAAGCACTGCTTTCATGAGCCTTCAGTCTTGAGTCTTCAGAAAGCTGAAACCTAAATTCTATATTCTCAATTCTAAATTAGATTATGCTGTTACTAAATACGATAAAGGCTGATCCGGAGTTTGTGATCAGCCGTCTGGCAGTGAAGGGCTTTGACGGCCGCGCTGTCATCACCGAAATCCTTGAAATAGATGCGGAACGCCGCCGTCTGCAACAGAAGACCGAGTCAGACTCGGCTCAGCTCAATAAACTGTCTAAATCGATCGGATCCCTTATGAAAGAGGGTAAGAAAGAAGAGGCTGAGCAGGCAAAGTCAGAAGTGGCACGCATAAAAGGGGAGACAGCGGGACTTCAGGACCGTCTTGCCGAATGCGAGGCTAAGATGACCTCACTTCTGCTGACCGTGCCAAATCTTCCTTACGAAGGAGTGCCGGAAGGAAAGACAGCGGAAGACAACGTGGTGGAAAAGAGCGGAGGCGTGATACCCGACCTTCCCGAGGATGCCCTTCCCCACTGGGATCTCGCCAAGAAATACAATATCATCGACTTTGAGCTCGGCGTGAAGGTGACCGGGGCAGGATTCCCGTTTTACATCGGCAAGGGAGCGCGCCTGCAGCGTGCACTGCAGCAGTTCTTCCTCGACGAGGCGTGGAAAGCCGGATACATCGAGGTGGAGCCGCCGTTTGTGGTAAACGAAGCATCAGGCTACGGCACCGGACAGCTCCCGGACAAGGAGGGCCAGATGTATCACGTGCAGCTTGACAACCTCTATCTTATACCGACAGCGGAAGTGCCCGTGACCAATATCTACCGCGACGTCATCATTCCGGAATCCGAACTTCCTAAGAAGAACTGCGCGTACTCTCCCTGCTGGCGCCGCGAGGCGGGCAGCTATGGCAAAGACGTGCGCGGACTCAACCGCCTGCATCAGTTTGACAAGGTGGAGATAGTGCGTATCGAGAAGCCGGAAGACTCCTACGCAGCTCTGGAGGAGATGAAAGACCACGTGCAGGGTCTGCTCGAAAAACTGGGACTTCCCTGGCATATCCTGCGCCTATGCGGCGGCGACATGAGCTTCACGTCAGCCATAACCTTCGACTTCGAAGTCTTCAGCGCCGCACAGAAGCGCTGGCTGGAAGTCAGCTCGGTGTCAAACTTCGAGACCTACCAGGCAAACCGACTGAAATGCCGCTACCGCGGCGCAGACAAGAAGATCCACCTCTGCCATACACTCAACGGGAGCGCCCTCGCATTGCCGAGAATCGTGGCTGCGCTGCTTGAGAACAACCAGACACCCGAGGGTATCGTGATTCCTGAATGCCTGCGGAAATACACTGGATTTGACATTATTAATTAATTTTGAATTTTAAATTTAGAATTAACTAAGACCCCATCTCATAAAATTTCAGAGTCCCTGGGGCGGTTTTGGGCGAGTGATTTTTGCAAGTTGAAGAAGGAATGATGCGGGCATCATGACTGATGAGACTTG
>JAIDQZ010000068.1 GCA_029062005.1 Muribaculaceae bacterium | reverse complement strand
GTTGTTGGGTTGTGGGGTTGTGGGGTTGTTGGGTTGTGGAGTTGTTGGGTTGTGGAGTTTTGTGGCTGTTTAGTTTGGGAAGTTGTGAGGTTTTTAGCTTTGGGGACAAGGGGAACGGGTTATATTAACTCCCCAACCCCACAACTCCACAACTAAACAACCCAACAACCCCACAACTCAAAAACCCAACAACTCCACAACTAAAAAAAGCCCTTTCCTCCTGCAAAGATAAGAAAATTAATCGGGAAAGAGTAAAAAAATGCTGAAAAATTTGGTGGAATCAAAAAAGAGCATTAACTTTGCAGTCGCAAAATAGCACAAGCCGGTATTCCGGATAAATTGCTGTTGCAAAAGGAGGCCCATTCGTCTATCGGTTAGGACGAGAGATTTTCATTCTCTAAAGAGCAGTTCGACTCTGCTATGGGCTACAAATAATAATAAAAGTATAGAATACAGAAATGGCAAATCATAAGTCATCACTTAAAAGAATCCGTCAGGCTGAGAAGCGCAGACTTGAGAACCGTTATTGGGCTAAGACAGCACGCAATGCAGTGCGTAAGGTCCGCAAGATGGAAGATGTAGCAGAAGCACAGGCTGCTTACGAAAAGGTGAGCGCACTTCTCCAGCGTCTTGGCAGAAAGAACGTGATCTCCAAGAATAAGGCTGCCAACCTTTGCAGCGGTCTTCAGATTCACATCAACAAGCTTACAGCAGCCGCAAAGTAAAATTTCGGCTTGCTGAATGATGGCCCATTCGTCTATCGGTTAGGACGAGAGATTTTCATTCTCTAAAGAGCAGTTCGACTCTGCTATGGGCTACTCCCCAAATCCATCCTATCCCCCGAGACCCGTTGCCTCCCCCGAGGCGCGGGTCTCAACTTTTCTAAGGCCCCATCTCATAAAAAATGGGACCTTAGACAGTATCAGTCAGCAACTATCACAAAGCCATCCCTTTTCTTAAGTGTCATCTGCACTTTACCCGGATTCTTAACTTTCATAGTCTTAGCGGTCAGAGGTGTCTTGCCTTCTTCTGAGTAGAGCGTCACTTCCTGTCCTTTCTCAAGCATCGGAAGGTCAAGATTCAGTTTAAGCGGCTCTTCAGTCGCCGATACTCCCGCTATATACCATTTCCCGTTTGTGCTTTTACGCGCAAGCACCACGTATTTCCCCGGATATCCGTCGATGAAGACTGTGTCGTCCCATGTGGTAGGCACTTGCTTCATGAACGCTATAGCATCTGCCGGAGCATCTGTAAGGTTGTTGGGAGCGAGTGCGAAATTCTGGACAGGATTCTGGAAAAGTATCGATGTGGCAAGCTGGAAGGCATCAGAAGTGCGTCGGACAGTACCCCCGTCGTTGCCTCTGTTGAGGCGCTTATTGAGTACCGTGCCTCCATATTCCATCACACCGGCAGCGTTGCGGATGAATGGATGCAGCGTGGCGTTGAAATCCTCGATATCGCAGAAATCCTGGCTGAATACAAGATTCTCAGATGCAAGCACAGCCTCGCTGCCCACATAGTTGGGATACATGCGTTCCCATCCTCGCGGCATCGTACATCCGTGGAAGATCACGCTTATGCCGTGATCGTTGGCATCGCTGAGAATATCCTCATAAAGGCGCATGGTCTCCTGCTTGTCGCCTCCGAAGAAGTCTACCTTGATCCCCTTTATGCCAAGGCTTTCAAGCCACTTCATCTCCTCTTTACGCGGGATGGGACGCGACATCCTGTGGATCGGACCCTGCTCTATGTCGTTCCACCAGCCCGACGATGAATACCATATTAGCAGATTCACACCCTTCGACTGTGCGTATTTTGCAAGTCGCTCTATTCCCTCCTTGCCGATGTTAGTGTCCCACCAGTTGTCGACAAGCACGTTCTGATAGCCCATATCCGCCGCGAAATCTATATACCTTATCTGGTCGTCATAGTTTATTGACTTGTCTTGCCAGAGTATCCAGCTCCAGGTGCCGCGCCCGGGCTTTACATCGAAATCCGATTCATATAGAGGCTCCACAAGATTCCAGGGAATAGTTGTCTCCACTATAGGTTTCAGAGTCTTGCCCACGGTGATGGTGCGCCAGGGTGTTTTGCCGGGGAGGCTTATGGCGGGAGCCGCACTCCCGTTGCCGTTGTTTTCCTCAGCCATCGGGTATTCGATGGTGAAAACGCCATCGTTATAATCACCCAGTCGGCTTCCGCAGTAATAGCCGTCCACGCCGGTTTCAGTCAGCAGTGCCCAGCCGTTGTCTCCCACACGGAAGAGAGCCGGAAACGTGAACCCGTGTCCGAATTCGGATGGATCGGATAGCGGCGCGTCAGCCTTGTAGTTTTCTTCATATGAGGGTTTGGTGCGTTTCCAGCCCACCATCGCATCACTCTGGGGGGTGAGGAACGTGGTTGTAAATTCCGGAAAACGGTAGCCTGAAGCTTCCTTCTCGATGATCATGCTTCTGGTTTTTCCCTCCACTGGTATTACATAGCGGAAAGCTATGTCATTGTCTCCCACCTGCCACTCTATGCTTATATCGCGGTTTTTTCCGGCTGTGTAGCTTTCTGTCAGGGTATTGGCTATCCAGTCGATATGGCTTTTCTTTATCTTCGTCTGGTCAAACGATTTTTCCACCTTTCCCTTCTTCTCTCCGGTGAGAGTCAGTCCTTTGGAAAAGTCGCCGAGATTTGAGACAAAACCGAGCGGCGATTCGAGAAGTATCGGCTGTCCGTCATATGTCACTGAATACACCGGACATCCCTCTGCTGTCAGGGAGGTAGTCACCGTAAGCCGCCCGTCAGGACTGCTCACGTTGGCTGCAGATGCCATATTCCATGCGCATCCAAACGCGCACAATATAATATTTCTAATTTTCATATATAATATGATTTTCCACAAAGTTAATAAAAAAAAACGAGAGTTGATTTGGGAAGTCGGGAATTTTTTAATAACTTTGTGTCTATCATAAACAATGTGTCTGCATCATGCTTTCACTGCAAAATAAAATCTGACATGGAATACAAAAGAATACTGCTCAAGCTCTCCGGAGAGTCTCTGATGGGAGCGCAGGGATATGGCATAGACCGCGACCGTCTTGAGTCTTATGCCCGGCAGATCAAGGAAATAGCTCAGGCTGGTGTCGAAATCGGAATTGTGATCGGAGGTGGCAATATCTTCCGTGGTCTTTCCGGCGCGGCAAAAGGTTTCGACCGTGTGAAAGGCGATCAGATGGGGATGCTCGCCACTGTCATCAACTCTCTCGCTCTCTCGTCTGCCCTCGAATCTCTCGGGCAGCCGGCACAGGTATTTACTGCGATTCCAATGTTCCCCATCGGAAAGCCCTACAGCAAGTGGGAGGCGATCGATGCCATGAAGCACGGCAAGGTAGCTATCATGAGCTGCGGCACGGGGCAGCCATTCTTCACTACCGACACCGGATCCGCACTCCGTGCCATAGAGATAGAGGCTGACGTAATGCTGAAAGGCACACGTGTCGACGGTGTCTACACCGCCGATCCAGAGAAAGATCCTAAGGCGACCAAATTCGACAAGATCACCTACGACGCTGTGATTTCTATGGGTCTCAAGGTGATGGATCTCACTGCCACCGCCCTCTGCAAGGAAAACAGCATGCCTATCTACGTCTTCAACATGGATAAGGAGGGCAACCTTATGAAGATGATGCAGGGCGACAATGTAGGCACTCTCGTCTATTAATAATTAATAATTAACTAAATAAATCATGCATTACGCACTAAGAATCATGCATTGTCTTTGAATTATGCATTATGAATTGTGCATTATGCATTAAAACTAACCATGGAAGTAAAAGAATATCTCGACAATGCCCAGGAGTCGATGGAACTTGCCGCCGACTATCTGGAAGAGACCCTGGCACGCATACGTGCCGGAAAGGCATCTGCTAAACTCCTCGACGGAATACGCGTCGACTACTACGGAAGCCAGGCTCCTATCTCCAACGTGGCAAACGTTTCGGTGCCCGATGCACGTACCATCGCCATCACACCGTGGGAGAAATCGATGTTCCGCGTCATCGAGAAGGCTATCATAGATTCCGATCTCGGTGTCACTCCCGAAAACAACGGCGAGGTGATCCGTCTTTGCATCCCGCCTCTCACCGAAGACCGCCGTAAGCAACTTGTGAAGCAGTGCAAGGCTGAAGCCGAAAATGCCAAGGTGTCTGTCCGCAATGCCCGCCGTGAGGCTATCGACGGACTGAAAAAGGAAATAAAGCAGGGTCTGAGCGAAGACGCCGAGAAAGATGCAGAAGCCAACGTACAGAAGCTCCACGACAAATATCTCAAGAAAATCGATGAGATCTTCGCCGTAAAGGAAAAGGAAATCCTCACAGTCTAATTTTTAATTGAAAATTGAGAATTTAGAATTGAGAATTATCGGCATGGCCAGCAACAAATTCTCAGTTCTCAATTCTCACTTTCGTCTTATACCATGAAAAAGATATTATTCACCGGTATCGCGGTCATGATGCTCGGTGCCCCATGCTCGGCTCAGACTTTCAAGGAATGGCTCGATCCTGAAGTGAATGCCGTCAACCGCGCTCCCATGCGTTCTGAAGCATTCGCCTTCAAGAAAGGGGAGAAAGGCTCCTTCAAGGAAGACAGGAAGAATTCCGCAAACTATCTTTCGCTCAACGGCGACTGGAAGTTCAGCTGGGTCAACGATGCATCTTCCCGTCCTACTGACTTCTGGAAAAAGGACTTCAACGACAAAGGGTGGGACACCATAAAGGTGCCGGGCTGCTGGGAGCTCAACGGATACGGCGACCCTCTCTACAC